>DATFBY010000109.1:0-9175 GCA_035253585.1 Gemmatimonadaceae bacterium | reverse complement strand
TCTCCGCGTTAGGCAGCTCAGAGGTCGGTCACTCGCCTTGAGTGCGCGGCGTTCCGGCGGTCAGCGCCGCACGAGCAGCGATCTCTTCCATTTGTCTCTCACGCGTGCGGGCCCAGCCCGGTAATCGAAGCGCCGCCGACGCGAACATGCCGAGACCCGCAGCGCCCAGAATCCCCATTCCCAACAGCATTCCGGGATCGGCCGGCCCTCCTCGCAATGCCGCGATTACGAACGAGGCGATGGACAGCGCGACCATCGCGAATCCGGCTGCCATCATCGGCGGCGCATTTCCCTTCACGGTGCGGAGTCGAAGCCGTTGACCGGTTTCAGTCGGCTCGAGAAGCGCCTGCAGATTACCGTTGGTCCACTGGCGGAGTGAGCCTTCCTTGCGCACGACCCCGCGAGCGTTGAACGTCTCCCTGAGGTCGACAACGAGCCTTTCCCATTCCTCGTCGCTGAGCTTTCGGCCAAGGTTGGCGGTGCGCGAGACGCCGAGCGGCAGACCGAGAAATCTGAGCGGGGCTGACGGCGCCTGATCGATGCTCTGAGCGGCTAGCGCAATTGCGTCCGACGAAATTCCAACTTCGCGCCCGATGTCCTGTAGCTCGGCGAGGGTCATCCCGTCGCCGGAGCTCCCGAGGCGTGTGCCGGAGCCCCGAGTCTCGGTCGCCCGTTCGAAGATCGCCGCGACCTCCGATTCGTTGAAACGACGCTCAGCCATTGATTTGAAGATCGTCGGCGGGTCTCGTCATGGCAATTCCCGATCGATTTTTCACTTTCGATGTCCGGTCTGGCCACCTTCGCCCGTCGATACAGTGCAACCCTTCAACGAGAGGACTTTCCCAATGACTGAGTACCTTTTTCTGTACCGCGGTGGCAACCGGCCCACGTCACCTCAAGATGCGCAGGCGGTGATGCAACAGTGGATGACGTGGATGCAGGAGCTCGCCAAGAGTGGCCACATGAAGGATCGGGGGCAGCCACTGGAGCACGCGGGCAAAGTCGTCACGGGCAAGTCACGCGTCATCACCGACGGCCCATACGCGGAAGCCAAGGACCTTGTGGGCGGATACACCCTCATCACCGCGAAGGATCTGGATGAAGCCGCCGAGTTGGCGAAAGGCTGCCCGGTTTTCGATCGCGGCGGATCGGTCGAGGTGCGACCCGTCATGAAGATGTAACTCGGTGATGGAGCCGGTCGAGTCGTTCTTTCGGCGCGAGTCGGGCCGCATGGTCGCGGCCCTGACTCGTGTCTTTGGCGTTCACAACCTGAGCCTCGTCGAGGACGTCGTTCAGGATGCGTTCTGCCGCGCGACGGAAGTGTGGAAGTTCCGCGGGATGCCGGAGAACCCGGCCGCCTGGCTCATGGCAGTGGCGAAAAACCGAGCGCTGGATGTGCTCCGACGCGAACGCACGGCGCGCACATTCGCGCCTGAGCTGACGCGCTTGTTGGAATCCGAATGGACGCTGGTTCCGACGCTCGACGAGGAGCTCGCGCCCGAGGCGATCAAGGATGATCAGCTGCGTCTCATGTTCTCGTGCTGCGACCCACGAGTCCGAGAGGAGTCGCAGGTGGCGCTAGTGCTTCACATCCTTTGCGGTTTCAGCGTGGGTGAGGTGGCAGGCGCCTTCGTCTCCACGCACGCGGCGGTCGAGAAACGTCTCACGCGCGCCAAGAAAGTCGTGGCGCAGTCGGTGCGACTGTTCGACATCGGTAATGCGGCGGAGTTCTCCGCACGTCTGCCGGCCGTTCAGCGAGCACTGTACCTGCTGTTCAACGAGGGCTATCACGGCGCATCACCGGTATTCGCGGTTCGCGCGGAGCTCTGCGGCGAGGCCCTTAGACTGACCGGCTTACTCCAAGAACATCCGCTGGGTGCGACGCCGGCGACCGACGCGCTCGCCGCCTTGATGTGTCTCAGTGCCGCACGTCTTTCGGCGCGCACGGATTCGGCAGGTGACCTGCTCGCGCTCGGCGATCAGGATCGAACCAGATGGGACAAGAAACTCCTGGCAGAAGGCGAACGGCTGCTTCACCGTTCGGCCCGAGGTCCGGAGCTCACCGCCTATCATGTCGAAGCGGCCATTGCCTGGGTGCACACCAGTGCCGCTCGTGCGGAAGACACGGACTGGTCGCAGATCGTAGCGCTGTACGACATGCTGATGAGGATTCGTCCGTCGCCAATCGTCGCGCTGAATCGCGCCATTGCGCTGGCGCAGCTCGAAGGGCCCGAAGCAGGTCTCACGGCGATCGAAGCCATCGATGACCGCACCCGGCTTGCAAAATATCCGTTTCTTCCGGCGACACTGGGCGAGTTGGAGCTTCGCGCGGGGCGACGCTCGTCGGCGCAGCAACACTTTCGCGAAGCATCGCGATTGGCCCGAAATCCAGCGGAGCGGCGCTTCTTGCAGCAACGGGCGAATGCGTGCGCGAATGAGCCGAACGATCTGATCAGGTAGCGCTATCGGCACGATGTGGCATGTGACTCGCGTCGCACGCATAGCGCTTCTTCAAAGTCCATGAACCCATGCGCCACCCACCTACCGCGATGCCTCGTGTATTGATTCCGCCAGCGTTGCTTTACGCGTGGCACGGGCCATCGCTCCTGGTGACCACCGATCGTGGCGAGTGCGGCGAGGAGCGGTCGTTATCGGGATACTACTTTCGGGAAGCCCGACATCTCCGCACGCTGACACTGATGGTGAATGGAAAGCGGCCGTGGTTGTGCGAGACGGCGATGGAGGGGCCGGATATCCTCGCGTTCAATTACGTGCATCCCGAGCGAGTGGAATTTGGCGGCGGCGGAACGGATGCGTCGGGGGATGAGGAAAAGCGCGACGAGCACGGAATTCCGGAGCGCGCGCTGGATATTACGGTTCGCTACGAAGTCCAATTTGCAATGTTGCGCGCGACCACCATGATCACGAACCGGTCGAGGCGCGACGTGAGCGTCCAGCTCTCATGGATGCTCGGTGCGGACTTCGCCGACATCGAGGAAGCGTTAGGCGGCAAGCGCCAACAACAGGCCGTCGTCGAGGCGACCACGGGCGAATCGTGGTTGCGCTTCGCCTATCGGCATCCTGAGCTCGACTATCAAACTCACATCGACGCAGAGGGTCCCGGTGAGTGGTCAGCTCAGTCGGGCGAGATTGCTACGCGGATCCCGCTCGGTGTTCAGGAAACCGCGGTGCTGACGCTGCGCATCCAACCTGTCGACGCGGAGCACTCGATTTCGGCTGACGACATCGCCGCGCGGGATGCGGCGCGCGAGAACTGGCAACGCGCGCTCACGGGCATCGAGACGCCGGACAATCTGGTCGTCGAGGAGATCGTACGCGGCAACGTGCGCGATTTGTCGTCATTGCCGTTGCTCGAAGGTGAACCGAGCGAATGGCTCGCTCCGCAGGCGGGAACGCCGCTGTATCCAGCGTTCTTTGGCCGCGACATGCTGACCGCGGGATGGCAGGCCGCCCTCCTCGATCGCGGCGAGCTACTCTCGGCGAGTCTCAGCCGGCTCGGCCGAATGCAGAGCACCAACACCGACGATTGGCGCGACGCGGAGCCGGGACGGATTCCGCACGAGGTGCGACGGGGCCCCCTCGCTCGGCTCGGGCGGCATCCTCGCGACGCTTACTACGGCGACTATGCGGGGCCGCTGATGTTCGTCATCGCGCTCGCGCATCGCTACGCGTGGACCGGGGACAGAGCCGATCTCGCGCGCCACTGGGATGCGGCGCGTCGGGCACTCGATTGGGCACGCGACCGAGGCGACCTCGACGGCGACAACTACCTCGAGTACCAGTCGCGGTCGTCCGATGGACTGCACAATCAGGGATGGAAGGATAGCGGCCGCGCGATCGTATACGAAGACGGCGCTGCCGTTCCAACTCCGACCGCGACGTGCGAGCTGCAAGGCTACTGGTTCGCGGCGCAACAGCTGGCGGCCGTCCTGAGCTGGGCCATGGGCGAGCGCGACACGGCCCGCGAGCACTGGCGTCGCGCCGGTGAATTGAAGACGCGATTCAACACCGACTGGTGGTTGGAAGATGACGGCTTCTTCGCCCTCGCTATGGATCCGGACAAAAGGCTGGTTCGCGCGGCGAGCTCCAACGTCGGGCACTGTGTTGCATCGGGGATCGTGAGCGACGAGCACCTGCCACGCGTCGTGGGCCGTTTATTCAGGCCCGACATGTTCAGTGGCTGGGGAATCCGAACGCTCACGTCGGAGCACGTGGCCTACAATCCGATCAGTTATCACCTGGGTAGCGTATGGCCCGTGGAGCAGGCGACGATCGCGTTCGGCCTCAGACGGTTCGGCTTCGACAGCCGCGCGATCGAGCTCGCGCGCGCCCAGTTCGATCTCGCGCAGCTCTACCCGATGCACCGCATACCCGAATGCGTCGGCGGCTACGCCCGCGGTGATCGACCGACCCCCGGTGCTTATCCTCGCGCGAACACCCCGCAGCTCTGGAATGCAAGCGCGTTTCCCCTTCTCATGCACACCATCCTCGGGCTCCAGCCAGTCGCGCCGCTCGACCTGCTGGTTGTCGACCCGGTGCTTCCGACCTGGCTGCCGGAAGTAGTGCTTCGCGGCATCCGACTCGCCGGCGCTACGGCGACGGTGCGATTCTGGCGGGACGCAGACGGAGAGTCGCACGCGGAAGTGCTTCACAAGCGCGGGACGCTTCACTTGGTGAAACAACCACCTCTCGAGTCGCTATCCGCTAGCGCGCGAGACCGGTTCGGTGCCCTGGCCGACAGCATCTTGCATCACTGAGCACCGCGACCGTCGCATGAATGACGTGACCGAGGACGTGCCGATGATAGGAGGTCGCAGAATGGAGATCACGCAGAAGCCGATCAATGAGCAGGTGATGGTGATCACCGGCGCTTCGAGCGGTATTGGGCTCGTGACCTCGAAGCTGGCTGCGCAGAAAGGCGCCTGTGTCGTCCTCGCCGCTCGTAACGAGCGGGATCTCGCACGCGCCGTTGAAGAAATCCGCGCCGCCGGCGGTCGCGCCGTGTATCAAGTCGCCGACGTGGCCGACGCGACGCAGGTGCAACGCATCGCCGAGACGGCGACTCGCGAGTTTGGTCGCATCGATAGCTGGGTGAACAATGCGGCAGTCGCAGTCTACGGACGCCTCACCGAGGTGTCACTCGACGACATGCGACGGCAGTTCGACGTGAATTACTGGGGGCAGGTTTACGGGAGCCTCGCCGCCGTTCGGTATTTCGGGCGCGAGGGCGGGACGCTCATCAACGTTGCCAGCGCACTCGCCGACCGTGCCATCCCGCTCCAGGGCAACTATTCGGCGGCCAAGCACGCACTGAAAGCCTTCACTGACACCCTGCGCATGGAGCTCGAGGAGGCGGGAATCCCCATTTCGGTGAGTCTCGTCAAGCCCGGAAGTATCGACACGCCGCTCTTCGACAAGGCAAAGACCTATCTCGAAGTCGAGCCGCAACCCGTGCCCCCAGTGTATGCGCCTGAGGTGGTGGCGGAAACGATTCTGCACTGCGCTCAACATCCGGTGCGAGACATCGTCGTCGGGGGAATGGGAAAGATGCTTGGCGTGGCGGCCACGTTCCCGCGCCTCGCCGACCGGTACATGGAGCGAACGACATTCGAATCGCAGAAGACTGATAAGCCGACTATCGATCGGCCGAACAACCTCTACGAATCCGTTGAGGCCGACGGTGGTGAGCGAGGCAGCAACTGGAGTGGGCGAACCAAAGAGACGAGTCTCTACACCGCGGCCGCACTGCATCCCGGAATCACTGCCGTCGCGGCGGGCGTCGGCCTAGGGCTGCTCGCGGGAGCGGTCGTTCGGCGTTTCGCGTCGCGAACGACAGCGAGTGATCGGCTTTCGGACGAATCCGGCATCCGAACCGATCAGGCGAGCGACGCAACGACATCGGTGCGAACGTGACGCTCACGATCCGCTCGCCGGCTTTTCCTCACTTGGGGGCGATCCCAGCGCGTCATACATGCGACGCGGAGGACACCGCGCCTCCTCTCGAGTGGAGCGAAGTTCCGCCTAACACCAAGACCCTCGCACTCATTGTCGACGATCCCGACGCGCCAGACCCGAAAGCACCAAAAACGGTGTGGGTGCACTGGGTGGTATACAACATCCCGCCAACTGTGACTGGCCTCGAAGAGGGAGCCGCGGAGAAACTTCCGGGAGGAGCGCACCAAGGCCTCAACGATTGGAAGCGCGCACGCTACGGCGGACCGTGTCCGCCGATCGGCCGCCATCGGTATTTCTTCAAGCTCTATGCTCTCGACACCCAATTGTCCGAGGACCGCGCGGCGACCAAGCAGAGCATCGAAGCGGCGATGCGCGGTCACATCATCGAGAGCGCGGAGCTCGTCGGAACGTACGAGAGGAAAGGAACCTAACGCCCTTTGCCTAACGCGTGGGCCTGGCGCGGCTCGCTTCCTTCACGGCGCGCACGATCTCCTCGATCTCGCTCGGTAGTCCCACGACCTCGTAGACAGTCTCGTCGAGGCCCACGATTTCTTGCACTCGACGGAGATTCACCGTCGTGAGCACGAACTGCCTGCCCTTGAAGTCGGTGCCGTGACGAAGGTGCTCGAGGAACCGATAGTTCTGGTCGAACGGCGGCGCCACGTCGTAGACGATCACCTTCGGATCGTGCTGCTCGAGAAAGGAATCGACGTTCGCCTGGCCGAGTCGGATGTCCTCGATATGAATCTCGAACACGACGAAACCGGCAGTCTCGAGGTTGATTCGCAGCGTCCGAACGAGATCCGGGTTGGTGTTTACGATGGCTACGGTGATGGGGCTCTCAGCCATGGGCATGCCGTTCCATAGGTATTGGGGACGAGGACCGGGGAATGGCCAGATTCGTTCCCGCCGTGCGAGGGCACCCACAGAGCCGACGCAGGTCCGGGCCCTTGCCTGGTGCGGCGTCGAACATCGAGCGCCGCGAACTACTTAGCGGCCGGTGGCATGCTGTGCCAGGCGCGACAGAATCGATGTCGAGAGACGCCGGTCGGCTCCGACTATGGAGTGAAGGACCCAGATGGGATCCGCTCACGACCAACTCGGAGATCACCATGTACGACTCGATCACCATCACGCCGGACATAAGGCCTCGCGTCGGCCGCAGCATCTTCGCCGTTTTCACGGCGCTCATCGCCAACGCGGCTGCGTCACTGGCAGTCGATCAGCTCTTTCACGAGCTGGGCGTCTATCCGTCCTGGGGGGAACCAATGTTCGAGCCGGCGCTGAACCTGCTGGCGCTTTCGTACCGTCTCGTTTTCGGTGTCGCCAGCGGGTATTTGGTTGCACGGCTGGCGCCCAGAGCGCCGATGCGCCACGCTTTGATGCTCGGTATGATCGCCAGTGTGCTGGCGGTGATTGGCGTGGTGGGCGCGATCGCGCAAAATCTCGGTCCAGCGTGGTACCCGATCGCGCTCGCGCTCTCGGTCTATCCAACGATCCGCATCGGCGCGGAGCTCCAGCAGCGGCGTGCGCGCAGTGCATGACACGGCTCCGCTCTGCCAATTCATCGCCCAACCAAAACGAAATTTCTGACGAGGAAAGTGCAATGCACGACATGACGCCCTGCCTCTGGTTTCGCTCCGAAGCTGAAGAGGCCGCAGCCTACTACCTCTCCATCTTCCCCAACTCGAAAATCACGGACGTCATGCGTGGTGCGCCAAATGAGCCCGCGATCGTCGTCAACCTCGTCATCGACGGCAAACCCTTCATGTTGCTGAACGGACGCCGGGAGCTGAGCTTCACGGACGCATGTTCGTTCGTGGTGAATTGCGACACACAGGCGGAGATTGATCGCTACTGGAACGCGCTCACCAAAGGCGGCGAAGAGAGCATGTGCGGCTGGCTGAAGGACCGCTACGGCGTCTCGTGGCAGATCGTCCCTCGCGCAATCCAGGCACTACTCGGCGGACCGGACCGGGCGGCGGCGGAGCGCGCGGTGCAGGCCCTGCGTGGAATGCAGAAGATCGATATCTCTGCGCTCGAGCGCGCCCGCGCGGGAGGAGCGGTCTCGTAGAGGATCGAGAATCACGCTCGGCGCAACGGGGGCCCGACAGTTGTACATTTTGGAGGCGCTCGGTCACGCGTTGAATCATGCGCGATAGAGGCGCCGTACAGATCGTGACACCCGAGGAGCCGATTCCGGAATGAGTGATCCGCTACGCGAGCGCGTGCTCGCCGCCGTAGGCGACCAGTACGAGCTCGAGAGCGAGATCGGGCGCGGCGGGATATCCGTCGTCTATCGCGCTCGAGACCCTCGTCTCAATCGACGAGTGGCCATCAAGGTGCTCCCGCCCGAGTTGGCGCACGACACGGCGATTCGCTCGCGGTTCACTCGTGAGGCGCAGACGGCGGCGCAGCTCTCGCACGCGCACATCGTGCCCATCTACGACGTCGGCGATCGCGAAGGGATCGCCTATTTTGTGATGGCGGTGATCACCGGCGGCAATCTGGCACGGCTTCTCGCTCACGAGCCCCTTCAGCCGATGGACGAGGTGCGGCGGCTGCTGGCCGAAGTCGCCGACGCGCTCGCCTACGCGCATCTGCGCGGCGTCGTGCACCGCGACATCAAGCCCGACAACATTCTGCTGGATGGCGAGAGTGGCCGCGCGATGGTGAGCGACTTCGGAATCGCCAGGGCGATGGAAGCCGGATCCCGCCTGACGATGACCGGGATCGCGGTCGGCACGCCGGCATACATGTCGCCCGAACAAGCGGTCGGCGACCGGGAAATCGATGGGAGAAGCGACATTTACTCGTTAGGCGTGGTCGGTTACCAAATGCTGACGGGGCGTGCGCCGTTCACCGCCGGCAACTCGATGGCACTTCTGCTCAAGCATGTGAGCGACCGTCCACGTCCGATCGCGGACCTGCGACCGGAGACGCCGAAGGCGATTCGCGAGGTAGTCGAGCGAGCGCTCATGAAGTCGCCTGAGGACCGCTGGCCGACAGCCGACGCAATGCGAGACGCACTGTTGGCCGACGGCACGAATGCACCAACCTGGTGGGCGGATCGCCGCGAGCCCGTGCGCTACAGCACGCCACGGTCGGAGCCCGCGCGGGTCGAGCCGCGTGTTACATCGCCCCGGCGCGGTAGCGCCGCCGTCGAGCAGCGGCCACCCGCGCCGGCTCCGGCGCGGCT
>DATFBY010000108.1:0-10671 GCA_035253585.1 Gemmatimonadaceae bacterium | reverse complement strand
GCGCACACCGAACCGGCTTCGGGCACTTCGTAGCCGTCGCCACCTTCGCACGACGGATACACGCCGAAGGACACGCGAAGCGTCTCGGTCGGAGAGATCACCCGGCCATCTGGCCGCTGAAGGTCGCCGATGATGCGCGAGCCGCTCGGACGATCCACGCTGTACGTGAAGCGGACACCCGATACCTGAAGGAAGCCGCCGCGCCCGTGATTGCGCGACGACACGCCGTGCTCGAGCAGCGCGCGCAGCCTCGCGCCGGTGAGCGGGAACGTCACGATTCTCGTCTCGTCGGCAAAGAGGAAGATCGACTCCAGCTGATAGCTGGTGATCGGTCCCGCGGCGATCACGTCGTCCAGCCGCATCGTGCCTGCATTCAGGATCGCCACGTCCGCGCCGGTTCCCAAACGCAGGGCATCGGTCACCAGATCGCCTAGCACCGTCTCCTGAGAACGCGAGATCTCGTCTCGCGCGTCGATCGGCCCGCTGGTCGTGGCGATCACACGCGGCGGCCCCAACCGCCTGACGAGTGTATCCGACCATGCCCGTGCCGTCCGCGCCGTCGTGGAATCCATTGGTGCGGTGCGCGGCATCTCGAAGAGCCGCGGCTGCTGCCGCCACCCCTGACCTTCGCGCGTCACCGTTACCAGCTGCGCGCTCCGCGAGTTGGCATCGGCCTTCACTACCACGCGCCCACCTACGGTCACCAGGTGACGCTCGTGCTCGTGGCCCCCAAGGACGAGATCCAACCGGGGCTCCCGGGCGAGAAGCGCACTGTCGGAGTCCACGTTCTGATGGGTCAGTCCGACGATCAGCTCGGCGCCCACACGCTCGAGCTCATCGATCGCTCGCGTGGTGGCGCTGTCGGGATCGCTGCAGCGAACGTACGAGCGGTAGCTGCCCTGGACCGTCGTTCCGAAAATTCCGACGCGCACGCCATTCAGTCGCAGCGTGTCCCACGCCAGCACACCAGGGAATGGCGTGCCGTTCGCCAGCGTGCAGTTGGCCGACAGCCAGCGGAATCTCGACTGGGCGATGCGAGCGATGAGCGTGTCGCGGTCGAGCTCGAACTCGTGATTGCCGAACGTCGCGTAGTCGAGCGAGGCGGCGTTGAAGGCCTCCACCATCTGCCGGCCCGCGTACCACTTGCTCAGCAAGCTCGGCGAGAGCACGTCACCGGCCAGCGCAAATACCACCGGCCCGCTCCGCTCGAGCGAGTCGCGGAGCCACGCCACGCGCGCCACGCCGCCGCTGCCATCGCGCAGCGTGTCGGGCACGTACACATCGTTCACCAGGAGAAATCGTACGACGCCGGCAGCGGACGGAGCGGGAGCGGGTGCGGCCGCCGGACGGCACGCGAGCGCGACGAGCGCCGGGATGATGAGCGCGAGGTAACGCATGCGGTGAGGGGTAGGATGAAGAATCGTTCCAGGTTCGACCTACACCCTAACCCCTCGACCGCAGCGCTACAACTCCACGATCAGAACTGCAAGCTCCGCTCTCGCGTGATCGTCGACATGAGCCGCCGATAGTCGCTATCCGACGGCAGTGCTTCGGCCGCGTTCAGGAACGCGTCTCGCACCGCGGCGCTCGACAAGCCGTGGCTGTTCGCCAGATCCAGCAGCACGGCCATCCGGTCCGTGCTCGACGCGATCTTCCCGCTTGCCTCGATCACCGCCAACAGCTCGGCGTCCGACTGCTCGTCTCGCGCCAATACCGTCGTCAGCACCCTCCGCAGGTCGCTGCTCGACGCCACGCCCTCCACCGCCTCGTAGAACGCGGCGCGCACGGCCTCATCGCCTAACGAGTACCCCTCCGCCACCTGCACCAGAAGCCGCGTCCGGTCGCCCGACGACGCGATGCCCCTCGCCGCCTCGAGCAGTTCGGGGAGCATTTCGGCGGGAATCGTCGTCTCATCGAGCAGCGCCAACAGCGCGCGTGTGCGGTCGCCGCTGGAGGGGATCGTCGCGGCCGCGCTCAAGTACGCGGCGCGAAGCGAGTCGTTCTCCTCGTACTTCTCGGCGATCTCCAGCAAAATTGCGGTCTTGTCTCCGCTGGAGGCGATGCGTCGCGCCGCGCGTGCGGCGAGAATCAGCGACTCGACGCCGTTGCTCTCCTCGAGCAGCGCACTGAGGACGCGGCGTTGATCGCCGCTCGAGCTGATCGTCTCCGCCGCCTTGATCACGCTCGGACGGACGCTCTCGTCGCTCTCCGGCTGCTCGGCGATCTTGGCCAGGAGCCGAGCCTTGTCTCCACTCGACTTGATGTCGTCCGCCACCACACCAGCGACCAGCCGCAGCGTGTCGCGGGACATCTGCCTGACGTCGAGCAGCACGTCGAGATACCGCGTCTTGCCGCCACTCGATGTGATGCGATCGACCTCCGACAGCACTTCCCGAACTCCACCCTTCGCCAGCAGCCGCTGCACGCGACCATCGGCATCGTAGCCCGTTTCGCGAATGACATCGAGGATCATGCGCGAGAACCACGCTCGCCCTTCGGCATCGAACTCTTTGGCCGCGCCATTCACGGTGTAACGACGGTCGAGCTGACCATTGGCGCCCGGGCGGATCATCAGCTTCCGGGTCGTTCCACTGAACGACTCCATGACCGAGAAGTGCCCCCCGTTCGACACCGCGACGACATCATGCTCATCGTCGGCGAAGGTCACGCGTCCTTCGGACGTGACTTCCAGACAGCGCCCGTTCTCCGCCATGACGACCCGCATCTTCTTGGTGCGATCGTCATGCTCCTCGAAATTGGTGTGGATCCAGGTACCACGGACTTTCTGTTCGGCGCACTGGAAGAACGCGGAGCTCGCGTCGTCCGTAGGCGTGGCGATGGCGCTAGGCGCCGACACCGAAGCGACCGATGCCTCGGGGGATAGAGGCGCCCCCGACGCGGGCACGTCTTCCCTTGCCGCTTCCGCCGCCGACGCTGGCGGATCGGAGAGATCGGGACCGTTCAGCCACGGGTTGATTGCGGAGAGCGGAAGGATGACGATCGCGGCCGCCGATGCACTCAGCGCCCGAGCGCGACGCGGCACGCTGCCGCGCTTCTGTCGCGGATCGAGGATGGCGAGAAGACGTCCCTCGAATTGAGAGCGCCGCGCCATCGCCAACGCCGCTACCGACGGATGCGCGGCGGCGCCCAACGTGCGCACGATCTCGAGAAGGTGATCGGCGTAGGCGGAGGGCTTGGTGCGCGTGGCGAGCACCCAGTCGTCGCACGCGCGCTCGCGCTCGAGGCGCATCTCACGCGCCGCCACCCAGACGAGCGGGTGCAGCCAGAAGATCGCCAGCGCGAGCTGAAACGCGACTTCGACGGCGGCATCGCGACGATGCACGTGCGCCAGCTCGTGCAACGCGACGATCAGCCGCCGCTCGCTGCTCCACCGCAACGCTTCGGCCGGCAGAATGATCGTCGGTGCGATGACTCCGCACACCATCGGCGTCGTTAGGCGGTCGACGACGCGCACCTGCACGTCCCTGATGACGCCGAGTTGCGTCGATGCGTGCCTAACTACGGCGCGCCAATGCGCATCGTCGAGCGGCTGGGCCGAGCGCGCCATGCGCCACACGACGACAGTCCCGAGCGCGAGCCGGAGAAGAAGCAGTACGACGCCGGCGGCCCAGAGCGCGACGAGCATTTGCCACCAGGGAATCGACAATGCCTCTGCGACTGGCGCGGAGACGGCGGTCGATGCCGCACCCGAGGTCTCGGCGGCTTCCCAGTCCGAACTCGGCGGTCCCTCGGCGGCGAGCTCGGCCTCCGCCCATTGCCTGGGGGGCTGTGCCGACCGCTCTGTGTCGCGTGCTGGTGCCGGCTCAGCCTCTGCCTCGGTAGCGGGCGACACGGGTGCGGATACCGGTGCCGACACGGTGACCGTCTCCAGCGTCAGCGCCGGCAGCAGCTCGATCCGAAGCGCCGGCAGCAGCAGAGTCAGAACCGGCAGCGAGATCAGCCCGGCAGTCGCCAGCGTCCAGACGAGATGCCTGCTGGCCGCCGAGCGCCGTCGCATGAGACGAGTGACCAGGGTTGCGGCGCCTAACAACAACGTTCCTTTCAGGAGCACATCGACGAGCACAAGTGCGACCGACTCCAGCGGGAGGGACCTGAGCAGACCAACGATGGCGTGCATTGCTATCTCCCCTCCTGCTTGGCCTGCTCGATCAGCTTGGATAGCCGCTGGAGCTCGGCGTCGGAGATCTTGGAATCAGAGAGATCGAGGAGCGCGGCCACCGTCGCCTCCGTCGATCCATCGAAGAAGGTGCGCACGAGATGCCGGAGCGCTGAGCGGCGCGCCTTCTCTCGAGGCACCGTGGGCAGATAGATGTATCGTGGTCCGTCCTGCTCGTGCTTGACGTGTCCCTTCTCCTCGAGGACACGCAGCATCGCACGGACCGCCGAGTAGCTGGGCGGATCGGGGAGCTGCTCGAGCACTTCTGCCGCCGTGGCTCTCCCTTCACGGTAGAGCACATCCATGATCTGTCGCTCGCGGCGGCTGAGCTGGGGTGTGGGCATGTCGTCGCGTGGGGTGAGTGCTAAATATCTAGCATCGTGCTAATTATCTAGCACAAACCCTTACGGCAGTCAATGGGGGTGTGTTTCACGTTATCGCTCGACGCCTAGCTTGGCTTCGTTCCGCAGGTCGGACGGTGTCAGCTCGAAGAGCGCATCGACGAGCTTCGCGCGGAACGAGCCGGGCGCCGCGGCTGAACGCGCGGCGCGCTCGCCGCACGCGCCGATGATGGCGAGTGCATGCGCTGCAGCGGGGAGGGGATCGTCAGGGGAGACGGCCACACAGGCGCCCACGAGTGCGCTTGCAGTGCAGCCCAGGGCGGTGACTCGCGCCATCATGGGATGGCCGTTGCCGACGCTCAGCATCCGAGCGCCGTCGGTCACGTAGTCGATGTGACCGGTCACTGCGACCACGCAGCCGAGCTCGCGGGCGAGGCTTTCGGCTGCATCGCGCGCGTCCGACGATGCGCGGGTGCTGTCGACGCCTTTCGTTGCGCGCTCCGCGCCGGCCAGGGCCAAGATCTCGGAGGCATTGCCGCGCACGATGGTGGGTCTGCGCCAGGCCAGATCGAGGCTCGTAGTGGTCCGATACGAGGTTGCGCCCGCACCTACCGGGTCCAGCACCCACGGCTTGGCGAGCGCCAGCGCCTTGTCGGCCGCCTGTTCCATCGCCTTTACCCATTCCGGTGACAGTGTGCCGATGTTGATCACCACGGCCCCCGTCAGGGCGACGATCTCATCCACCTCTTCGATGGCGTGCGCCATGAGTGGCGAAGCGCCGACGGCGAGCAGCGCGTTGGCCACGATGTCCATCGAGACGAAGTTGGTGATGTTATGGACGAGCGGCGATCGCTCCCGTAGACGCAGTAGGGTGTCGGCGGCAGCAGTGTTCAGGTCCATTTAGCTCCCTTCGAGCGAATTTTGCGGTCATTATCTAAACACTAGCGCGCCATTATCGCGCCTTTACGACCCAATTCAGGCCAAATACGGAGGTATCAATCCGCAGCCCGATTCCAAATTTTTTGAGCCCGCCACCTGCATTTCGCGATCGGGTCGCTAAACTGAGGTTTCCCTGAGACCCCACTGGCCGAAAGAATAACTGCTCCGCCTGACCCGAGCAGTGCGGCTCCAGCGGCACTCAGGACGTTCACCGCCCTCCCCCTCACCAAGGAGTTCTAACCGATGTCGTATCGCAGGATGCTCGTCGCACTTCCCGCCCTGGCCCTCGTCGCAATGGGTGCCGGGTCTGCCGCCCATACGCCGGCCGCTAACGTGGTCACCATCACCGCTCGCGACTACGCCTTCGAAGCGCCCGACACGATCCAGGCCGGAACGACAACCTTCCAGCTCGACAACAAAGGACCAGAGTTCCACCACATCTGGCTCGTCCGCCTCGACGAAGGAAAGACCTTCGCCGACTTTTCCGCAGCGATGAGCGCCGGTGCGCACGGCATGCCGAGCTGGGCGGTCGACGTCGGTGGTCCACAGCCGGCAACGCCTGGCACCATCACGAACGCCAGCGTCGACCTCGCTCCGGGCAACTACCTGATTCTCTGCGTCATCCCATCAAAGGACGGCAAGCCACACGTCATGAAGGGAATGGTGCGTCCACTCACCGTCGTGGCTGCCAAGTCGAACGCAAGCACGGCCAAGCCCGCGGTCGCCGACAAGCCCGACGTCGAGATCGCTCTGGCCGACTACGGCTTCAAGTTCTCCAAGCCGATCACCGCCGGCCGCCACCGCATTCGCTTCACCAATGATGCGGCACAGTCGCACGAAGCCTTCATCGTGAAGCTCGCGCCCGGCAAGTCGGTGAACGACATGATCGCCTTCCTCGAGAAGATGGAAGGGACGCCGCCCGGCGCGCCCATGGGCGGAATCACCGGTATTGCGAAGGGCATCGAGAACACGATCGAGATGACCTTCACGCCCGGCGAATACGGCCTCATCTGCTTCATCCCCGATGCGAAGGACGGCAAGCCGCACTTCGTGCACGGTATGGTTCACCAGTTCACGGTGCGCTGAAGCAGCGTTCCTCCATTATCATTTCGCTGCTCGAGAGTCCGGCCTCACGCCGGGCTCTCTTTTTTTCCGCGCGCTTCACCACCCGACATAGATTTCACGTCCACACGAGAATGCCTGTGTCCGACCTACCCATCCCTCGCTCATTCCGCGCCGAGCTGCGCGCGATGGTGCAGCTCGCGCTGCCCATCGTCGTGGTGCAGGTCGGGATCCAAATGATGGGCGTCGTCGACACTGTCATGGTCGGCCGGCTCACCGCGCGCGACCTCGCCGGCGTCGCCCTCGGAAACATGTACTTCTTCGCCGTGTGCGTCTTCGGTATGGGCGTGCTGATGGCGCTCGACCCGATCGTCGCCCAGGCCGTCGGCGCTCGTGACAAGCCCGCCATCGCCCGCGGCATGCAGCGCGCATTTCTCCTCGCCGTCGTCCTCTCGATCCTGTCGTCGCTGCTCCTGCTCACGGCGGCGCCGGTGATGCGACTCTTTCGACAGCCGGTCGACGTGGTGCCGATCGCGGCGCAGTACGCGTGGGTGATGATCCCCGGACTCCTTCCCTTCTACGCCTTCATCGTGCTGCGGCAGGCACTCCAGGCAATGCATCGGGTGAGGCCGATCGTCATCACGATCATCGGCGCGAACATCGCCAACGTGTGGTTCAACTGGGTATTGATCTTCGGCAATCTGGGATTCCCTTCGTTAGGCACGGTCGGGGCCGCCTGGGCAACCAGTCTCAGCCGCGCGTTGATGGCAGGTGCGCTTCTCGCCATCTGCTGGCGCGAGCTTCGCCAATACTTGCTTCCCATCCGGCACGACACGCTCGCCGGACGCCCGATCTGGCGCATGCTGCGGCTCGGCGCCCCAATCGGCGCTCAGATGCAGCTGGAGTTCGGCGTCTTCGGTCTGGTGGCGCTGCTCATGGGATGGCTCGGCACCGCCGAGATGGCCGCGCATCAGGTTGCAATAAATCTCGCGTCGGTGACGTTCATGGTCCCGTTGGGCGTCTCGGCCGCGGCGGCGGTTCTCGTTGGACAAGCGGTCGGACGCGGCGATCAAGTCGAGGCGCGCCGCGCCGGTTGGGCGGCCCTCCTGCTTGGCGGCGCGTTCATGTTGATCACCGCCGCGTTGATGCTCTGGATCCCTGATGGCTTTGCTGCGCTCTACACGACGCAGACGGCAGTTGCCGCCATTGCCGCCACGCTCATTCCGTTGGCCGGCGTATTTCAAGTGTTCGACGGCCTGCAGGTCGTGGCGATCGGTGTCTTGCGCGGCGTGGGTGACACCCGCGCGCCACTCATCATTAACATCCTCGGATTCTGGCTCATCGGACTGCCCGTGAGCCTCTACCTCGGCTTTGTGGCCCAACGAGGGCCGGAGGGACTCTGGTGGGGGTTGGTGGTGGGGCTGGCGGTAGTGGCGGTGATCCTCTTGGTACGTGTTCGGAGCCGGCTGGCACGCGATCTTCGCCGACTTGTGATCGACGACCACGCATCCGACGAGCTAATGGCCGAACTTACGGCATGACCACTGGCGCGTCGGTGCGAAAGAGATATGCTGTTCGATAGAGGTTCGCGCATGCCCACGATACTGTTGGTCGACAGCGACGACGACTGTCGGCTCATATTCCGCAGTGCCCTCGCACACGACGGATATCGTGTCGTGGAAGCATCGGACGGCGACGAGGCGGCCCGCCTCCTCGTGGAGTACGACGTGCACATGGTGATCGGCGAGCTCTACATCCGCTCGCACGAGGGCGACCTCTTCGTTCCGGCGCTCAAGTCGCACCCGCGCGCCCGCGACCTCACGGTGGTCGTCGTCAGCACCCAGGGCTTCGACGATGCGCGACTCAACGCACTGGCAGGCGGCGCCGACGCGTTCTTCGTGAAGCCCGTCGAGCTCGCGCTCATTCGCACGGCGGTCCGTCGCTTTGCTGGTGCGCCCTCCGATGCGCGCTCCGATCGTTCGGGGCGAACCGAGCTTTCGCTTTAGCTCACCGTTCCGCGCGCCAGACGCTCGACATATGCGCGCTGATCCTCATCGAGCCATGGCCCGTCACCCGCCGCTGCATTCTCGTACACGTGCTCGATGCTGGTTGTAGCCGGTAGCACGCTGTGCACGCGCCGATCGCTCAGAATCCACTTGAGCAATGCCTGAGCCCACGTGGCGATCCCCGCGGCCCGCAACGGCGCCATTCGATCGCGCGATGGCGACCGCCTAACGAGTGAGCCCTCGCCGAGCGGCTGCATGATGAGTACGCCGAGCTCGAGCTGGGCCGCGAGCGGCAACACATCGCGCTCGACGACGCGGTCGAGAGCATTGTAAGGAATCTGCACCTGTTGGATGCGCCCGGTCTCCATCACGCGCATGAGCTCCGGAAAGGCGTCGTGCCGATAGTGCGTCGCGCCGATCACGTCGATCCGGCCGTCGGCGCGTAACGACTCGAGCACCGGCAGATGATGCCGCCACCCGGCCAGATTGTGTATCTGGAACACTTCCACGCGGCCACCGAACAGCGCCAACGATCGCTCGATCTGCCGCTGCCCCTCGGCTCGTGACGTGCTCCAAACCTTGGTGGCGACGATCCCTCTCGGCCGACGCCCCGCGAGCGCGGCCCCCAGAACACGCTCCGCCTCACCGTACATGGGCGAGCTATCGAAGAGCGTGACGCCAGACTCCAGCGCGGCATCGACTATGCTTCTTCGATGGGCATCGTCGCGGCTGCCGCGTACGTCGAACGTTCGCCACGTTCCCATGCCGATTGCAGGAACTGGCCGTCCATACGCCCCAAGTGATCTGGTCTCCACGTCCTTGCTTCCTCGATGACTGAGCCCGCGCCCTCCACGCCCCGTGCCGAGAATGCCGCCGTCGCGCGAAAGCCGCGGGGTGTGCGTGGTTGGGTCCTGCGTATCTATTCGCGCATCTATCGCTGGGCCGAATCGGGATGGGCGCGCACCGCCACCGGTACCTACGGGCTCGTCCAGGGGTCGGTCATGCCCGGACCCAGCGATGCACTCTTTCTGCCGCTCTCCGTTGCCGATCCCAAGCGCGCGCCGACGTTCGCGGCCTGGTCGGTGGCGGGTCTCACAGTCGGATCCCTGATCGCCTACTGCATCGGCGTCTTTGCTTTCGATCAGGTCGGCGTCACGATCATCGGCTGGCTCGGATTCTCTCCCGAGCAGCTCGAGCGTGTGCGTGTACTGTTCGCCGAGAAAGGTTGGGTTGTCATCGTGCTCGGGTCGCTGCCGATGGCGTCGCCCAAACTCACCGCGATTGCCGCCGGCGCGTTCGGCTATCCGCTACCGGTGTTCATTGTGATCGTGTTCATCGTGCGCGCAGTCAGATTCTTTGCCGTGGCGTTTCTGATCCGCTACGCGGGCGAGCGTATGACGGCGTGGATCGAGCGCAAGCTGGGCCGTCCGCTCACCGCCGCGACCTGAGCTTTATCGCGCCGCCTACACGGCCGCGCACCAGACGCACCGGAATCCCGCCGTTTCGCGTCTGAAAGACGCTCGACAGCTCGACACCAACGCGCGTCTCCAGCTCGGCGGCCGGCGAAAGAAATGCCAGCGTCCACCGCACCGCCTTCGCCCGCGCGACGTTGCCGAGCTGCGCGTAGAGGTTTCGCAGCTTGTCGCGATCGCCGACTCGCGTCCCGTAGGGCGGATTCGTCACCATCCAGCCTGGTCCGCGCGGAAGGGTGATCGCCGATAACGCCGCTTGACGAAACTCGATGTCGCCTCCGACGCCGATACGCTCCGCGTTCGCATGCGCCGCCTCGATGGCACCGCCGTCGCGATCGGACCCCGAGATGGCTGCCGCCGCGTGGGGGAGAATCTGAGCGCGCGCCGCGTCGAGCATTCGCTCCCAGCGCTGAGCGTCGAAGTCCGGCCAGTCCATGAACGCGAATCTTCGATAAAGCCCGGGTGGTATGCGCCGGGCCAGCAGCGCGCCTTCGATCGGGATCGTGCCCGAGCCGCACATCGGATCGACCAGTGGTCTGCTCGGGTCCCATCCGCTGCCTAACAACATGGCGGCGGCGAGTGTCTCGCGGAGCGGTGCCTTACCAGTCGCCAATCGATAGCCCCGCCGGTGCAGAAGCGCGCCGGAGGTGTCGGCGCTGACCGTGCAGCGGTCA
>DATFBY010000107.1:0-4615 GCA_035253585.1 Gemmatimonadaceae bacterium | reverse complement strand
CGCCGCCGCCCCTGGACTCTTCGAGTTGTGCTTCGCCGACGCGCGCGCCGCGACCATGAACGGCGCCTTCCAGGTTGCGCGCGATGAGCATGGCGTCTGGCTGGTGCGACTTCCGATGGATCCGGATGCCGAGCGTTTGCGTGGGGATCTCGCCGAGCGCAACAAGGATCTCGCGCGGACGAACGACAGCCTGGCAGCCGCAATCGAGCAGCTCAAGCAACAGAAGGAGGAGCTGGAGCAGCAGAAGGAGGAGCTCGAGCTGCAGACGGAGCAGCTGTCCGAGCAGGCCACCGAGCTCGAGATGCACACGGAGAAGCTCGAGATTCAGAAGGCGCAGCTCGAGACGCAGAAGGAAGAGCTCGCCCGACAGGCGCAGTTTCTCGCCGAGGCGCGCAAGCGAGCGGAAGCACAGGCGGACGAGTACAAGCAGGTCAGCGACCTGCTCCACTCGGCGAACGAGGAGCTCGAGCAGCGCGCGCAGGCGCTGCGCGATGCGACGGAGGCGAAGTCGCGGTTCCTCGCCACGATGTCGCACGAGCTACGCACGCCACTGAATGCCGTGCTCGGCTACGCCGGTCTGCTGCGTGATGGCGTTTACGGCTCCATGAACGAGCCGCAGGAGCGTGCGATTCTCAACATCGTGCGCCGCGCCAAGGATCTCCAGCTGCTCATCGACGACGTGCTCGATCTGTCCAAGATCGAGGCGGGTCGCATGGAGCTCCGCTACGAAGAGTTCGATCCGCGCGTGATTCTCGCCGAAGTGGAGGAGACGATCGCGCCGCTGGCGAGCGAGAAGAAGCTCACCATCCGCGCCAACGCCGCATCCGCTCCTGTGTCCGTGCGCCTCGATCGGACGAAATACAAGCAGATCCTTACCAACCTCGCCTCGAACGCGCTGAAGTTCACACCGGTGAGTGGCACGGTGGAGATCACTATCGAGGGTCTCGATGCCAAACGCTTCGTCAGCCGCGTGCGAGACACCGGTATCGGCATCGCGCCGCAGAACCTCGAGCGCATCTTCGAGAGCTTCCGCCAGGTGGAAGACGGCACGACACGCCGCTACGGCGGCACGGGACTCGGACTCGCCATCGCGCGCCGCCTAACGGAGCTGATGAACGGGACCATCCGCGCCGAGAGCAAGCTTGGACAGGGCGCGACGTTCGTGGTGACGCTTCCGGTGGTGTCGGAGGAGCAGGCGCAGGCGGTCGCCGCGACGGAACCGACGGAGGGGGCCGACTCCGGGAGCGATACGGTGATCCTCGCCATCGATGACGATCCCGAGGTCATCCTGCTCCTGCGTGATTCGCTGGCGGCGGCGCGATTCCGTGTCGTCGGTGCGCTCGATGCCAACCGCGGCCTGGAGCTCGCACGCATGCTCAAGCCGTTCGCGATTACGCTCGACATCATGATGCCGGAGAAGGATGGCTGGGAGGTGCTCAAGGAGCTCAAGGCCGACCCCGAGCTCGCCGACATCCCGGTACTGATCATGTCCATCGTCTCCGAGCGCGCCCTCGGCTTCTCGTTAGGGGTCACCGACTATCTGGTGAAGCCGGTCGATCGGAAGGTGCTGATCGATGTCCTCGAGCGCCTGCGCGAGCGGCGCGAAGGTCGCGTCGCGCTCGTCGTCGATGAGGACGCCGACGCCCGCGCGGTGCTCGAGGATCTGCTGCGCTCGCTGCATTTCGACGTGCGCTGCGTCGCGGGCGGCGCCGAGGCCCTCCAGGCTCTCGACGACACGGTTCCGACCGTCCTTTTCATGAGCGTGACGATCCCCGAGACCGAGCTCGCGGCGGTGATCGCGCGCGTGCAGAGCGAGAGGTACGCCGATCAGACACGGACGGTGCTCGTCGCCCGCACCGACGAGGAGCAAGCGCATCGCGACTGGCTGCGCCGCGCCGCCACCGCCGTGATCGACGACAGCGCACTCGACCAGGGCGAAGCGTCACGCGAGGCCCTCATGCGGCAGCTCCGATCGGTGCTTGCCGACATCACCGCGCAATCGGCCTCATGACGTCGGTTCTCATCCTCGAGGATGATGCCGACACGCAGATCATCCTCCACGACTACCTGGGCACGCTCGGCGCCGACGTTCGCGTGGCGGGTACGGTCGAGGAGGCGCGGCGCCTGCTCGACGAATCGATCCCCGCCCTGATGTTGATCGACGTCGGGCTGCCGGATGGAGACGGGGTGGCCTTCCTGGACGAGGTCCGTGGCCGGCGGGATTTTGCGAGTACGAAGACGATCGGCCTAACGGCTTACTCCGATGCAGTGACGCGGGAGAGGGTTTTGTCCGCCGGCTTCGATGAGGTGTTGTGGAAGCCGGTGGATGGCCAGGATTTGTTGCGAGCGGTGCGGAGGGTCATCGCGCCTGGCTAGCTCGGCGAAACTGCAACATCATTACTGGCATCCAGGTTCAAAGTTGCGACGCGGATTTCGCGGATTGGACTGATACCGCGGATCGCTCCTCCACGCTGCGATATCTCCTCTACAGAACCAAAGCAATTGTTTTTTTCTTTTCTGCGCGAGGAGACGTCTCGACGCAGAAACGATCAGCGTAATCAGCCAAATCCGCGAAATCCGCGTCGCAACTTTGAACCGGGATGCCAGCCCTACGCAGCCCGACTGGCAAATCGAATCAAAGTAGGACCTCGATCGCCCCCTGCTGAACCTCGACTGTCATCGCCTCATTTCCGAAAGGCAGATCGCCCCGAGGCGTCTCGGTCGTTGGCCAGGGCTCGTCATCGATGTGGACCAGCGTCGCCGCATCCTCGACCTCGATTCGCTTCGCCCGGATGATGAACTCGCGCTTCCGCTCCATGCCGCGCTGAACCTCGCGCAGATACTCCACGAACGAGGCGCGATCCTCCTCGCGCACGGCGAGGACGTCCAGCACACCGTCCGTCGCGTCCGCGTTCGGCGCGAGGTCCATTGCACCGCCGATGTATCGGATGTTCATCGCCTCGAGCATGATGTAGGCGCCCGATCGATCCTGCGCATCGATCGACACGCGCCACCGCCGTGCTGGGCTCGACATGACCAGCTTGATCATCAGGTCGATCCCATGCTCCGTCTGTCCGAGTGCGGCGCGCTCCGCCGCCGGCAGTTCCTCGACAGCGGCGGCGCTCTCGAGCATGCGTGGAAAGACGCCAAGTCCCCAAGCCTCGATGAAGAGCTCCTCGCCCCACGGCCCCCGGGCGAGGCCAAGATCGACCGGGGTTGGCACCGCGTCAGTCCACCGCGCGATGAGCTCGTCGAGCGGCGCATCGAGACCAAGCGACCGCGCGACGTTGTTCGATGTTCCCGCCGGCAGGATCGCCAGCGGAACCCCGCGGCCCGCGAGTCGTCTCGCCACCTTCGCGGTCGTGCCGTCGCCTCCGGCGACCACGACGAGGTCGCCGGGATCCTCGAGCGCGTCCTTCCACCGCTTCCCCTTCGCTGACACGTAGGTCGCATCGTACCCGGCGCGCTCGAGCAGCCCGCCAAGACGCCGCCGGGTCACGTTCTGGCTGCCGGCCTCGGGATTGTAGAGGGCAGTCACGCGCATGTCATGCGCTCACACTTCCTGCGCGTCGGACGCGCGCTGGTACGATTTTCGACGGTTTCGAGAGGTGGGCCACCACGACCTCCAACGCGCGGAGCCGATCCCCATGCGGATTCTCATAGCCAACGATGATGGCATTTACAGTCCCGGCCTTGCCGCGCTCGCCGAGGTCGCGTCGCGCTTCGGTGAGGTTCGCATCGTGGCGCCGGACGTCGAGCAGTCATCGATGGGCCACGCCATCACCCACTCGCGACCGCTGGCGTACCGGCGCACGCCGCTTCTTCGCAAGTTCGATGCGCACCGCGTCAATGGCACCCCGGCAGATTGCGTCGCCCTCGGTGCCTTCCTGTGGAAGGATGTCGACGTCGTGCTCTCCGGGATCAACCTCGGTCCGAACATCGGCAACGGCATCTGGCATTCGGGGACGCTCGCCGCCGCGAAGCAGGCCGCGCTGCTGGGATTGCGCGGAATCGCGCTCAGCACACCGACGGGGCAGGCCGAGCCGGACTTCGCCAAGCTCGATCCGTGGGTCGAGCGCGTGCTCCAGCTCTTGCTGCCGGAGTCCTCACTCCGGCTCGTCAACGTGAACTTTCCGCCCAATCCAACCGGGATGTGCTGGACGCGCGTCTCCGTTCGCCACTACGATGGCCGCGTGGCGACGACGACCGACCCGTACGGGCGCGAAGTGTACTGGCTGGCGGTTCGCCCGATCGAGGAGACGGAGCGCGGCACCGACCGGTGGGCGCTCCAGCGTGACCACGTGTCGATCACGCCCCTACAGCTCGATCTCACTGATCACGAAGCGCTCTCGAGGGCGAGCAAGCGTGTGCAGCTCGACGAGCCTGCTTTGGCGACGGTTCGCGGGCCTGCGAAGACTGGCGATGGAGCCGTATCGGAGAGTGCGGCCGAAGAGGAGGTGGCTGAGAGTGAGGCTTCGGCGGGATAGGCCTCGGTTAACTGCAACATCATTACTGGCATCCAAGTTCAAAGGGGGACGCGGATTTTCGCGAATGCAGCGGATCAGGCGGATCGTCCCTGGTGCAGAGAACGTTCCTCGCGCGAAAAAAAAAGAAG
>DATFBY010000106.1:0-5714 GCA_035253585.1 Gemmatimonadaceae bacterium | reverse complement strand
TGACCCACCTCTGACCGCCCGCCTTCTGTTTCAATCCTTCCTAGGGTGTTTCAATCGTTGCATGACTCGTGCGCCATTCCTCGCCGCGCTCGTGGCGGCAACCGCCGGTCTCGCTTGCGCCACGCGCCCCACGACCGGAACGGCTTCGGTAAACGGCACGCGCCTCTACTACGAGATTCGCGGGAGCGGCCCCACCGTCGTTCTCCTGCAGGGCGGTCAGCTCCCGCTCGAGATGTGGGACGACCAGTTCGCGTTTCTCGCGCGGGACTTCCGCGTCGTCCGCTACGACGCACGCGGGTTCGGACGCTCCGCGCCCAAATCCGGCCCGTTCGAATCCCACGAAGATCTTTACGGCCTCATGCGGGTCCTCGGCATCGCCCGCGCGTCGCTGGTGGGCCTTTCCTTGGGTGGACGAGTCGCCATCGACTTCGCGCTCACACACCCCGAGATGGTGGAGCGCATGGTCCTGGCGGGCCCGGGCCTCAGCGGCTTCGGCTGGAGCGGCGACCGCGAGCCATGGGTCGACTCGGCGATCGCAGCGCTGAACGCGCGCGATTCCGTTCGAGTGTCGCTGCTCTGGCTTCAGAGCGGCTACATGAAGCCCGCCATGCGCGACTCCACCTTGGCCAGACGGCTTCGTGAGCTCACTGTCCGCAACGCGTCGCTCTGGATGCAGCCCGACAGCGAGCGAGTCCTCGAGCCGCCGGCTGTCGGACGGCTCTCGACGATCCGCATCCCGACCCTGGTGTTGATCGGTACGCAGGAAGTGCCCGACATCTTCCGCATCGTCGATACGGTCGTGGCCGCGATCCCCGGCGCGCGACGCGTCGTGATCGAGGGCGCGGGACACATGCTCAACATGGAGCGCCCGGCGGAGTTCAACCGCCTGGTGCGGGAGTTTCTTCGCGCGCCTAACTAGCGAGCGCTCACTCGGCGCGCATCGCGATCAGGGGATCGATGCGCGTCGCGCGGTACGCAGGGAGCAGCGTCGCCAGCAGCCCGACGCCGGCCAGAGCCACGGTCGCCAGCGCCCAGGTCGTCCCGTCCAATGGGCTCACGCCGTACAACAATCCGCGGAGAACACGCGTCACCGCCGCGCCGCCCGCCAATCCGATCAGCGCGCCGAGGGAGACCAACCTCATCCCACGCCCGGTGACCAGACTCAAGGTGCGACCGGTCGTGCTGCCTAACGCGCTGCGAATTCCAAACTCGCGCGTACGCTGCGCCACGACATAGCTCATCACGCCGTAAATCCCCGAGACGGCGAGGATGAGCGCGACGGCGGCGAAGAGACCAAGCAGCGTCACGAAGAAGCGTGGGCGCCCGACGCTGTCCGCGATCACCTCGCTCATCGGACGCACGTCGGTGACGGCGACGTTGCGATCGACACCGCGAATCGCCTCACGGACTCCGGAAACCACCCTCATGGGATCGTCTCCACGGATGCGCACCATCAAGGGAAAGAAAGCGCCGCCCGGATTTTGACGGTAAGGCCAGTACGCTTCAGGGCGTGGATCCTGGATCGGGCCGGCGTTCCGAATGTCGCTCACCACGCCGACGATCGTGGCGAAGGTCGTGTCGCCGGTGTGGAAGCGCCTGCCAACGGGATCTGCATCCTTGAAATCTCGCCTAACGAGTGCCTGGTTGACGACGACGACCTGTGGCGCCTCCGGACGGTCGTCATCGGCTTCGGTGAGCAGTCGGCCATTCAGCAATCGCTGTCCGGTGACCGCAAAGAACTCGGGCGTCACGTTCCGGTACTCCACCAGCGGCAGCTGCGTCGGGTCCTGTGGCGGTTGGCCCTCGTACCTGATGTTCGAGTTCATCCCCCAGTTCTCGTACGGCATTGCGGAGATCGCCGAAGCCTCTTCGACGCCTGGCACCTGCCGAATCGCCGCCAGTGCCGGCTCTAGGAAACGGCGCACTACGCTGTTGTCAGGGTATCGGTCTGGGGAGACGGTCGCCTTCAATGTGAGGATGGGCCGCGGATCGAAGCCCGGATCGTTCCGCAGCAGCTGCGCAAATCCTTTGAGCACGAGACCCGCGCCGATCAGGAGCACGAGCGAGAGCGCCACCTCCGAAACCACCAGCGCATTCAGGGCGCGATGATGCTGCCGGCTGCTTCCACCGCCGCCGCCGTGCCCGCGCAGCGCCTCTTGCGGATCGACTGACGATCCGCGCCACGCCGGGATGGCGCCGCACAAGAGGCCGACGAACACCGAGAGCGCGACGGCGAACGCGATGACTTTGCCATCGATCCCCAACCCGACCAGGTGCGGCATGCGCACGGCCGCCAGCGCGCCGATCGTCCGTACGCCGAGCCACGCCAACGCGACGCCGAGCGCCAAACCGGTGCCGACCAGCACCGCGCTCTCGGCCAACGCAGGTCGCATGACCTGCCACCGCGCGCCACCGAGGGCGGTGCGGATCGCCACTTCGCGCTGGCGCTGCACGCCGCGAGCGAGAAGGAGGCTGGCAACGTTCGTCGCGGCGATCAGCATGACGATCAACACAGCCCCGAACACGAGCAGCAGCGGAGTACGCACCGGCCTTGCGCTCTCGGCCCGCATCGGCACGGCTCGGACAGACTCGCCCCGGAGCTGAGGGAAGGATTCCACGATGCCGTCAAACGTCCGCACCAGCTCCGCGGTCGCCGACTCCACGGTCGCGCCTGGTGCGAGGCGGCCGAAGGCGCGCAGGTAGTTGCTGCGCCGTCGTCCCAGCTCGTCAGGCGTGAACCGCATCGGTGTCCAGGCATTCGGGCGCAAGAACAAACCGCCGTGCGGAACGCGGAAGTCGCGCCGGAGGACACCCAAAACGGTGTGTGCTTGGCCATCCAGGGAGATCGTCTTTCCCACCAGCGTGGAGTCCGCGCCGAACCGCTCGCGCCACAGCTCTTCGGCAAGCACGACCACCGGCACCTCGCCGCTCGAGTCATCGGCGTCAGTAAAAAGGCGGCCGAGCAGCGGCTGCACGCCGAGTATGCCGAAGATGTTGCCGCTGGCCCGATAGGAGGTGATCTGCACCGCCTCGTCAGGCAGCGCCAGCAGCGCTGTGCCCTGCGCCACGGCGACCAATCCCTCGAGCTGCCTCGTTAGGCGCGCCAGATCCGAATAGTTAGGCGCCGAGAAGGGGCCGGTGTTGAAGTGGGGCGTCGTGCGGTAGACCATTACCAGGCGATCGGACTCGCGGAAGGGCAGCGGCTGGAGGAGCGCACGATCGATGGCGCTCGAGATCGCCGTCGTGGCGCCGACGCCGAGGGCGATGCAGATCACGGCCGAGATCGCCACCAGTGGAGCGCGCAGCAACGCGCGCGCGGCGTTTCGAAGCTCTTTCAGGATCGCCGACATGCCATGCTCCTCGACGTGAGTGCGTGCCTGCAGCCATGGGTCCATCGTGCACCGCGTCGGATGAGACAGGGCGATGGCGCGAAGGGTTGGGCCGGTATTGCGAGGCCGGGAGATCGCGCAGCCTTGCACCGTTTCAGCGATTGGCTCAACGTTGCTGGCCTGGTGTCGAGCGCACGAGCGCCGCTTCCACCGTCCCTGCGAATCGTCGAAGGAGAGGAGAGGGAATGCGATCAGTCTGGCAGGAGGACGCGAGGCAGGATCTGATCACGCGTCTGGAAAAGCTCACGCCAACCACCAGGGGAACCTGGGGGCGCATGACGGCTCCGCAGATGATCTGCCACATCAACGAGTCGATCCGGATGGCCTTCGGCGAGGTGCCGACGACCGACAGGCGCGCGTTCTTTCGCCATCCGCCATTGAAGCAGCTGGTGATGTATTGGCTGCCGTGGCCGAAAGGCGTGCCGACGGCGCCCGAGCTCCTCGCTCGTGTACCCGCCTCGTGGGATGCCGACGTGGCCGAATGTCGCGATCTCCTTCAGCGGTTTGCGCGGGAGTCGCCGGCGCGGAGCGGCTGGCCGCGTCACCCGGCGTTCGGCTCGATGACGGCGGCGCAGTGGGGGTATCTCACCTACCGACACGTCGACCATCACTGGAAGCAGTTCCAGATTTGAAGCGGTGCCTAACAACACATCGTCATGGAGGCTCGTATGAAGCGCATGATCTTCGGTGCCGTGAGCGTCGCCGCCATCGCCGTCGGCATCATCCTGTCCAGCTCGACGCTCACGGGCGCGCGCGCATCGGGCGATGCGGCCACCCTCGCGGTCGGGACGCACAAGCAGCTCTGGCAACAGCAGGTCGGTTACATCACGACCGTAGCCGAGGAGCTTTCGGAGGCGGATTATGCGTACAAGCCGACGAAGGATGTGCGGAGCGTCGGACAGCTCATCGCGCACGTTGCGGGCGCGCAGAATCTGATGTGCGCCGCTGCGCTGGGCGACCCGCCACGCGATGAAACCGAGATCGAGAAATCGGCGAAGACCAAGGCGGAGATCGTGGCCGCGCTCAAGGCATCGACTCAGTATTGCATGCGCGCGTACGCGCAGACCGATGAAGCCGCCGCCGCCCCGGCCAAGCTTTTCGGACGCGACTTCACTCGCCTCTTCGCGTTAGGCCTGAACGCGGTGCACGATGGCGAGCACTACGGCAATCTCGTCACCTACATGCGCATGAAGGGGATGGTGCCGCCCTCGAGCCGGTCTGGTCCGTGAGGCGCATTCGCCACGCACTTTTGAGCTTCAGCGTCGGCGTCGCGTTAGGCACCGCGATCGCGGTGCCTAACGTGTCCGCCCAGGGTCCGACGCCAGGGACGCCGCAGGCCGGCGCACCAGCGGTGACTGCCGAGAGCATGCCGTCCGTCGCGCTGCCGCCGGCGCTCGAGCGGGTGCTGCGCGACTACGAGCGCTTGTGGAAGGCGGGCGACGCGGGGGGATTGGCGGAGATCTTCACCGATGATGGCTTCGTCCTCTCCAATTTCGATACTCCCGTTCGCGGCCGCGCGGCGATCAAGGAGCGCTACAAGAACGCGGGCGGGGAGCTGCGACTGCGTGCGCTCTCGCACATGACGGAAGGCTCAACGGGGTACATCATCGGCGCGTACCGCTACGGGAACGCGACCACCGACAACGGAAAGTTCGTTTTGGCGCTGCGCAGGGTCGGCGATCGATGGCTGATCGCGGCGGACATGGACAACACCAACCGTCGGCCGCGGCCGTAGCGCTCGCCGATGCCGGCGTCCCCAGTGCTTCGCGTCCTCGCCGGAATCGGTGGTGTGATCGTACTGCTCATCGCCGGGCTCACGTCGTTCGGGATGGCGATCATCGCACCGCTGGCGATCGGTATCGCGGCTTACAAGAAGCGGCGCCGCGGCGAGCAGCTTTCGCTTCTTGGAAGCTGGCTCGTCGGCGCCGGCGTGACGGCGATGGTGACGACGATCGCGCTGGGGCTCGCCTTCACCTTCGTGCCCGAGCTGAATTGGGACCGCCTGCAGCAGCAAGCGCTGGAAGCGCCTCGTGACACGAGCGAGTTCGAGCGAATGATGCACGAAATGACGCCGCCTTCATCCCCTCAAGCGGACTCGGTGAGCAAACGAATCCTCGAGTCCCCGACCTTCTGGCGCTCGTGGGGCGTTTTCACGGTGGCATTCACCGGAATTCTGTGGGGCCTTCTCTTCGGAACCATCGCCTGGGGCGGGACGGCGCTGGTGTCGTATGCGTTTACGGGGAAAGCGCCGGGGAGAGCGCCCGTGGGGGAGAGCGGTTACTGACGAAAAGGGAAGCGGGAAGCGGGAAGCGACTGCGCGGCACA
>DATFBY010000105.1:0-3191 GCA_035253585.1 Gemmatimonadaceae bacterium | reverse complement strand
ACGGCGTTCCGGGGAGGAAGCGCTCGGTCGTGTCTGGTGAGAAGGGAGAAGGCCTCACGCGCGACGAATCGCGGAGCAGAGGCCTGAGGGCGAGGAATGCGGCCGTGTCGCGCACGCGTGAGCTCTCGAGGGCACTCACCTGCTGCTCCAGCACGCAAGCGTCTATTCCACGATAGAGCTTCTCCGTCTCCGAGCGCGGGATGCCGATCGCCCACATCCGTGCGACCAGCTGCGCGCCCCAGCTTTCGCGCACGAATACGATCGCATCGCTCACGCCTGCCTCGCGTGCGGCACGTTCGGCGTCCCAGCGCATGGTGAGGAGTCCACCGCGGTACTGGTGAGCGCGCAGCGGAACCAGCGCAACCGCGGCGATGACCAACGAGACGACGAACGCGAACATCACCGCTCGCTCAGCGAGTCCGCGCCCGAGTCGTTCCCGCACCAAAGGGAAGAGTCGCGCAGTCCAGAGCGCGAGAACTGGAAGGAGCGGGTGGAGGAATCGCGGTCCGAGGAAGAAACCATCGTGCCAGTAGGCGAAGTAAAGACCGACGAGCAACGCGCTGCAAACCACCAGGTAGCGGTCGAGCGCGTTGAACTTTCGTGTCAGCGCGAGTGCTCCGATCGCTGGCAGGAGCGACGGGATCGGCGTCTCGAAGAGGTAGCTCTGCAGTCTGAGAAAGTAGAGGCTGACCAGCTCCAGCCCGCGCGCCGGCGTGTGGGTGACGCCCCACGGCGCGTCATGGAAGCCTAATGAGTGGCTCGGTCCCCACAGCACGACATAACCGAAGCGGAGCGGTGCTCCGGTGGTGCGCAAGTTGACCCAGGCGAGCAGGGCGACGGGAATCGCAATGCCCGCCGCGGCGACCAGTGCATCGCGCCACCGCGCCGGCTCCTTGATGGCGCGCCAGAGGTACCACGCACCGGCCGGCAGGGCGAATGCGATTGCATCGATCGGACGAATCGTCGCCGCGATTCCAAAGCCGAGTCCGCAGGCTAACGACCACCACCAAGCGGGACGTCGCTCGGTCATCACGCGCGCGAGCGCCGCCATGGCCACGAGTAGGAAGGCGAGCGTCGGCACGTGGTTCATGTGCGACGCAGCCATGAACGCGGTGAAGGGTGCGAGCGCGAACAACACCAGCGCCATCAACGACGTCGTTGGCCGCTCCTCGGCGAACTTCAGGAAGTGTCCGTAGGCGAGAATTGCGGCCGCGCCGAAGATCGGTCCGATGATCCAGGGCGCACGGATCAAAACGCCGAGGGCGAGAAAGAAAGGACCACCAGCGGGAAACTGGGAGTAGACACGACCATGCATGTCCACCACGTGGATCATGCTGAAGAATTCCGGACGTGGAGAGACTGGCCGGCTGATCGATCCGGAGGCGAAGATCCGCGCCTGAAGCATCTGAGCCATCTCGTCGATGAGCAGCGGTCGCGCGTCGAAGACGAGGTGCGCGATCCAGGCGTAGAGCACCGCAGCGACGGCCGCTATGCCTAACGAGACGCGGGCAGGCGCGCGGTCGAAGGCATCGCCAAGGGTCGTGCCGAGTCCGTCGCGCCAGAGGATCGGCATGCGGCGGGAGAGGATGGCGAGGACGAGTCCGGCGCCAACGGCAATGGCGGTGCCGGAGAGCCAGCCGTCGAGAACGGATTGATACCAGGGTGCCGTTCGTCCGCCAGGGATCCAGTCGACGATCGGGAGGAACGCGACAATGGCGAGCAGTGCCGCCAGGACCGGCGCTACGACGCGCGTGATCCTCCCATCCGGCTCGATGTGCTCCGGACGAATCACGACGCCCGCTCTGGTGCGAGAGGCATGAGCGCATCGCTCGCCTCGTCGTAGAGGTAAGCGGCGCGAGTCGGCGCCAGTCGGCGGAGCCGCTCGTTGTCGACGCCGCGATCGTAGACCACCCAGATACGTTGGCGCTCGAGATCGGCGTCGTTCACGACCAGGCTTCGGTGATGGTCGTGCGTGGGAGCGTAGCGCACGAAGACGATCGCACCGGAGTCGGGGATGGTGGCAATGCGCTGATTGAAGCGCTCTTGGGCAGCGCGTGTCAGCACGCCGTTTCGACGAGCCTCACTGCTGTCGAAAGCCGACAGAAGAATAGCGCCCGCAGCGAGTGCAGCGGCTGCGGGGATGGCGCGGCTCGCCTCGGCGGTGCGCGTCAGCACTCGCCACACGCCGGTGGCGGTCACGAATGCGAGTACCGGGAGCAGCTCGAGATAGTAGGGCCACCACACGGAGGGGTGCGCGAAAACCAGGTGAGTGCCTAACAACAGCGCGCCGCTGGCGAGCGCCAGCCAGCCGGCTCCGGTGAGCGCCGTAAGGCCGACGAGAAAGAAGAGCACCAACGTGGCACGCCAACCGCCCCAAGCGCCTCGGCCGATCGCCAGCATTCGGAACGTCGCGGTGATCGGCAGTCGCTCCATCGTGTGCATCGCGTGCACGCGTCGCCAGTCGGCGTCGACGCGCGCCAGATCCGGCGGCAGCACGCGTAGCGGCGCGTCCTCCACCATTCCGAACCCGAGCCGCTCGGTCGGGATGAAGGTGCGCATGTACAGTGTGTACGGTGTGGTCCGCCAATCGCCGATGGTACGCGCGCTCCAGAGAGGAACCACCGCCAGCACCAGCATGCCTAACGAGCCGGCGACCGCGAGCTGGCGCCAGGTACGCCGGCGGCTCGTCAGGCGGATCATGACTATGGCGATCGGAATCGCATAGGCGATGGCGGTGAGCGGACGGGTAATGGCGCACCAGGCGACGCAAAGCGCGACGCCGCATGCCCACTTCAACTCAGGCGCGTCTCGCCACTTGGATAAACACCACCAGCCGACAAGCCACGCGGCGCTGGTCGTCATCTGCGACAGATACGACGCACGCCATTGAAGATTGCCCGGCGCTGTGAGCCAGATCAGCCAGGTGAGAATTGCGACCCAGGGGCCAGCAAGGCGTCGGGCCAGCGCGAACAGCATGGCGCCCGCCACGCCGCTGAGCACGACCGATCCGAGACCGGGAAGGCCGAGCCAAATGCCAGGAACGAGGAGCAGGGCATGGCCCGGCGGATACTTCGGCACGAGCAGAGGCTCGCCGAAGACGGCCATCTGCTCGAAGAATCCCGGCAGGGGACGCGGAGGCGCCACCCACTGTCCGCTGGCGAAGATCCGCGCCTGGAGGACGTACGCAGCCT
>DATFBY010000104.1:0-34314 GCA_035253585.1 Gemmatimonadaceae bacterium | reverse complement strand
AGGAGAACCCGACGATCCGGTACCGGCTGACATCGCGGGAGATCGCTCCGGGAGCCGACGGTGCCCTGACTGTGACTTTGAAGGGGTTGCTCACGCTGGCTGGCCAGGAGAGGGAGGTGTCGATGGTCGCCGGGGCCGCGCAGGAGCCCGACGGTCGGTATCGGGTTACTGGGAGCGCCGAGCTCAACATGAGAGAGTTCGGCATCAAGCCGCCGTCCCTGATGCTCGGAACCATGAAGGTGCACGAGAAGGTGATCGTGCGCTACGAGATCGTCTTGAACCCTGCAACAGTCGTGACGGCGGCTCGGTGAGCGCCGCGGTTCTTCCAAACCAATCGAGCCACGCCTAACAAGACCGAGAGGAAGACTTCAATGAGAGCCCAGAGCCGTACGTGCCTGACTATGATCTTCACGCTGTTGGCGGCCACTCCGCTCATCGCGCAGGAAGAGAGGGCCGTTGCGTCCCGCGACACGGGCAACGCGACGACCGAAACGACCGCCACCGAGGACACGCCGCCAACGGTGAGTCTCGCTCGATCGATCGACATTCAACACATCCGCCCGCAGGATCAGCGGGGCATCAACATCTTCGAGACACCGAAGGAGCCCGGTGCGGCGTTCCGCGGATTCCGGCTCGACTTCGGCGCCGCGTTCGCACAGCAGTTTCAATCCCTGAGCCACAGCAATACCGCCACGCCGAAGCCCACCACCAGCGGCACGACGACGTTCAACGCGAATGAGTTGATGGACATCGGCAACGGCTTCAACAACGCTACGGCGAATCTTTACCTCAACGCACAGTTGGCGCCCGGCATCCGCGTCGCACTGGCGACCTACCTCTCGTCGCGGCATCACAACGAGACGTGGGTGAAGGATGGCTACATCCTGATCGACGCGTCGCCGGTCAAGGTGAAAGCGCTCGAGGACATGATGAAGTACGTCACGCTCCGAATCGGGCACTTCGAAATCAATTACGGCGATGCGCACTTCCGGCGTTCCGACAACGGCAACGCGATCTATAATCCGTTCGTCGGCAACCTGATCATGGACGCGTTCACGACCCAGATCGGCGGTGAAGTGTACGTCCGCAGCCGTGGTTTCATGGCGATGGCCGGCGTTACCGGCGGCGAGATCCGCGGCAACGTCACGCGGCCCGAAGAGCGTTCGCCCGCCTACATTGCCAAGCTCGGCTACGACCGACAGGTCACGAACGATCTTCGCGTCCGCTTGACCGGCTCCACGTATCAGCAGAAGAAGGCGATCAACAACACGCTGTACGCCGGCGACCGCGCGGGATCGCGGTATTACTGGGTGCTCGAGAACACCCAAGCGACCGAGTCGGCAAACTTCAGCTCGGGCCTGATCAATCCCAACCTTCGGAGCAAGGTGCAGGCGTACATGATCAACCCGTTCGCGAAGTATCGCGGATTCGAGGTGTTCGGCACGATCGAGCAGGCGAGAGGGCGCGCCGCGACGGAAACCGAGACGCGGGAGTGGAACCAGTACGCAGTCGACGTCGTGCAGCGCTTCCTGCCGCGGGAGCAGCTATTCGTCGGTGGGCGCTACAACACCGCGGAGGGCGAGCTCGCCGGCATGCCCGGCAAGCCGAGCGTGGATCGCGTGCAGCTCTCGGCCGGATGGTTCATCACGCCGAGCGTGCTCATGAAGGGTGAGTGGGTCAAGCAGGATTACAATGGCTTCCCGACCACCGACATCCGGAACGGCGGCAAGTTCGACGGCTTCATGCTCGAGGCGGTGGTGGCCTTCTGAGCATCGGGACTCGGGACTCGATATGAACACAAGGAAGCGCCGGTCGGCTTTGCCGACCGGCGCATTTCATTTTCCTGCCGAGTCCCGAGTCCCGCTCTCACACAGTAAACACTTCCACCCGATCTCCCACTTCGCGCGACACGCGATCGAGCTCCGACGTGCAATCGGTGATCTGATCCACACCGGCCAGTAGCCGCTTCAGGCTGTTGAGCACATCCTCGGCCGAGTGCTGGTTCTGCGTCGCTGTGGTCACGATCTCGTCCACCGATGCGGCGGCCGTGCTTCGTCCTTGAGTGCCACGACCAGCGATCTCGGCGGCGGCCATGGCGATGCCCTCGACGTCCTGCGTGGTCTGCTCCACCGCGCGCAGAATGTCGTGCAGCGCGGCGCCCGCGCCACGCGCGAGCCGCGTGCCTTCGTCGGTCTGCGCGGTCTCCTGCTCCATCCCTTCGACTACACGTTGAATGCTGGACTGGATCTGCTGAATCAGCGCGTCGATCTCGCCGACCGATTGCGCGGCGCTGACGGCCAGCTTTCTCACTTCCTCGGCCACCACGGCGAAGCCGCGACCCTGCTCTCCCGCGCGTGCGGCCTCGATCGCCGCGTTGAGCGCCAGCAGCTTGGTCTGGTTGGCGATCCCACGGATGACGGTCACGATGCTGCCGATCTGCTGCGAGTGAGTTTCCATCTCGCGCACGTGAACAGTCGACTCGCGGACCTTTTCGTGGACACGCGCCATGCCGGCTACCGTCGCTTCGACCGCCTCGGCGCCACGACGCGCGACGCCCGCTGCTTCGCGCGACACCTCGCCTACTTGTGAGGCGGTGGTCGACATCTGATCGACCGAGCTGATCAGGTCGTTCACGACCGTCGCCAGGGAGTGCGTCCCATCGAGCTGCCGACGGGCCGATTCGGCTACTCGACTGGCCGCTTCGATCGCATGCCGCCCGGCGTCCGCGGCGACGTCAGTTGCCTGACGAGTCGTGTCGCTCAGGTCGACCGCCCGGCGGGCTCCGCGCTGGACGCGGCCGATGCTGTCAGCCAGCCGCTCGGCGCCGCTGTTGATCGCCGTGGCCGCTCGGCTCACCACGCCATCCTTCCCTTCGATGAGTTGCGCCCGGGCCGAGAGATCTCCTTCGCCAAGGCTCATCGCCACCCGCATCAGGCTCTCTGCCTGACGAGTCTGGGCCGCCAGCTGCCGCGCGAAGTAGATCAGGATCGACGTCTCGAAGATCACCCACGCGGCGTGGACGGCCACGATGTGGTGGCCAAGGTGATCCTGGAAGACATAAATCGGATAGCCGCTCGACTGGAGGATGTTGGCGACCGCGTGATGCACGGCAATCGCGCCGGCGGCGACGACAGGCGCGCGCCAGTCCCGGTACATGAGCAGGAAGGCGAGCGCGCCGAAGACATGGAAGTGCATCTCGATCATGCCACCGGTCTGGTGGATGATGAGACCGGAGTAGGTCATGAAGGCGACGGCGACGATGAACCGCGTGACTGCCTTGCCGGGCGCGAGCCGGGCGGCCAGCGCGGATCCGCCCGTGGCAAGCGTCGCGATGATGATCGCCGGGAGCCAGGTGTCGCGGAGAGGCGCGAGAGCCAGCGCGAGCCCGACATGTGCCCACAGCAACCGAACGAGAAAGCGGTCGGTCGCCCGATACCCTTCCTCGAGGAGCGAGAGCGTGCCGAGCCCAGGTAGTTGCGCGAGCGGCCGGGCGGCAGTGCTCGGTTCGTGCGGCGGAGGCGGCGGTGGCGCGGCTGGAGAGCGCGACGGTGCGTAGCGCGCCGCTTCCTCGCGTGCGCGCGGTCGAGCTGCGGTAGTCACTGAATCTGCCTGATTAAGGAAGAGAGCCCCGCCCCCACGCCAACCCCCAGAATACTTCTATAGAGGGGGGACGATCGACCTAGACAGGCGTTTCACTGGTAAACCGCGGTAATTCAGTCACTCCGACGCACACTCTCGTCTGGCAACTTCCTCGAGCGACGTGAGGTGGATGCCGAACGTTCGGGTCGTCTCCTCCATGTCCACTGGGGAGTCGTATCGGTCGAGTCCAGCGGCGATGCCGAGAACTGTGTCTGGCACACCCGGGATTGGCTCGCCAGGCGCTACGCTCCGCACCGGTACTTCGCGGCCGAGCACACGGCCATAGACGCCGGCTACGTCCCGCAATGAAAGTGGTTTCGGTCCGCCGATGACCAGCCGCTTGTTGAGCGCGTTCGGATTGCGAACCGCGGCGACGACGAAGCGCGCCACGTCACCGGCCGAGATGAAGGAATGCTGGCGGCGGCCCTCGCCTACCAAGGTGACGGGCCGGCCAGCGCGCGCAGGCGCACCAACCAGCATCGAGGTCCATACCTCCATGAACATGTTGGGCGCGATGATCGTGTACGGCATTCCGCTGGCGCGAAGGTACTCCTCGGACTGACCCTTGCCGGCGAGGAATGGGACGGGGCTACTCGCATTTGCGATCTGCGCCGAGATGAAGATGAATTGCTTGACGCCAGCGCTCCTGGCGGCGTCGATCAGATTGCGGTTGCCTTCCAGCTCGACTGTTTGCGGATTGTCGTCGCCGCCTCGCCGGGCGGAGTTGGCGGTGGTGATGACGACATCGACGTCTTTCACCGCTGCGTCGAGCGACGCACGATCCTTGAGATCGCCGCGCACGACTTCCACGCCCTCGCGCGTGAGCGACTCGTACGAGGAGGAGCGGACGAGAGCACGGACTCGCTCACCGCGGTCGAGGAGCAGGCGCGTGATCGCCGCGCCGAGATCACCGGTGGCGCCAACTACGAGGATCACTGGTCCTCCGAGGAGCAGGTGGCTGAAGGTGCCGCGCTCTCGCGGCAATGTCCAGCGTTCTGCGTATCGACACTGGATCAACGCCGCAACGTCGACAGAACCACGCGCACTCCCCCGCTGCGGTACGATCCTTTCAGACCGCCTGACGTGAACCTGCAGCAGTAGGAGGCAGTCATGGGTGGTCGGAAGAGTAGCGGCGGCCGCAAGCGCAGCTCGAGCAGCAAACGAGGGAGCGGCCGGCGCGAGCGGGTGGACAATCCGCGGAGTGGAAGTTCGTTCGCCAGGCGCGATGCGTCGGGGCGGTTCAGCGACAACGAATCAGTTGGGCGCTCGCAGAAGCAAGATCGTTCACGTGGCGCACGCGGTACCTCCGAGTCGGGATACGGTGATCGGGGAGATCGGTCGACCGGAGGACGGGGCGAGGGGAGGTAACTGCATCGGGACTCGGGACTCGGGACTCGGGACTCGGCGATTTGCGCGATAGACTCGTTCGCCACGCGCCGCGGGCCGCATGCCGCCGCCCGCACGCCGAGTCCCGAGTCCCGAGTCCCGACTCTGCTACGGTATCGTCACCCCATACTTGGCGCTGATCGCCTGTGCCGCCGCCGTGGCGAGAATGGATTGACCCTTCGCGCTCGGATGCACGCCGTCGAGGCTGATGTTCGGCCCGAACGGAGCGCTCGAGAAGAGCACATCGACCAGATTGAAGTTGATCTTGGGTAGGCCGTACAGCGCGTCGAGGCTGAAATACGCGTAGCCGTTCGCTGTCGCCTTGGACTGAATGTGCGCGTTCATCTGCGCCATGCGCGCATCGATCGCCGACATGTCGCTCGGAGTCAAAACGTAGTCGACCTGTCCCGGCACGTTCGAGCAGGTCGCGGTCGTCGGCGTCTTGGAGATCAACGTCAACACGTAGCCCGGAACGAAAACGTAGTTGGAGCTGAAGTAGCAGTTGATGCTCACCGTAATGCCGAGAGCCAGGAGATCGGGCCATTCGTTGAAGAACTCTCGCGCACGACGGACGCTAGGAAACGTCGCGGCGCGCGTCGGCAGGCCCACCAATACGGCTCTCGCTCCGGTCGACTGCACGGCGGCGATGATCTGATCGTAGTCGGCCTGCCACTCGGCAAATGGCGTCATCTTCGAGATGAGCCCGGTGTTGGCGGGCAATACCTCGTTCGCCGCGAGCTCTACCGATACGAACGTTGGCTGCCGTGCGAGCATCGCAGTCACCTGCGTGTGGCCTGGCGGGAGCACACGCCTGTAGAGCTCGCCCTTCCGTGCGTTGCGTGCCACCTCCATTTCCGGCGTCGTGCGTAGGGCATCCCTCGCCCTCGCACCGGAAATCGCGAGGCTGTTGGTCGGAAGCGAGACACCGGCCTGCAGCGGCGCGCATGTGCTGGCGACGGCGCTCACCAAGTCTTCTCCCAGTGCGGCGAAGCCGGCGACGAGAACGAGGTTGGTGGCCAGCGGTGGAAGTAGCGGCGGACCACACCCCGGATCGTTGACGAGAGGTAACGTGAATGGAGCCCCGACGCGTGTCGCAAGCTGCGCGGGCCACGCCGCGCGCTGCGCGCTGGCAAATACGCCGGCCGATTGGACACCCATGCTGTTGCTGGTTCCGAGCGCCACGTAATTGGCGAACAGCTGAGCCGCGGTGAGCTGAGTCGTCTCCAGACCACTCGTCGGAGCGACGGGGTCGGCGCATGCAGCGAGGACGAGCGACGTGCCGAGTATGGCAGGGATACGCCTCATCTTGCTCCTCCGGCCTGAGGACGTAGATGGCGGGACCACGTGCACGTCGCGCCGATTGGATTGGTCAACGTGGACGTCTGCTTGGCGCACGGCAAGGGCTGCCCATGCGCACCCGCGTCGTCGCGCCTATCGCCTCAGGCGGGCGAGGGCTGATCGCGCAGACGGCCGGTTTTCTTGAGGTAGCGCGCCGACGCCCAGAGGACTGCCACGATCGCCATGCTCACCACGATCGCTGTGTGATACGCCGGCCTGGCACCCCAAGGCTGGTAGTACAGCGAATCGCCAAGGAGAAGCACGCCCGCGCCGAGCATCCAGGCCGCTGTCGATCCGTACTCCTTCCGAATCACGCGGCGCCACTGGTACGTCATCTCGCCCATCGTCCGGCGAAGGCCGGCCAACCGAATCATCCACCGAGGCGTGCGCGCGCGATACTCCTCGTACTCACTTCCGAACTTGCCTAACAAGAACTCTTCCTCGGCGGCGACGATGGCGGCGTAGCCCGACACATAGAAAGCGATACCGACCACATAGGCGATCGGATTGTTCCAGATGGTGAGCAGGCCGAGAATGACGAGCAGATTTCCCAGGTAAAGCGGATTCCGGGCGTGAGCAAAGAACCCACCGGTCACCAGCTCGGCCGCGTACACGCGCTTGTTCTTGCCACCTCGAACGATGTACGCATAGCCGATCACCGCCGCGCGCAGAATCTGGCCTAACGAGGCGATGACGATGCCGAACAAATCGAGGACGTCGTCCAGTCGGTCGCTGCCGCCTGGCCATCGTGGCGCCGTGGCGATCACCAGCGCCAACATCACGATGAGAAAAACGCCGTCGCGATAGCGAAAGAGAAACGTTCCGTATCGAACGAAGATCGTCGACGGGCGCGCCTGCGCGCGCGTCTCGGAGACGGACGTCACTTGACGGCGATCAGCCCCGCGAAGTTGTACCAGCGGAAGAATTCCTGAACCTTCGAGAAGCCGCTGGCGAGGAGCAGATCACGGTTCTCGTCGAGCCGGTACGGGATGAGGACGTTCTCCAACGCCTCCCGCTTCTGCGCGATCTCCATCTCCGAATATCCGTGCCGGCGCTTCATGTCGTAGTAGTTGTCGATGAAGATCCGGTTGAACAGCGTATCGCTCTCGGTCACCTTCTCGGCCAGGATGAGCGCGCCGTTCGGACGCATGCCATCGGCGATGGTGCGGATGACGCGCTCGCGATGCAGAGGGCGAACGAATTGAAGCGTGAAGAGCATGACGGCAACGCTCGCGTCCTCGATCTGGAATGGCTGGTTGAGATCGACCAGCCGCACCACACGCTCGCGCGACGACGGAGCAGCGGCCAGCTTCCGCTCGGCGCGCGCCAGCATCTCGCGCGAGTTGTCATACCCCACGAAGCGAACGCTGTCGTCGATGCGGGCCTCGAGCGCGAGCAGCGTCGTGCCGGTCGAGCAGCCCAAGTCGTAGATCGTGGAGCCGCTCACGGCGAACTCGGCGGCAAGCTCGGCAGTCATCCGCTGAATCTCGCCATAAAAGGGGACCGAGCGGTTGACCATGTCGTCGAAGACCTTCGCCGTGCGCGCGTCGAACGTGAAATCGGTCGGACGCGACACTGCTTCGGCAAAGATCTGATCGGTGGGCTCACCGCCCGGCGTCACCGGAACGGGCATCTCGTCTTCACGCTCTGCGTCGTGCGCGGGCGCGGCATTCCGCTCACGTAGCTCAGACGGCGACGGATCGGGGCGCAGCGCGCTCACGTACTCTCCTCCGGCGTGCGCGGCCCCAGCTGAGCAGCACGCGCAACCGCGATCAGGGCGCGAGTCAACGCGCGAATGTGCTGCGCGGGCAGCGCGAGCTCGCGCGCTCGCGCGAGCATTAGCCGCTCGACTTCACGCTCGCGGGGAACATCGATGATCGGAGCCCCCAGCTCACGTTTGATCTGTCCGGCCCGACGAGCCAGCTCGGCGCGGCGCGCGGCGAGATCGAGGATCGCGTGATCGGCTTCTTCGATTCGTCCGCGCAGCGCTTCGAGCGCCGCGTGCTCCATGGGCGGCACATGCGTCTCGCTCAGCGCGCCGTCCTTCTCGTTAGGCACCTCGGGGAGCGAGCGCCCCGAGGCTTCAGCGATTGCACGGAGCCCGGCCATCAGGTCGCCGAGCTCGGCCGGCGTGATCGACTGATCGCCGTCGCTGAGCGCGCTTTCGGGTTCGGGATGCATCTCGATGAGCAGACCATCGGCGCCGGCGGCCACGGCCGCATACGAGAGCGGAGCTACCAGCGAGCTGCGTCCACCGCCGTGGCTCGGGTCGACGATCACGGGTAGGTGCGTCTCGGCTTTGAGCAGCGGCACCGCGGCGATGTCGAGCGTATTTCGTGTGATCGTCTCGAAGGTGCGAATGCCACGCTCGCAGAGGATGATGTCGCTGTTTCCGGCGGCCATCACGTATTCGGCGGCCAGCAGGAACTCATCGATGCGCGCCGCGTACCCTCTCTTGAGGAGCACCGGCCGTCCGCTCTGTCCCACCTCGGTGAGAAGCGGCGTGTTGTGCATGCTGCGCGTACCGACCTGTAAGACATCGGCAACTTCGGCCACGCGCTGCACGTGTCGCGGATCGAGAACCTCGGTGACGATGGGGAGTCCCGTCTCCGCTCGCACCTCGGCCAGCATCTCGAGCGCCTGCTCACCGAGTCCCTGGAAGGCATACGGGGAGGTGCGCGGCTTGAAGGCGCCGCCGCGGAGTGCCGACGCACCGGCGGCTCGTGCGGCCTGAGCCGCGACCCGGAGCATCTCGGGGCCCTCGACCGAGCAGGGGCCGACGATGATCAGCAGCTCGCGTCCTCCGACCACCGGTGACTGTGCCTCGCGGCCGATCTGCACGACCGTTTGGTCCGCCGGGGCTCCGCCCGAGCTGAGTGGGTAGCGATGCGGCGTCGTCGCGCCGGAAGTTCGAGTTGCCATAGTCAGCCCCGACGGAGACACGTGAAGAACATCTGAAGGACCATCCTTGCGAGGAGCAAACGAGCGGAAGATTTGTGACGCGGGGAGACGCAAGATGGGGAATCTATTCTCCCGCGCTGAACAATGAGAGATCCAAGGCCCCCAGGCGAGGGGTAGCCTGGGCAGCCTGGCTTGTGTCGATGTTGCTCCGTCACGATCGGCGTTCCAGCATTCGTAGAGGCCACTCTCGAACGCAATGACGTCGAAGCTCAACTCTTCGTGAAGGAATCAAATAGAGAAACACCGATGGCGTGTAAGAGATTTGCGAAAACGATGCCTGACAATTCGGTCCTCATCCTCTTCGTGAGCCTCACTGTCGCGGCGTGCGTTTCGCGCTCGGCGTCCACCGCCGAGCTGGCCGGGTATGCGAAGCTTCGCGGTGATCTGACCGACGTCGAGCGAACGCCGAGCGGTACGCGTGGGCGTTACGGCGTCGAACGCGTGCGGCTACGGAGCAGCACGGGGCTCGTGGCGTCCGGCTGGGTGTATCACCCTGCCACCTCGGGCGGGTGTCATGCAGCCGTCCTGCTTCAGGACGGCCGTGAGGAGAACGCGGACGTCATCGCGCGGCTACCGCTCGAGTTCGGCGATGTCGTCGTTCTGTCGCTCGATTATCCGGCGTCGATGCCGTCGGTGCTGCAGCTTCGCGACGTGATCGACCGGCGAGAGCAGATCCAGCACGCAGCGCGGCAGATACCCGCGCTATTCTCGCTGGGCGCGGCGTATCTGCGAACGCGCGACGATGTGGACACCGCACGCATCGCAATCGCTGCGACCTCGTTCGCCGTTCCCTTTGCGACGATCGCGGCGGCGTTCGACACGACCTTTCGCAACGTCGCGCTGGTCTATGGCGCGGGCGACCTTCCGACGGTCATTGCCGCAAATCTCGCTCTGCGCCCGCGGTTCCTGCGTCGCCCGCTGGCTTGGATCGCCACACGCCCGTTCCGCGAATTCGCGCCAGAGCGCTTCATCGCGCGAATCACGCCCCGTCCGATCGCCATGGTGAACGGCATGGACGATCCGCAGATGCCAGTTTCGGCGGTACGCGAGCTGTACGATGCAGCGCGCGAACCGAAGTCGATCGCCTGGCTGCGGACAGGTCACCTCATGCCGTCTGACAGCGCGCTCATTCGGAGGCTCGTGGATACCGCATTCGCGCTGATTCCTGTGCTGAAGCGGCCGCCAGCTCCGGAGCGCTGTCGGAGCCTGGGCCTCGGGCGCTCAGCGCCGAAACTGGTAGGCCAGCTTCACAAAGATGCCGTCTGCCGAGCGCCGCAGCGCCGACACGCGCGTCGCGTCAGGCGCGTCGTGCGTGCTGCCGTAGCCGAGGAACGCGACGGTGCCGGGTGTCGGCTCGTACGAGATGAGCCAGTCCATCCGGAGGCTACCTAGCTCCTCGGTCGCGGTGGGCACGCCGCTGATGAGGAGCGGCTCGCCGGTGCGCGCATCCTCTAGTGGCGCGCGACGCTCGGAGCGGTGCTCACCGACGACGCGGACGAACATGCTGCGCGTCAACTGGTATTCGACCTTCAAGCGCGGGAGCAGCGTGCGCGCGAACTCGCTTCCGTCGCGATCGCGGTTGATGCGCGAGAGAACGGTGGACGCTTCGACGCGTAGCGCCGGTGTCGGACGGAGCGCCACCTGGAGATTCGCGCGCGTCTCACGACCTTCCGAGCCTTCGTCGAAGATCGCTACGGCGCCGCGCGAGAAGAAAAACGAGGCGCTGGCGATACGGTATACCGGCGTCTCGAGCTCCGACCAGAACCGCAAGAGACCGCGTTGCTCGTTAGGCGCAACGTAAGGTTGGATCCCGAGTGGTCCCTGGTCCACCTCGTAATCCTCGAACGTTCCCTCCGCGAATCTCACGAAGGAGCGGTCGACGCCGGCCTCCAGCTCCCAGCCTCCGCGCACGCGCAGCTCGGTGTTGAGCTCGTCTACTCCCTCGATCGCGCCCCTTCGTCCGAAGTCGTCGTACATCCAGACGCGGTGCGGTGCGGAGAAGATGTTGACACTCTCCAGCAGCGCTCCGCGCTCGCCGTAGAACGAAATGCGATTGAAGAGGCGACCCTGCACGATTCCCGTGCGCGGTACGAATCCAGCGCGGCTCTCGAACTCCTCGCCAAGGCCGGAGAGGTGGTAGTTGAAGCCCCATGCGCGGCCCGTGCGGTCGAGCTCCGCCTTCCAGATCGGCGCGGCGCGCTCCCCACCGATTGCATCGCGCGTCCACGCACGGCCAAGCTGCGCCTCGAAAAAGTAGATTCGTGAGAAGACGATGTGCGCGTCGCCGGCGAGCACACGGTTGTACGCGGAGCCTGGAGCCTCGAAGTCGGTGAAGGTGACGCCGGTGACCGAGCTCCCACCGAAGTCACGCCTCAATCGCGTGATGTTGAACAGTCCTTTGCCGTCGGCCAATTCATCGTAGGTCGTGAGGTGGGCCACGCCGAATGGGCCGAGCTTGCCGGTCAGCTTGCCGCCAGCCACGGGATCAACGATGCGCCGCGTGTACACCAGCTGGCCGGGAGTCGAGAAGAGCTCGATCCCTTCCAGGAAGAAGGGGCGCTTTTCGGGAATGAACAGCGCGAAGCGCTCGTTCACGGTGACCAGGCCGACGTCGGACTCGATCTGGCTGAAGTCAGGGTTGATCGTCGCGTCGAGCGACAACTGAGAGAAGCCCAGTCGCGCGTTGGCGCCGGCGCTTGGCTCCGGATCGTCGCGCGAGAACCGATCATCGGTGCCGCGTTCGCCGGTGGCGGTGAGTGTGACGAACGGCTGTGCTTCGACGACGACGCCCCGCTCGAGCCCGCTGAGCCCCTCGATTACGCCGGCCTGTGAAAGGAAAGGCCCACCAGCGCGACGGACGCCGGTCCACGTGTCCTCGTAGCCGGACGCGGGGATCGCGCGCAGCACGTTGAATCCCCAGCGCTGCGGCGCGGTACCGCCCGGGAAGCGCAGGCTCTTGAAGGGAATTCGTACCTCGACCACGTACCCGTCGTCCGTGACGCGCCCGCGCGACTCGAAGTAGTAGTCGGGGTTGGTGTCTTCGTCGCCGCCGAAAATGTCGCCCGCGCTCTGCACACCGTCAGTGCGAACCCCGTCTTGCTGCACTCCGAGTGGATTGACGGCAAAGAAGAACGCTCGGCGGCGGTCGAGAAACGTGTCGAGGAAGATCGTGACCCGGTCGTCGGACCCGATGTTGTCGCGGTCGGCGAGCGTGGCGCGGATGGCGCCGGCATCGCGCGCGTAGGCGAGGATTCCGATGTACAGCGCCTGCGGCGAATACCAGATGAGAATCTCCGTGCGCTCCTCGGCGGGCCTCCCATCGACTGGCCGATATTGATGGAATCCGCCCAGCCTCGCCGCACGCGACCATGCCGGCTCGTCGAGGCGTCCATCGACGTCGATCGACGCACTCTCTTCGCGCGGTATGGAGACCGCGGACGCTTCACTCGCCAGGTGCAACGGGCGAGGATCTTTGTCCGAGGGGGCGGCGCCGACCTGGAGGAGAGCGAGGAGGAGGAGCACGCTGGCGGGACGGAGACATACAAAAGCTGAGCGTGGACGCTGACGCGGGCAACCATGCGGCGCGAGAGGCCGAGTTCAAGCGTCTGGCACGTGGTTCGCGGAAGCGCTGCTTCGCCTGAACCTCTTCGAGCGTCGCCGCGGTGAAGCGCGCACCGGTCTATCTCGCCATTTTCGCTCTCGCATGCGTGCTCGTGCCGCGCGCCGGACGCGCGCAGGAGAGCGCGCGCGACACGACGCCAGAGGGGATGTCGTGCGAGGGGATGACCGTCCGCGCGATCGAATTCGATCGCCAGCCTCCAGCCGCCGTGCGCTCGTCGCCGTCGTGGGCACGCGGGATCGTCAGGAATCTCATCCAACATCGGACCACCCGCGAAAGCGCGATCACGCCCTTCCTGCTGGCAGACGTGGGTACGGAATGCACCGACTTCAGGGTGGCCGAGTCGGAGCGGCTGCTTCGCGCGCAGCCGTACATCGCCGACGCACGTGTGCGAGCGCGCCCCGATGGCTCGGGCGGCGTGACGCTCGACGTCCGCACGGAAGACGAGATTCCGGTGGTGCTCGACGGGCGGTTGAGCGGCGCGACCCCTACGCGGCTGCGCTACGGCAGCGGGAACTTGTTAGGCAGCGGCGTCTACGCGCACCTACAATGGCAGCAGGGCGACGCCTTCCGCGACGGGTGGTCGACTCGTGTTACGCACCGTTACGCGTTTGGAATGCCCTTCATCGCCTCGCTCACGGCAGCGCGCCGCCCGCTCGGCGAGGAGCTCACGCTGTCGCTCGGGCAGCCGTGGCTCACACAGTTCCAGCGTTACGCCTTTCACCTCGAAGCGCGACACATCATCGACTTTCCGCACTTCGTGCGCGTTTCGTCGAGCGATCCACTGACGATCTCGGTGAAGGAGCGCTTTCTCAGCGCGGGCGCGGTGATGCGCATCGGAAGTGAGACCGCACGTACGTTCGGAGGCTTTTTGTCGACGTACGAGAGGCTCGATCCGAGCGACCTCGGAGCCATGATCACCGATGATGGCCTCGAGCCAGCCGACGATCCAATTCTCGATGGTCGATATCGCGAGCAGGAGGCGACGCGCGTTGGTCCGGTGATCGGTGTGCGTCTGCTGTCGTTCGTCGAGGCCGTAGGATTCGATGCGCTCGAGGGAACGCAGGACATCGGGCGTGGAGTGCAGGCCGCGATGTTCGGCGGAGTGGGTCTCGGTAGCGGCTCGGAGGATCTGCTCTCGACCGACGTGTACGCCGGAATCGGCAACGCGCGCTCCTTCGTCGGCACCCGGCTCGATTGGCAGGTGGAGCGTGACCGGGGCGAGTGGCGCAATGCTGTGGCGAGCGGGCGTCTGGCTTGGTACTACAAGGCGTCGGAAGAGCGCACGCTGATAACGGGGCTCGAGTTCTCGGGGGCCTGGCGTTCGGATGTGCCCTTTCAGTTACTCCTCCGCAGCCGCTCCGGTGGCGTCCGTGGCTATGGCTCGTCGCGCTTGTCAGGCGCGCGGCGGATGGTGCTGCGTGGCGAACATCGCTGGCTCCTTCCCGGGTTTCGCAACTTTCTCGGAACCGGCGTCGCTGTGTTCGGTGAGATGGGGCGGATGTGGGCCGGCGATGTTCCCTTCGGCCGTACCGAGACGCGTCCGAGCGCTGGGGTTTCGCTCCTAGCCGCGGTGCCGCGCGATTCGCGCCGCCTTTTCCGTTTGGACTTCGCGGTGCCGTTCGTGCGCGGTCAGGGTGCGGACTCCTTCGAGTTTCGATTGCAGTATACGAAGCCGCTTCGAGGCTTCTGGCAGACACCGTCTGACCTGGCGAGCGCGCGCGCGGCGTCGCCAGCGTCGCGAGTGTTTGGCTGGCCGTAAGGTGTGTGCGAGGCGGAGCTAGGCGCTACTCGAGCGGATGCCGCTTCTTCGCACTCGTTAGGCTGGCCTCGTCCGTGAGATCGAGACCGAGCGGTGTGAGAGAGACGAGATTGTGTCGTACCGCCCAGCGGTCGCTGCCTTCCTCCACTTCCTCGATCGGATGCACGGTGAGCCAGAAATGCTTGCGTCCCATCGGATCCTGAGCGGGCACGACGCGTCCATCGTAGTGGCGAATGGAAAGGCGTGTCCAACAAAGTCCTTTTGGCTCTCGCGGCAAGTTGACGTTCACGAGTGGAAGCGTCTCATCTGCCACTAGCGCCTCGAGCACACGAACGACGAACGGCTCAAGCAGCGCGAAGTTGGGCTCGGCGCCGCCCGTCGGCGTGCTCAACGCGATGCCGCGGCATCCGAGGATCGCCGCCTGTCGTGCGGCCGCCAGGGTACCCGAGTGCCAGGCGGAGTTTCCGAGGTTCGGGCCGAGGTTGATGCCCGAGAGAACGAGATCGACGTTGCCCCACAGATTGAGACCGAGTGCGACGCAATCGGCGGGGGTGCCGTTGACGCGCCACGCCTCGAAGTCGGCGATCGGCGTTCGCTTGATGGTGAGAGGCCGCGAATGGGTGATCGCGTGACCCATTGAAGACTGCTCGACGTCGGGGGCGAAGATCTGAACTTCGCCGAAGCGGCGAGCGCACGTGGCGAGCGCAAACAGTCCAGGACTGTAGACGCCGTCGTCGTTTGCAAGCAGTATGCGCATGGTGGGTCGATCGTTATTTCACGAATCCTCGCAATCGCCACGCCAGCATGCGTGTCCTGCTCTTCCACAATCCAGGCGCTGGTCACCGCCGACATACGCGCGCCGATCTGGTAAGTGCGTTCGAGCGCGCGGGCCATGACGTCACGTATCAGTCGGTGAAACGAAAGGGATGGAAGAAGGCGTTCGAAACCGTGTCGGATGTGATCGTCGCCGCTGGCGGAGATGGTGCGGTCCGCCGGGTCGCGACGGCACTCGCCGATCGTAACGATTCATCGAACGCCACGCTGGTCATCGTTCCGATCGGCACCGCGAATAACATCGCTCGGGCGCTGGGCGCGGAAGGATCGGCGGCGGCTATAGCGAAACGGATTCCGGCCGGCCGCATGACGCGACTAGCAGTCGGCACCGCTCGCTCGGCTTGGGGTGAGATGCGATTCGTCGAAGCAGTGGGCCTGGGCGCGTTTGCCGTCATGCTTCGAGAAGCGGAAAAGGCGAAGAAGGAGAAGAAGAAATCTGGAGCGCAGCACCGCACCGCGAGCATCGACGCCGGCATCGATCACTTGCAAGCTGTGGCGAGTCGGATCGAGGCGCGGCACGTTCGCGTGAAAGCGGATGGCGAAGATCTCTCCGGTGATTACCTGCTCGTCGAGGCGATGAACATTCCGTCGATCGGATCCTGCGTCGATCTGGCGCGCGCAGATTACACTGATGATCGACTGGAGCTCGTGCTCGTTCGCGAGGAGGAGCGGACGACGCTCGTTAGGTATCTCGCAAAGATCGGCGCATGCGAGCCGTTCGATCCGCCATTTCAGTCGAGGCAGGCGAGGCGTGTGGTGTTACACTGGCCGCCTGACGATGGACACGTTGACGACGCACCATGGCCGGAGGAAGAAAACCGGTCTGGTGGGCCGAGCTCGGTCACCGTGGAGATCGATCGATGGATACCGGTGTTGGTACCGAACGCCGAGTGATCATCACGGCGACGTCGCCGGCGATTCTGGGCTCGGGATCGACATGGTATACGTACTTTGGTTTCCGCGCGCGCAACAGGTGCGCGACCACGCCGACGAGCGTGACGAACAGAATGACGGCGAGGATGCCGATCATGCCCCAGATCTCTCTCGGTGGGTTCAAAGCGCTCCTCCTACAGCATCGCCAATCGAGCGAGCGGAGGTTTCGGGTTGCCAACGCACGCCCAGAGAGCTGTCGTTGTCGCTTTCAGCAAGTCCCGTACGCAGGAGCTGGGCCGGAATGTCCCCTTCCCGACAGAGGATAGGCGCGGCCACCACCTCCCCGAGCCAGATACACGCCTTGCGAAAGTCGGCGGCTTCCGACGTCGGAAGCCGCCGACTCACTCACGGCTGTGTGGCGACGGAGCCCTAGCCGAGGAGTGCGTTGATTTGGCTCAGCAAGCTTTGGATCGAGCTCAGGGGCGCAGTCCCATCGAGAAGTCCGACCAGCGCGCAGAGGAGATTGCCGAGCAGGTTTCCGGGCCCGGCTACCGCGGTCAGGTCGAGGGTGATGCGGGACGTCGTGAGCTGGAGTCCGAGCAGATTGAGGAAAATGGGTTGAATGTCGAGGAAGAGAATCTGGCAACGCTGTCCTGGCGTCACTTGCAGATTCGTGAATGTGGTGTTGACCAGGCTCGTGACGCCGTTCACCACCGAGGTGCCGACGAGCGTGCCGTTCGCCACCAAGTTGCCGGCGCTGTTCACGGCGAAGCTGGTAATGCTGAGCGTTCCCTGGAACGTGCCGTTGGTACCGGTCAGGTTGAGCGGAATTGCAATCGGGCCAACGGTCTGCCGCGCCGTGGAGACCGTGGGCTCGGAGAATTCCGGAGCCGTAGCCGTTTCCGAGCAAGCGGCGAACGCGAGGCAGGCGGTCATTCCCGCGAGAAGAAGGCGAGCTCTCATCGACATCTCCATTACAGCTGCAGCAGCTGCGGTACAGAGGTGACTTCCTTCGGCCCGGACGCGGAAGAACGCCGGCCGATGCGACGTGATTTACCGGGTTGGCAACAATTGTACCGAATCGGTAATGCCCCGTGGCGCGCATCACGCGGGCCTATTAGCCTGTGCCATGTTCACCACCGCCTGACCCTGGATGCCTTCCCAGGTTGCCCAGCGGATCTTTCGCGCGCACCTCGAGCTGAGCTACCGGCTGGGGCGGCGAGTGACGCTCGCCGAGCTCGGCCAGATGATCGCTAAGGAGATGCGCCGTGCCGTTCCCTTCACCGCCGCGGCCGTCTCTCGCTGGGAGAACGGTCTTCAGATTCCCAGCCTCCGAGTCATCGAGGCGATCGCCAGCGTTACGGGCGTGGACCCAGGGTGGATCTCGCACGGGGAGAAAACCGCCGCGAAAGGGCCGGTTGAGGTCCCCGACAGTGCCCGGGGCGACGTTGGCGTCACCGAACCAAGGTCGACGCCGCCGATCCAGGCTCGAGGCACGCCGCGCGACGCGCGAAGAAAGAACCGCCCGCGCTGACTTCGCGGCCTGACGGCGCGGCGGAGCCTTACCCGGCGCCTCCACTCTCGCCCAGCCGCTTATGGGTATCGCTCGTGCAGTCCCACCGGCGCATGGAGCGATCGCCGCCAACTGTTCAGCTTCGCGTGGCCGACGCGTCGCTCGCCGACGTGGCCGAAGGTCGAGCGCGCATCAGCCGCGAAGAGTTCGACGCGCTCGCGCTCACGCCTGGGTCGCTCGTTCGGATTCGTGGTGAGGCTCCGATTCTCGCCGACGCATATCCCGCCGGGGCTGAAGACGACGGACTCGGATTGATCCGCCTCGATGGCACGCAACGCCATCGCTTGCGCGTGAGCCTCGGCGACACGGTCGAGGTTGCCCGGTACGATGCTGCCGACGCCGTGAAGATTCGGTGCCGGGCGATCGGCAGCAGTCGCGCTCTCGACGTCTCTCCATACGACGTACACGCCGCGCTCCTGAATCACATGGTCACGCGCGGTGATACCTTCTCGATCTCGCCCTCGAGGCGCGACTTCGAGGCGCGTGTCAGCCTGCTCGGTCTCAGCGTGGTCGATGTCGTCGGCTCATCGGCGGGCGCCCACGCCGCACTCGTGCGCGTCGTCGAAACGCACCCCTCCGGCGTCGTCCGCGTCGTATCGGAGACGGAGATCGAGATCGCGCACGCGGGCGAGTCGGACGACGAGAGCGAGGCGTAACGCGAATGGCATCTCGCAGTGGCCCCGTCGCCGAGCGTCGGACGCTCAAACTGCGCGTCGCGCGCGCGCGTCCGTCGGATGTGGACACCGCTACGGCCCGCGTGAGTCCGCTGGCGATGCGCGATCTCGGACTCTCGAGTGGCGATCTGGTGGAGGTGCTCGGGAGGCGACGCACCGCTGCGTTCGTCATGCCGCTGCCGCTGGAGGATCGTGGGCTCGACGTGATTCGGCTCGACGGTCTCTTGCGCGTGAATGCCGGCGCCGTGATCGGTGAGGAGGTGACGGTGGCGCCGCTCGCCGCCGCGGATGCCTCACTAGTGAAGCTTTCGGTGCCGCAGCATCTCGAGCCGCCCTCACGCGAAATACTGCGAAGACGTCTCGAGGGAAAAGTGGTGGGTGCCGGTGACCTCATCTCTCTCTCGACGCCTGACGAGCCTCTTCCCGCACTGGGAAGTCCGCGGCTCCACGTGTTGGCGACCGATCCGGGAGGGCTCGTCCGTATCGGAGCCGCGTCGCGCCTCGAGATCGTGGACGAAGCGGCCGACGACTCGCTGGAGGGCCGCTCGTCGTGCACCTACGATGACCTCGGCGGCTTGGGACAAGCGATTCGCGAGATCCGTGAGATCGTAGAGCTTCCACTCACGCATCCGGAGCTCTTTCGCGAGCTGGGGATCACGCCTCCGCGTGGCGTCCTCATCCACGGTCCGCCAGGCACCGGCAAGACGCTGCTCGCGCGCGCGGTCGCTGGAGAGTCGAACGCGCATTTTCTCTATGTGGCAGGCCCCGAGATCGTCGGCCCACAGCTCGGAGAATCCGAGCGGCGGCTCAGAGAGCTGTTTCGCGAAGCGAGCGCGCGCTCACCCTCCATCATCTTCATCGACGAGATCGACTCCATCGCGGCGAAGCGGGACGCATGGAGAGGAGACGCCGAGCGGCGGATAGTTGCGCAGCTCCTCATGCTCATGGACGGCCTCGAGCCGCGTGGGAACGTGATCGTCCTTGCGGCTACCAACTCACCCGACCTGCTGGACGAAGCACTGCGGCGACCGGGGCGCTTCGACCGCGAGATACCGGTGGCCGCTCCCGATGCTGAAGGCCGTCGCGAGATACTTCGTATTCAAACGCGCGGCGTTCCGCTGGCCGACGACGTCAACCTCGAGGAGTTGGCCGGCACGACCTTCGGTTTCGTAGGGGCCGACATTGCGGCGCTCGTTCGTGAGGCGGCGCTGGACGCGCTGCGTCGAGTGACGCCGGCGCGTCAGTCGAGCGGCGAGCGACTCGCCGAGCGATCGGTGCGTCTCGAAGTGACGAGTGATGACTTCCGGAGCGCACGGCGTCGGGTGCAGCCGTCGGCATTGCGCGAGCTCGTCATTCAGACGCCGGTCGTGCGTTGGGAGGACATCGGCGGATTGGAGGATGCGAAGCGTGCACTGCGTGATGGCATCGAGCTTCAGGTCACCAATTCCTCCGCGTTTCGTCGGCTCGGAATTCGACCGGCGAAAGGCTTTTTGCTCTTCGGTCCTCCCGGAACGGGAAAGACACTCCTTGCCAAGGCAGTGGCGCACGAGGCTGCCGCGCACTTTCTCATCGCGCGCTGCACGGACATCGTGTCCAAGTGGTTCGGCGAGTCCGAGCGGCAGATCGCGCGGCTGTTCGCACGAGCGCGGCAGGCTGCGCCGGCGATCATCTTCTTCGATGAGATCGATGCTCTCGCACCTCACCGCGGCGCGAACGCTGGTGATCCGACGGTGACGGAGCGGATCGTGAACACGCTACTGGCCGAGATGGATGGCCTTCAGGAGCTCCACGGTGTCGTGGTGATCGCGGCCACGAACAGGCCATCGCTGCTCGACCCAGCGCTCCTTCGTCCCGGCCGCTTCGACGAGTTGATCTACGTGGCGATCCCGGATCGCGCGGGCCGGCTACACATCTTGCGCGCGCTCACGGGAGCGATGCCGCTGGCCAACGATGTCGATCTGGACGCACTGAGCGAAGAGACCGAAGGCTTCACTGGCGCTGATCTCGAAGGGCTCGTCCGGCGAGCCGGTCTGCGCGCCATCCGCGAACGATCGGACGCGCTCGAGACGAACATGGCGCACTTCGAGGCGGCGCTGCGGGAGTCTCATCCGTCCGTCACGCCGGACATCGAGCGCGAATACGAGGCGCTGCTTCGGGACCTGAAGCGGGAGAGCGCTCGCGATCCACGTCGCATTGGCTTCGTGCAGGATCGCTAGTTCTGCTGGAGACGGACGGGGCTCGGGGTCTATCCTGAGTAGCCGGGCCAGCGCATACTGCGCTCATGCGACCAAAACTATCGATGACGATTGCGCTCCTCGCTGCATTGTGCGCGAGTTGCGCGCGCCCGCTCTTCGGGCAAGCCGGCGCCGCCGCGGGTGACACACTGCGCTACACCTTCCTATCCGCCAGCCGGCCGTCTGGCGAGATGAAGGTGTGGAGGACCACCCGCGAAACGCGACACGTCACGTACGAGTTCAACGACCGCGGCCGTGGCCCGCGGCTCACGCAGCGGATGGTACTCGGCTCCGATGGTGTTCCGACGGAGACCGAGATCTCGGGACACGATTACTTCAAGAACGCGGTCGAGGAGCGGTTCTCCACTCGCGGCGGACGGGCGATGTGGAGCAACGGCGCTGAGCGGGACAGCGCGCAGGTGGGCGCATTCTACTCGGCCTTCTATGGCACACCGGAAGAATCGGCCGTTCTCGCACGCGCGCTACTCCGGGTACCGTCGAGGACGCTTCGCGTATTCCCCGCCGGTGAGGCGCGCATCGACAAAGTGGGCGACCTGACGATCGCTGCTGGCGATAGCACGAAGTCCGTCACGCATTACGCCATCTCGGGACTCAACTTCACACCGACGTCGCTGTGGCTCGACGGCGAGAGTCATCTGTTCGCCGCCGGCGGCAGTTGGGCAATGGTGATCCGCCAGGGATGGGAAGGAGCGCAGTCGAGCCTCCTCGCCGCGCAGGACTCCTTCACCACGAACCGCGCGACCTCGCTGGCGAAGTCACTCGTGCGGCGCCCGCGGGGTCCACTCGTCTTCCGCAACGCCACGATCTTCGACGCCGACTCGCGGTCGATGCGTCGAGGCATGACTGTCGTGGTGAATGGCAACAAGATTTCCGCCGTGGGAGCGCGTGTGCCCCTACCGCGCGATGCGGAAGTGATCGACGCCACCGGGAAGACGCTGCTCCCCGGCCTCTGGGACATGCACGTCCACGTCGATGACGTCGACGGACTTTTCCAGATCGCGGCCGGCGTCACCACCGTGCGCGACCTGGCCAACGACACTGATGAGCTGCTCGCGCGTCGCCGCAGGTTCGACGAAGGCACGCTCATCGGGCCGCGCATCATCCTGGCGGGCTTCATGGATGGGCCCGGTCCGTTCGCCGGTCCGACGAAGGTGCTGGTCAGCACCCCCGAGCAGGTGCGCGCCGCTGTCGCAACCTACGACTCGTTAGGCTACGAGCAGATCAAGATGTACTCGTCCATCGACACCGCGCTCGTTCCGGCGATCGTCGCCGCGGCACACGAGCGCGGAATGCTGGTGAGCGGTCACATTCCGGCGTTCATGTCCGCCGAACGAGCAGTGCAGCTCGGCTTCGATGAGATCCAGCACGCCAACATGCTGTTCCTGAATTTCTGGGCGGACGAGGTGAAGGATACGCGCACGCCTCTTCGCTTCACCGCGGTGGCAGAGCGGGGTGCGCTGCTCGATCTGAAGTCCGATCGCGTGCGGGCATTCGTGCGGCTTCTACGCGAGCGCAACGTGATCGTCGATCCGACGGTGAATATCTTCGAGAACATGTTCACGGCGCGGAAGGGGAGCGTCTCGCCTGGCTATGCCTCGATCGCCCATCGCCTTCCCCCGCAAGTGAAGCGCGGCTTCCTCGGCGGTGGACTGCCGGTACCCGAAGGGATGGACGCACGCTATCGCGAGTCATTCGCCAACATGCTGCGCTTCGTGAAGCTGTTGCACGACTCGGGAATCCGCATCGTTCCGGGGACCGATGCATTCGCCGGCTTCGCGTTGCACAGGGAGCTCGAGCTCTATGACGCGGCAGGTATTCCGCCCACCGACGTTCTTTATTTGGCGACGCTGGGTGCCGCGCGCGTGATGAAGCGGGACGCTCAGCTAGGCTCGATAAAGGTCGGAAAGCTCGCCGACCTCGTGCTGATCGACGGCGATCCGTCGCGGCGAATGAGCGACATCAGGAAGACCGCGCTGGTTGTGAAGGACGGCTTGGTGTATCGCCCGGACGATCTCTATCACGCGGTCGGCGTGAGGTCGACGAGCGCCTTTTGAGGCGCCGGACTCCGAGCGTTCGTACCCCCGAGCGGCACATGGTGGTTAGGCCTTGAATGGGCCGCCTAACGGCACCGTCCCGGGAACGAACCATGCTAGGCAGCGATGTACGCGCCGATGCAGGTGAGGCGGCAATCAGAGGAGGGCTTCCGCCATGCGCTCGAGCCGAATGAAGTGGTTGTCGAACGGGGTTTGGACAGTGTCGTTCATGCTCCTTCACGTTTCAGGACTGGCCGCGCAGACGCGCGTCGTTCTTCCTGAGGGGAGCGTCATAGTCGTGCGAACCAGCGGTCCGCTCGAATCCGCCACCGCGAGAGTCGGCCAAACCTTCGAGACTGTCGTGGCCGACACGATTCGTGTGGAGGGTTTTACCGTAATTCCGGCGGGGAGCCGGATCCGCGGCGTGGTGACGTTCGCACAGGCGGCCAATCGCCAGCGGTCCGGTGTCATGGAAGTGAATTTCGATCGGCTGACGCTGCCCGAAGGCAGCGTTTACACGCTGAATGGCAAGTTGACGAGCACCGACGCAGCCGAGCGTCGACAGATCGAATCGGATCCCAACGCACGAGTCGTTCTGGTCGGGGGTCGTGGGGGAGTAGGTGCAGCAATCGCTGGAGCCGGCTCCGAGGGAAGCTCGGCGTCGGGAATTCTGGCGGCGCTGGGAAATCTGCTATCGGAGGGACGCGACGTTCGCGTGCCCACCGGAACTTCCCTCGCCGTTCAACTCGAGCAGGGTCTGGTTCTGACCGGGCGGGGTGCGGCGCGGGCGCCCGACGCCTTCACGATCTACACCGCCGCCGACAGAATCCGCGCGGCGCAGCGCGCCCTCGCGCAGCAGAATTACTATCGTGGCGCGATCAATGGACAGCTCGATGACGCCACTCAGCGCGCACTGTTCGAGTTCCAGATCGACCAAGGGATCATCGCCACGGGGAACTTGGACGGTCGCACGGCTAGAGCGCTCGGCATCTCGACCACGACCGATGTCGAGGATGCCCGAGTTCTTTCGCCCGACGAAGCGTCGCTGCTTCGCCGGAGAGCCCAAGCGGTAGTCGGACGGCATCGTCAGGACATGGGAATCTCGGCGACCGGTCGACTCGACGTGCGCCGAAGCTATTCGGCGGGCGATCTGGAGCTCTGGTTCGCGCTTTCCGCGTTCGCCGACAACGCCTCGTTGTACGAGCAGCTCGTAAGAGTGTCCGGCAATGTCGAAGGGTCCGCTCAGGCGAGCAAGGCGCTGGTGAGCGCGGCCAGGAGAGTCGATGCGGCGCTGCAGCAATCGCGCGCATCGTCGGCGGTGGAGAATGCTTGGCCCACCGTCCGCTCGCAGCTCACCGATCTGGATCCGAGCTACCGGTAGCACGTGGTAGAAGGACGAAGAGAATCGGGGTCCCAGTCGGGACCCCGATTCTTTTTGTAGCCGCGAGCGCGGAGGTGGTGTCGTCTTGCAATTAGGCAGCGGAGTTCGCACCCTATTCTGTGGAGTGCTCGCAGCCTGACTCGCGTTAGGCACTCAGGTCAGACTGTCAGAGGGAGCAGCGATGGCTGAGAACAAGACCAAGCCGACCGGCGCCAGCGTCGAAGACTACATCGCTTCGAGAGCCAACGAGCAACAGCGAGCCGATTGCCGAGAGCTGATGGCTCTGTTCGAGACGCTCACCCAGCAACCGGCAAGAATGTGGGGGCCAAGCATCGTCGGCTATGGTTTCTTCAGGTACACCTACGAGAGCGGGCGCACCGGCGAGTCACCTCTGGCGGCATTCGCCATCCGTGGCCGCGACCTGGTGGTGTACCTGGACGCCGAGAGAGACGAACAGAAGGCCCTGTTGCGCAAGGTCGGCAAGCACAAGATGGGCAAGACCTGCCTGTACTTCAGACAACTGGCCGATCTCGACAAGTCCGTGCTCCGGCAACTGGTCACCAACTCGATGGCCGAGGCGAGACGGCGCTACGGCTAGGCGCCCGCGGTCCACCGGAAGACGCCGGTAAACCACATGCGACCCCTTCGATATTCGATCAACATCACGTTGGACGGGTGCTGCGATCATCGTGCAATGCCTGCCGACGAAGAGTTGCATCGTCATGCGGTCGAGAACCTCGACCAGGCCGATGCCCTTCTCTTTGGCCGGGTGATCTACGAAATGATGGAGGAAGCGTTTCGGCCGCCGGCGCGGCCCGGAGCGAGGCCCGAGTGGATGGAACCTTTCGCCCGCACGATCAACGCGGCAAAGAAGTACGTCGTGTCGAGCACACTGGACCGGGTCGATTGGAACGCTGAGCTCGTGCGCGGAGACCTGGGGAAGGCCGTTCAGCAGCTCAAGCGGGAGCCGGGTAAGGGACTGCTCGTGGGAGGCGTGCAGCTCCCGCTGGCGTTGGCGGAGCTGGGATTGATTGACGAGTACGAATTCGTGGTGCACCCCAGGCTCGCGGGCCATGGGCCAACGTTGTTCGCGGGACTATCGAAGCATGTCGACTTGAAGCTCGTCGACAGACTGGAGTTCGGCTCGGGGGCGGTGGCGATGCGGTATGAGCCGAGCAGATAAGTGGCCGTCTCGCGGCGGAACTGGGGCGGGTGGACTCGAACCACCAACTTCCGGATTAACAGTCCGGCGGTCTGCCAGTTGACCTACACCCCAATGGACACGAAACCCGGGCCATGAGACCCGGGATCGATCCGACCTATATAAAGTAGTACTCCGCCCCTTCCCAACCAAGCCCGCCCCTAGGCCACCGCCGGCACCAGCGCACCCTGCGGATCGCGCCGAATCAACCACTCGGCGAACAGAATGTTCGGCACCCAGGAGAGCCACGACACGATCTGGTATGCCGGCAAGAATTCACCGCCGAGGGCAATGACCAGGAACGGGATCTCGAGTCGAAGCGTCACCGCCGAATACAGGAACGCGTAGCTGCGGATCATCCAGCGGCGGTGCTCCGTCACCCGACGCTCCCTGATCCGGCGAAATGCCTGCGTCGTGCAGATGATCAGCCCGAGCCCCAGAAGCCCGAACCCAATGTGCGTGATCCAGCCGCCTAACGAGTAGGCGGCCATGTACACGCCGGCGACGCCGGTGATCAGAGCCGTCATCACGTACGTCCGGCCCAGCCAACGGTGAAGCTCGAGACGACGCGACCGCAGCGTCGGATGGAACTGGAGCGGACCAATGAACAGCGCGATGCTGCCGAACAGCGCGTGCGGAATGATCCCCCACGGCCGCGCCTTGAAGGAATCAGCCAGGCCGGGCGTGTACATTCGCTCGCCGACGATGGCGATTCCGGCGGCGTACACAACCACCGGAAGCGCGAAGATCGCCATCGCCCACCATCCCCACCGCCGCCTCGCGGACAAGCGGTCAGTCACGGCAATGCTGGTCACGTCGTGCTGCTCCGACACTCGGCGCGCTCACCCTTGGCGCACAGTGTCTTGAGCTCCGCCGCATACGCGGCCGCCGCTTTCCTGTCACCAGCCGCGCGCGCCGCCTGCAGCGCTCCGTACAGTGCACGGAAGCGGTTGGGCTCCTTGGCGATCGTTCGGCGGTACTCGGCCAGCGCCTCGCGCGGCCTGCCGATCTGCATGAGCATGTCGCCTAACAGCTCGCGCGCCGGAGCGAGCGGCCCAGGAGTGACCGGAGCTTTCTCGGTGGCGTCCTCGCGCGCGGCAGCCTCACGCATCAACGCCAGCGCACTGTCGGTGCGCCGGTCGGCGAGAAGCAGCCATGCGCGCGCAATGAGCTCCTGAATCGCGACCTGCTCGGCCCAGTACGGCTCGCCGCCCGATTTCAGCCGTTGATGCAGCATCGCCAGCGAATCGAGTGACTCCCGCGCCACGGCGCGATTCCCGATGCGTGAGGCGCCTAACGAGCGCGCGAAGTGCGTGATGGCATCGGTCCACGGAAATGGCGTCGAGCGCGGTCGAAGCTCGGCCGCTTCCCGCCACGCTCGCCGCTCGAGCGCGAAGCGCGCCGGCATTGCCGCCAGCGCGAACACGCCGACCGAGCCCGACGCGCCGGAGCCGAGTGCGTTGACATCGAACTTCGCTTCGAGGGCGGGGATCGTTTTCAGGATAGCAGCCGCGGCCGAGTCGCGGCCCATCTGGAGATTCGCATAGACCGAATAGTCCGACGCGTGCAGTGCCTCGGCGATCGATCCTATCTCGATCGAACGATCGACCGCCCGGCGATTCGCAGTCAGCGACTGCTCCCACCATCCAACGCGTGTGAACGTGTGCGATGGCATGTGCAGCGCGTGCGGCGATGACGGCGCAATGACCGCGTAGTGCGTGGCAGCCGATTCTGCTTTCGCGGCCAGTGGCGGCACGTCGTAGCTGTGGATGATGTAGTGCGCCAGGCCCGGGTGATTCGGCTGTGTCGCGTACAGCCGCTCGAGCGTCCGCCCTGCTTCGCGCAGGTTGGCGAACGACTTGTCGGCCGGCGGGGCGGATGCGATCACCGCTACGGCGTGGAAGATGGTGGCTTCCGTATCGGGCGGCTGACGAGTGGCGAGCGCGCGCATCGCCTGCTCGTAACGAGCGACGCGCGTTGCCTGATCGACCGTTTCGTGATCGTCGTAGAGCAGCGCGACCGCATCGATGTATCCGCGCTCGCGCTCGGTGGCCTTGGCGGCGAGAGAGCGTGCGCGTGCTATCGCGGCGCGACCCTGCTCGAGCTGCGAGGCCGAACGCTTGTCAGGCACGAACGGATTCGTCCATGCATTGAGCGCGATCCCCCAGTATGCCATGGCGCAGGTCGAGTCGCGCGCCAGAATCTCGTTGAACGCGCGGGTGGAAAGGCCGAACTCGAACGAGTGGATGAGTGCTATCGCGCGGTTCACATCGGACGACACGCTCGCGTCGCACGACGTCGCGAACCGCACCGTCCCGATCCGCTCGGCTGGTCCGTGCCCCTCGTGCTGAGCGGAGAGGCGTGAGGCAGCGGTGATGCATAGCACGAGTGTCGTGAGTCGACGCATGACTTCTCCAGCCTCCATGTCGCTATTGAGTTGCCGCCGGCGCCGCGGCCGGTGGCCAGGCTTTCACGATCGCTTCTCCCATTCGCGCGATCGTCAATTGAGCTTCGTTGTCGACCACCCAACGCTGGTCGACGTTCTCCTTGGTGAGCACGCAGGCCACGATCCGGTCGCGGAGAAAGAAGATCGCGCACTCGGTGCGGACTCGGTCGGTCTCTCCCGTCTTGTGGGCGGCTCGTGCCCCGCCGGCGAAGCGCTGCAGCATCTCCTCGGCCTCGGTGTGCAGCAGGATGTCGAGCATCGCCGAGTCGCTGCTGGCATTGACGGTCTTGCCTTGCGCGATCAAGGCGAAAAGCGTCGCCATCTCGTTAGGCGTGGTGACACCGAGTCCATACTTGACCGAGCTGTCCATCGCCACGCTGCTGTTTCGCCGGAACGTCTTCGAGTGGATTTTGGTGTGGGCCAGGCCTAACGACTCCATTTTGTCCCACACGCGACGGATGATGATCCGATCGAGGAGCAGGTTGGTGGCGGTGTTGTCGCTAATGGTGATCATCAGCCAGGCCGCATCGCGTACCGTGATCTCAGTGCCGTCGTGCATGTGCTGGAGCACGCCGGACCCGGGAACCTTGTCGATCTTGAGCACCGTGAGCCGGTCGTCGAGCGACAGCTCTCCCTTGGCGACGAGATCATAGACCGTCACCAGCACCGGCACCTTTATGAGGCTGGCCGTCGGGAAGGTCTCGTCTCCACGGCGCTCGAGGCGCTCACCGCTCTCGAGGTTGCGAACGCTGTAGCCGACAACGCCTTGGTGCGCGGAGGCGATCGAGTCGAGCGCATGCCTGAGACGAGCGATGTCCGCGCGTGCCGCAGTGGGTGCGGCCGCCGGAGAGGGTGTCACCGCCGTAACGGCGTTGCTCTGCGCGCCCGAGCACGACGGCAGCGCGAGCGAAATCAGCAGGACTTTGAGACGGGCGCTCATGAGGGAGATCGACCATGGAAAGTACGCTCGCCGCCGCACGAGTCCAGCCTGGCTACCGCTGGCGCGCGCTCCCCGGCCGCATTATTGGTGTGCACCGAGCCGCCGTCGCAACGAGGCGATGGCGCGCTCCTCCCGGAACGTGCTTGATCCTCGACGGAGGGGACAATGTCGACCGAAGTGTACGTCCGGATCGGCTCGCGCTCGCCTGACGAGCGAGTGCGAGGGGCAGTTCGATGCGTCGGGCGGGCGCTGGCGCTCCTGACGCTCGCTTCCACCACTGCACTGGCGCAAACGCAATCGGTGGCCGGCGTGATCGTGACGGAAGGCGTCCAGACGCCAGTGCCGGGCGCGCAAGTCCGAGTCACGGGCACGCAGCTCGGTGCCGTCTCGGACGCGGCTGGGCGATTCCGAATCAATGGCCTGGCAGGCGAGCAGGTTTCGCTCGACGTCCGCCGCATCGGCTACCGTCCATTGTTGCGGCAAGTTCGGGTCGGCGACATGAACCTCCGCATCGAGCTCACCGAGAAAGCGGTCGACCTCGATGAAGTAGTCGTCACCGGCACGCCCGGCGCGACGGAGCGTCGCGCGCTCGGCAACGCGGTCTCGCAGATCGACGCGGACGAAGTGACGAAGACGGCGCCCATCAACTCGCTCCAGGATCTCCTCAATGCGCGCGCGGCGGGCGTCGTCATCATGCCCGGCACCGGCGCCGTGGGTAGCGGATCCCGCATCCGTGTTCGCGGAGTCGGCAGCCTCTCTCTCGCGATGGAGCCGCTCATTTACATCGACGGCGTTCGCACGAACAACGCGCACGCCACCGGTATCGCCAATCAAGGCTTCGCCTCCTCGACGATCTCCCGCTTCAACGACATCAATCCGGAAGACATCGAGAGCATCGAGATCATCAAGGGACCGGCGGCCGCCACACTATACGGCACCGAAGCCTCGAATGGTGTGATCCAGATCATCACCAAGAAGGGCGCGCAGGGACGCACGCAGTACGGTCTCAGCATCAAGCAGGGCGCCACCTGGTTCAACGATCCTCAGGGCCGGTTGCCAGTCAACTGGGAGATGTTGCCTAACGGCACGGTCGCGTCGATCGACATCGTCGACCTCGAGGATGAGCGCGGGAACGACATCTTCCGCACCGGCCACCTGCAGGAGTACGACGCGACGGTAAGCGGTGGCTCCGAGCTCTTGCGCTTCTTCCTGGGCGGCGGACTCGAGCGCAGCGAAGGCGCGGAGTCGAACAACAAGCTCTCGCGGTGGAGCTCGCGCGCTAACCTGTCGATCGTGCCGAGCTCGAAGTTCAGCGCGAATGCCAGCCTGAGCTATCTCGACAGCGACAACGATCAGAGCGCGGAAGCAGGCTTCGGCGGACGCATGTGGACGACGGTGCTGGCAACGCCCGCGCGTCTCGACACGCCTCGCCGCGGCTTCTTCAGTGGAACACCCGAGGCGTACGACGAGCACTACAACTTCTCGCAGGGCGTCAATCGCTTCACCGGAAGCATCCAGTTCCAGCACAACCCGATCGGGTGGTTCTCGCACCGCGTGAACGCCGGCGTCGACCAGACCCGCGAAGAGAATGTCTTCTACGTTCCGCGGAACGACGCGATGACGTTCTTCTTCGGCACCGAAGCGCTCGGAACGATGGACGTGACGGAGCGGAACGTCACCTACCACACGCTCGACTACAGCGGCACGGCCACCGTGGCGCTCCCCCGCTCGATCACCAGCGCGACCTCCATCGGCGCGCAATACTACCGGCGATTCATCGACTCGGTGCAGGCGTCGGGCGACGTCTTCCCCGCTCCTGGCCTTCGCTCCGTCAGCGCGACGACGACCAACCGCCGGAACTCGGAGGACGAAGTCGAAGACATCACCGTCGGCTTCTTCGTCCAGCAGCAGTTCAGCTGGCGCGATCGCTTGTTCGTCACCGGTGCCGTACGCGCGGATGACAACAGTGCTTTCGGTGAGTCGTTCGATCTCGTCTACTACCCGAAGTTCAGCGTCTCCTGGATCCTTTCCGAGGAGCCGTTCTTCCCCTTCGACTTCGTCGACGCGCTCAAGCTTCGCGCGGCATACGGCGAGTCCGGGCAGCAGCCGCTCACCTATTCGGCCCTGCGCACGTATCAGTCGGCGACGGGTCCCGACAACAGCGCGGCGGCAACGTCGCTCTCGATTGGAAACTCGTCGCTCGGGCCGGAGCGTGGGCGCGAGGTCGAGCTCGGCTTCGATGCCGGCCTGCTCGACGATCGCCTCGGACTCGAGTTCACCTATTACCACAAGCGTACGCACGACGCGATTCTCGATCGTGACGTCGCCCCGTCGGTTGGTTTCTCCGGTCACGCCGGAGGCGGCGCCGGTGCGCTGCAGACGCAGTTCATCAACGCCGGTGAGATCAAGAACACGGGGATCGAGATGCTGCTTCGCGGGACGCCGATTCGCCGCGACAAGCTCGGTCTCGACCTCACGCTCAGCCTGGCCAGCAACGACAACGAGCTGGTGGACCTCGGCATTCCGGGACTCACCTTCCTCCCGGCGCCGGGAACGTTCCTTCGCCACGTCGAAGGCCATCCCGTGGGAGCGTTTTGGGAGCGGCGCATCGTGAGCGCCGATCTCGATGCAAACGGAAACGCGATCAACATCATGTGCGATGACGGCGACGGCGGCAGCGTCGCATGCGCGCAGGCGCCTTTCGTCTACCTCGGGCGCACCACGCCCGATCTCGAGGGCGCGGTGTCGACGACGCTCACGCTCTGGAATCGCCTGCGCCTGTACGCGCTGGTGGACTTCAAGCGCGGTCATCACAAGATCAACGGCAACGACCGCGTACGCTGCACCTTCACACTCGGCAACGGGCGCTGCCGTGAGAACTTCTTCCCGCTCGAGTTCGACGCGAAGAAGATCGCCGCGATTCAGTCTGGTCGAACGCTCGTGGATTTCCTCATCGAGGATGCGAGCTTCACCAAGCTGCGCGAAGTGTCGGCGACGTACTCCGTGCCTGATCGCTACGCGAGATACCTGGGCGCCAGCAGCGCGTCGATCACCCTCGCGGGGCGTAACCTCAAGACGTGGACCGATTACAACGGTCTGGAGCCGGAAGCGATGTTCCTGGGTGGAAGCCGTGGCGGACTGTTCGGCGCCTTCGAGCAGACGATCCTGCCGCAGCTCACCCAGTTCGTCACCACGATCAACCTGACCTTCTAGTCGACCAGCGAGGTGTCGATGGCCTCGCCCACACATAGAGGTGTGACGATGGATCAAGGACGGAACATCGCGACGAGCCTCGCTCGGCTGCGCCGCGCCGCGTGCCGCGGAGCGGTGCTGCTGACGACGCTCGTACCGCTCGCCGCGTGCGACTTTCTCGATCGCGTGCTCTCGGTCGATGCACCAAGCCGTATTCCAGCGGAAACGCTGGAGAAGCCCGAAAATGCGCAGCTGCTGTTGAACGGCGCGATCGCCGACTTCGAGTGCGCGCTCGGCGCCCACATTGTGTTAGGCGGAATGATCGGTGAGGAGCTGGTGGACGCGACGCAGACGGCGGATCGCCTGCCGTACGATCGCCGGGTCGTCATCTCCAGCGACTCGCGCTACCAGCGAAACTCGTGCGATGCACTGGGCGTCTACATCCCGATTCAGACCGCGCGGGGATCGGCCGACCGGCTCCTGCAGCTGCTGGAAACCTGGACCGACGCCGAGGTACCGAACCGCACGCTGCTCATCGCCACGGCGGCAGCCTATTCAGGGTACGCGCACATCCTGCTCGGCGAAGCCTTTTGTAGCGCGGCGATCTCGCGTCTCCTCCCCGACGGCACGATCGAGTACGGACCCGAAATGACGCGAGCGGAGATCTTCGCGCTCGCGGAAGCGAAGTTCACTCAGGCGATCGCCGCCGCGCAATCGGTGAGCAACAACGAGATTCTCAACATGGCGCTGGTCGGGCGTGCTCGCGCGCGCCTGAACCAGGGGAACAAGAGCGGTGCGGCAACCGACGCCGCGGCGGTGTCGCTCAACTTCGTCAAGAATGCCACGGCCTCAGGCGGCAACGCGCGGCGTGAGAATCGAGTGGCGGCGCAGAACAACGTGTCCAACTCGGTTTCGATCGGCCCGCTCTATCGGGCGATGACGACCGACGGCGTCGCCGACCCGCGTGTCCCGACGACAGACCTCGGCCGGAACGCGACCGAAGGCACGCGCCTCTGGGTGCAGAACAAGTATGCGACGATCAGCTCGCCGATTCCGATCGCGACCTGGGAAGAAGCGCAGCTGATCATCGCGGAGAACCGCGTAGCGACCGGTGATCTTCAGGGTGCCGTGGCGATCATCAACACGCTCCGGAGTCGGCATGGGTTGCCGCAGTACAGCAGCAGTAACGCGGCCGACATTCTCAACACGATCATCGCCGAGCGCCGCCGCGAGCTGTTCCTCGAGGGGCATCACCTGTTCGATCTGGTTCGGTACTCGCTGCCGTTCAATCCTCCCGTCGGCGCCGTTTATCCGAAGGGAGGCAACTACGGAGACACGAAGTGTCTCCCGTTGCCGGACATTGAGCGGTTCAACAATCCGTTGATTGGTGCGTGAGCATCGAGATTCGAGATTCGAGATTCGAGATTCGGAACGGCACACCTAACGAGCACCGAATTCGCCGTTCCCAATCTCGAATATCGAATCTCGAATCTCGAATCAGTCAGCAACTGAATGCGGGAGGCTCTATGCACGGCCTCATTCACGCGGAGCTCCGACGCTTCGTCACCACGAATCTCGGGAGCGCGGCTTGGGATGCGATGCTCACCGAGTCGGGGGTCGGAACCAAGGCTTATCTGGCGACCGCGGTGTACCCGGACGCGGAGATCGTGGCGCTGGTGGGCGCAGCTGTGAAGTTGACCGGTCTGCCTGCCGGCAAGCTCCTGCACGACTTCGGTGAATTCATGGCGCCGACGCTGATCGGGACGTACAAGGCGTTCGTCAAGCCGGAGTGGAAGACGCTCGACCTTCTCGAGAATACCGAGAGGACGATTCACAAGGTTGTGCGCATGAAGGACGCGGGCGCCCAGCCGCCACACTTACGCGCGACGCGGCCGTCGACCGATGAGGTCATCATCGAGTACGACTCGCCGCGCAAGATGTGCGATGTCGCGAAAGGGATCGTGAAGGGCGTGGCGGCGTACTACAAGGAAGGGGTCGTAATCACCGAGGCGGAATGCATGAACACCGGTGGGAAGCGGTGTAGGATTTCGGTGAGAACGAACGGAGTGAGCTGACATCGGGACTCGGGACTCGGGACTCGGGACTCGGGACTCGGCTAAGGTGACGGGTGCTCGTCGCTACGAGCCGTGCCGAGTCCCGAGTCCCGAGTCCCGATGCGCTTGTCCTCCAAATCCACATATAGCCCA
>DATFBY010000103.1:0-3528 GCA_035253585.1 Gemmatimonadaceae bacterium | reverse complement strand
TCGATGTCGCGTGTACCGACCCGCGCATCGACTGGGCGCGGTTGCAAGAGCCTAACGAGATACTCGAAGTCGCCGATCTCGCCGGTACGGAAGTACCACCGAAAATACACAGGATAGCGGTCGGGCTCCGGACGCCCGGTGTACGCCTCCCACGCGCCGATGGTCGCGTGCGGTGCGACGTCGGGGTCGGCGCTCAGACCGGCCAAGCGACCCCGTTCGAACGACGGTACGAGGAAGGCGTGATACCCGGTGTCCGGGGACAGCCGGCGCGGGCAAAGAAGCCGGGAGCAGGCGAGATCAGCGTTCTCACGAAGCGTCGCGCCTAACGAGGCGAGCACAGTGCCGGTGTCGGACGGTACCACGCTTCCGGGCACCAGCGGCCGCATGACGTGTACGTGCGCCCACGCCCACAGCTCGTCCATGGGCGGCAACACCGCCGCGTTAGGCACACGGATGGCCGGCAACGGGCGGCTGGCAACCGCACGCTCCTCGGTGAACTCGCCTTCGGCGAGCACCACCAGCGACACCCACGGACGCAGCCGATGCCGCGTCGTATCTGGGGCCGCCGGCGTGTACCGCCAGGGGAAGTCCTCGTCGTAGAATTCGATGGCCGCCAGGTGACTGGACTCGAAATTCGTGATCCACGGACGAGGATCGGTGCGGACGATGGCGCGTGGGTCGATCCCGACGATGTCGCCCGGCCCGACGAGCGGTACCGACCGGCCGATCGGCTCGGAGAATTCCGAGCCATCTTCCTTTTGGCCGACGATGTCGAGCTGCACATCGATTGTCGCCCGGAACTGCACGCTCGCATCGCCATCGCTCGTGGCAATGCGATTGGCCACGCCGGTACGTAGCCACGGGAGGAACGTGTAGCCGCCGATCGGCGATGTCATGCGGCGTCGTTCAGCTCGAACCCGGGGATCACGTGCAGCCGGCCGCGCATCGACGGATCGCGCGCCACTGTGCGCGCCATGAAGTCTTCGGCCGCTTGCGCACTGGAGAAGCGCGCGTTTTCGGCAGCCGGCTTGTTGTCACGCGTGAACGCCACGACGTAGCCGCCGTCATCCACCGTGATTTTCTCGGCGAACGGCGCCAGCTCGCGCTTCCGCTTTTCGGAGAGCGGCGAGCGCGCGACGGCGCCGCCGGCGACGAGCTGTGCGAAGAGCAGCGAGCCGCGCACACCGAAACGGCTGCTGGCGCGCTTGAAGTTCGAATCGATGATGATCTCTTCGTATCTCACCGTTCGCTGCACCGCGCGGCTGGTGCGAACTTCCTCGCCTGGGGCCGTGAGCTCGATTCCCGCATGCTCGGGCTGGAATGCCGGGCTGGAGAGCTTGTCCGCGTCGCTCATGTCGCGGAATTGGGCCGGCGCGAACTTCTCTTCCGCGTCCGCCGCTTTGACGAGTCCGCCGCCGCGCACTCGCAACGAGAAGCGCTTGCCGTCCTCCGGCGTGGCGTTTCCTACCTTGTCGAGGTTGATGTCAAGCGGTACGGCGCGCTGCGACACGCGCAGCGTTCCGATAGGATGCAGGATGAGGCCGCCCACCGGAGGCTCCTGCGATCGCATGGAGACGAGAAGCGTGTTCCGCACCGGAGGGAGCGCGATCCAGCTCGCCGCCAATTGCAGCTCGCGGCGGATGAGATCGAGGACCTTTATGGCCGGCGCAAAGAATTCGAGTATCTCACCCCAGGTGACGCTGAAGTTCGCCGAGAAGGAGACGAAGAGCAGCGAGACCTTTCCCTTGCCTCGCACGCGATTCGGACCGGGGCCTTCGAGCGTGAGCTCGAGGCGGATGGAAAAAAGTCCGACGCCGAACACTCGGAACGAGACCGACCCCGAGATCACCGCCTCGTACTTGAACGGCTTGAACTGGAAGAGCGCGTCCAGGCCCAGCTCGCCGTCGAGCTTGGCGAAGCTGAAGCCGTAGTACAACGTAAGACGGCCGCCCAGCTGGCAGGTGTTAGTCGTCACCGCCAGATACGCGGTCAAATGAAGGCGCGCGTTCGTCTGGTCCAGCAGCGCGATCGATACCCGCTTAGGTGTCGGGAACGGCAGCGCCGGCGCCTCGAAGCGCGGGTGGAACCCGCCGATCGACAGCACGAAATCCTCTTCGTCGCCGTAGGCGCCCAGCACGCCCATCTCGCCGTCGACCGGAAGCCAGAAGATGCGAGACTCGAAGAGCGCGGCGAAGAACCAGAGACGATCGCGGTCGAACTCGAGCGCGCCGATGAAGCTCGCCTGCATGACGACGAGCGGCGCCTTCTCGTTCGGCAGCACGATCCGGAGCACGCCGACGATGGCGATGTTGCCCGGGCTCTCGATCAGGACGCCTAACGAGAGCGTTACCAGGGGCGGCGTCCCCCAGGCGAGCTTCAGCATCGGGCCGATGAGGAAGACGCCCTGCGTCGGCGGGAAGATCGCGCGAAGGTCGCTGATGATCTTGGCCGCGTTGAACACGACGTCTTGCGGGAAGAGCACGCTGTTGATCGCGCCGGTGCGGATGCCTAACGCGAGCGCATCGAGCCGCATCGTCCGGTTGTGCCCGAGCAGTCCGCCTACCGCCAGCAGCGTGAAGCCGAGACCCAGCTGGATTCCGGTTCCGAATTCGGCGGTGAGGATGATCAGCAGCGAGAAGCCGCGTGATCCGTCAGGCATCCTCGTGGTGATCAGTCCCACCGCTTGCAGCGACACCACGTTGAAGAGCGAAAGCTCCAGAACACCCGCGTATTCGCCCTTCTCCGGATCGAGGAAGAGGTAGCCGCCGCCGCGTACGGCTGGCGTGTTTACGAGTAGCCCAACACCGGACGGTGGACGGAAGCCGAGTCTGAAGTCCAGCGGGCCTAGCTCTCCACCACCCTCTGGAAAGAGCAGCTCCGCTCGCACGCCTACGTTCTCGATCGTTCCCTTCAGCAGTCCGAGGTCGGCGGCAATCGTGCCGGTCAGCTCGATCGGAATCGAGGATCCGGCTGCGTCGTTCTTCGGCCGAATGGCGATCTGCGCCGACTTGAGCTCGAGCGGACCGAGCGCAATGTGCGCGGGAAGCTGTATCTCGAGTCCGGAGCTGCCCGTGAAGTACAGCCCGTTCTCGGCGTCGAAGCCGATGGTGGCCGCGAAGTCGAGGCTCCACTGCTTCGGCAGGATCGAGGTGAGGAAACCGTCGGCCTCTTCCTCGTTAGGCGCGATGACCAGGCTGCCGTCTTTGGCCTCGACTTCGACAAATGCCGTAGCACCCGATCCGCTCTGCACTCGCGTGCCGCCGCGGATGGCGAGCTTTCCAACCTCGAGCCGGCTCGATGCCGGCTCGCCGATGAGGATGCGGCGTGTGCCGCGCGTGTTGAGCAGGTCGACGCCGACACCGAGCTCCACTGCGCCAGTCGCAGCGCCGCCACTGAATCCCACGTCGAGCTGTGGTGGCACGTCGGGCCTGACGCGGAGCGAGACGCCGCCCGCCATCGAGAACTCGCCCTTGAATTCGGCTGTGACGCTCGGCGTGAGCAGGAACGTCGCCGAGGAAGATCCTTCCA
>DATFBY010000102.1:0-2359 GCA_035253585.1 Gemmatimonadaceae bacterium | reverse complement strand
GTGCCAGCGCTGTTCAGCAGATCTCGCTGCATGTGGCTCTCGCGATCCGCTCTCCACTCGGTGTATGTCGGTGGCAGATGGGGGATTCGCAGGCCGGTTCCCACCCGGTAAAAGACGTCATAGAGCTCACTCTGCTCTGCCGCGGTCAGGGGCCGGTCGAGCAGCTCGTGCGCCCTCTCCGAGAGATCGATGAGCATATAGAGCACGTCTCGGTGAGCCCAATCCGGGATGGACTGGCCGCGCTGTCGCTCGACTCCTTCGTGAACCGCCCGGATGCCATCGAGACTGCGCGCGGCCGTCACCTCGTCGGCGAAGACGATCCGCCTAACGTAGCTCGCGGTGGCGAAGAGCCGACCGACCGGATCGCCCGGCAGCTTCCCGGTGAAGAACAGCCAGTCGACCGCGCGGTTGAGCGCGAACTCGGCGGCCGAGCCGGCGAAGATGAGGAGCACCATATCTCCATCTCCCCAAATCCTCCGCACGACGGAGCCCTGACGAACGAAATCCGCCACGTCACTGCCTACGCGGGCGTCGGAGCGCGCTCCGCTCCAAGGCGCCGACGTGTAGCGTCCTCGACCTCACGCTGGGCCTCGGCCAGCCGGCTCAGATCCTCGCCAATCAGGCGAGCAGCATCGACGAGCGTGGTGAGAGGCGCAAGATCACCGGCCCCGGCGTGCAGGCGGAGCAGATCGAGACGTATCCCTTCGAGAGCAGCCACGCTTTCGGCGAGGTGGGATGCAGCCGCCTTCTTTCGAGCAGCCAGGATCTCGGCGCCGCCGCCCTCGTTAGGGGCGAGCGCGGCGAGCGCCTCGATTTCCGCGCGCGCGGCAGCCGCGCGTGTCTCGAGCGCGTCGACGATCGCCGGCAGCTCGACGAGCTGCTCCCGATAGTCCTTCGGCAACGCCGAGAAGAGCTCCGACGCGGCCACGCCGAGCGCCACCTCCGTCGCGCGAAATGCGGACGCGCCGGCGAGCTTCGACCGTTCCGGCGCGCCGAGCCGACGGGCGAGCCATTCGGCGACGCGGCTGTTCCAGAGGCGCTCGCGAATTCCAGTCTGCCACCACTTGCGGATTGCGCTGGGAATGAACTGCACATCGAGCGCGTTGCTCGCCGCGCCAGACAGTAAGGTGGCGAGCACGGGCGCGACGATGAGCATTGCGCCCGCCTGATTCTCGTGGACTACACCGGAGGCCAGCAGGGCGAAGGTCGTCGCCAGCCAGGTTCCCGCGGCCACCGTGGTGGCTCGCAGAATCCGATGCCAGCGAGGCTCCTCTTTCTCTCGAACGACCGCCTCTGTCTCGGCTCGCTCGCGCCGATCGATCTCGAGCGCGGAGCGCAGGTCGGAAAGCGTGTGCCCCGCGCGAAACTGCCGGTACGCCTGGTTGAGATGGAACCCGACGATCGGAAAGAGAGGCAACGACGTGATCGCGGCCAGGAACAGAATGTCCCTCGGTCCGGCGGGTCGGTTCCCGGTGATCCAGACACCGAGATTCACCAGCGTTAGGGTGCCGAACCCCGCGGTCCACCCCAGATAGGGAACGAGCAGTGGATTGCGCGCGCCGAGCCAGGCGCGCAGCGTGGCCGGCAGTGCCGGCCGCGTGTCAGGCGGTGGTGCGAGCGCTTCGGCGAGCGCCTCTCCATCGCTGAATCGTGCGTCGGGGTTGCGAGCGAGACATCGGTCGATCGCTGCACCAAGAGCGGGTGGTAGCCCGGGAGCCGCTCGCATCACGCTCGGCGCGTCCTGGGTGGCCTGGCGGAGCAGCAGCGTGGGAACGGTCGGCGCTTCGTACGGGAGGCGACCACTCACCGCGAGATAGCCGACGACGCCGAGTGCGTAGATGTCGCTTCTCCCGTCGATCGACTCGCTCGCGGCCTGCTCGGGACTCATGAACTGCGCGGTGCCCATGATCTTCCCGGGATCGGTGACGACCGTGGGATCGGCCCCGCCATGCGCGATACCGAAGTCGGTCACGAGTGCGCGTCCCGTGTCCGCCTCGAGCAGGATGTTGTCCGGCTTGACGTCGCGATGCACGATGCCGCGCCCATGCGCGTATGCGAGCGCCCACGCTACCTCGCGCAGAATGCGTGTCGCTTCGGTCGGAGGGAGTGGACCGCGCGTCCGGAGTCGCTCGCCAAGCGTCTCGCCTTCGACGTAGGCCATGACGAAAAAGACGAAGCCGCCGACCTCGCTTACGCGATGGATCGGGACGATGTGCGGGTGTGACAGTCCCGCCGCCATGCGTGCTTCGCGGAGAAAGCGCTCGCGCGCGTCTCTATTGTGGGCGAGATGAGTGGGCAGGACCTTGATGGCGACGTCGCGGTCGAGCTGCACATCGCGCGCGAGGTAGACGATCCCCAT
>DATFBY010000101.1:0-2818 GCA_035253585.1 Gemmatimonadaceae bacterium | reverse complement strand
TGGAGAACGATGTCACAGCGGCGATCGCGACGGGACTGCGCGGACAGTTGAGCGGCGAGCGCGCGGCGCTCGCAGCGGGGGAACCGCGTGGGACCGACGATCTCGAAGCGTATAATTTGTTCCTGCGCGGTCGATACGCGTGGTCGAAGCGCGGCGAGACCAGCCTCCGAACGGCGATCGATCTCTTCAATCAGGCGTTGACGCGCGATCCGTCATTTGCGCGCGCGCATGCCGGCTTGGCCATGGCGTACGTCGTGTTGCCGGTGTTCACGACATCAATGAGCGCCGACAGCGCGACGGGGATGGCAATGCGCAGCGCGAACCGCGCGCTGGCGATCGATTCGACGCTTGCCGATGCGCATCTGGCCCTCGCCTATGCCCACAAAATGCGCTGGGAATGGAGCGACGCCGAGCGACATTTCCGAGTGGCGGCGTCGCTGGCGCCTGACGACGCCGGGGTACACCACTGGTACGGCGTGTATCTGTACGCCGTCGGCGAGGTGGAGCGATCGGCTCAGGAGCTGAGTCGTGCGCGCGAGCTCGATCCGTTCATGGCCACGATCGGCACCGACCACGCCGTGGCGCTGTACGGCGCGCGAAGATTCGATGAGGCGCGTGCCGAGGTACATCGTGCCTTCGTGCTCGACACCACCAAGAGCGATACCTGGTTCATGGCAGGCTTGATACAGCTTGCGCAGGGACGGCCGGACAGCGCGCTCGTTTCGCTCGAGACCGCGCGACGTCGCGGGACCGGCTTCGATGTGACGCCGTACCTGAGCGCGGCACACCGCGCACTCGGCGATGCGCGCACTGCCGACTCACTGTATGTCGACGTCAGGCGACGTTATGCGGCCGGCCGCGCGCTCGCTTACGATCTAGCGGTGGCAGCGGCGAGTGCGGGCGACGTCGATGCGGCGATGGCGGCGCTGCGTCAGATCGTCGAGCGCAGGGATGCGCTGGCAACGGAGCTTCCGCTACCGTGCGATCCGCTCTTCGATGCGCTCAAGGTTGATCCGCGATTCGAGCGGCTTCTTACGGGCGCCGGCATGAAGGTTTGCCCGGCTGCGCGTCCGCGATAACGGTCGTTCGTCAGGCCAGCCCTCGACGCATCGCCTCGGCAACCGCTGCGGCGCGGGATTCGACGCCGAGCTTGAGGTAGATGTTGGCGAGGTGGGCTTTCACTGTGCGCTCGGTGATGCCGAGGTCGCCGGCGATCGTGGCCGATCGCGCACCTCGAGCGACTGCCCGTAGAACCTGAAGCTCTCGTTGCGTCAGCTCGCTGTCACGCGATGAGATCACGGGCACCGTCTCGATCGGCTCCGTCGTCGCAGCTGTGCCGCGCCGTCCGAAAAGTCGAGAGACGCCATGAACGACCAGGACCAGGACCAGAAGCGCCAGTCCGCGGCTCGCGCCGATGTAGGCGCCTTGAACGATCATGGCATCCAGCGAAAAGAGTACGACCGCGAGGATCGCAAGCGGCGTGATCCCGATCCGGTGTCCGGCGAGCGAGTGCGCCTCCACCACCAGCCCGATGTAGAGCGCGGCGGCGAGCGGGTAGAGCGCGCCGGCGGCACCGAGCACGAAGATCACCGCGGCTTGGAGGAGGAGATACTTCGTCGTGCCGATGCGAGCTCGGATCGCGTGTCCCCACCAATAAAGCGCCGCGTGTAGCGCTACCAGCGCAAGCCAAAGGACACCGATCAACACCGGCGTTCGGATGTGCGGCCGTGGGATGCTTACCGCCGCCAGCGTGCTCATCAGTCCGAGCGCCAGCGCTACGAGCGCCAGAAGGTGATTGAGTCTCTTCGTCGTGGCCACGCCGAGCTGCGATTCCATGGAGGACTAGAACTAAGGTACGATGCGACGGCGCAGGTCGCTTCCTATGGTGCGCGCCTCTCGCCGACAAGGGGATGCGCGCGTGCCAAGCTCACGTACCAAGACAATCGCCAAGACCGCCGCGAAGTGGCTTCCTGCCATACTGCTGGTTCTCATCTTTGCGCCTCAGGGTTGGACGAAGTTCTCGGACACCAGTGGCTGGGCGGAGGCATTCCGGCACTGGGGGTACCCCGACTGGTTCCGAGTACTGATAGGCGTCATGGAGGTGTCGGCAGCGCTGCTTCTGCTGTCCGGGCGCGGCGCGATCTTCGGGGCGATGCTCGTCATCTGCGTCATGCTCGGCGCGGCTGGGACAAAGATCGTCCTCGACAACGGGCGGCATCTGAAGAGCGAGATAGTACCGACGACGCTGTCGACGATAGTACTTGTACTACGGCGTGACGAGCTGAAAAGATTAATTCAAAGACTCGGGACTCGGCCCTCGGCCCTCCGCACTCGGCAGGTGGAGGAACAGACCTAATCGCCACGAGCCGAGTGCCGAGGGTCGGGAGCCGCTTTTCGTCACGGTACGGTGGTCGTGTCCGCTTCGGAGACTTGCTGAACCGGGAGCAGACCGCGTTCACTGCGCCATTGCGCGACTGAGAGCGCGAAGCTGTCGCCCAGCTCGTGGATCTCGACCGGCGAGACGCCCGGGTCATCGCTCCGGCCCGCGACGCGTGCGAGGCTGACCGACGCCTTTGTGTAGTTGCTGTCGGATTCCAGCGCTTTGCGATACTGCTTCTCGGCCTGCGCGTAGCGGCCGGTGCGCTCCAGCGCGATGCCGAGGTTGTTCAGGAACTGCGGCGTGTCGCTCTCGTCGAGCTGCACCGCGCGCGAGAGCGGGAGCAGCGCTTCGTCGTAGCGGCCGGCGCGGATGAGCACCAAGCCCATGTTGTTCATCGACCAGGTGTCGTCCGGATCGATCGCCAGCGCCGTTTGGTAG
>DATFBY010000100.1:0-47822 GCA_035253585.1 Gemmatimonadaceae bacterium | reverse complement strand
ACACAAGGAAGCGCCGATCGGCTATGCCGACCGGCGCATTCAGATTCCTTGCCGAGTCCCGAGTCCCGAGTCCCCAGTCCCGGTTCCTACGGCGTCTTCGTCGCCGCCTTCGCCGTATCCCCCGTCTTCGTAGCCGCCTTCGACGTGTCGGCGGCTTTCGTTGGAGCCGCTGCCGGTGCCGCGGCTTGTGCTCCAGGAGCTCCGATCTGAGCGCGCGTGCGCTCGCGCCCGCCGGGACGCCAGGGCTCGCCGCGAACTGTGGCGATCGCCCAGACGTATGCGGACACCAGACGCGTCTCTTCCGGAGTGAGATTGCTCTGCGCACCGCGACCCGGCATTGCCACCGGCGTGCGCGTCTTCGACTCCGGCAGTCCTTCCGTCACCAGTGAGTCGATCGCGCGCCAATCGGTTGGAATGTGCGCCAGACCGCCGGTGAGACCGGAGCCTCCAGCGGGAACTCCGGTCCCACTGTTGTTGTGGCACGTGTTGCAACCGGCCTTTCCATGGTACAGGCTGTCGCCCTGCCGAATCATCGCCTGCGTCATTCCACTCGGCAGCGCGGGCAGATTCGCCGGCTGTCCGTCTTCATCAGTTTGTAGCGGAACGCGCAGCCCTTCGGCGGCCGGTCCAGCGGCCGGCGGGTTCTGTCGCCCTGCAGGTTGCTGCTGTCCCTCCAACGACGTCGCGTAGGCGGCGAGCATCGCGACTGATGCGAACGCCGCGAATCCACGAGCCCTCATCACTCACCTCCCTTGGCGGCGGAATCGGCACCCGTGCGGCGGCTCGTATCGGTCTGCGCCGCGCCATTGCCTGTCGCGCCGGCACCGCCGCGCAAGCTGAAGACGAGCAGTTCATCGCTGCGCGGGCTGTTGATCTGGAAGTTCCCGCCGGCGGGCACCGCCACGTACTGCGTGCCGTCGAGGCTGTAGGTGATCGGTGGCGCATTCACGCCGCCGGTCGCGCGATGGCTCCAGAGTTGATCGCCGCTTCTCGCGTCGAAAGCGAGCAGCTCGCGGTCAGGCGTGCCGACGAAGACGACACCACCGCCCGTCGCCAACGCACCGCCGATCATCGGCTTCGCAATTCGCTTCTGCCACGCGATCTTGCCGGTGTTCAGGTCGACCGCGCTGAAGATTCCGTACTGCGGCTCACCCGTGCCGACGAAAGATCCACCCAACCAAAACGCCGGCGGTTTGAGCTGCTCGTTCCTTACCTTGTACAGCATCGGCTGGTGCATGCCGAGCACGTACATGTAGCCGGTTTGCGGACTGTACGCGGTGGGCGACCATTCGGAGCCGCCGTTGGCGCCGGGGAGCATGCGTGTTCCTCGTGCCGTCGGGAGCGCGAACATGTTCGCCTGCGGCACGAACGCATCCGTGCGACGGATCGGCCGTCCGGTCTCGCGGTCGACGACGTACACCCATCCCGTCTTACCGGCGTGCGCAACCGCGGGACGCGTCGCGCCTGCCGAGTCCCTCACGTCGACCAACACGACGGGGCTGGCTGCATCGAGATCCCACACATCGTGAGGGATCGTCTGGAAGTGCCAGCGATGTTTGCCGGTCTTCAGATCGATGGCGACGATGGCGTTGGTGTAGAGATTGTCACCCGGACGGACGCTGCCATCGAGATCCGGCGAGGGATTGCCGACCGTGAAGATCACGAGACCGCGCTGCACGTCGACGGCCGGATGTTGCCACACGCCACCGCCGCCAACTTGCCACGCATTCGCGTGCGTCGCGCTGTCCTGCTTCTCCTTTGCGACGTTGCGATTGAGCGGAGTTCCGAACGGATCGTTCTCCGCCCACGTCCCCCACCAGCCGCCATCCTCGGGACCAGGAATCGAGTAGAAGCGCCAGATACGGTTGCCGGTGTTCGCATCGTAGGCATCGATGAAGCCGCGAATACCGTATTCGCCGCCCGACACGCCGACGATGACCTTGCCATCGACCGCCGTGGGCGCGGCGTTGATCGCGTATCTGTCATCTTCGTGGACGACGGTCTCCCACGCGCGCTTTCCATCGGCAGTGTCGATGGCCACGAGCTTTCCGTCGAGCGTGCCCATGTAGATGCGGCCGTTGTAATACGCGACGCCGCGATTCACCGCGCCGCAGCAGAAGACAGTGGTGCCTAACTCCTGCGCGTATTCCCACTTCTTCTGTCCGGTGCGCGCGTCCAGAGCGACGACGTGGTTGAGTGGCGTCGACACGTACATCGTGCCACCGACCACCACCGGGCTCGCCTCGAATTCCTTGACGATGCCGGTGTTGTACTTCCAGGCGAGCGAGAGCCCTCTGACGTTCTGCGGTGTGATCTGCGAGAGGGGCGAGAAGCGCCGATTGTCGTAGTCGCGACCATAGAGTGGCCACTGACCACTGTCGCTCATCGCGCGGCGGATGGCGCTATCCGCTCGAGCGACGTCGCTGGCACTCATGCCGTTGTTGCCGTCGCCATCGGCGCCAGCGGTGCCGTCGCTCTCGCTCTTACATGCGAGGAGCGTGAGGAGGAGGAGGAGGGGCGGCACACGCGTCAGCGCCGCCCGACGCATGATCGTAATCATCGGGGAGCACCTCTCCGTCACAGTTGACGAAAGATGCTGCACCATCCGAGCCGGAAATCAAGGGGCAGGGAAGCGAACGTGGGAAACGGGAAGCGGGAAGCGGGAAGCGCAGGCGGGAACGGTGCTCATCGGGTGTGCACGCGTTTCCCGCTTCCCGCTTCCCGCTTCCCTCTCGCCCTCTCAATCCCCCACCACCCCCACTGCCACGCCATCCCCAATCGGCACCACCAATCCGGTAATTCTCGGATCCGCGGCCAGCCGCCGGTTGAACTCACGGACGCCGTTCGTCGATTCATCGGTCACGTTCGGGTCGATCACCTTTCCGCCGCGAAGCGTGTTGTCGGCGATCACCAAACCTCCAGGGCGCACGAGGCGAAGCGCCCACTCGAGATAGATCGGCAGCGGCTCCTTGTCTGCGTCGAGAAAGGCGGCGTCGAACGTTTGGCCGTCGAGCGAAGGAAGCACCTCGAGTGCGCGGCCGATGCGGATCTCGACCTGCGACGCGACGCCCGCACGCTCGAAATGCCGCCGTGCGAACTCGGCGTGCTTGGGATCGATCTCGACAGTGAGAATACCACTTGCCGGTCCCATCCCGCGCGCCATCCATATGGCCGAGTAGCCGCCTAAGGTGCCGAGCTCGAGGACACGGCGCGCACCGATGGCGCGAACGAGAATCTGCAGGAACCGCCCCGTCTCCGCCGGAACAGCAATCGGAGGAAGCCCGGAGCGGTCGGCTTCCTCGCGCAGTGCGCGGAGGATCTCGTCCTCTTGCGCGAACAGCCCAGCGATGTAGTCGGCGATTCCGTCGCTCACCGCAACTCCCGGCGCGCTATTCGAGACCCATGTCCCACGCCTGCTGCAGATCTTTCTTGGAGTAGGCGCGGAAGGCGGTGAGTGTCTGGGTCCGCTCGATCCCCGGGACGCGCGTGAACTCCTCGGTCACCACGTGCGCGATCTTGTCGTACTCCGGAACGCGAACGATCGCCACCAGGTCCCACTCACCGGACACCGAATAGACCTCCGACACGCCGTCGATCCCCGCGAGCACCGTCGCCGCTTCGGGGATGCGCTTCGGCTCGCATCTGATCAGCACGATGGTGGTGATCACTCGCCGGCCGGAAACGGTGGGACGTTGAGCAGCCAGAGGCCCATGATGCGGCTCTTGTCGTCCAGATCGACGAGGATGTCCGACGCGATGCGCACCGTCCGCGACGCACGGCTGGCGCCAAGGCGAAAGTGAATCGTCCGCTCGGCGTTATCGGCATCGGCGATCAGAGTCGTGTCAACCTGGACCAACGACACGCCGCGATCGGCGTTGCGAGACGGAACGGTGATGCGCGCATTCTCCACCGCGGATGGAATGGAGAGCGTCGGCATCTTGCGGACGTCGGGCCATACCGCGACTTCGACACCGCGAATGGCGCCGCCTTTCACGTCGAGCACGACCCACGATCCATCTTCGCCCGTGAGCTCGACCGAGCCCGACATGCCGTCACCCTGCGTCCCGTTGCGAAGACTCGCCGTCAGGATGTCGGTGTCCGCGTCCCACCGATAATCGACGGGGGACGGAGAATCGTTGGCGGGCTCAATCTGAACCGCGATGTTCACTGCTCGACTCCGATCGAATTCCTTGAATCTGCGGAAACATGACGGACCGCGCGAGCACGGATCGTTGCGGCGAAGGGCGCCACGTTGCAGGCGAATGCAGAATGGGCCGCCCTCGACAGAGGGTCAAGGTGTGAGCTCGCGTACAGCGCGAACGAGGCGATGGAACCCATCGGTGAGTTGTGCGCGTGGTGCGGCGTACGACACCCGTACCCACTCGGGCGTGAGAAACGCGGCGCCCGGCACGACGGCCACATCGTGCTTCTCCAACAGATGCTCGGCCAACACATCTCCAGGGGCGGAGGCGCCCCGCTGGTCGAGGCCGGCGTGGGCGAAAAGGTAAAAGGCGCCGTCGGGCACCACGAAGCTGAGTCGCGGCTCGGTGCGCACAATGCGAAGCACTTCCTCACGGCGCCACCGCAGCTCGGCGACCATCGACGCGATCCAGGCGTCGGAGGCGGCTCGATCGGTGAGTGCGGCGAGCGCTGCGTGCTGTGAGACCGCGGCGGGGTTCGACGTCGAGTGCGATTGCAGCGCGGTCATGGCGCGCGCGACGTCACGCGGCGCGATCGCCCAGCCGATGCGCCAGCCGGTCATGGCATACGTCTTCGCGACGCCGTCGACAAGAATCAATCGCTCTCTACTCTCGACGAGCTCGAGCGCCGATGTCGCGGGACCATCGTAAGCGAGCTGCCGGTAGATCTCGTCGCTGATCAACCACCAGCCGCGCTCTTCCGCGAGACGGACGATGTCCTCCAGCTCCGCACGGCTGTAGACCGCGCCAGTCGGATTGCACGGAGAGTTGATCATCACGCCACGCGTACGCGGAGTGGCCGCCGCCTCGAGCATGGCCGCTGTCACGAGAAACCCGCGCGATGCATCGCCGTACACCGGCACTGGCGTCGCGCGAGCCAGCTTCACCATCTCGTAGTAGCTGGTCCACGACGGCGTAGGAATCAGAACGTCGTCGCCGGAGCCAAAGAGAACGAAGCAGGCGTTGAAGAGCGACTGCTTCGATCCAGTGGAGACGACGACATCGGCTGCATCGATGCGGTCATCGCCGGCGAGCAGCGCGTTTGCTTGCCACGCGATCGCCTCGCGCAGCGGCGGAATCCCTTCGGTCGCCGTGTACTTGGAGACGACTCCCGCTTCGATCGCCCGCACGGCGGCCTCCATCACATATGCAGGCGTCTGCATGTCGGGCTCGCCGACGCCGAGATCGATGATGTTGCGTCCGAGCGCGCGCAACGCCTTGGCGCGGGTGGAGACCTTGATCGTCGCCGATTCCTTGAGCTCGGCGATGTTCTTCGATGGTGTGAAGGGGCGCGAGGTCAAGACGGTCACGACGGCTCCGTGCGGGTGGAGTGATGAAGCGGCGACAGGTATACTTTACGCGCGCGGCGGAGCCCGCGCCAACGATTGACAAATGCGGAGGGATCGGTGGAGCGCGAGATGGGATCGAGCGAAGAGCAAGATCGTGAACGGCCGTTGGTGACGCGCGGACAGAACCTACTTGCGATCCTTCCACCGGACGAAGGCGCGCTGGCGGAACTCCTCGAGCCGGTGGCCGAGCGATTCGATCCGTCGCTGTCGGGCGTCCAAGCCGTCGTGATCACTCCGGAATCGGAGACCGCGGCCGCGGTCGCGCGCGCGGCGCAGACCAGTCGAGGATCGATCCGCGCGATCGCTGTGACGTCACCGTCGCGTGCCGAGCGACTGCTACGGGGAGCGTCGCCGATGTTGGTGGCGGGCACACCCTCCGCGCTCCTTGACCTGGTGCGGAAGTCCGTTCTCAAGCTCGAGAGTGTGCGGGCCGTCGTGTTGGCGTGGGCCGACTCGATCCTCGACGCTGGCGAAGACGGTGCGCTCGAGGCGCTGCTCGCCGAGCTGCCGAAGGATTCCGCGCGCATCGTGGCGACGTCGCGAGTGACGCCGGCTGTCGAGCAGCTGGTCGAGCGGTACGCGCGGCGTCCGCGGAGAACCGGCGGCGAGCTCGCCGCGCACGCTGCGCCACGCGACATCCGCTACGTCGCAATCACCGAGCGATCGCGTCCCGACGCTCTGCGTCGGTTGCTGGATGATCTCGATCCCGAGCGTGTGGCTGTGTACGTGCGTGACGAGCGGAGCGAGCGTGAGGTGCGAGACGCATTGCGCGGCGTCGGGCACGCCGACGGCGACGAAGCGGTGCAGGTGACGCGTGGGACGGCCGTGCCTAACGCGACGCTCATCGTTCTGTACGACTTCCCGCCGTCACGTGACGTCATCGACGCGTTAGGCAGCGCCGAGACGATCGCTTTCGTTAGGCCGCGCCAGCTCGGTGCGTTGCGCATGCTGGCGGCTGGTGGAGGCGTGCGTCCATATACCTTGTCCGGTCCCGCTGCTCGAGCGCGACGAGGCGAGGAAGTAGTACGCGACGAGCTTCGCGCCGCGCTGGCCGATGCACCGCCCGCGCGTGAGCTGTTGACGCTCGAGCCATTGCTCGATGAGTTCGATGGAGTGGAGCTGGCCGCGGCTGCCCTCAGGTTGCTGGAGCAGGAGCGGCGTCGCCGACCTCCTACTCCGTCGCCGGCCGTCACGGCGGCGACACCGCCCGCTCGCGCCGGGGTCACGTCGTCTCACGTCACGGTGTTCATCAATGCCGGTGCGCGCGATGGCGTGGCGGCGCGGGATCTCGTCGGCGCGATCAGCGGCGAGTCCGGCATCACCTCCGACAAGATCGGGCGCATCGACGTTCGTGACAATCACTCGCTGGTCGAAATCGCGAGCGACGTCGCCGAGCGTGTGGTCGAACGGATGACCGGCGTCAACATCAAGGGGAGACGAGTCGTCGCTCGTGTCGACCGCGAGCGTTCGGAGCGCACCGAGGGCGATCGCGAACGACCTCGTGGTCGTCCTCGCGCCGGTGAGCGTGATCGCGGTGAGCGTGATCGCGGTGAGCGTGATCGCGGCGAGCGTGATCGCGGTGAGCGTGGAGGCGAGCGCTCACGCGATCGCGGCACCCGTGAGCGTGGTCCACGCGATCGCGGTCCACGTGATCGGGATCGCGGTCCACGTGATCGCGGTCCGCGTCAGGCGCGCGACACGCGAGATTCGCGTGATGCTCGTGGTCCCCGCAACCCTCGAGGACCGCGCGACTCGTGATCGACGGCATCGCGCCGGGCGTTCGGAACGGCTCCATCGAAGTGGTGGCCGGAGTGATGTACAGCGGTAAGAGCGAGGAGCTCATTCGCCGCGTGCGTCGCGCGATGATCGCGAAAAAAAAGGTTCAGGTGTTCAAGTCGCATCTCGACGATCGCTACGCCGGCGTGTTCGCCGTCTCGAGCCACGACGGCCGCACCGTCGAAGCGGTGCCGGTCGACAGCTCGGCGCAGATCGCGCAGTCGTTGAACAACCTGGCGGATGTGATCGCGATCGATGAGGCACAGTTCCTCGACAGCGGCATCGTGCCGCTGGTGACCGATCTGGCGCGGCGTGGGTATCGCGTCATCCTGGCGGGAATCGACACCGACTTTCGCGGCGAGCCGTTCGGCCCGATGCCGCAGCTAATGGCACTGGCCGATTCGGTCGACAAGCTGCACGCGATCTGTGTGATCTGCGGCGGTCCGGCCACGCGTACGCAGCGGCTGTTGGCCGGAAAGCCCGCGCCTTACAACTCGCCGACGATTATGATCGGCGGTCAGGAATCATATGAAGCCCGATGCCGACACTGCCACCAGGTACCCCGCCGAGACGAGGACCAAGTCCCGCTGCTGTAACGACTTGTGCCAGCTCGTGCGCACTCGGTCAAGGTGGCTTGTTGACAGTCCCAAGGAAATACCTACCTTGCCCGCTCATGCTACTCGTCGGACTCACGGGCAACATTGCGAGCGGAAAATCGAGCGTCGCCAGACGCTTCGCCGAGCTGGGCGCGACGGTGATCGATGCCGACGTTTTGGCGCGTGAAGCGGTCGCGGCCGGTACGCCCGCGTATCGAGCAATCGTTGATCGATGGGGGGAAGACGTCATCGCTGCCGATGGATCACTCGACCGTGCGTCGCTCCGGCAGCGCGTCTTCGCGGAGAGCGACGAGCTCGACGCCTTGAATGCCATCGTCCATCCCGAGGTCGCGCGCCTGCGCGACCAGATGATCGCCGAGGCTCGTGCGCGCGGCGATGCCATCGTCGTCTCCGACATCCCGTTGCTTTTCGAGCGGAAGCTGGTCGACGAGTTCGATCGCATCGTGCTGGTGGACGCGCCGCGTCCGATGCGTCTCGAGCGGCTGATGCGTGATCGTGCGCTCGACGAGACCGAGGCGATGAACATGATCGCCGCCCAAATGCCGGCCGAGCTCAAGCGTGCGCGCGCGGACTACATCATCGACAATGTCGGCACGCTCGAGGAGCTCAAGCGGCGCACCGACGCCGTATGGCAGATGCTCGATCGCGATGCGCGCGACACCGGCAACGACTCGCGTGCTTCCTTGACACCCGCATCAGCCCGCCGGTAGACTTCGCGCCGTCCTTTCCGCCCGGAGCGCGCGCGTGTCCAACATTCCGAACGACCTGCTCTACAGCGAGGAGCACGAGTGGGTCAAGCGCACCAACGAGCCCGACATCGTCGAGGTCGGTATCACCGACTACGCGCAGGGCGAGTTAGGCGATGTCGTCTACATCGAGCTGCCGAAAGTCGGCGACAGCTTCGGACGCATGGACGTGTTTGGTACGATCGAAGCCGTGAAGGCGGTGTCCGAGCTCTTCTCGCCGCTCTCGGGAGAAGTAGTTGCGATCAACGACCGGCTGGACAAGGAGCCGGCGTTGGTCAACAACGACTCCTATGGGGCCGGATGGATGATCCGACTGAGGGTCAAGGACGACAGCGAGACGGAACAGCTACTCGGGCCGGAAGAGTACAAAAAGCACGTCGGCGAATGAAGCGCAAATGTGCGCCCTACGCGTACTCCTCAATCGGTAGACAGGAGCATACCAGGTTCCTGTCGCCGTAAGCCCCTTCGACTCTCCCCACCGCCGGCCAGAACTTCCAGTCCTTCGTCCACGGCGCCGGAAACGCTGCTTCCTCTCGCGTGTAGCCGTGTGTCCACTCCGTGCGCACCACGCGCTCCATCGGATGCGGCGCATTCGTCAGCGGATTGTCGGCGCGATCGAGCTCGCCGCGCTCGATCCGGCGGACTTCCTCCCGAATTGCGATCATCGCGTCGCAGAAACGATCGAGCTCGGCCTTCGACTCGCTCTCCGTCGGCTCCACCATGAGCGTTCCCGCAACGGGGAACGAGACCGTCGGCGCGTGGAAGCCGTAGTCCATGAGACGCTTGGCAATGTCTTCCACCTCCACGCCCGCTGACTGCCTGAGTGGCCGCGTATCGAGAATGCACTCGTGAGCCACGGTCCCGTTGGTCCCGCGATACAGCACGTCGTAATGCCCTTCGAGCCGCTTGGCGATGTAGTTCGCGTTCAGGATCGCCACCTTCGTCGCCAGCGTCAGCCCCTCACCGCCCATCATGTCGATGTAGATCCAGGAGATCGGCAGGATGCTGGCGCTCCCCCACGGCGCCGCCGAGACCGCGCCTGACGACTCGCCCGCTCCACTCTCGGGCACCAGTGGGTGCGCGGGAAGGTGCGGCGCGAGATGCGCGGCGACTCCGATCGGACCCATCCCCGGACCGCCGCCGCCGTGCGGAATGCAAAACGTCTTGTGGAGATTCAGGTGACAGACATCGGCGCCGATGTCACCGGGGCGTGCGACACCGACCATCGCGTTCATGTTCGCGCCGTCCATGTACACTTGCCCGCCGACGGCATGCACGATGTCGCAAATCTCCTTGATCCGCTCTTCGAACACGCCGTGCGTCGACGGATACGTCACCATGAGCGCGGCGACGTCCTTCGCATGCTGCTTCGCTTTTGCCTCGAGATCCTCGACGTCGATGTTTCCGTTCTCGTCGGTATCGACGACGACGACCTTCATCCCCGCCATCACCGCGCTCGCCGGATTCGTTCCGTGCGCCGAATGCGGAATGAGGCAGACGGAGCGATGCCCCTCGCCGCGTGCCTCGTGATAGCGACGGATCACCAGCAGCCCGGCGTACTCCCCCTGCGAGCCCGCGTTAGGCTGGAGCGACACAGCCGCGAATCCGGTGATCTCCTTGAGTGCGTCCTCGAGCTTGCGAAACAGCTCGGCGTAACCGGCCGTCTGGCTGGCGGGCGCGGCCGGGTGCAGCTCGCCGATCTCGCGCCACGTAACGGGAAACATCTCCGCGGTCGCGTTGAGCTTCATCGTGCACGAGCCAAGTGGAATCATCGAATGCGTGAGCGACAAATCCCGCGACTCGAGCTTGCGCATGTATCGGAGCATCTCGGTCTCCGAGTGATACCGATTGAAGACCGGATGCGTGAGGAACGAGCTCGTACGCGCGAAACGCTCATCGAAGCGGGCGTCGACCTCTTCGACGATGTCGTCGGGCGCGAACGAAACGTCTCCGTCGGCGAACACGCTCCACAGCGCGGCGATATCCTCCGGTGTGGTCGTCTCATCCAGCGCTATGGCCACGGCGTGATCGCCGAGTCGACGCAGATTCATCTCGCGTGATTCGGCGCGCGCCATGACGTCACGCGACGCACGCGACCCGAGATCGACCGCAATTGTGTCGAAGAACACCTCGTGCGCTATGCCGTAGCCAAGGCGCCGAAGCCCCTCGGCCAGTGTCTCTGCGAGGTTGTGAACGCGCAAGGCAATGCGCGTGAGACCCTCCGGGCCGTGCCACACGGCGTACATCCCCGCCATCACCGCCAGGAGCACCTGTGCGGTGCACACGTTGCTCGTCGCTTTTTCACGGCGGATGTGCTGCTCTCGCGTCTGAAGCGCCATGCGCAGCGCCGGCTTTCCATCGGCGTCGCGTGACACTCCAATGATTCGTCCGGGGAGCTGGCGCTTGAACTCGTCCTTCGTGGCGAAATACGCGGCGTGCGGCCCGCCGAAACCCATCGGCACGCCGAAGCGCTGCGAGCTTCCCACGACCACATCGGCGCCCCACTCGCCAGGCGGCGCGAGCAGCGTGAGCGCAAGGAGATCCGCGGCCACTACCAGCAGTGCGCCGGCTGCGTGCGTCCGATCGGCTATCGCGCGATAGTCCTCCACCGCACCCTCGGTCGTCGGATACTGCACCAGCGCGCCGAATGCATCGGCACCGGGATCGATCTCATCGACCACCACGACCCGTAGTCCTCGAGCAGCCGCGCGCGTCTCGACCACCGCAATCGTCTGCGGATGACAGTGCGACGATACGAGAAAAACGTTCTTCCCGGTCTTGCCGCGCGCGCCGTACGCCATTGTCATCGCCTCGGCGGCCGCGGTTGCTTCGTCGAGCAGTGATGCGTTGGCGATCTCCATCGCCGTCAGGTCCATCACCATCGTCTGGTAGGTGAGCAGCGCCTCCAGACGGCCTTGCGCGATTTCCGCTTGATACGGCGTGTAGGCCGTATACCAGCCAGGATTCTCGAGAATGTTTCGCTGGATGACCGGCGGCACGTAGCAGTCCGAGTAGCCCATGCCGATGAAGGATCTGAAGACACGATTCTTCGAGGCGATGCGGCGGAACTCGTCGAGCGCGTCGTGCTCGCTGCGAGATGGACCCAGCCGAAGCGGCGATCGCGTGCGGATCTGCGCTGGCACGGTGGCATCAATCAGCTCGTCGAGCGAATCGTAGCCGATTTCGCGCGCCATCTCGCGGATCTCCGCCGGGTCCGGCCCAATGTGTCGGCGGACGAAAGTATCGGTATCGTTCAGTGTCGCTGGTCTCGAAATCGTGCTCATGCTCTCCTCAATACGCCTACGCGTGCTCGCCTGGTGCGATCAGGGTACAGCCTAAGAAAGATGCCATCCGATCGTCTTCTTTGCCATCTCGTGGGTTGATCCCGCGGCGTCTGACCGCATATCGTTGCCCCATGTCCATTCCGTGGCGTCTGGTGCTCGACCCACCCCGTCCCGCGGCCGAGAACATGGCACTGGACGAGGCTCTCCTCGAGCACGTTCGCGACACCGGGCTGGCGGTGCTGCGCATTTACGGCTGGAGCACTCCGTCACTTTCGCTGGGACGCAACCAGCCTGCGCGCGGCCGCTATGCGCTCGATCGCGCAGCCGCACGTGGCGTCTGCTTCGTACGACGGCCCACCGGAGGACGAGCCGTCCTCCACTTCCGCGAAATCACCTACAGTGTCACCGCGCCCGACGGTGCGCTCGGCGCACTGTCAGAATCGTACGCGCGAATAAATCGTCTCTTGGTCGACGGTCTGCGACGGTTAGGCGTTGCGGCTGATGTCGCCTTGCCGGCCGGGGCGTCGCCGCCACCCGGTATTGCTCCCTGCTTCGAGACACCAGTTGCCGGAGAGATCGTCGCCGACGGACGCAAGCTGGTTGGCAGCGCACAGCTCCGCGACCGACATGCAATCCTCCAGCACGGTTCGATACTGGTGGATGACGATCAGGCGCTGGCGTCGGAGCTTCTCGTCGAGCCGAAGACTCCTCCGCCACCCCCGGCGACGATGCGTGAGCTATTGGGGTTTGCACCCAGTCTGGAGGAGTTTGCGTGCGCCATGCTCGCGGCCGCTCGGGCACTCGAAGATCCGGCGGCGTCGATCGGACAGCACGATCACAATGTCATACGCCGCTCGGCGCAGCTGTGTTCTCGCTACGAGGACCCTGACTGGACGTGGCGTCTGTGAGTCGTCAGGCTTGACCGCGCTTTTGCGCAGCACTCATAGTACTTCGCTGTCGGAGTCGTCCCCCTCGAACAAGAAGACTTCCATGCACGTTTCAATCAGTCGGCTGTCGCTACTCGCCACGGCAGTCCTCCTCGCCTGCAAGCCGTCGGACCGCGGGGATGCAGGGGCCGCGTCAGGCGAGAACGGCGGTACGGTCGTGATGACGATCGCCGGCGAGCCCGACTTCCTGATTCCGCCATTCATCGAGCTGGCGACGGGCAATCAGGTGGCCGATCTGATCTTCGACCGATTGGCCGAGCCAGGTCTCGATCTGAATACGTTCGGCGATCGCGGCTTCGAGCCGGAGCTCGCCGAGAGCTGGACGTGGGGCGCGGATTCCCTCTCGATCTCGTTCAAGCTCAACTCACGCGCACGGTGGCATGACGGGAGGCCCGTCACGTCGAGAGACGTACGCTTCACCCACCAGCTCTACACCGACTCGACGGCAGCGTCGCCCGTTGCCGGACTCCTGACGAACATCGACTCGGTGAGCACGCCCGATTCGCTCACCGCCGTGTTCTGGTTCAAGCGTCGGCACCCGGAGCAATTCTTCGACGCGTCGTACCAGATGCGAATTCTCCCCGAGCACGCTCTGTCGAGGATTCGACGCAGCGATCTCCGCAGCTCGGAGTTCAACCGCCGGCCGATCGGAAGTGGTCCCTTCAGGTTCGTCAGGTGGGAGCCGGGTGCCCTGGTCGAGCTCGCGGCCGACACGACGAACTATCGCGGCCGTCCGAAGCTCGATCGCGTCATCTGGAGTATCGCGCCTGGTTATCCTCCGGCGCTGGCGAAGTTGCTGGCTGGCGAAGCGGACTTCATCGAGTTCGTTCCCCCACCGGTAGTACCACAGATCAGGGAAAAACCCGAGCTCGAGCTTCGTCCGTACGGCTCGCTCGACTACGGGTTCGTACAGCTCAATCTGCGAGATCAGGCGAACGCCAGGCGCCCGCACCCGCTATTCGGCGATCGTGCGTTGCGTCGCGCGCTGAGCATGGCCGTCGATCGTCCGGCGATCGTTCGAAACGTTTTCGGTGACAACGGCCGTGTCGCGTTTGGCCCCTTCACACGCGCCGTTGCGACGGCCGACACGACGATCGCCCAGCTGCCGTACGACACCGCGGCCGCCGCCCGCCTGCTCGACTCCCTCGGCTGGCGCGATCGCAACGGCGACGGCGTGCGCGAGCGCAACGGCCGCCAACTCCGCTTTTCACTCGCCTTCCCGACGTCGAGCGCGATTCGTCGTCAGGCGGCGACGCTATTGCAGGAGAGCTTCCGAAAAGTAGGCGCGCGCGTCGACATCGAGCCCTACGAGCTCACGGCGTTCTCCTCGCGGCTTCGCGACGGCAAGTTCGATGCAGCGATGAACGCGTGGCATCTGGACCCGAGTCCGGGCGTCGTCAGGCAGTCGTGGGGCGGCGAAGCGGCGCGGAGTGGCGGAGTGAACTACGGCAAGTACGAAAGCCAACAGTTCGACGCGTACATGGACAGCGCGGCGCACGAGATGGATCTCGAGCGCGCCCGCGCGCACTGGCGCCGCGCGTACGAGACGATCATCGCCGATGCGCCGGCGATCTTCCTGTACGAGACGGTGAACAACGTCGGCGTACACAAGCGCGTGCGCACACCGGGGATGCGCGCGGACGCATGGTGGAGCGACGTGCGCGACTGGTCGATCCCAGAGGCCGAGCGCATTCCTCGCGATCGCATCGGCGCGGGAGCGGCTCCGGCCCCCGCTCGTTAGGCATGGGCCGATTCCTCGCCGGCAGGCTGCTGCAGGCGGGGAGCATCGTCCTTCTGGCGACGGCGCTCACGTTCTTCATTCTCCACGCAGCGCCAGGGGAGCCGCTGGTTCACTCCCTGGAGAATCCTTCCGTGCGCCCCGAAGTACGCGAGATGCAGCGCCGCGCCTTTGGGCTCGACCGCCCCGTCGCCGACCAGTTCGTGCTCTTCGTCCGCAACGTCGCGCGCGGCGACCTGGGCTGGTCGTTCAGCCACAACCGCCCCGTGCGCGCCGTTCTGGCCACGGCCATTCCGCGCACTCTGCTGCTCATGAGCGTGGCGCTGATCGCGTCCTTCGCGTTAGGCATCGCGCTGGGTGTGCTGCAGGGGATGCGGCGACGTTCGACCGTCGATCGGCTGCTGACCGGCGTCTCGTTGCTCTTTTTCTCCATGCCCGAGTTCTGGCTGGCTCTGGTGATGATGGCGGCATTCGCCTATTGGCTTCCGCTCTTCCCCACCTCGGGAATGTGCGACCCGGTGCTCTGCTCGTATTTCACTCCATGGCAGCGGGCGATCGACGTCGGCCGCCATCTCGTGCTGCCGGCGACGACGCTCACGCTGCTCACTGCCGCCGGCATCGCGCGATTTCAGCGCTCGGCCGTGCTCGACGCCGTTCATCAGGACTACGTGCGGACGGCGCGCGCGAAGGGACTCCCTGAGGGGCACGTAGTGCGGCGACACATCCTTCGGAACGCTCTCGTGCCGGTTATTACGATGATCGGTCTAGCCATTCCGCTATTGTTAGGCGGCGCGGTGTTCGTGGAAAGCGTGTTCGCCTGGCCGGGCATGGGACTGGTTGTCGTCAACGGCATCATGACCCGCGACTACGCGCTGGTCACGTCGGCGGTCATCATCGGAAGCGCGCTGGTGAGCATCGGCAGTCTGGTGGCGGACGTGCTGCACGCGATCGTCGACCCACGAGTGCGGACGGTCTGACGTGGTCTTCATTGCCTGGGCGATTGCCGCGCTGCTCGCTGCGGTGCTCTGCATTTGGCTGACGCGCGTCACGCGCACAGCGGTGGAGCATGAAGGTCCGTGGCGGCGCGCGCTGGCTCGCTTTCATGAGAACAGGGCCGCGATGATCGCACTCTACGTGATCGTGGCGCTATACACGATCGCTGCGCTCGCGCCCTGGCTCGCCCCGCACCCGGCGTCGGCCATGCTCGACATCGTCGCTTTGGCGAACGTGGCACCGTCGAGCGCTTTCCCCATGGGCACCGATCCGCTCAGTCGTGACGTGCTCAGCCGAATCGTCTACGGCGCGCGTGTGTCGCTGGGCGTGGCCCTCCTGTCGGTACTCGTCTCTTGCACCATTGGTACCGCCTACGGCGCCGTGGCTGGTCTGGCGGGTGGCCGCGTCGATGCGATCCTCATGCGGCTGGCCGACGCGGCTTTCTCCATCCCTCGCCTCCTGCTCTTGATCGCCGTGCTCACGCTCTGGCCCAGGGTCCCGATCTGGGCGCTGGTGCTGATGATCGGCCTCACGGGCTGGTTCGGAGTGAGCCGCGTGGTTCGCGCCCAGGTCCTGTCGCTCCGCGATCACGACTTCGTCGTGTCGGCACGCGCGCTCGGGGCCGCGCAGTCGCGAATTCTCTGGCGGCACGTGCTGCCGAACGTACTCTCGCCGGTGATCGTCGCCGCCACGTTGGGCATTGGCAACGTCATCATCCTCGAGGCCGGGCTATCCTTTCTCGGAATCGGCGTCCGAGAGCCGACGCCGAGCTGGGGGAGCATCATCAATGATGCCGGCAACCAATTCTTCTTCTATTGGTGGCTCACGCTCTTCCCCGGTCTCGCAATTGTCACCACGGTGATGGCATTCAATGTCATCGGCGACGGGTTGCGTGATGCGCTCGACCCGCAGCAGGTTGTCGGGTGATGCCGACCGATCCGCTGCTCGCTGTCCGTGATCTCCGCACCTGGTTCCGCACCTCCGCCGGAATCGCACGCGCCGTGGACGGCGTGTCCTTCGACGTCGGCCGCAATGAGACCGTTGGCCTCGTCGGCGAATCCGGATGCGGAAAGTCCGTCACCTCGCTGTCCATCCTTCGATTGATTCAACGGCCGGGCAGCATCGAGGCGGGAAGCAGCGTCGAGTTCGAGGCCAAGGATCTTCTCGCGCTCGACGAAGAGTCGATGCGTCGCATTCGGGGCAATCGGATCTCGATGATCTTCCAGGAGCCGATGACTGCCCTGAATCCCGTATTCACCGTCGGCGATCAGATCGCGGAAGTCGCGCGCGTTCACGCACGCGTCTCGAAGGCGGAAGCCTGGAAGCGCGCGGTCGCCATGCTGGACCTGACGGGAATCCCCGCTGCCGCCGAGCGCGCGCACGAGTATCCGCATCAACTTTCGGGCGGCATGCGGCAGCGCGTGATGATCGCGATGGCGCTCATGATGAATCCCGCCCTCCTCATCGCCGATGAGCCCACGACCGCCCTCGACGTCACGATCCAGGCTCAGATTCTCGAATTGCTGGCTGAGCTGCAGTCTCGCGTCGGCATGTCGATCCTTCTCATCACGCATGACCTTGGTGTGATCGCTGAGGTGACGTCGCGCGTACTCGTCATGTACGCGGGCCAGATCGTCGAGGAAGCGCCGGTCCACACGCTCTTCGCCGAGCCGCACCACCCATATACGGAAGGATTGCTGCAGGCGATGCCGCGTGTCGGTGAGCGGCGCGATCGGTTGCGGGTGATCCCTGGCACCGTGCCGCCGCCGACGGCGTGGCCAAGCGGTTGTCGCTTCCGCGATCGTTGTCCATATGCCTGGGAGCGCTGCGCCGCGGAGCATCCGCCACTCTATCAGATCGGGGCCGGTCACGTCTCGCGCTGTCATCTGGCCGAAGAGCCGGAGCGCCGTCGTCAGGCACACACGCCGTTGGCGGAGAGGACATCGGCGTGACGGCACCGCTGCTCGTCGTGCGCGATCTCGTCAAGCATTTTCCCATACGTCGAGGTTTGCTGCGCCGTGCTGACGGCGCCGTCCGGGCCGTCGATGGCATTTCCTTCGACGTGAACCCGGGGGAGACGGTCGGCCTCGTTGGCGAGTCGGGATGCGGGAAGACCACCGCCGGCCGCTCGATCCTGCGCTTGATCGAGCCCTCGTCAGGCAGCGTCGTGTTCGATGGCCAGGATGTGTTGGCGCTCGACCCGCCGCGGCTTCGCGCGCTCAGGCGGCAGATGCAGATCGTGTTTCAAGACCCATTCTCGTCGCTCAACCCCCGCATGACCGTGGGCGCGATCGTCCGAGAGGGACTCACGATCCATCGCCTCGCCGAAGGAAATGCCGCCGAGTCTCGCGTTAGGCAGCTACTCGAGGAAGTGGGGCTGCGGCCGGAGTACGCGAAGCGTTACCCGCACGAGTTCTCCGGCGGGCAGCGTCAGCGGATCGGGATCGCCCGCGCGCTGTCGGTCGAGCCGCGCTTCATCGTGTGCGACGAGCCGGTGTCGGCGCTCGACGTGTCGGTGCAGGCGCAGGTGATCAACCTGCTACAGGACCTACAGCGTCATCGCGGCCTCGCCTACCTGTTCATCGCGCACGACCTGTCGGTGGTAGAGCACATCGCCGACCGCGTGGCCGTCATGTATCTCGGCAAGATCGTGGAGCTGGCGACGGCAGAGGATCTCTACCGCGAGCCGCTGATGCCCTACACCCAGGCGCTGCTCTCGGCAGTCCCGGTCCCCGACCCCACGGCCAAGAAGAAGCGCATCATTTTGAAGGGCGATCTTCCTTCCCCCGCCGCGCCCCCGCCCGGCTGCCCGTTTCATCCCCGGTGTCATCACCCCCAAAAAGACGCGGCCTGCACCGCGATAGTGCCTCCTCTGGAGGAGAAGGCACCAAATCACTGGGTGGCATGTATTAAGCAGGTACCGACGGCGGTATCCTGGGATCGTCAGCGCGAAGTTGGTGGCACGCACCCCCCTGAGCGGTATATTCCGCTCGCCGCGACAGCTGGCCATCGTCCCGCCGACCAACATCAGTCCTGATAGGAGCCATGGCGACCAACCGATCCCTGTTGGAGGACCCGGAAGCAGTCGCGGTAGCGACCGACGCGCCTCCACCCAGCCTAGAAAAGTGGACCGAAGACAAGAAGTTCTTCGGCCACCCGCGCGGGCTGTCGACGCTGTTCTTCACCGAGATGTGGGAGCGGTTCTCGTTCTACGGGATCCGTCCGCTACTCATTCTGTTCATGACCGCCGCCATTCTCGACGGCGGTTTTGGCTTCGAGCGCCCCGTTGCCGGCGCCATCGTCGGCATCTACACCGCGTCCGTCTACCTCGCCTCGCTCCCCGGCGGTTGGATCGCCGACCGCTGGCTGGGGCTGCGCAAGGCGATTTGGGTCGGCGGCATTTTCATCGCGCTGGGGCATCTCTCGATTGGACTCTCCGCGATCTTCGCGCAGAAGGCGTTCTTCCTCGGTCTCATTTTGATCGTGATGGGGACCGGGCTGCTCAAGCCGAACATCTCGGCGATCGTCGGCGACCTGTATCCGGAAGGTGGCTCCCGGCGCGACGCCGGTTTCTCGATGTTCTACATGGGAATCAACATCGGCGCGCTGGCCGCGCCGATCATCACCGGCTTGCTCGGTGAGCGTGTGGGCTGGCACTGGGGCTTCGGCGCCGCGGGTGTCGGCATGCTCTTCGGTCTGATCGTCTACCGACTGCGCGCCCACGAGACGCTGGGTCCGATTGGGATGCAGCCGACGGCCGGCCCAGCGGAGCAGCGCCGGGTGAAGATGATTACCGGAATCGCCCTGGGGGCGATCGTCGCTCTGGTGGTTCTGTTCATGTCGGGCGTCGTCGCGTTCAACGCCGTTGCAGTCGCCTCGCGCATGCGCGATGCGATGCTCGCCATGGCGCTCCTCTATTTCGGCTATCTCTTCTTCTTCGCCGGATTGTCGGCTGACGAGAAGAAGCGCGTCGGCGTGATCGTGGTTCTCTTTCTCTTCGCCACGATTTTCTGGTCGGCGTTCGAGCAGGCGCCGACGTCGCTGAATCTGTTCGCGCGCGACTTCACCGACCGCGTGATCTTCGGTTGGGAGATGCCGGTGCTCTGGGTGCAGGCGGTGAATTCGCTCTTCGTGATCCTGCTGGCACCGGTGTTCGCGTATCTCTGGATCTCGTTAGGCAGGCGCGGCAAGGACCCGTCGAGTCCGGCCAAGTTCGCCTTCGGACTGTTCTTTGCGGGCCTCGGATTCCTGGTGATGGTCTTCGCCGCGAACAACGTGATCAGCGGCGGCGAGGCGATTCGCGTTTCGCTCTGGTGGTTGACGATCAGCTACATCCTGCAGACGATCGGCGAGCTGGCGCTGAGTCCGGTCGGCTTGAGCTCGATGACCAAACTCGCCCCGCGGCGCTTCGTCGGCCAAATGATGGGCGTGTGGTTCCTGGCGTCTGCGCTGGGCAATCTGATCGCCGGCCTGGTGGGCGGCCACGTCGACCCGGAGCGGCTGCAAGAGATGCCTCGTCTCTTCCAACGCACCGCGATGTCTCTCTTCATCGCGGCCGCGGTTCTGGGGGCGCTGGTGATCCCGATTCGGAAGATGATGAGGGAGACCAGCGCGGCGAAGCATTAGGCATCGAGATTCGAGATTCGAGATTCGAGATTCGGGGAGAGATGCGGCCGAATCTCCGTCGAATCTCGAATCTCCAATCTCGAATCTCGATGCATTAAGGCCTCCCGAACATATTCGTCGGCACCGATGACTCGCGGCCCAGCCGGACGTCGTCTGGCTCGCGCCAGCGAGTGCGGGCGACATTGACGACGCCAAGGCGGATCTCCCAGCCCGCGTGCGGATCGTTGCTCACCGGGTAGGCGATGTCCATGCGCAGCGTGCGACGCGAGCCTGGCGGGACGGCTGCCAGGAAACCGATCCCGACTCCGACGCGCACCGGCGTCGACGTGCCGAACGGAGCATCGCCGGCGCGCAGCCGTCCCGCATCGGCAAAGAATGCCAGGCCGATGTCGGCCTGGCCGCGCACCTGTCCGAGATACCAGCGGTCCTCGAGCCGCAGCACCGTACGCTGCGCACCAGCATCGCGCGATCGGACGTAGCCACGCACACCACCGTAGCGGTCGCCCAACGTGAGCTGAAGCGGGACTCGCTGTCGCCATGACCCGGACCAGTCGAACGTTGCCTGCACGGTGTGATGGCCGGTCGCCCGCCAATAGGCATCGAGCCGGCTGCTCGTAACGATCCCATCCCACCTGTCCGCATCGTAGTTGTTGCGTGCTTCGCCTCTCAGGCGAGCCGCCGCCATCAGCCAGGAATTGCCGAGCGCGCCGTAGACGTCGGCCGCCACCAGAAGGTCGTCGTCGCTCGCGCCGAACACCGACAAGCCGCGTCCGACCAGCGTTCCGAGCTGGAAGCCGAGTGGTACGTCCTGCGTCGCCGTCAGCGCATCGAAGGAGCTGACACGGCGATAGTAGATGTTGCGCAACCCCCAGAGCGCGTTCACGCGTCCGTTCTCGCGACGGTCGAAGCGAGCCAGGAGCGCGTCGTAGTCGACTGTGTCGTCGGGCACTGGAGGCACTCGCGTCGCGTCAGTCTCACGTGAGAACGAGACGCCGAACAGGCTCAGCCGTCCCGGCTCGCCGATTCGCAGAATACCGCCGATGTCGAAGAATTCCCGCTCCAGGCCTAACAACACCGGCTCTTCGGTACCTCGATAAAACGTGAACAGCCGGTTGCTCTCCAGGGCCGAGGCCCGCCACGCCACGCGTTGCTCGTCCGTGTAGAAAGGATGCTCGAGCAATACGCGCCAACTGCTCCGCCCGGCGTCGCGGCGCACGGCCGAGAGATCCATTATCCACGGCTTGCCGAAGGCCTGGTAGTCGACCAGGCGTGCGCCGTAGGTATCACGGATCTCGTTGGACCCCCATTCGGCGGCGACGTAGGTTCCCGAGCCAAGCAGATTCCCTTCCCCAATCCTCACCGCGGTGACATAGGGCGACTCGCTTTTCACACTGCCGTCGATCACCGGAGTGAGCTCGTCCGTCGTTTCCACCAGGAGGATGACTCCACCATCGCCCGCGTCTACGCTCCTGATCGACGCACGGGCGATGTACGGCTGTGCGCGCAGCAGACGTTCGCTCTCGCTGCGCCGCCGCTCGGTACATGCGTCGCCGCGCTGCAGCAGCAGGTAGCGCCGAATGACCGATGGTTTGGTGGTGACGTGGATGGAGTTGAGGAACCTGATCGGCGCGATCCAGAACCGTTCGCTGCTCTGTGTGTACGGCGGCCGGGTGACGACCTCGACCTCCCGGATCGGCTGACCGTCGCACGACACCAAAGCGCCGCGCTGCGCGCCAAGCATGGAGGGAACCGCCATGGCCGCAGCGATGACAACAGCGAGCAGGACGTGCGTGACCTTCCGGGGCGCAGCCGCCACGGCGCCTACTTACTCATGCGCCGCTTCAATTCAGCGAGCTTCCGCTCGGCCTCCGCTTCCCGGGCGGCGCGATCGACGGTGCGGCGAAGGTCGTCCGCCGGGTCCGTTGGTGGCATGGTGCTGGCCGCGGCGCTCACATCGGGCGCCGCAATTCCCGCGCTCTTCATCTGCGCCCGCATTTCCGACATCTCCTGCTCCGCCAGCACCAACTCGGCTTCCTGTGCCTGCAGCTTGCGCTCGAGCACCGCGATCCGCTCGCCGTGCTTTTTTTCGTACTGGGCAGCGAGGCGGACGGTTTCCTCGTCGCGAATCTCGCCGGCCATCCGACCCCGTCGCTGCACTGTCGCTAGCTCGTTCTGCTCGCGAACCAGCCGCGAGCGCGTCTCCTCGATCTCGGCGCGAAGAGACGCGACGGCAACCTTCGCCTCGACCAAGGCGTCGCGCATCATGGAGAGAACGGCGCGCGTCTCGTCGGGGCTCGACGCGCGGCTCATGGCGTCGCGCAACGATTGGCGAAGGTTTTCGAACATGCCTGGCGGCGGGTGGCGATCACGACTTGCGCGGTGTTCGCGCGTAGAAGTCGCTCATGACACGCTCCACGTCGCGGGATTGACAGCGTGGGCACACCGCATTGTTGGGATCGTAGTCGGAGATCTTTTCGCGGCGCGTGAACGTCTCGTGACAGACACGGCAGCGGTACTCGTAAGTCGCCATACAACCTCGCAAAAGAGTCACCTGCGAATTACGATACGCACCGTTCACTTCCACGCGCAAGAACACTCATCGGCCGTGCAGCGTCCTCCCGTCATCGCCGTCAGCTCCACGTCGGAAATCATTCGAAACGCGCTCCGCGTCCGGCTCAACGCATCCTACACGCGGGCGCTCGAGCGCGTGGGAGCGTTGCCGCTGATCGTCCCACCACTTGCTGACACTGCCCCGCTCGGCGCGCTGCTCGACCGCGTCGATGGACTCGTCCTGACCGGTGGCGAGGACGTCGACCCGTCGCGCTACGGCGCCGAGCCTCATCCCGAGCTGGGTGCTACACACGAGGACCGCGACGCCACCGAGCTTGCGCTGGTCGACCAAGCTCGCCGACGAAAGCTGCCGACACTGGCGATATGCCGCGGAATCCAGCTGCTCAACGTCGCGCTTGGTGGAACGCTGATACAGGACATCCCCGACCAGCGGCCGTCGGCGATCCCACACGATCCGAAAAGTGCTCGCGATCAGCGCGTTCACGACGTCGAGATCGCTGCTGGCTCTCGCCTGGCCGCCGCGCTTGGCGACACGCGGGTTCGCGCAAATTCTTTTCATCATCAGGCACTCGATCGCGTCGCGGACGGATTACGTGTCACGGCGCGCGCCCCTGACGGCATCATCGAGGGTGTCGAGTGGATTGCCGACGACTGGTGGGCCCTCGGCGTTCAGTGGCATCCCGAGGAGCTCGTCGAAAGCAATGAGCGCTGGGACCACGAGTTGTTTGCCGCCCTGGTGCACGCGGCTCGCGAAAACCCTCGCCTGCCTAACTGAGGCGCCAGCGCATCTCGTCCTGCACCTGTCGCATCAACCGCTCCGGCGTATGACAGGTTGGGAAAAGAAGCGAATCACTCACACTGTTGAGAGCGACTCGAAGCGCGCCGAAACGCTCGGCGGCTTCGGCATAGAGGAGCCTGAGCCCGTGCTCCTGCGAGAGGCGATGGTCCGCCGCGAGTTGAAAGCCGCGCCTCCCCATCTCCTCGTAATAACCCAGGTCAGGTCCGCCGCGACGCCAGCGCCGCTTCTCGATTCGATCGGGGAAGAGACCGCTGAGCCAGAGCGCGTAGTTACCAAGGTGTGCCGACGCGAGGAAAGTGCGGCGCGCATCGGGGCCGTCGGTAGCGTCGAGCAGCGCGGACAGCGTGTCATACTGCTCATCGTCCGTGTCGGCGATTCGTGAGAAGCGATCCTTGATGGAGAAGTGCAAGAGGATCGACGTCACGTAGTCGCACAGCACGCGATCCTGCTCGCCACGGGCGAGCAGCGCCTGACGAACGACGACGTAGCAGAAGAGACTCAGAGAGGCACGAGCGCCAAGCGGATGCTCGAAGAATCCGGAGAGCAATCGCGGATCGTCGAGCAGCGCGTCCAGCCCTTCGTCACGCAGAAGCGCTTCAGCGCGCTCGAGCTCGTTGCGCGATCCACGCGCGACGAGCTGAAGCGCGATCTGCGCGTCCTCCCGATCGAGAGACGCACGAACGTTGGCGAGAATCATCAGGTCCTCCCCTCACTGCCTCGTATTACACCTTTCGCGCCACGATGACTCCTACTTTGGAGACGAGCCGAACGCGCCGACGCAATGCTGGCACTCGCCGCAATCGAGTGCTACGAACTGGCGTAACGCAAAGCGGCGCGCGGGGAACATTCCGCCGCGCCGTTTCGAATGCGTGATGAATCGCCTTTTTCGGTCTACGGTGTCGCGGCGGGCGGCCGGGGTGAGGTGGGCGCGTTCGCCACAGCGAGCGCGGTTCTATACAACAGCTCCGTCACCCGAGTCAGTTTGTCGAAATCGATCTTGTCGATCTCGTCGCTCACTTTGTGATAGTCGGCGTGTAGTCCGCTGGTGAGGAAGACAACGGGGATCCCGCGGCGCGCATAGTTGTAGTGATCGCTCCGATAGTAAATCTGCTCCGGATGCGACGGCGAATCCCACTCACGATTGAAGAGGAACGGCTTCGGAAGCCCCGCGTTCACGGTGTCGACGATTGCGCCTAACGCCTGACTCGCCCCGTTAGGCGCGGCAGCCGGCCCGACGATGTACAGTGAATCCGGAGCGTTGCGGCCGATCATGTCGGCGTTGATCTGCGCGACGACGGAATCGAGCGGCACGGTGGGATGTGTCGTGAACCACTGCGAGCCGAACAGGCCGAGCTCCTCCGCGGTGTGCCACACGAGGAGTACCGAGCGCTTCGGCTTCTGCGGACCCTGCTTGAGCGCTCGCGCGATCGAGAGGAGCGCAATGCTTCCCGAGCCATCATCGTCCGCGCCGTTGGCGATCGAGTCTCCGTTCTCGGGAGTCTGCAGACCAAGGTGATCGAGGTGCGCGCCGAGCGCGACGTAATTGTTGGCCAACGCTCTGTCGCTGCCGCGAATGACGCCGACGACGTTGTACGTGTACACCGTTGGTGGCGCCATCTGCACATTGGCGCGGAACCGACGACCAGTGAGTGGTTGCGGCTTGTCATCGGCCGGCCAGCCGCTCGGAAGAAGCGCCGACGCGCCGGCTACGCTCCCCAGTACTACCATAGGCAGCTCGCGCGGACGCTCGACCGTCTGCGGCGCCGGGCCCATCGTCGTGATCCCTCCCTTGATCTCCGAGACGAGCAGCGGGAATTGCTCGAGCATCGGCCCATCTGCGAAGAGGACGATCACCGCCGCCGGATTCTTTTGAAGCACGTTGCGGACGCGCACCGCGAAGCTCTGCTCGCCGAGCATCTGCGAGCGTTGCACCGAGTCTGCATTCGCGGGCGCGCCCTGCACGACGACGGCGATCTTGCCGCTGAGGTCGCCGAGCGCCGCGACATCGTCGCGACCCAGCTCGGGAGCGGCGATTCCGTAGCCAGCGAAGACCAGATCACCATCGGCCACCAGCCGCGGAAGAGGCGCACTCGGTCCGAACGAGGGAAGCGGCGCGAGCGTACCGAATGGAATGTCGGTGCTGCCGCGCGAATCGGTCACGGTGAAGTGCGCGCGCGCGATCCCCGTGCGCGCCAGCGGCACCGCCTGAAGGAACTTTCCGCTGTCTCCTGCGGGTTCTACTCCCAGCGCTGCCAGGCGCCGCGCGAGGAAATCGGCGGCGCGGCGGCTGTCGGGAGACGATGCATCCCGTCCCCGCATCGAGTCCGACGCGAAGATCGTGAGATCCTTTCTGAGCTCGTCTTGTGGAATGACGGTGCGAGCGCTCGCGGTCGCGGCACGAGCCGGCTGCCCCGACGGAGGTGCTGGCGCCTGTGCGTGAAGCGCACCGCCGACGGCAAAGAGCGAGATCAGCGCAGTCATTCGGCGCATCAGGAGCTCCGGAATTTCGGTTGGTGTGAGGCGGACTGCGCCGTAGAAGCTGTGGAGGCTAACGACGCACCTTATACACCGCAACGCCAAGTTTGCCTTTGGTTCCCAGTCCACTCATCTTGCGCGTGCCTGCCGGAACCGGTGATCGACGGCGCGGGTACTGAGAGGACCCATGCTCTACATCTGCATTCCAGCGTACAACGAAGCGCCGACCGTCGGCGTGCTCCTCTGGCGCATCCGCAAGATGTTCGAGGAGTACGTGCGTGAGTACGAGGTCATTGTGCTCGACGACGGCAGTACCGATGGGACGGCGGCCACCCTGGCGCCGTACGTCGAGGTGATGCCGGTCACGGTCGTGCGCAACGAGAAGCGCAAGGGATATGGTGCCGCGATCGATACGCTGGCGCGCTTGGCGTCCAAGCGCACGCGGTACCCGCGGCGCGATGCGATGCTGGTCATGCAGGGCGACTTCACCGATCGACCGGAACACGTTCCGGAGCTGGTGAAGCGCTTCGAAGGAGGCGCGGACATCGTGGTCGCCGAGCAGGAGCGCGCCACGGCAGGTGCGCCGAGTGCGGTACGGCGATTGCGAGCGGTTGCTCCCTGGGTCACTCGGATGTTCGTTCGTGTTCCGGGCGTACGCGATCCATTTGGTAGCTTTCGACTGTATCGCATCGTCACAGTACGTGAGCTGCTGAAAGAAGTCGGCGACTCACCCATCGTCGCCGCTGATGGCTGGGCGGCGAACGTCGAATTGCTCGCCAAGCTCGCCAGGCACGCGCGGCGCATCGAGACCGTTCACCTCGAGGCACGCTACGACCTGCGGCCGCGCGAGAGCCGTGTGCGGCCCCTCGCCGGCGCATGGGATCTGTTCAAGTTCGGTCGCGCCTCGCGCGGCCGGCTCACTCCGAGCGCATCATGACGCTGATGACGATGACGACCGCTCTTGCCTTAGTTGCTTCACTGCTCGCTTCGACATCGTCGGGTGCGCAGGAGTCCGCGCGTACGAGCGCGGAAGGCGCGAACAAGCCAGACGTGACACAGCAGTCGCAGCCCGACGCGGGAATCGATCTTCGCCCCGACAGCCTTCCGTTCGAAGTGGGCGAGAAGCTCGACTACGAAGTGAAGTTCGGGGCGATCAAGGTGGGCAGCGCACGCATGCACGTGCAGGGTATCGAGAACGTTCGCGGACGCCCGGCATTCCACACGGTGTTCACCGTTCGTGGCGGCACGTTCTTCTACAAGGTGAACGACCGCTACGAGAGCTGGATGGACACGCTCACGTTGTCGTCCCTTCGCTTCATTCAGGACGTCGACGAAGGGAGCTACGAGCGGCGGCGCGTGTTCCAGATCTTCCCCGATCGAAAGGTCTACACCGAGAACGACAGCCCCGAGAAGCCGAGTGTGTTGAATCCGCTCGATGATGGCTCGTTCTTGTATTTCATCCGCACGATTCCGCTCACCGTAGGCAATACGGTCGAGCTCAATCGCTACTTCCGCCCGGATCGGAATCCAGTGAAGATTCGCGTGCTTCGGAAGGAGCGAATCAAAGTGCCGGCGGGCACGTTCCAGACGATCGTCATCCAACCGATAATCAAGACGCGAGGCATTTTCGCCGATAAGGGTGAGGCACAGGTCTGGATTACCGATGACGACAGGCGCATGATGGTACAGCTCAAGTCGAAGCTTTCGTTCGGCTCCCTCAACCTGTACCTCCGATCAGCGCAGCAGACGCAGACCACGGCGAGTCAGGGGCAGTAGCGCCAGGAAGTGGCGCGCGCGGAGAGGCGGATCTCTCCGCGGTACGAACCGTTCCCATCGCGCGACGTCCGAACAAAGTACGCGCCGAGGAGTTCGCGTCACCGCCTGGTGACGACAAGACCTTCGGCGCGTTCGTGCGTTCGCTCCCCGATGTACTCGTTGCGCGTGACTTCGTGCGACTCGTCGACGCGATCGCTGCCGCCGCCCGAAGACGCGCGGTCGTGGTGATGGTGGGTGGTCACGTCGTGAAGACGGGACTGAACCCGCTCCTGCTCGAACTGATGCGACGCGGTGTCGTGACGCATCTGGCAATGAACGGGTCGGGTGCAATCCACGACTACGAGGTAGCGCGCTGGGGTGGGACCTCAGAGGACGTTGCCAGCGGGCTGCGTGACGGCACCTTCGGCATGGCCGAGGAAACCGGGCGGGGCATGAATGACGCGTTCGTGCGTGGAATGCGCGAGCACTGGGGGATGGGTGAGGCCCTCGGCCGCGCACTCGAGGAGACGCCGGGATTGGCGCACGCCGAGCTGTCGCTGTTGTTAGGCGCGCTTCGGCTCGGTGTCCCTCTCACCGTGCACGCAGCGCTCGGCGCCGAAATCATCCATCAGCATCCCGCCGCCAACGGCGCCGCGATCGGCGAAACCAGTCATCGCGATTTTCGCCGTCTGGCCGCGTCGCTCCCCGCGCTGCACGACGGCGGAGTCGTCCTGAATCTCGGCAGCGCCGTCGTCCTCCCCGAGGTCTTTCTCAAGGCGCTCACCATCGCTCGCAATCTTGGCGGCGGCAAACCGACCGGCTTCGTAGCCTGCGACATGGACATGCAACGCCACTACCGTCCGCGGATGAACGTGGTGCAGCGCCCCACGCTAGGTAGCGGCACCGGCTACGAGATCACCGGACACCACGAGATCATGGTGCCGATGTTGGTGTGGGCGGTGATGGAGAGACTGGAAGGGGGCTGATTCGAGATTCGAGATTCGAGATTCGAGATTCGCAACGGCACACAGCATCAGATCGGAATCGCCTATTCCGAATCTCGAATCTCGAATCTCGAATCTCGAAAAAGAGAAACGCCGGCCTCCAGGTAGCCGGCGTTCTCGCGTGCGACTGCAACTTCCAGAGACTGCGCGCCGTTTACGCCCCGTGAGCGTGCGCCGGCGCGGCGCTCAACCTAATGCGTCCCCGAAAACTTCTCGCGCATCCGACGCGCCGTGTCGGGAGCGACGATCCGAAGTACGAAGTAGACGACCAGTCCGACGACTGCGATTTTCAGCGCGAGCAAGAGCAAGCTGAACAGAATGGCGAACAGCCACGGCAGGATGCCGAACACCAGCTTGAGCAGGAACAGCCCAATCAGTGCCAGGATGCCGACGCCGAAAATGGTGCGTAACATGATGAAAGTCTCCAAGCGGTTCTGGAGAGCCTTACGCGCGGGAACAGCGCGCGGTTTCACACCCTCGCGCCGTTCCTTCGCGTCGCTCCCCACAAAGTGACGACCCTGCGCTCCGAGCGGCACACCCCCGACGCCGCCGACGTCGTCGTCATCGGCGGCGGTCTGGTCGGACTCTGCTGCGCACTCGCACTGGGCGAGCGCGGCACGTCGGTGATCATACTCGATCGACACCTCCCAGGCGAGGCATCACCGGCGGCAGCAGGTCTTCTGGCACCCGGTGTCGAGGAGAGCGACGGTCCGGCCCACACCTTCGCGCTCGCGGCGCGCGATCGATATCCGTCGTTCGTCGAATCGCTGGCGTCGCATACACGGATTCATGTCCCTCTCAATCGTCTCGGCATCCTCGCGGTCGGTGGGGAGTGGCGCGCCGGACGATCGATGCACCCCGGCGAGCTCGCCGACCTCGAGCCGTGTCTCCGTCATCACGACACCGTCACACTCCACGAATACGACGGCGCCGTCGACAACGTGCAATTGCTGGCGGCGATCAGAGCCCGCCTCGCGCAGCTCCCATTGGTCCGGGCAATCGACGCGCTGGCGGAGGAGATATCGCTCGAGGGCAGCCGTCCGCGGGTAACGACTGCCACGGGCGATCGCTTCGAAGGAGAGCGTCTGATTCTCGCGGCTGGAGCCTGGGTGAGTTGGCTCCGTGGAGTTCCGGGTGCGATTCCGGTCGAGCCGGTACGAGGCCAGATGCTCGCCCTCGCCTCGCGCGCGCTCAGCCACGGTGTGATGGGACGCGACGCGTACCTCGTCCCGCGTGGTGAGGAGATCCTGGTAGGCGCGACGATGGAGCGCGTCGGACTCCAGGTAGGGACTACTCCCGAAGCGCTGGCCGCGCTGCACCGCGCTGCAATCGATATCTGCCCTGCCCTCTCCGGCGCGCCTGTCACGCGAAGCTGGAGCGGTCTCCGGCCAGTCAGCCCGGACATGCTGCCAATCATTGGACCTCATCCCGCCGACGACAGAGTGCTCCTCGCCTGCGGTCACTCCAGGAACGGCATACTCATGGCACCACTGACGGGTGACTGCCTCGCTGCGCTCATCCTGGGTGAGGAACCTGGACACGACCTCAACCCGTTCGTCTTGGAGAGATTCCTTTAACCTTTAAACATCTGCATCAAAGGTTAGCGTTAGCTAGCCCCTGATGCCATCAAGAGATACCTTTCGCCGCGACGCATAAAACCCGCGGCTCGGAGACGCATGGGCGAGAGCCTGTATCAAATCATGGGTGTGCACCGGGGGGAGCCTCTACCCGCCCGAAAGCCGTCCTGGCTCAAGGTGCGAGCCCCCGGCGGGCCGAATTACTCTCGCCTGCGCACCCTCATGCGCGATCTCGACCTCCATACCGTCTGCGAGGAGGCGCACTGCCCCAACGTCGGCGAGTGCTGGGAGCACGGCACCGCGACGTTCATGATCCTCGGCGACGTCTGCACGCGAAACTGTGCGTACTGCGCCGTCGCGCATGGGCGCCCGCCAAAGTTCGACGCGGCCGAACCGGCGCGCGTGGCGGCGGCGGTCGCCGAGATGCAGCTACAGCACGCGGTCATCACGTCGGTGGATCGCGACGATCTTCCTGACTTCGGCGCATGGGCGTTCGCCGAGACAATCAGACAGATCCGCGAGCAGGTTCCAGGATGCTCGATCGAGGTTCTCGTTCCCGATTTTCAGGGGAACGAGGACAGCATCCGCACGGTCCTCGAGGCCGGTCCGGACATCTACAATCACAACACCTAGACGGTGCCGCGCCTGTACAAGCGCTGCCGTCCCGGCGGACGCTACGAGCGCGTGATGAAGATCTTTACGCGCGCCAAGGAGCTCGCTTCCGACATACCGACGAAGACCGGGATCATCCTCGGAATGGGCGAGACGATCCCCGAGGTCGTTGCCACAATGCACGACCTTCGCGACGTCGACGTGGACATCCTGACGCTCGGTCAATACCTGCGCCCCTCTGAAGCGCACATTCCTCTCGACCGGTATTACACGCCTGACGAGTTCCGGGAGCTGAAGGAGATCGGCATGGGCCTGGGCTTCCGTCACGTCGAGTCGGGGCCGCTGGTGCGGTCGAGCTATCATGCGTGGGAGCAGGTCGTGGCGGCGAAGATCTAAAGCGGGACTCGGCTCGAGTCCCTTTTTATCCACTTTCATGGCCAAAAAGAAAACCGATTCCAATTCCGAGCCCGCGCGCCGCAAGGATCTCCTCCGCTCCATGCTCCTCATGCGGCGCTTCGAGGAGCGAGCAGCGGAGGCGTACGCGTTAGGCAAGATCGGCGGATTTTGCCACCTGTACATCGGACAGGAGGCAGTGGGCGCGGGCGCGATCTCGGCACTGCGCGAGGATGATTTCGTCATCGCTAGCTACCGCGAGCATGGCCAGGCGCTGGCGCGTGGCGTCCCACCGCGCTCGATCATGGCCGAGCTGTTCGGCCGCGTCGACGGTTGCTCCAAGGGGAAAGGCGGGTCGATGCACATCTTCGACCGCAACGTCAACTTCCTCGGCGGGCATGGCATCGTGGGCGCTCATCTCCCGCTCGCCACCGGCGTGGGATTCGCCATCAAGTATCGCGGCGGCGATCAAGTGTGCCTGTGCTTCTTCGGCGAAGCGGCGGTGAACAACGGCGCGTTCCACGAGGCGCTGAACATGGCCGCGCTCTGGAAGCTTCCGGTGATCTATCTCGTCGAAAACAACCGCTACGGGATGGGCACGGCGCTCGAGCGCGCATCGGCAATCAACGACATCGCCGAACGTGCCTGCTCCTACGACATGCCTAACGAGGTGGTCGATGGGCAGGACGTGATCGCCGTCCGCGAAGCGACGATGCGCGCCGTCGCCCGCGCTCGAGCGGAGTCGATGCCCACGCTGCTCGAGGTGCGCACCTATCGGTTCATGGGACACTCGATGTCCGATGCCGTCAGCGGCACGTACCGCACCAAGGAGGAGCTCGACGAACACATGAAACGCGATCCGATCGTGCTCCTCCGCGACCTCATGGAGACGGAAGATGGATGGTCGGACGCCGACATGACGGCGATGGACGACGAGGTGAAAGCGGCGGTCGAGGACGCCTGGAACTTCGCGGACGAGAGTCCCGAGCCCCCCGTCGAGGCGCTCTGGGAGGATGTGTTGGTCGAGACGACGTCGGACGAGCAGGTCGCTGCCTCGACTCCTGCCTAACTATGGCCGTCATCACGTATCGAGATGCGCTGAACCAGGCGCTGCGCGAGGAGATGCATCGCGATGATCGCGTCTTCCTCATGGGCGAGGAGGTGGGCGTCTACCAGGGTGCCTACAAGGTTTCGAAGGGGCTGCTGCAGGAGTTCGGCGAGATGCGCGTCGTCGACACGCCGATTACCGAGCTCGCCTTCGCCGGCGTCGGTGTCGGCGCGGCCATGGTCGGACTGAGGCCGATCATCGAGTTCATGACCTGGAACTTCGGGCTCCTGGCGCTCGACCAGGTCGTGAACTCGGCAGCCAAAATGCTCTACATGTCAGGCGGCCAGTACAACATCCCCATCGTCTTTCGCGGCCCGAACGGAGCCGCGCTCCAGCTGAGCGCGCAGCATTCGCAGGCGTGGGAATCCTGGCTCGCGCACATCCCCGGATTGAAGGTGGTCGCACCGGGAACGCCGTACGATGCCAAGGGCCTTCTCAAGAGCGCCATCCGCGACGACAACCCGGTGATGGTGCTCGAAGGCGAGATGCTCTACAACACCAAGGGCGAGGTCCCCACCGACGAGTACGTAGTACCGATCGGGCAAGCGGAGCTCAAGCGCGAAGGGGACCACTGCACCATCGTGACACACGGGAAGATGATACTGGTCGCAATGCAGGTTGCCGACCAGCTCGCGAAGGATGGCATCCACCTCGACGTCGTTGACCTTCGCACGATTCGGCCGATCGATGTCGAGGCGATCGCGGCCTCTGTTCGCAAGACGAATCGCGCCGTCGTGCTCGAAGAAGGGTGGTCGGTGTGTGGAGTCGGAGCACAGGTGGTCGACTACATCCAGCGTGAGTGCTTCGATCAGCTCGACGCGCCCGTGCTTCGCGTCCACCAGGAAGACGTGCCGATGCCGTACGCCAAGAACCTGGAAAAAGCCGCCAAACCCGACGCCGCGAAGACGATCGCGGCGGTGAAGAAGGTCATGTACCTGGAGTAGTCGCCCGGGGGTCTATGGCAACGAAGGTGGTGATGGAAGCGCTCTCCCCTACGATGGAGGAGGGCCGCTTGGTGAAGTGGGTCAAGGGCGAAGGCGAGAGCGTCGCGAAGGGCGACGTAATCGCCGAGGTCGAGACCGACAAAGCCGTGATGGAGCTCGTGGCGCGCGGCGAGGGCGTGCTGCGCAAGCACGTGCTGGCCGAGGGAGGGACCGCTCCGGTCGGCGCGTTGGTCGGCGTCATCGCGGCGCCTGACGAGAACATCGACGCTCTCGTAGGCGGCGGCGATGGTGGCGCACCGGCGAAGGCGGCGCCGTCGGCCGCACCAGACTCGCAAGCGCCAGCCGCGCCTCAGCCCACCAAGGCTCCCGCGCCTGCGCCTGCTCAGGCTACGCCCGCTCCTGCCGCACCGCCGTCAGGCAGGCTCGGGAACGCAGCGCCCAAACACCAGCCGCCCGATCTGCCGGAGCCGGCGACCGAGCAACCGGCTCACGCCATGGAAGACGGTGAGCGTCCGCGTTCTTCCCCGCTCGCCCGGCGCCTCGCGTCGGAGCGTGGGTTGGATCTCGGCGCGCTTCAGGGGAGCGGACCCGGTGGTCGGATCATCAAGCGCGATATCGAAGCCGCCCTGACCCGGGAGCCGGCGGCCGCCGGCGCCGCAGCCGCCGCGCCCGCCGTTCGCCCGGCCGCCGTTATGGAAGGCGACTTCCGCGACCTCCCGCTGACACAGATCCGGAAGACGATCGCTCGGCGGCTTTCGGAATCCATCGGCCCGATCCCGACGTTCTATCTCACGATCGATGTCGATCTCGAGCGCGCGTCGGAAATGCGTCAGGCGATGGCCGCTATGGGCGATGAGTACAAGGTTTCGTTCAACGACATCATCCTGAAGGCGGTGGCGACGGCACTGGCGCAGCACCCGGAGGTGAATGCCCACTGGCTGGGCGACCGCATCCGCCAATTCGGCCGCGTCCACATCGGCATGGCGGTCGCCATCGATGAAGGATTGATCACCCCGGTGATCTTCGACGCCGACCGTAAGCGCATGAGCGAGATCTCGCGTGAAGCGAAGGAGCTCGCCAAGCGCGCGCGCGAGCGAAAGCTCAAGCCTGACGAGTATACGGGCTCGACCTTCTCGGTCTCGAATCTCGGGATGTTCGGCATCGAGGAGTTCACGGCGATCATCAATCCACCAGAAGTGGGCATTCTGGCGGTAGGCGCAGTGGAAGAGAGGCCGATCGTACAGAACGGCGAGGTGACGGTGCGCAAGCGCATGCATCTCACCATGAGCTGCGACCACCGTGTCGTCGACGGCGCGACCGGCGCGAAGTTCTTACAAACGGTCAGGAGGATGTTGGAAAATCCACTGATGCTGGTCTACTGAGCTTCATGACGCTCAGAACAGCGGCATGCGGCATCCGGCATGGGGCATCCGGGTCTCGGCGGAGAGTCTCCGTCGCCGAGACCCGCATGCCGGATGCCCCATGCCGCATGCCGCTGTTTGGACTTTGATCCAACTTTATCTATCCCATTTCAATGTCTTCTTTCGATGTGATCTTCCTCGGCGGCGGGCCCGCCGGATACGTCGGCGCGATCCGCGCGGCGCAGCTCGGCCTGACCACCGCCGTGGTGGAACGCGAAGGGCTGGGAGGTACGTGCGTCCTGTGGGGATGCATCCCCGCGAAGGCGCTGCTGGAATCGGCGGCGGTCGCCAATCACGTGCGGCACGCCGCCACCTTCGGTGTGACCGTTGGCGAAGTGAAGACCGATTACGCCGTTGCCATGAAGCGTTCGCGCGGCGTCAGCCAGCAGAACTCGAAGGGCGTCGAGTTCCTCTTCAAGAAAAACAAGATCACGTGGATCAAGGGCACCGGCCGCCTCACGGCGAAGAACGCCGTCACTGTGAAGACCGCCGATGGAAAGGAAGAGCGACACGACGCCAAGAAAGCTGTCGTCATTTGCACCGGCTCGCGGGTGAAGGGGCTTCCGCAGATCGGTCTCGAGCTCGACAAGAAGAACGTCATCTCATCCGATGAGGCACTGATCCTGGAGAGCGCGCCCAAGTCGATGGTGATCGTTGGCGCCGGCGCGGTGGGATGCGAGTTCGCCGACGTGTTCAACGCGTTCGGCACGGAAGTCACGCTCATCGAGGTGCTGCCCACGCTCCTTCCCTTGGAAGACGCCGACGTCGGCGCCGAGCTGTCGCGCTCCTTCAAGAAGCGGAAGATCGAGATCGTGACCGGCGCCAAGATCAAAGGTGCCAAGGTCGGCAAGGATGGCGTGACGCTTTCAGTCGAGAGCGGCGGAAAAACGAACGACATCACTGTCGACAAGGTGCTGGTCGCCGCGGGGCGGGCGCCTAACGTGGAGGAGATCGGGCTCAAGGAAGCGGGAGTGCAGCTCACCGAGCGCGGTTTCATCAAGGTCAACGAGCGCATGGAGACCAGCGCGGCAGGCGTCTACGCGATCGGCGACGTCGCCGGTCCACCGATGCTTGCGCATAAGGGGCAGCGTGAGGGCGTCGTCGTCGCCGAGCTGATCGCGGGACAGAAGCACGTACACCTGGTGAATTACGGGAACATCCCGAACGCCACGTACTGTCATCCGGAAGTCGCGTCGATCGGCCTCACCGAGCAGCAGTGCAAGGAGAAGAAGCTCGAGTACAAGGTCGGCAAGTTCCCCTTTTCGGCCAACGGCCGCGCGCGAACGTCCGGCGAGACCGACGGGTTCGTGAAGATCATTCGCGACGCCAAGTATGGAGAGATCCTCGGCGCGCACATCATCGGCGCGCACGCCACCGAGATGATCCACGAGCTGGCCGTGGCGCGCGAGAACGAGTACACGGTGGAAGAGGTGGACCTCGCAATTCACGCGCACCCGACGCTTTCCGAAGCGATCGCCGAAGCGGCGCTCGATTCGATGGGCAGATTGCTCCATGCCTGAGCTTTGGGTCGTCCGGATGGGCCGCGTCGCCTATGGTGAAGCGCTCGAGCTTCAGCGGGCGATCGCCGCCGCGCGGATTGCCGGTCAGATCCCCGAGGATGTGCTCTTGCTACTCGAGCATCCTCCGGTCGTCACGCTGGGGCGCTCGACCAAGGAAGAAAACGTCACCTCGCCCGCGGAGCTGCTGCGCAACAAGGGCGTGGAGGTATTCGAGGTGGAGCGGGGCGGTGACGTCACCTTTCACGGCCCCGGACAGCTTGTGGGATATCCTATCTTCGACCTCAAGCGACACCGACAAGACGTCCACTGGTTTTTGCGCGAGGTGGAGAACTCGCTGATCCGGGCAGTCGCTCCGTGGGGCATCGCTGCCGCGCGAAGCGGCGGATTCACCGGCGTCTGGACAGGACCGCGAAAGATCGCATCCATCGGCGTGCACGTACGCGACTGGGTCACCTGGCACGGCTTCGCGTTGAACGTCAACACCGATCTCACCTACTTCGATCTCATTGTGCCGTGCGGGATCCCCGGGGTCGTGATGACCTCGATGGCCAAGGAGACGGGACGCACCGACATCGCCATGCGCGACGTGGAAGACGCGGTCGCTCGAGCCATTGGCGATACGTTCTCGCTCACCGCCGTGCCAACGGAGCTGGGCGATCTTCGAATCACCGCGGTTAGTTAGGCAGGCGACCGGGCTCGTCAGGCACCAGAGGCGCGGCGAACGGTCCGCCGTATGCGCCGAGCTGGTTCTTCCCGGTGCCTCGCAGCGCGGGTGAGCCTGGTGCCAACTCGAAGCGTCGCCTCGGGCGGGAACTCGAACTGAGCGTACCAGCACTTATCAACACCGAGAACAGAGCGAGCGCGCCGCGAAGGATAGCCGCACCACTGGTTAGTAGATCCTAGGTGAGTGATGCGAGCGGTGCCGAAGGTTGCATAGGAAAAGCGCACGTGAGGAATCCATCACGGCCGCTATATTCTCAACCGATGCCCTCCGCTCCCCCGTCTCCAAGCCGCGACTTCACCGCCGAGCTCAACGCCGAGCAGCGGTCCGCCGCGACCTTCGGCCAAGGTCCGCTGCTGATCATCGCCGGGGCGGGTACGGGAAAAACGCGCACGCTCGTCTACCGGGTCGCGCACCTGATCGCGCGGGGAGCCCGGCCGGATCGCATTCTGCTGCTCACCTTCACCCGCCGCGCTGCCCAGGAGATGCTCGCGCGCGCCGAGCGACTGGTCGGCAATGTCAGCGCTCGCGTCCATGGGGGGACCTTCCACGCCACCGCCCACCGCCTCCTCCGCATCTACGGACCGGCAGCCGGTATCGCCAAGGATTTCACGATCCTCGACCAAGGTGACGCCGAGGATTTGATGGGTATTGCCCGCGCGGCCCTCGGCTTCGGTCAGCGGAAATCGCGCTTCCCGAAGAAGGAGACGCTGCACCACATCTACTCGCGCCACGTCAACACCGAGATCCCAATCGAGGAGATCCTTCGCGACGATCTCCCGCAGTTCGTCGATGAGCGTGAGTCGATCGTCCGGATCTTTGCCGATTACACGCAGCGAAAGTCGGAACGGAATCTCGTAGACTACGACGACCTGCTCCTATTCTGGGCCGGGATGCTCGCCCACGAAGAGCTCGGCCAGCGAATCGCCGGCTTGTACGATCACGTGCTGGTCGACGAATACCAGGACACGAACCTCCTCCAGGCTCGAATCCTCCAAGGGATGTGTCGCGCGCACCGCAACATCACCGTGGTCGGCGACGACGCGCAAAGCATCTACTCGTTCCGCGGCGCCACCATACGAAACATTCTCGACTTCCCGAAGCAATTTCCCGGCGCGACGATGGTGACGCTCGAGGAGAACTATCGCTCGACGCAGCCCATACTCGACGTCACCAATACGCTCATCTCGCGCGCCACCGAGCGCTACACCAAGAACCTTCGCACGCGGCGCAGCGGCGGCGAGCGGCCCTGGTTGGTGGCGGCGCGCGACGAGCACGAGCAGACGAGCTACGTCGTCGACAAAGTTCTCGAGCTCCACGAGGAGGGGATCGCGCTGCGCGACATGGCGGTGCTGTTCCGCGCCGGCTACATGTCTGCGGAGCTCGAAATCGAGCTCACCAATCGCAAGATTCCCTTCGAGAAGTGGGGCGGTCTCAAGTTCCTCGAGGCCGCGCACGTGAAGGATGTCCTGGCTTTTCTTCGCCTGCTCGAGAATCCGCGCGACGAGGTCAGCTGGACGCGCGTCCTGCTTCTTCTTCCCGGCATCGGCGAGGCCAGCGCACGCTCGGCGATCGAGGCGCTGTCAGGCGGCGGTTGGAACCCGGATGCTCTCGCTCATTGGACGCCGCCGGCTCGCGCGCGCGATGCGCACAAGCGTCTCGTGAAGCTCCTCGACGACCTGCGGTACGTGGCGCCTGACGAGTCGCGCACCGTGAGCGGGGAGATCGCGCTCCTCAGGCGGCTCTACGACGACATAGTCCGCGATTCGTACGACCACCCCGAGCCGCGACTGGCCGATCTCGATCAGCTCGAGATTATCGCCGGCAAGTTTCCGAGCCGGGGCGCGTTTCTGAGTGAATTGGCGCTCGAGCCTCCGTCGGCGACGCAGGATCTCTCAGGTGCGGGCGACAATGAAGATGATGCGTTGATCCTCAGTACGGCGCATAGCGCCAAAGGGCGCGAGTGGGACGCGGTATTCGTGATTTGGGCGGTCGACGGCTGGTTTCCATCGTCGCGAGCGCTCCGTAGCGACGAGGAAACGGAGGAAGAGCGGCGGCTCATGTACGTCGCCCTCACCCGCGCGCGCGACCATCTCTTCGTCACCTATCCGCTCAACGTGTACGGGACACGATACGGCGCCGAATATTCCATCGATCAGCTCTCGCGTTTCATCGATCCAGGAGTGCGAGAGCGGATGACTCGTGTCGCTGCCTACCCCGCCACCGAGCCCGCTGGCAACGGGGGCGAGCGGTCGGTTGCCGACTCGTTGCAGCGTCTCGTCGATCTCCGCGCGCTACTGCGAGGGCGATTCGGCGGCTGACGCCGTCGTGTCGCTCGCGGCACCGCCGTCGAGCCACGCGCGGAGTGCATCGAACGGCTCGTCGGGCTTCGATTTGGCCAGCTCGATGACCCGCTCCATCGTTCGCTCCAGGTTGGCGCCTTCGCGCGCATAAACGGCGTCGAAGAGATCGAGGTCGGTGACGTAGATGCGCCGCGCGAGCAGCGCCGCGTTGTCGAGCTGAATCCGCGGCAGCACCCGAAGTGGAACGGTGCGAAGCAGCGGGCCGATCTCCTCGATCAGTCGGCGACGAGCATCGGCGTACATCTGCTCGCGGATCTCGAGACGCCGCGCCTCGTCATCAGGGTTCGCCTGGAATGCGGAGTCCAGCGCGCGATAGAGCTCGCTGTAAAACCTGCCCAGCAGCTTGTCATCCTCCCAGTCCTCACGCGTTCTCCGCGCCAGCCCTGTGTCTCCGCGAGCGAGGAAGAATCGCTCGGCACCACGCGCGCCGACGAAGTTGGCGAACGATTCGTTGAAGATCGCTTCGCCCGGCGCGTAGAAGGTGTTGTGCGTGAGCTCGTGGATGACTGTATTGGCGAGCGCCGCGGAATCCGCGCGCAGCGTGGTGGAGAGCAGCGGATCGTTGAACCAGCCGAGCGTGCTGAAGGCGGAAGCGGGTCGCAGGTACGTGTCGTAGCCGCGTTGGCGCATGTCCTCGCGCGCGCGCCGCGCCTGCGCGAAGTCGAAGAAGCCTTTGTAGGGAAGCCGGCCCACTAGTGGGAACCACCAGCGATGCAGCTCCATCTTGTCGCGCTTGGCGGCTGAGAGTACGAGAACCAGAGTGTCGCGCTCGAGCTTCGAGAAGGTGGTGAAGCTCTCGCCCGCATCGAGATCGAGGGAATCGATGGCGAATGCCCGCGATTGGAGTACGAGGTTGAGCTTGGCGCGGGTTGCAGCGTCCACTGTCGCGTCGGCGACAATGGTGGCTATCTCTCGCCTGGCAAGCAGAATCTTCGCTTCCGCAATGCCGGCGCGGACGAGGTAGCGACCGAGCGGTGTCAGTGCCGCGAACAAGATCAGCGCGACGACGAGCGCGGCGGCGACCTTGAGGAGGACGCGTGCGAGCTTCAAATCAGTGGTGGAAACGAGGTCACGCCTAACGTCAAAAGAGCCGTGCTCCAGTGCCGTTTCGCGTCGAAGAAGGGGTCAAAAAGGGCGTAAACATCTGTCTCATGCGATAGGCAGGGCCGTCCGAATACGATATTATTCGTGGTTGGGCCCGGTTGGTTTCAGTCCGCTGGTCCGACCTCGAGAAACAGGCAAAATCGCCCTTACCGGCTGATGTCTTTCGTCCATCTGCACTGCCATTCCGAGTACTCGCTCCTCGACGGCGCGAATCGCATCGGCGACTTGATCGCGCGCGCCGTCGAGCTCGAGCAGCCAGCCCTGGCAATCACCGACCATGGCAACCTCCATGGCGCCTGGGCGTTCCAGGAACAGGCCAAGAAGGCGAGGCTCAAGCCGATCATCGGCATGGAGGCGTACGTCGCCACCGGGGACCGGCGCGAGCGCTCGAGACAGCGCGTCCAGACCGAGGGGATGCCCAGCCCTCGCGGGGGAAGCAAGCCGTACTACCACCTGGTGCTTTTGGCGCGAGACACGGTCGGCTACCGAAATCTGGTCAAGCTCTCCTCGCTCGCCTACACCGAAGGCTTCTACACCAAGCCGCGCGTCGACCGCGAGCTCCTCGCAAAGTACAACGAAGGCATCGTCGTCTCCTCGGCCTGTATGGCAGGCGAGGTCGCGTCGCACCTCCTCGAGGGACGGTACGAAGACGCCAAGGCCGCTGCCAGCTGGTACGCCGACGTCTTCCGAGACCGTTACTATCTCGAAGTGCAGGGGCACGACTCCGAAGGACAGGCTCGCCTCAACGAGCTGATCTTCAAGCTGGCCGACGATCTGAACCTGCCCGTCGTCGCCACCAACGACGCGCACTTCCTCCGCGAAAGCGATCACGATGCGCACGACGTGCTGCTGTGCATCGGTCTGGGCAAAGACCGAACGGAGCACGATCGGATGCGCTACGACCGCGGGCTGTACTTCAAGAGCGCGCCCGAGATGTCGGCGCGCTTCCCGAAGCGCCCGCAGGTGATCGAGAACACGCTTCGCATCGCCGATGAGGCCGGGATCGAGTTCTCCAAGAAGTACCACGTGCCGTCGTTTCCGTTGCCCGCCGGTGTGTCGAGCGAGAACGAGCTACTCGTTAGGCTGGCCGAGCAGGGCGCACGTGAGCGGTATGGCGAGCCGCTACCGCCGGAGGTGCGGGAGCGTCTCGATTACGAGCTCGGCGTCATCACCAAAACCGGCTACGCGGGCTACTTCCTCATCGTCGCCGACTTCATCAAGGCGGCGACCGAGCGCGGCATCCCGGTCGGTCCGGGCCGCGGGTCGGCGGCCGGATCGCTCGTAGCCTACGCGCTGCGCATCACCAACGTATGCCCGCTCAAGTTCGATCTCCTCTTCGAGCGCTTCCTGAATCCGGAGCGAGTCTCGATGCCGGACATCGACGTCGACTTCTGCTTCGAGCGGCGCGGCGAGGTGATCGAGTACGTGCGTCAGAAGTACGGCCGGGATTCAGTCGGGCAGATCATCACATTCGGCACGATGAAGTCGCGCGCCGTGGTGAAGGACGTCGGCCGAGTGCTGGGCTTCCTTCCTGCCGAGACCGATGCGTTGGCGAAGCTGATTCCCAATCAGCCTAACTATTCGCTCACCGTGGCCGACGCGGTGAAGCAGATTCCCGAGATCCAGAAGCTCTATCGCTCTGACGAGCGCTACACACAGCTGCTCGACTATGCGATGTCGCTGGAGGGGCTCTCGCGTCATGCCGGTGTGCACGCAGCGGGCGTGGTGATCGCGCCGGGCCCGCTCGACGAATACGTGCCGGTATGCACGCAGTCGTCCAGAGGCGCGGGCGGCGCCAACACCGACGAAGAGACGATCGTCGTCACCCAGTACGACATGAACGGCCTGGAAAAGGCCGGCATGCTCAAGATGGACTTCCTGGGGCTCACGACGCTCACCGTCATCCACGACGCCTTGACGATGATCGAGGCGCGCACCGGCCAGCGCATCGACCTCGACAAGATTCCGCTGGATGACCGCGAGACCTATCTGATCCTCCGCGCGGGGCGCACGGCTGGCGTGTTCCAGTTCGAGTCGCCGCTGGCGACCGACATGCTGCGCAGCATGCGCTGCGACCGGTTCGACGACCTCGTCGCCTCCAACGCCCTCATGAGGCCCGGTCCGCTCGACGCCGGCATGCACCGCGTGTTCGTCGCCCGCAAGCGCGGCGATGAGGCGGTGACCTACGCGCTGCCGGAGCTGCGCGAGATTCTCGCGCCAACCTATGGCGTCATCACCTACCAGGAGCAGGTGATGCGCATCGCGCAGGTGCTCGCGGGCATCTCGCTGGCCGAAGCCGACGTGCTCCGGAAAGCGGTCGGAAAGAAGGACGCCGAGCTCATCCGCGAGGAGCTCGGAAAGTTCATCCAGAAAGCCGTCGAGCGCGGCTACAACAAGCGCGTGATCGAAGAGATCGCGGGCCAGATCGAGACGTTCGGCCGGTACGGCTTCAACAAGTCGCACTCGGTCGCCTACTCGATCATCTCCTATCACACCGCCTGGCTGAAGACGCACTGGCCGGCGGAGTTCATGGCCGCGCTCCTTTCGTCGCAGATCGGCGACACCGATGCGGTTGTGAAGTACATCGCCGAAGCGCGCGAGCTGGACACCGACGTGCTTCCGCCTGACGTGAACGAATCGGGCTATAAGTTCACCGTGGTGGGCGACAAGCGCATTCGCTTCGGGCTCGGAGCGATCCGTAACGTCGGCAAGACCGCCATCGACTCGATTCTCGCCGCGCGAGAGGAGAAACCGTTCACGTCGCTCTTCGATCTCTGCGAGCGCGTCGATCTGCGTATCTGCAACAAGCGCGTCCTCGAAGCGCTCATCGCCGCCGGTGCGCTCGACAATCTCGGCGCGCACCGCGCGCAACTCTTCGCTGTGCTCGACACCGCCATCCAGGAGGCGTCGCTCCAGCAGGCGGAGAAAGCGAGTGGACAGGGCTCACTCTTCGGCGAGGCGAACGCCAGTGCCGCGGACCGCCCGCACATGCCGCCGGTGCTCCCGAACATTCCGGCCTGGACCGACTCCGAGCGTCTCGCCAAGGAAAAAGAGATCCTCGGCTTCTACATCTCCGGTCACCCGCTCGAGCCGTACCGTACGGAGATGGAGCTGTTCGCCACGCACACGGTGTCGCAGCTCGGCGCCTGGACCGATGCGCCGATCGCGCTCGGCGTGGTGATCACGGCGGTCAAGCGCCAGATCTCCAAGCGATCCGGCGCCGAGTTCGCGCGGCTGGTAATCGAGGATTTCTCGGGCTCGTCGGAGGTGCTCGTTTTCCCCGAGGCCTGGACGTTGTTAGGCGAGCGCATCAAGCCTGACGTTCCGGTGCTGCTCAAGGGCGGATACCCGAAGCGCGATCAGGGAACGGAGAATCCGACGTTCATCGTCGAGTCGGTGCGGCCCTTCGCCGAGCTGCGCGCTACCGGCGATGTTGCCGTCTCGCTCGAGCTCGGTGCTGGCGCCAAGATCTCTCCCGAAGTGATGCGCGACGTGCGCGATGTGCTCGAGCTGCACGCCGGCTCGGCCGCGGTGGAGCTTCGCTGGAACGACGGCAACGGCGCGAGCGCGCGTCTGCGCTCTCGCTCGCTCAAGCTCGAGGTGACGAACGCCGCACTGAGCGACTTGCGCGCGCTTCTCGGAAGCGAGCGCGTACGTCTGGTGCGAGGGAGCTGACGATGGCCACCCAAACGTCGATGGAGTTCGAGAAGCCGATCATCGAGCTCGAGAAGCAGATCGACGACCTGAAGCAGATGGCCGACCGGCGGCAGCTGAGCGTGACTGATGAGATCGCGCCGCTGGAGAAGAAGCTCAACGAGCTGCGGGTCGAAGTCTATCGCAACCTCACGCCGCTCCAGCGCGTCCAGGTGGCGCGCCACGCCAAGCGTCCCTTCACGCTGGACTATCTGCGACTCGCTTTCACCGACTTCATCGAGCTGCACGGCGATCGTGCGTTTCGGGAAGACGCAGCCATCGTCGGCGGCTGGGCGCGCCTCGACGGCGAGACGGTCATGGTGATCGGCCACCAGCGCGGCCGTGACACGAAAGAGAATCTCAAGCGCAACTTCGGAATGCCCCATCCCGAGGGTTACCGGAAGGCGCTTCGACTGATGAAGCTGGCGGAGAAGTTCCACGTCCCGGTGCTCACGTTCATCGACACCCCCGGCGCCTGGGCAGGACTCGGCGCCGAGGAGCGTGGGCAGTCGGAGGCAATCGCGCGGAATCTCTTCGAGATGAGTCTGCTCGAGGTCCCGGTGATCGCAACCGTCATCGGCGAAGGCGGCTCTGGTGGCGCGCTCGCGTTAGGCGTGGCCGACCGCGTGCTCATCCTCGAGAACTCCGTGTACTCGGTCATCACCGTCGAAGGGTGCGCGGCGATTCTCTGGAAGGATGGCAAGAGCCCCGAGATGCGCGAGCGCGCGGCTGGCGCGCTCCGGATTACCGCTCAAGACTTGGTGGAGCTCGGCGTGGTCGACGAGATCATCCCCGAGCCGCTCGGTGGCGCGCACGCCTCGCACGAAGAGATGGCCCGCACGCTGCACGCCGCGCTGGTGCGAACGCTGGAAGATCTCCGGCGCTACAAGCCCGACAAGCTCGTCAGGCGCCGCCGCGAGAAGTTCCTTCGCATGGGGCAGTTCAGCGAATGAGCGGTGATGCAGTGAAGCACCTGGTCGAGATCGCCTTCAAGGGAAATCGCCGCGAGTTCTTTCTGTGGGAGGGAGAAGAGCCTCCCCGCCCCAAGGCGGCGGTGATCGTCGAAGCCGACCGCGGTGAGGACCTTGGCCGTGTGCACTCCATCGGGGACCTCGCCAACATCCGTTGCCGAGGCTGTGCCCACGGTGCGGGCGCCGAAGAACCGACCAAGCGCATGCTGCGCACCGCGTCGGCCGATGATGAGCGGCGGGCGGCCGAGCTGCGCGCGCTCGACGAGGAAGCGCGACGACGCGCGATGGAGAAAGTGAAATCGCACGCACTGGTCATGAAGGTGACCGACGCCGAGTGGCAGTTCGATCGGAAGAAGCTCACGCTCTACTTCACCGCCGAGCGGCGCGTCGACTTCCGCGCCCTGGTTCGCGATCTGGCGGCGACGTTTCGTACGCGCATCGAGCTCAAGCAAATCGGCGTGCGCGATGAGGCCAAGCGACTCGACGGCATCGGCCGCTGCGGTCGCCAATACTGCTCAGCCGGTTGGCTGCCCGAGCTTCGCCCGGTCAACCTCCAGGTGGCGAAGGATCAGCGGTTGTCGCTCAATCCGTCTCAGATCTCGGGCGCGTGTGGGAGATTGATGTGCTGTCTCCGCTATGAGCACGACTTCTACGTGCAAAGCCGGAAGCGCTTCCCGAAGGAGGGACGTACGCTCGTCACATCGCGTGGCGAAGAGAAGGTGATCGCCAACGACATCTTCAACGATCGAGTGTCGCTTCGCGGGCTCGACGGCGAGACACGTGTCATACCGTTGGCCGATCTCAAGCGCGAGATCGAGGCCGGCGGGTCGGCTGGCGCGCGCGAAGCGCTGGCACTGGCCGAGGAGGCTGACGAGCCGGATGCCGGGTCGCTCGACGCGACCGAGGGCCCAGGCGCGTTCACGCTCGAGCACATGGCGGTGACCGATCTCTCGGCGCTCACGGCTCCATTGCGGCCCGCATTGCCGTCGCCGCCGGTCTCGACGCGCCGGCCAGAGCCGCCGCCTAACGAGGCTGCGGCCGAGCGCCGTCCGCATCGCCGTCGAGGGCGGCGCGGTGGCCGCCGGAATCGTCAGGGCGGTCAGAGCGGGCAAAACGGCTCGCAAAATGGGTCGCAAAACGGTTCGTCGAACGGCGCGCAGAACGACGGCGACGCCTCCAAGGGAAGCTGAGTGGCCGCTCGCTTCTATCTGACGACGGCAATCGACTATTCGAACGGCGCGCCGCACCTGGGCCACGCGTTCGAGAAGATCGGCGCCGACGCGATCGCTCGCTATCATCGACTCCGCGGCGATGACGTCTATTTCCTGATGGGAATGGACGAGCACGGGCAGAAAGTGGCGCAGGCGGCATCGGCGCGCGGTGTGTCACCCCAGCAATTGGTCGACGAGATCGCCGAGCTCTTCGCATCCACCTGGCGAAAGCTCAGCATCTCGAACGACGATTTCATTCGTACCACCAGCGAGCACCACAAGCGCGGCGTGCGGGCGCTCATCGAGCTCGGCATGTCGCGAAACCCCGAGGACTTCTACGAGAAATCGTATGAGGGCTGGTACTGCGTGGGGTGCGAGCAGTTCAAGCGCGACAACGAGATCGTCGATGGAAAGTGCGTGCTGCATCCCACGCGCGAGCTTCAATGGACGCAGGAGCGCAACTGGTTTTTCCGCCTGACGAGATACGAGCCGTTCATCCGCGATCTCTTCCAGCGGCGTCCGGACTTTCTGCAGCCAGAAACCAGGCGCAACGAGATTCTCGGTTTGCTCGAGAGCGGGCTCGAAGACATCTCGATCACGCGCTCGCGCCTGGCCTGGGCGATCCCTTTCCCTCGCAATACCAGTGATGGCGTGGCACAGGGGACGTGGGTGTGGTTCGACGCGCTGCCTAACTACTTGACCGCCACGGGATTTCCGGATCCTGGCTTCGAGACGCGCTGGCCCGCGCAGCTGCACATCGTCGGCAAGGACATCACGCGTCTGCACTGCGTGATCTGGCCCGCGATGCTCGAGGCCGCCGGCCTTCCTGGGCCCGAGCACGTGTTCGCCCACGGCTTCGTGAGCTTGCGCGGCGAGCGGTTCAGCAAATCGGCGGGCGTCGGTCTCGACCTCGACGAGGCTATCGACCGCTTCGGTCCCGATGCGTTCCGCTACTTCCTGCTGCGCGAGATTCCCTTTGACGCCGATGGCAGCTTTTCGTGGGAGCGGTTCGAGGAGCGATACACGGCGGATCTCGCCAACGCGTTCGGGAATCTGGCCAGTCGCACGATCGCCATGATCGATCGGTACTGCGGCGGAGCCATTCCCGCGGCATCCGCTGACGAGAGCACGCCCGCCGATCGGGCGGACCTCGGCGCCTACGCCGACGCCATGAAAAACAGGCTGCTGCACGAGGCGCTGCGATCGCTGTGGGGCCTGGTGTCTCGCTCCAATGAGCTGATCGACCGCCGGGCGCCGTGGAAGCTGGCGAAGGATCCAGCCGCGCGAGGTGAGTTGGAGGGTGTA
>DATFBY010000099.1:0-7998 GCA_035253585.1 Gemmatimonadaceae bacterium | reverse complement strand
TCGAGGCTGCGCAGGCGACGTCGCGCGGCGGCGCGACGCAGCAGAGTCTCGATCGCGTCGCCGAGGAGCTCGCCTTCGTCGATCCAGCTGATGTTGCCGTTTCGGGTGTCGTGCCGAGTGGCGCGCCGGCGTCGCTCGCGGTCGATGATGAGCACCGGTGCATGCGGCAGCGCATCGGTTGCCGCGCGTGCAACACGGGTGGCGAAGCGCGCATTCTGGACGTCGATGACGACAATCGGCGCGTCGTCCCGCAGCGGCTCGAACGTCTGCGGATCGGTTGGATCTCCCCGCAGAACGGCGCCGGCGCCTCGGAGGCGCGGCTGCTTCCCGTCGGTTGCGGCCCAAAAATAGACCGGCCGTCCGGCGAGCGCGCTCCGATGCAGCGCACGGATGCGCTGGGCGCGGTCGGCGATGAAGATGATCGGCGACCTCATTGCAGGAAAGCTAACGAGTCGCGTACGCCGCGCACCGTCCGCGCTTCTTGCCCCGGTCGCCCGGGACCCGTAGCTTCGCCGCCAACTCGCCCTCCACGAGGATCATGCATGCAAGACTCGATTCGCCACTTCGTGTCGGAGTTCGTCGGAACGTTCGCGCTGGTGTTCATCGGCGGTGGCGCGATCATCATGTCGAAGCTTCCCGACAGCAACATCGGACTCGTGGAAATCGCGCTGGCCCACGGAATCATTCTGGCCGTGATGGTGAGCGCAACGATGCGCATCTCCGGCCATTTCAATCCGGCGGTGACGCTCGGGTTCGTGGTCACGCGACGGATCGAAGCGATGATGGCCGGACTTTACATCGTTGCGCAGCTGCTCGGGGCGATCGCCGCGGCGTACGCGCTGCGTGCCACGATGCCGCCGACCGCGTTCGAGGCGGCGCGCGCTGGCGGACAAGCGGTGTCGATCGACATCAGCGCGGCGCAGGCGATCGCGCTCGAGGCGATCGCCACGTTCTTTCTCGTATTCGTGATCTTCGGAACGGCCGTCGACAAGAAGGCACCGCGCATCGGCGGCCTGGCGATCGGCCTAACGATTGCGGCCGACATCCTGGCGATCGGTCCGCTCACCGGCGCGTCGATGAATCCCGCCCGCTCCTTCGGTCCCGCCTTCGCGTCGCAGATCTGGGAGGGGCAACTGATCTACTGGATCGGCCCGATCGTTGGCGCGGTGATCGCCGCGATTCTGTACGACCGGTTGTTCATAAGGCATCCCATCGAGCTGGCGGATCACGGGGCGATAGAGCCGGTGCCGTAAGGCGAGATTCGAGATTCGAGATTCGAGATTCGGAAACGGCACACCTAACGAGCTCCAAATTGCAGTCCCGAATCTCGAATCTCGAATCTCGAATTACGGTCCCTGCCCCTTCCAAAACTTCTCCCGATACCGCTCCACGCCCTCCATCACGATCCGCATCGCCGAGTCGCTCTTCTCCCAACCGACGGTCTGGACGCGGCGGCCTTCGAGATCCTTGTAGATGTGGAAGAAGTGCTCGACTTCCTTCAGCGTGTGCTGCGGGATGTCGGCGATGTCGAAGTATTCGCCGTAATACGGGTCGTGGCAGGGAACGGCGAGAATCTTGTCGTCGGCGTCGCCGCGGTCGAGCATGCGCAGCACACCGATCGGTCGCGCGTCGATCTGGCAACCCGGGAAGGTCGGCTCGTTGACGAGGACCAGGATGTCGCACGGGTCGCGATCTTCCGCCAGCGTACGCGGGATGAAGCCGTAGTCGCCCGGATAGTGCACCGCCGAGTAGAGCACGCGATCGAGGCGGAGCATCCCCGATTCCTTGTCCAGCTCGTACTTGTTGCGGCTGCCGCTCGGGATCTCGATGAAGGCATTGACCTCGTCAGGCGGATGCTTCCCGATCGAAAGGTCGTGCCAGGAGTGAATCACGCCCGGGCTTCGGGCGCGCCAGCATCGGTCGTCGCACGCTCCATCGTGCCCTTGTAGGTCATCGGCGGCTCATCGACGCCGAAATTCGTCGCCGCGAGCGACGCAACGCGGCGCATCTCTTCGCCGGTGAGATCTGGCTTGTCGCTCGCTTCCGCGAACTCGGCCAACTGCTCGGCGTCGTAGATGTTCGGCAGGGTGGTCACGACCCGTGGCTCGGCCAACAGCCACTTGAGCGCTGCCTGGCCGAGCGTCATGCGAGTGGTGAGAAAGTCGAGCGTCTCGATCTTCTTGAGGCCGTTGATCAGCCAGGAGCGCGGCCGGTGACGTCGATGATCGTTAGGCGGAAATACCGTGTCGGCGGTATACTTGCCCTCGAGCATGCCGGAGGCGTGCGTCACCCGGATGTTGAAGGTGCAGTTCGGGGCGTGACGGCGTGCCGCGTCGATCATCGCCGTCCCGGGATGCTGCTCGAGGATGTTCCAGATCATCTGGATGGTGTTGATGTCGGGCTCGCGCTCGACCAGCTCCACCGCTTCGATCAGCCACCCGATCGCCGGCCCGAAGGCCGCGCCCCAAGCCCGGATCTTCCCCTCGCGCGCGAGCTCGCGGAGCGTCTCCCAGATCCGCGGATCGCGGACGTGCTCCAGCTTCACGTTGTGCAGCTGGAGGATGTCGATGTAGTCGGTCTCCAGTCTCGTCAGGCAGCGGTCGACCGCCATGCGCATGAACTCCGGATCGAAACGCTGCGGAAGCTCGGTCTGACCTCTCCGCTGCGCTTGCGCAGCCTCATCGTAGATGTCGTAACCGATCTTGGTGCCGATGACGATCTGATCACGCGTGCCGGCAAAGGCGCGCGCGAGCTGACGTTCGCTCCGGCCGTTGCCGTACGCGTCGGCGGCGTCGAAGAAGGTGATCCCGTGTCGATCGTGCGCCTCGCGCAGAAGCGCGATCGCTTCCCCGTCGCTCTTCTCTCCCCACCAGCCGGTCGACAGCGTCCAGAGACCAAAACCGATCTCGCTCACCGCGAGGTCGAGTCCCGGAAAGGTTCTCAGCTTCATTGGTTGAGCACACGCGCGGCGGCGGCCGCGAAGTACGTGAGGATGAAGTCGGCACCAGCGCGCCGGATGGCGAGCAGCGATTCCATCATTGCACGCTCGCCGTCGAGCCATCCACGCTCGACGGCCGCTTGGATCATGGCGTACTCACCGCTCACCTGATAGGCGGCAACGGGATAACCAGTCTCGCGTTTCACCCGTGAGACGATGTCGAGATACGGACCGGCGGGCTTGACCATCACGGCGTCCGCGCCTTCCTCGATGTCGAGCCACACTTCGCGCATGGCTTCGTCGGCGTTGGCCGCGTCCATCTGGTATCCGCGGCGGTCGCCCTCGCGCGGCGCGGACTCGGCCGCCTCCCTGAATGGACCGTAGAACGCCGATGCGTACTTGGCGGCATACGAGAGGACGCTGGTCGACGCGAGACCATCGTTGTCCAACGCGGCGCGAATGGCGGCGACACGACCATCCATCATGTCGGATGGCGCGACGATGTCGGCGCCCGCACACGCGTAGGCGAGCGCGGCACGCGCGAGCAAGTCGAGCGTCGCGTCGTTGTCGACCTCGCTGCCGCGCAGCGGTCCGCAATGCCCATGGTCGGTGTACTCGCACAGACAGACGTCGGCGATCACCACCAGATCGGGCACTTCCTTCTTGAGCGCGCGAATTCCGCGCGGCACCGGGCCGTTCTCGTCGAGCGCCGATGAGCCCGTAGCGTCCTTGTTGTCCGGGATGCCGAACAGGATCACGCCGCCAACGCCGACCTTGGCCGCCGACTCGGCGTCGCGCAGCAGCTCGTCGACGGAAGTCTGCGATACACCCGGCATCGACGCTACCGCCTTCCGCACGTTCGTGCCGGACCGCACGAAGAGCGGCAGCACGAGCTGCGCCGCATCGAGTCGCGTCTCGCGGACGAGTCGTCTCAGCGCTTCGGTGCGGCGCAGGCGACGGGGGCGGTAAGCCGGAAAGTGAGGCATTGGAATGCAAAATATAGCTCGGAGCATCGAGATTCGAGATTCGAGATTCGAGATTCGGGAGGGCGGAATCGGAGCTCATCAGGTGTGCCCTTCCGAATCTCGAGTCTCGAATCTCGAATCTCGACGTCCGGCAGACCTCACAGACCGCTGACACGAAACGCTTGCACCCTCGCGGCCCCGGCCTATGTTGAGACCCAGTATACTGACTCTCAGCATAGTCCCCAGTGAAAGAGCCCCACGAGCTACTGCCGCTCCGCGCCGTCGACATGCACATCCTCCTGGCGCTGTCGCACCGCGATCGTCACGGCTACGGGCTGGTGCAGGACATCGAGCACGAAAGCGACGGTCGCATCCAGCTCCTGCCCGGCAACCTGTACGGCGTGCTCAGCCGGCTGCTTCGCGATGGTCTGGTCCGCGAGAAGGAGCACCGAGCGATCCGCCACGACGATGAGCGACGTCGCTACTACGGCATCACGCCGCTCGGACGCCGTGTGTTGGCCGCCGAGCTGGCGCGAATGCGCGACTTGCTGCGGCTCGCCGAGAGTCGCCGCCTATTCGATCGGCCGAGGACAGCACAGTGAGCGTCAGCCAGCGCCTTGCCGCACACTGGTATCGGCGGCTCCTGCGCTTACAACCGCCGAGCGTGCGCCGGCGCTTCGCCGGAGACATGACCGACCTCTTCGTGGATCTCGTGCGCGACGCCGAGCGCACCGGCGGACAGCTCGCGGTCGCGCGTCTCATGACGCGAGCGGCCGCCGATGCGGTCACCAGCGCGTTGACCGCGCACCGCGAAGCACCCGACGGATTGCTGCGCCGACAACTCTCCCTGCCTCCGATGCGGCTCATCGCCCGATCCTCGCTCGCCGAGCTGGCAAACGCCACGCGCACGCTGCGCCGTGCCCCCACATTCGCAGCCATTGCTATCGTAACGCTCGGCCTCGGCATTGCCGCCAGCGTCACGGCGTTCAGCGTCGTGAACGCCTATTTGATTCGCGCGCTCCCATTCCCGCACGCCGATCGCCTGGTGTGGGTGTCTCCATTGCCATTCCGAGAGGCATTCGACCAGGGTGTTCGACCGCCGGACGATCTGCAATCGCTGAACATGGAGCCACTGCGCGGAACGTTCGCGGAGATGGCAGCGTGGGACCTCGACGGCTTTACGCTCGTTGGCGCGGGTGAGCCGGCCTACGTCGATGGAGCCTGGGTCTCATCGGGATTCTTTCGCACGCTTGGCGTGAGCGCGGCACTGGGTCGGGTCTTCGACGACCGCGAAGCGGTCACCGGCGCGCCAGTCGCCGTGATCAGCCACGCGCTTTGGCAGCGGCAGTTCGGCGGCGACCCGGACGTCATCGGTCGTACGATGACCGCATACTCGACTGACCGGCCGCGTGAGCGCGCACTGTTCACCATCATTGGCGTGCTCCCCGCCGAGTTCTGGCACTTCAATCGATTCACCGACGTGCTCGTTCCGTTGCAAGGCGAGCGCGCCGTCACGATCGCGCGGCTCCGTGAGGGAATCACGATCGAAGATGCGGAGCATCGGCTCAACGCAGTGGCGCGCGCGCAATTTCCCACCGCTGATCCGCGATGGAAGATGTCGCTCACCGGCGCGCGGGAAGAGCACGTACACCGCGTGCGCCCGACGCTGCTCGTGGCCCTCGCGGCCGTCGGCTTTGTCATGCTCGTCGCATGCGCGAACGTCGCCAGTCTGCTCATCGCGCGTGCGGTGGACCGCCGGCGCGAGCTCGCCGTGCGCGCAGCGCTGGGTGCCGCTCGCACACGTCTCATGGCGCAGTTCGTGGCCGAAAGTGCGGTGCTCGCGCTGTGCGCGACCGCGATTGGCGTAAGCCTGGCGTGGATCGCGCTCGACCTGCTCGGACCGGTCGTCGCCGAGCAGCTGCCGGCGACCGTGCCGGGAGGCGCGGCGACGCTCGCCATCGACGGTGCTGTGCTCGCGTTCAGTGCAACGCTGGCCGTCGCAACCCTGGCGGCGTCCGGTCTGCTCCCCGCCGTCATACACACCAACATCGACCCGGCGCGGTCACTAGCCGAGTCGCGAACCAGTACGGCGAGCCACAGTCGTGCGCGCACGCGGTCGGTGCTGGTCGGCGCTCAACTCGCGGTATCGCTCGCGCTGCTATGCGGCGCGCTCATGCTGGTTCGGACGACACGCGAGATGCAGCGGCTCGACCTCGGCTTCGATCCGCGCCAGGTGACGAAGGCAAGTGTGTTGCTTCCGCTGTCGCACTACCCCGACTCGGCGCAGCGCACGGCGTTCGTCACCGCGGTGCTGGATCATCTCCAGTCGAGCCCTGAGATCGTCTCGGCGACCGTCGCCAACAGCTACCCGTTCCGCGACGGCGGTCCGCGTCCCGTGGCCGCCGAGGGGGCGAGCGACACGACGCTGAGCGCGGTCCACTACGTGATCGGCCCAAGCTACCTCGAAACGGTGCGTGTACCTCTGCTTCGCGGCCGTGCATTCGACGCGCGGGACGACGCCGCTGGGCCGTTGGTCGCGCTCGTGAGCCACTCCTTCGCCGAGCGTGCCTGGCCGGCAGGCGAGGCGTTAGGCAAGCGCATCAAGCTCGGCGGCACGAGCAGCGAGTCGCCCTGGCGTACGATCGTAGGCGTCGTTCAGAACACGCGGAAGAATCTCACTGCCGCGCCGGCGCCCGATGTCTACTTCCCATACGCGCAGGATCCGCGCGCGTACTTCTATCTGATCGCACGCTCGTCAGGCAGCTCCCAGTCCGCCGCCGCGAGAATGCGCGAAGCGGTGCGCGCCATCGACGAGCGCCAACCGCTGGCCGACGTGGCAACGCTCACGACTGTGCTCGAGGAGGCCGGGGCATCGCATCGCTTCCTGGCGCTGCTCCTCACCGGCTTCTCGGTCTTCACCGTCGCGTTGGCCACACTCGGCATGTACGGTGTGCTCTCGTACGTGGTCACTTCGCGAAGGCAGGAGATCGCGGTGCGGATCGCCTTCGGCGCGCGAGCCGCGGACCTGCTCGGCATGATCGCTCGTCAGGCAGTTCCGATACTGATCGTGGGGATGAGCGTAGGGACGTGGCTCAGCGTCCTCGTCGGACGCACCCTGGCGTCGGCCATAGAAGGTGTACAGACGTCAGGCATCATGTCGCTGATCGCCGTGGACGCGCTGCTCACGGTCGTCGCAATGCTGGCGATCCTCGTTCCGGCGCGACGGGCTACAGAGACATCGCCGATGCTGATCCTGCGCGAGTAGGCGCGCGTCTACTCCGGCTGTGGCGCTGGCACCTTCTGCATTCCGCGGAGCTCAAGCAGGATGCTCGCGGCGCCGCGGTGCAGCAGCTCCCTGGCGAGACGTTCGCCGCTTTGTCTGGGATCGGTGCCGAGCGGCTCTTCGCCGCGGAGGACCCGTGAGCCACGGGTGTCGCCGATGAGCCCGTGCAGAACCGGTCCTCTTCGGGACTCCATGACCAGCGCCCCAATCGGAACCTGGCATCCGCTTTCGAGGGCCCCGAGAAACGCGCGCTCGGCCTCAACCGCGCGGCGAGTGGCGGCATGGTCGAGCGGCTCGAGCAGAGCTCGCGTTTCGGCGTCGTCGCTGCGGACTTGGACGGCAATCGCCCCTTGTCCGGCGGCAGGCAGCCACTCGGGCGGCTCCAGCCACCCATCGATTCGCTGATGAACGCCAAGCCGAAGGAGACCGGCAGCTGCCAAAATGGCGGCATGCACCTGTCCTTCGTCGACTTTTTTGAGACGGGTCGGCACGTTGCCGCGAAGGTCGACCACGTCGAGGTCTGGTCGGCGGTTCAGCAGGAGAGCGCGGCGACGCAAGCTCGATGTCCCGACCCGGCTCCCCCGCGGCAGGTCGTCGAGCGACTCGGCGGTGATGTTGTCGTTGACGACGAGGACGTCACGCGGATCTTCGCGTTCCAGTACCGCGACGACCGGTAGCGCGTCCGGCTGCTCTGTAGGAAGATCCTTCAGCGAATGAACGCAGCATTCGACCTTTCCGGCCGCCAGCGCGTCTTCCAATTCCTTGGTGAACAAGCCTTTTGCGCCGATAGAGCCTAGCGGCTCGTCCATTCG
>DATFBY010000098.1:0-62965 GCA_035253585.1 Gemmatimonadaceae bacterium | reverse complement strand
CTACGGGACGTCGGTAGGCGGCGGTGCCTCCGTGTTCTTCGGCGACATGCTGCAGAACCGAATCCTCGGCATCGCCATCGGCGGCGGAGGCCAGTCGATCAAGGACATCGGCGGTCAGGTGTTCTTCCAGAACGTCAGGCGCCGATGGGGTTGGGTAGTCGGAGGGTCGCACCTGCCCTATCTCACCGGAGCGGTTTTCGTGCGTCCGGTGGAGGTCGATTTGGGCGGCGGGAACGTGGTGCAAGGAACGGAGTACGGCCAGATCCTCCAGCGCATCTATCTCGACGAGATCTCGTTAGGCACGCAGTATCCGTTCTCGCTGACGCGGCGATTCGAGATTTCTGGAGCGTTCCGCCGGCAGAGCTACGATCTCGAGCAGCAGAGCATCATCACCGTCGGCAATACGATCATCGACGAGTCGCGGACCAGTCTCGAGTCGCCGCCGGCGATCAACATGGGGATAGCGTCGGCCGCTTACGTCGGCGACTACTCGTACTTCGGGTTCACGTCGCCAGTGGCGGGCGGCCGATATCGGTTCGAAGCCGGGACGACGCTTGGCGACATCAAGTTCCAGTCGTTCCTGGCTGACTACCGTCGCTATTTGCTGATGCGTCCCTTCACGCTCGCGTTCCGCGGCTTGCACTACGGCCGTTACGGCAAGGGCGCCGAGGACGAACGGCTCTCGCAGCTCTTCCTGGGATCGGAGCAGCTGGTACGCGGCTACTCGGCGAGCTCGTTCGACGCCATCGAGTGCGCGCAGGGAGCGTCGAACCCTAACGAGTGTCCGGCATTCGACCGGTTGCTCGGCAGCCGGCTCGCCGTGTTCAACGCGGAGTTCCGGATTCCGCTGATCGGGACGCAGCAATTCGGACTGCTCAACTTCCCCTTCCTGCCGACGGAAATCTCGCCGTTCTTCGACGCCGGTGTGGCGTGGACGAAGGACGAGAGCCCGGAATGGGAGTTCGACCGCGAATCACCACGCCGCATTCCGGTCATGAGCTACGGCATTGCGGCCCGGTTCAATTTGTTCGGGTATTTGATCGGCGAGCTGTATTACGCCAACCCGATGCAGAGGCTGCGGGGCGGAGGGGTTTGGGGGTTTCAGATAGCACCCGGCTGGTAAGAAAAAGGCAGATGTGCGAAGGCGATCGTGGATGTGTGATTGCATCTGCGATCGGCAATTGAAATGTGCGATGTGCGATTACGGCTCGTGGCGAATTGAGCTGATCGCACCTCGCACATTTCATTGCAGATGTGCGATGCAATCACACATCCGCGATGGCTTTCGCACATCGCTAATTTGCCAGGACAGTCTTTTCCTTCGCCCACTCCCTCATGGCTTCGAATCGCTCGCCCATCGTTACGGAGAGCGGTTTGGTCATTGATATCTCGGCCAGCAGCAGCTGGGTGGACAGCGCGCTCTTGGCGCTGAAAGCCGAGTAGAGGGCCGACACGATCACCTGCTCTATCTCCGCGCCACTGAAGCCGCCGGTGGCCGCGGCCAGGGCGCCCAGGTTGAAGTTGGTGGGCTGTTGGCTGCGCTTGCGCAGGTGGATCTCGAAGATCGCGCATCGCTCGGCGACGGTCGGGAGGTCGACGAAAAAGATCTCGTCGAAGCGGCCTTTGCGAAGCAGCTCGGGCGGGAGTCGCGTCACGTCGTTTGCCGTAGCCACCACGAAGACGTCGCCCCGTCGCTCCTGAAGCCAGGAGAGGAAGCTCCCGAGGATGCGCATGGAGGTGCCGCCGTCGCCCTCCCCGCCTGCGGCGAACGCCTTCTCGATCTCGTCGATCCACAGAATGAGCGGCGCCATGCGCTCGGCCACCGTGATCGCCCGGCGAAAGTTGCGCTCGCTCTCGCCGATGTATTTGTCGTACAGCTTCCCCGGATCGAGGCGCAGGAGCGGGAGCGACCACTCCTTGGCGATGGCCTTGGCACACAGACTCTTGCCGCAGCCCGGAACTCCGAGGAGAAGCACGCCGCGCGGGAACGACAGGCCAAAGTCCGTCGCGCGCTTCGGATCGGCGATTATGGCACGCCGTTTCGTGAGCCAGCTCTTGAGACCGTCGAGGCCGGCAATGTCGGCCATGCGCTCGTCGGCCGGGAAGTACTCGAGTATCCCCTCGCGCTCGATGACCGCCTTTTTCGCGTCGATGACGTGCGCGATGTCTTCGCTCGTCAGGCGGCCGTCTTCGATGATCGCCTTGGTGAGGATTCGCGATGCTTCCTCGAGGCTCAGCCCCTTGAGGTTGGCAATCAACGAGTCGGTATCCTCGCGCGACATGCGAATCTCCACCGTCGATCGATCCGCAAGATCGCGCAGGGTGCGCTGGAGAAGCGTCGCGTAGTCGGCGACTGTCGGGAGCGGAAGGCGCACCGTCGTAGACGTTGCGCGAAGCGTCTCGGGCAGCTCGATGGAGCAACCGGTCAACACGATGGCGCCCTTCCGATTCACCAGCTGCGCCGCGGCGTCCTTCAGCTTGGAGGCGAGCGTCGCATCCTGCAGGAGCGGCGAGAAGTCGCGGAGGTGGTAGAGCGCGGCGATCCCCGAGGCTTCGATGTGGGCCAGCGCAAGCGTTGGGTCTTGCGTCTTGTAGACCTCGTTGGCGAGACCGGCGCGCCGAAGGCCCTTGCTCCGCGACCATGTGAAATACGGAATCGTGAGACGCACGGCGAGCGACTCCAGAACCGACGCCGCGCGCTCCTCCTCGCTCGTCTCGAGGACGATGAGGCTGTAACGCGAGCGTACGAGCAGCTCGAGATCCTTTAGGAGGTCTTCCACCGCGCTCCGCTCCAGGTCGAACGAGGGGTCAGGTCTCTGGACGACGCGCTACAGGAAGGGGCGTAACGCCCTTCACTCGATGGTTTTCTGGAAGCGGCGAACGCTGATGGCGAACAGCACCAGGGCAATGCCGACGAGCACCAGTGTTTGCACCCAGAGGTACTCGATCCCGATGCCTTTCAGCAGGATGCCACGCAGCACATCCAGGTAGTACGTGAGGGGGAGCAGCGCGCCGAGCCAACGTGCAGGATCGGGCATCGCCTCACGCGGAAACATGAAGCCGGAAAGCAAGATGTTCGGGAGCATGAAGAAGAAGCTCAGCTGCATCGCCTGCGACTGCGTACGCGCAAGCGTCGACACGAAAAGCCCAATGGCGAGATTCGCCATCATGAACGCGAACGTAATGGCGTAGAGCAGCGGCAGGCTGCCGCGCATCGGCGTGCGAAAGAGCAGCAGTCCGAGTGCAAGGATCACCGTCATCTGCACGTATCCCACGAGCACGAACGGCACGATCTTGCCTAACATGAGGCTGCTCTTTCCAATCGGCGTGACGATGAGCTGCTCGAGCGTGCCCCGCTCCCGCTCGCGTACGACGGCCATGCTCATGATCATGAGCAGCGTCATGGAGAGCAGCACGCCGATGATGCCCGGGACGATGTAGACGGGACTGCGCGCTCCCGGGTTGTACCATGGCCGGACGCGCACCTCGAGCGGCGCGCCGCGCCCGGTAGTCGCGCTGAGAATCGCCGAGGATCGCGCCGATCCCGCGAGCGACGCGCCAGCAAGCGCGGCATTCGAGCCGAGTGGGTCGGCGGCGTCGACGATGACCTGCGCCGTGGCGGTGCGGCCGCGGCGGAGGTCGCGCATGAACTCCGGTGGAATGATCACTGCCGCTTTGGCCCGGCCCGATCGCATCTCGTCCTCCAGCTCGCGCCTGCTTTCGACGCGACCGACGATGTCGAAGTTCTGCGTGTTTTGCATCACTTCGAGGAGCGCGCGGCTCTCAGGGGTACGCGACTCGTCGAGCACGACCGTCGGAAGGTGACGCACTTCGGTCCGGATGGCGTAGCCGAACAGGATGAGCTGTACTGCCGGGATCGCGACGAGCATCGCCAGCGTCAGGCGGTCGCGCCGCATTTGGACGAACTCCTTCCACAGCATCGGCCAGAAGTGCGAGGAGCGGAGGCGGGTGCGAAGGCTCATACGACAGCTCCTTCATCACGACGCTGGAGCTCGATGAAGACGTCCTCGACCGATGGCAGGCTGAACTGGCTGGTGATCTCATCAGGCGTGCCGACCGCGATGAGATGTCCGCGCGAAAGAAACGCGAGGCGATCGCACTGCGTCGCTTCGTCCATGTAGTGCGTGGTGACGAGAATCGTGGTGCCGTCGCGAGCGAGAACGCGAATCGTGTCCCAGAAGCGCCGACGCGAGGCCGGATCGACGCCAGCCGTCGGCTCATCCAGGAAGAGCATCGATGGGCGGTGCGCAATGGCGCACGCCAGCGCGAGCCGCTGCTTCCATCCTCCGCTCAGCTCGCGCGTGAGTTGCGATGCGCGCGGGCCCAAATCGAGCTCGGCGAGCAGCTCCCCGATTCTCGCCGTGCGCGCGGAGCCGCGAAGCCCGTATACGCTGGAGTAGAACGTCAAGTTTTCACGCACGGTCATGTCCTCATACAGGCCGAAGCGCTGCGACATGTAGCCGATGCGCCGACGGATCAGCTCCGCCTGCGTGCGCACGTCGTACCCGACCACCGTCGCCTCACCACCGCTCGGCTCGATGAGCCCGCACAGCATTCGGATAGTCGTCGTCTTGCCTGAGCCGTTCGGACCGAGCACCCCGAACACCTCACCGCGCGCGATGTCGAGGTCGAGACTCTCGACCGCGGCTTGCTGGCCGAACACTTTGCGCAGACCGCGCGCGTGCACGGCGAGCGACCGGTCCTCACGAGCGGCGACGACGGCGCTCACTGCACGTTGCCTGACGAGGGATGGAGCCGCACGGTGGCGGGGAGTCCGGCCTTGGCCAGCGTGATTCCGTCGAGCAGCTCCACCTTCACGCCGAAGACGAGATCGGCCCGCTCCTCCTCGGTAAGGGCTACCCGCGGTGTGAATTCAGCGCGAGGACTGATTGCTGACACGCGGCCGCGGAGTGGCCGATCCGGCAAGCCATCCAGAACTACGGTTGCCGTATCGCCGACATTCAGACGCGGAATGACACGTTGATTGACGTAGACTCGTACCCACGGCTGCGCGGTCTCCCCGATCGTGAGCGCCGACTGGGCGGCGCCGAGCACCTCACCGGGCTCCGCATGCCGGCTGAGGACGGTGCCGTCGACCGGTGCAAGTAGTAAAAGGTCGCTGGCTGTCGCGCGAGCGGCGTCGAGCGCGGCGCGCGCGGCGGCGACTTCGGCTCGCGCCGCTTGAACCTGCTGTGGCCGCGCACCCTGACGAGCCAGTCGCAGCGCTTCTCGCGCGGCATCTCTCGCACCGGCGGCCGAGCGTGCGGCCGCGATTGCGGCGTCGAGCTGCTGTTGACTCACGCTGCCACTGGCAACAAGCGGCCTGAAGCGTTCGACGTCGCGCGCGGTTCGCACCGCTTCGGCCTCGGCCGCGCGCAGCTCGGCTTCGGCGCGCTCGATCTCCGCCGGTCGCGCGCCCGCCTGAAGATCGCGGAGCGCCGCTTCGGCGGCGGCGACACGCGAGCGGCGCTGCTCGATGTCCGATGGCAGCGTCGTCTGCTCGAGCGTGACCACGGTGTCGCCTTGCCTAACGACGTCTCCTTCATCCACCAGAACGCGAACGACACGGGCCGCCGTCATCGGCGCGACATCAGCCTGTTTGACCTCGATGGTTCCGTTGACCTCGAGCGGCGATCCGTCATCGCCGGCGCATGCCCATGACAGAAGCGCGAGAGTGACGAAGAGAGATCTCACTTGCGCCGCGCTCCGGTGGACCGGCGTGTGGTTCTGCGTGCGCGCTGTGCGCGCGACTTCGAGGCCGGCGCCGAGTGCGCGGTGAGAGCCGCTACCGCGAAATCGCCGGCGTGCCGGGCGAATTGCTCCACCGTGGCCTGCGGGAGGACACGATCCTCGTGTCCGAGCACGATGGCAGCCGCGGGACGCGCGATGTACAGGTAGACGACCTGCGAAATCACCGAGATCGCGGCGAACTCGGGACGGACCGGTCGTCGAAAGCGCCCAGAGCGCTGGCCTCGCCGAATCGCATCACAGAGCTCACGAAACACCGTGGCCACCGATTCCACGATGAAGGGCTGGGCGTGCGCGGCGTCGTGATCGAGAAGCTCACGCACGAAGAGCGAAGGCAGGTGTGGGCTCGCGGTGAGCATCTCCGCCTGGCCGGCGACGAATCCGCGGATGGCATCCTCGGGTGTCGCCGCGCCGCGGAGGCGCGCGCCGGCGATCGCGGCCAGGCGCATGAGCAGTCGTCGCAGCACCGCTTCGTAGAGCGTGCTCTTGTCGGTGAAGTAGTAGTAGAGGAGCGCAGCGTTGAGGCCGGCGGCGCTGCCGATGTCCTTGATTGTCGTCGCGGCGAAGCCCTGTCGCGCGAAGAGGCGCTCGGCGGCATCGAGGATGTGATCGCGGCTGGTGGGGTCGGGCGCCTGCGGCATGATTTAATTAATCGATTAATTAGCGAATCGTGTCAAGGGTGATGGATCCGCCGCGTGCCGGAAGCACGTATGGTGAGCCAGAATGCCGACTTCCACGGCTCCGCTCACGCGCTCGGTCTTCCTGACCGGAGGAACCGGCTACGTCGGCTCGCGACTGATCCGTGCGCTCACGGCGCGCGGACATAGCGTGCGGGCCCTCACGCGCGCCGCGTCGGCGGGCCGTCTACCAACTGGATGTGAGCCGGTGATCGGCGATGCATTGGACGCGTCGACGTTCGCCCGGGCACTTCGCGCCGATGACACATTCGTGCAGCTGGTGGGAACGCCGCATCCGAGTCCGGCGAAGGCCGCGGAGTTCGAGCGGGTCGACTTCGTGAGCGTACGCGAGTCGGTTCGCGCGGCCCGAGAGCGTGGTGTGGCGCACTTCGTTTACGTGAGCGTGGCGCATCCGGCGCCGATCATGCGAGCTTACATCGATGTGCGCGTGCGTGGCGAAGGACTCATTCGCGACTCGGGCCTACCCCGCACGATTCTGAGGCCGTGGTACGTGCTTGGCCCAGGACATCGCTGGCCTTACGTACTCGTGCCGCTGTATGCCGCGCTGTCGCTCATTCCATCGAGCCGCGAGAGTGCACGGCGGCTCGGATTGGTCAGTATCTCGCAGATGGTGCGCGCCCTCGTCACGGCGGTGGAAAATCCTCCGCTGCTCGAGCGTGTGATGGAGGTGCCGGATATTCGCCGCGCCAGGTGACAATAAAAACGGCCCCGCCAAGAGGCGGGGCCGTTTTCTCGAGCAGTTGTGTTTACTTGCCGAGGCGGGTGACGTTCTCCGCCGCGGGGCCCTTGGTGCCCTCGACGAGATCGAACTCAACACGCTCCCCTTCGGTGAGCGTCTTGAAGCCCTTGCCCTGGATCGCCGAGTGGTGGACGAAGCAGTCCTTCTGACCGTTCTCGGGAGTGATGAAGCCGAAACCCTTCTGGTCGTTGAACCACTTCACCTTGCCGGTGGTACGCATACCGATACTACCTCGTGAAAAATTTGACGTCGGGGTGCGGTAAGGGCCGTACCATCCGACTTACTTCGCGGGCTCATTCCCCCCCGCGGCGGGCCGCCGTCATACAAGTGCGCATGACGACTCGGTTCTGGATATGAAAAAAGGGACCGTGGCGTCAACCCAGGTCCCCATCGCTCCGATGCTGGTGTTCCTGGCAGGCCGAAGCCTGCGTTTCGCGCTGGGCACGAATGTACGGTAGCCTGCCCATGCTGTCAATCGCACCGCTTGCGGACCGCACCTTGCGGAGCTTAGGGTGTGGTTGGCCCGAGTGGAGCGTTCGGTGACGACCCGTCTCCTTCTTGCGATCACAGCGCTGCTTCCTGGCTGGATGGCAGCGCAGCCGCGTGCGCTGTTGCAGCAGCCCGCTGCTCGCGTATCGCTTCCCGCGCGCACGTTCGACATTCCCATCGACACCAATAGCGCCGGCGCGTACTACCAGCTCGGCGTGATCCTGCTGCGCGCGCGTCCGGCCGACGCTGCACGCGCGTTCTACTGGGCGTCACGGCTCGATCCCGCGCTGGCTGAAGCGATGTACGGGCGTGGAGTGGCGATCGCGCTCATGCTTCGCGATCACGGCCCCGAGCGCGCGAAAGGCGGCGCGTTCCTCGTACCGCGCGAAGATTACCGCCGCGTGGACTCGCTTCGCGCTCAAGCCTACCTCCGAAATCCGTTCGTGCAGATCACCGCCGAGCGCGCGCTGTTGCCGCCATTGGTCACCGACCCGGTGGCGATGGACCCCTACTTCCGCGGATGGCTCTATCTCATCTCCGGCTCGCCACACGAAGCCGTGAAGTCGTACGCCGAGGCGCTCGTCAGGCAGCCGCAAGCCAAGAAGATCCACGCCGAGCGCGCGCGGGCATTCTATGCGATGGAGCAGTACGACAGCTCCCTCACCGAGCTGAACGTGCTGCTGGCGTCGCTGCGTCGAGCGGACGATTCCACGCTCGTGCATTTCTACCGCTCGAAGGCGAATCTCGAGTACATGGTAGGGATCGTACAGGCGAAGCGCGGTGACCTCTCCGCAGCGCGCGCCGCGCTGGGCCGGTCGCTGAGCGAAGATCTGGCGTTCCATCCTGCTCGCTCGCTACTCGCGTATCTCGACCTGGTCGAAGGTGACACGACTTCGGCTATCGTCGAGTTCGAGAATGCGGTGCAGCTCAAGCCTGACGATCCGGTCCTGCGATACAACTTCGGCGTCACCCTTCTCGGCGCCGGACAACTCGATCGAGCGGAGGCGCAGCTACGGCGCGCCATCGAGATCGAGCCCTTCTACGCCCTTCCCCGTTTCTATCTTGGCCGCACGCTAGAGCTACGGGGGCGTGACCAGGAAGCGATGGACACGTATCGAGAGTTCTACGCACGGGCGGCGAGGGAAGACCCGGCGGCGGCGTGGACGGCCAAGAAGCTGAACATCGTGGAGCGGGAGGATAGGCATCAACCGTAAACGCGGCATTCGGCATTCGGAAATGCCTAGCTTCTCCCCAACTCCTCTATCACTCCCTTCCCTACCTCATGCCCGCCGTCGAACCAGATAGCGCGGGTCGGGACGCCGTGAGCACGAAGGCGTGACTCTTCGTGGGCGACGAGCGCTTCGCTCATGCTCTCGTCGCGGCGGCCCATCACGAAAATGAGATCGGCGTCGCGTAGCTTGGCGAAGTCCGAGGCTTCCAGCTCCGGCGGAAGGAGACCGCCGCACGCAATGAGTCGCGCGGCGCGGGCGCGACCGCGAACGATCCAGCGCGCGACGGTTGCCACGCCTTGTGAGAAGCCCAGCGCGGTAAGCCGAAGGCGCGACCGATCGACGGTTGCCGTGACGCGCTCGTAAACCGCGTCGAGATACGCGATGTAATCGGTGATCTCCTGCAACCGATGCTCACGTGTCATCCAGCTCGCGCCTACCTTCGCGGCCGCCGCGGGCTCACTGCCGCGATCCACATAAAAGCGCGATAGCCCCTCGGGCGCGATTATCACGCGGCTGGCGGTCGCTACCGTGTTGAAGACGGTAATGAAACGAGACGCGAGTTGACCGTAGCCGTGCGCGACGACCCACACCTCACGCGTCTCTGAAGTAATTTCGCCGAGCTGGTAGTAACGTGCGCTGCGCTCGACGGACAGATGGTGCTCGGCCGGTCGAAGCTCCCTGTCGGCCACGATCAGAGCGCGAGGAGGAAAACGTCGTACAGCGCGTGCGTCCAGGCGGTAATCCCGAAGCCGCGCAGAAGATAGATCGTGGAGAAGCCGAGTCCGCCAATGAAGCGGAAGACGAAGGACTGAAGCTGCCACGGATCGCCGAATGGCCCGATGTAGTGAAAGGCCGAGAACACCAAGGCGCCGACGACCGCTGCCGTGGCGCCCGACACCGCCGGCGTCCAACCCAGCACGCGGCGCGCGAAGACCGCCAGCGCGGTCACCAGGACGACACGGAAGAGCAATTCCTCGTAGAGCCCGGCGCCTAACGAAATCATGAGCCGCGTCCACCAACCCATCTGCTCCAACGGTGCCTGGAGCGCGATGGCAAACGGTGGAAGCGTACCAAGGAGTCCGGCAGTCATCCACCCTACGATCACACCGAAGAAGAGCGCCAGCACCACCGACTCGGCCAGCATCGCGGCGAAGTACTCGAAGCGAAGGCGCATGCCGTGGGCGCGTACATCGCGCGCCACGAGCCAACAGCCGAGGCCGATCAGGGCGACCCCAAAGATGAGGAGACCGTGTTGACCGCCTAACGTGATGAATACGCTCTTCAGGATTACATCGGCCGCATTCCGCACGCCGCCGGTGAGGTCGCGCGAGAGCGTTGCGGCCAGAGCCTCGTAAAGAAGCAGGAGCGGCAGCGCGAAGAGCACGCTGTAGCGTGGCTCACGGCTGGCACGCCAGTAGGTCGACAGCCCTGACGGGGCGCGGACGACAGCGGTCATCGATTGCGCGGCGGAAGCATCACGATCTCACTACGGATCATCGTGGCCGAAAGATTATCGTGGCGGAGGAGTAGCAATGAGGATGGCGGTCACGAGGAGTATCACCACGCTGGCGGCCAGCTCGAGTGAGCCGCTCCGGTGCAAACTGTCCACCCCTGCTCCACGCTCGAGAGCGGGTCGTACGCGCCGCCAGTTGTACGCGCCGGCACCGAGCGCAATGGAGACCAGGGCGACCTTGATGACCAGCACGCGACCGTAGTCGGTGGCGAACAGCTCGTTAGGCGAGTTGAAGTTGAGGGCGGCGGCAACGACGCCGCTCAGCACGACCAGCGCGCCGCAGGCGAGCGCTACCGGCGAGAATGCGTTCACCAAAGCACTCAGCGCCGGCGCGCGGGGCGCCGACATGGCCGGGAGCGCCGGCATCGCGGCGAGGACGATCATGGCGAGGCCGCCGAGCCACGCCGCGGCGCCGAGGATGTGTACCGCGTCGAGCGAAGCGGCCAGGAGCACTCCGGTCTTCGAGGACGCCGCGTGGCCGGAGAGCGAAGCGCTGGCGGCCAACGGAACGCAGAGCAGCAGCGCAAGCTTCCAGGCGGTCGGCCGCCGACGCGCGACGACCAGCGTGACGAGGAGCGCCATCGCTGCGACGGTCTGAACAAGCCACGCCTGACCCCATACGGTTCGGCCGAGCAGGGCTCCGAGTCTCGACGGGTCCATAGCGCCAGTCAGCCCATTCAGCGCGATCGACTGCGCGGAAAGACGAGCGATTTCCATCAGCAGCAGCGTCGCGCTCGCTACGAAGCCAAGTCGCCGAACGCGCTCTCGGGTGACGGGCACGACGACGCGCGACAGGTCATCGCCGGCGGTCCAGCTGCGAGGAAGGACGAGGAGGACGAAGATCGGCGCGGCGAGCGAGAGCACGAGTGACGCCAGCGTCACCCACCGAATGATTACGTAGCCGACCGACCTCGCCGTGTCGTGCGACGCTTCGACGGGCGGCGCAACCGGCGCCGTATCCAGCGGTGTCGCCTGACGAGGCGAATCGGACGTCGAGGGAGTCATGAGCCCTTCGGCGCCGCGCTCTATGAAAAACGTGAAGGTGCCGCTCAGCGGATGACCGTCCGCCGTCGCCGTTCGCCAACGGACGAGGTAGGGACCTTCACGCATCGGCCCGAGGACCGGTGCGACCAGCACCCGCGATGACTCCGCCGATGCGCGAATCTCGCCTAACGCGACAGCCTGACTGTCGGCGCCGATCAACGCGAGTGAGCTGACCGCGACCTCCGGCGCCTCGGTGAACGTGAGGCGGAGCTCACGTGGGACACGTGTCAGCCGGCTGTTGCCGGGCGGATCCGTGCGCTCGAGGCGCGCGTGTGCGTAGAGCAGCGTCGGCGCGACCACGATCATCGCCAACGTGACCCGAAGTACGAGTCGCCTACTTGTCATCCGGTTGCGGCGCGGCAGGCGGATGCTGGTGGCCCATCGCCTCGGCGTGCGTCGCGCCGAGTGGCACCGTCGGCGTGGGCAGCTCGGAGGTGAACCCGGTGGCGGTGCCGCCCATGTTGTGCGCTCCCATCGCGCGCGACATCTCGATCCACTCTTGCCGCGTCATGGCAAACGACTCGTCGTCGCGGTAGCGAGACGCCGCTTCGAGAATCGCGTCGCGCTTTCGATCGTTAGGCATGCCTGCTGTCGCCAGGATGTCGGAGACGACATCGTGCATGGCGTGGAGATTGTCGAAGACAGCGGCTGCCTCGGGGTAGCGTGTCGCGAAAAGTGGCGCGACCGCAGGGCCCATTGGCATGAGCCGAGGCAGATGCTCCGGAGAATGCTGGAGCATCTGCCAGAAGCGCGCGACAGCCGCGTTCACGTTCGCCTGGCGCTCGTCGGGCGTTGCTCCGGCGAGTAGCGCATCGTAGAGGCCGATCTGGAGCCAGTGATACGCCCAGATGAGCCCATTGAACTTCGGATGCGCCCGGCGAAACGCCAGCGAATACGGCTGACCTTCCATCAGCTCCATTTTCTTGGGCGTGGTACTGAACGCGACGTCGGAACGTGACCGATAGTATCGCAGCAGCTCGGCGACACGCGTGTCCTTCTCGGCTTCCGGTATGCGATCGTCGGCCCAGATGTCGTAGAGCTGCCGGTGAAACACGTGCGCCCACTCGAACATCTCCTTCACTTCCGGGACGAGCTTCGCGTACTGGATCTCGATTGCCCCTTCTTCCAACGGCAGCCGAGGCGGCGAGACGAGAATGCGCCGAGTGATGCGCTCGAATTCGGTATCCTCGAGAATCGATGGCGACGCGCCTGAGCGGGTGTAAAGCGTCTCGTAGAGGATCGCATGTCCGTAGTCGAACGCGTTGAACATTCGATCGGCCACGGCGTAGCGACGCCGAAACTGCCAGTTGTGCTCGGCCGGCAGGTAGAACTGGTGGTACAGGATCGGCCATCCGCGACGTGCGGGCGAATACCGAGCGGGAACTGGGACCAGTGCGCGGACGGCGATCGAACGCGATAGTCCGAAGGTCAGCTCCCAGCCGCGGTGCGGACCGGAGACCGTACGCGCAATGCCGGCATCCATTGTTAGGCGCGGCGTCCATTGCCAACGCGCGCCACCGCCGACGCGCCAGGCCAGATCTGTCGACGGAGGACCGACATCGGGATGATCGTCCCCGATCTGGCGCCCTATGGGCTTGGCTACTGCCACTTCCGCGCCCAGCAGCAGAGACGTGAGCGGCAAAGCACGGTCGACTCCAACCGCAGCGGACCACCGCGATGCATGGCGGATCCCGTCGGCCTGACGAGAAGGGCCCGTCGTGTATTCGCCATTCAGGTGAACGCGGGCGATCGGCAGTGTACGCGTGGCGATTCCCTTGATCGAAGCAAGCCAACCATCGTGCGCTAAGCCACCGGCTGGCGCGGTGACGTGCACGCCGAGAGCGATCGCCGGCGCCCGCCGCCGCTCGAGCTGTAGTTGGTGCAGCAACGCCATGTCCAGACCGGCCAGCGACCCGCTCGTGCCGATCGCACCGGGATCGCTCCATGCGAATGCGGCGCCGACCTCGATGTGCGTGCGCGGAAGGAGGCCGTAACCGATCGATGGTGCAAGCGACCAGACATAGGTGCCATCGTCACGGCGTTCGATGGAAAGCGGCGCGAGTCGCAGCTCGACCGCGTGACGCTCGAGCGGCGTCGCATCTTCGGCCGAGAGTGGGCGGCCGTGGTCTGTGTTGTAATAGTCCGTCTGCGCCGACGCGACAGATGCGACAGCAATACTGAGAGCGAGCGACAACGCGAGCGGTCGTGTCGGCAACATGACCGACAAGTTAACCCCGGGCGACGCATCTGCGTCACCCGCGCGCGCATCTCAATCGATCATTCCGCTCGGAGCGCTGTAGCGGGATCGGTGCGGGCTGCCGCGCGAGCGGGTAGGATCGTGGCGAACAGCGCCACCGTCGCCAGAAGGATCGCGGTTAGGGCGTACGTCATCGGATCTGTCGACGTCACGCCGTACAGGAACTGGGTGACGACGCGGGCGGCGACGGTAGCGGCGAGAATGCCCAGTGCCACTCCGATGGCTACGCGCGCGAGTCCGTGCGCGAGAACGAGCCGGACGACGCCGCTCGGCCGCGCGCCCAACGCGAGGCGAATGCCCATCTCCCGACGACGCTGACCGACGATGAACGACACGACTCCGTAAATACCGACTGCCGCCACCAACGTTGCCAGACTGGCGAATGCACCAAGGAACGCGACGCCCATCCGCTGCGTTGCGAGAAGATCGCCGAGTCGTGCGCCGTACGTGCCGAGCTCGAACGCTGGAACGCCGGCGTCCACCGAACGCACGGCTGAATGCATCGGAGCGAGCACCGTTTCCGGATCGCCGTTGACGCGCACTACGATAGAAATGGGTGAGAGGCCATCGGACGCCATGCGACTGGCGAGCGGTATGTACATGTACGGCTTCGGCGGCTCGAGCAGCTCGTGATACTTGGCGTCGCGCGCGACGCCGACGATTGTGACCTCGTTTCCCAAGACGCGGAATCGCTGTCCGACGGCATCTCGTTCGGGCCAGTAGCGCTTCGCCATCATCTCGTTGATGATGACGCGCCGCTCGCCGGCTTTGCCGTCGTCAGCGTCGAAGTCGCGGCCGCGCAAAAGTGGAATGCCAACCGTAGCGAGGAAGTCTGGAGAAACAGCGTTGACTTCGACTTCACTGTTCTCGTCAGGCGCGAACTCGTAGCCGGGCACCTCGAACGACCAGGTACTGGACTCCTGACTGAGCGGCAGCGTCGAAGCCAAAGCTACGCTGGTGACACCACGCACGCGCGACACATGCTGAGTGACGGCGTCGAAATAGGCAGAGGCTCGCACGGTGTCGTAGCGCGCGAGTCCCAGATTCACCGAGATCGTCGCCAGCTTCTCGAGATCGACACCGGGATCGATCGTCAGAGCGCGCTGAAGCGCTCGGGTGAAGAGCCCGGTCCCGATCAGTAGGAGCATGCTCAGCGCGACCTGCGCCACGAGGAGACTATCGCGCAGTCGGGAGCGGCTGCTGCCACCGCGCACCCCACCATCCTTGAGCGCACTCATGGCGTCGCTGGACGAGGCCAGGAACGCGGGCGCGATCCCGAAGAAGAGCGCCGTGGCTGCCGTGACGAGCACTGCAAACCCGACAACGCGCGCATCGGCGCTGAGCTCGAGATCGAAAAGCGAGACGCCGCCAGGAAGCGTCAACTCCGACAGCGCGCCGATGCCCAGGAGGGCAAGGGCGATGCCCGCAATCCCCGCCACCGTCGCCAGCACCATCGCCTCGGTCACCAGCTGCCTAACAAGTCGCCCCCGTGATGCACCGAGCGAGAGGCGCACGGCGATCTCGCGCCGACGGTACGTCGCACGGGCGAGAAGGAGGTTGGCCACGTTCGCGCAGGCAATGAGAAGCACGATGGCCACCACGCCAACGAGCATTGTCATGAATCGCACCGCTGCCTGGCGATTCATCGCGCCGCCGGCAGCCGTATGCGCGGCGAAGGTGCTCACGGAGAAACCGGTGCGCGTCTCGTCCGGATACATCGCTTCCTGGCGTTTGGCGATGACGTTGAGTGCTGCCGCGGCCTGATCGAGCGTCACATTTGGCGCGAGACGGCCGACCGCGGTCAGCCACGACCAGTTGCGCCGAGTAATGTCGAACCCTTCCAACGACGAAGGCGCGATCCAGGGCATTGTATGAATCGGCAGCCACACGTCGGGCACACCGCGCAATCGCGAGCCACGGAACTCGCGCGCGGCGACGCCGACGACGGTGACCGGTCGGCCGTTGATTCGAACGATCCGCCCTTCGACGCCGGGATCTTCGTTGAAGAGCCGGCGCCAAATCCGGTGGCTGAGGACCGCGACGGCTTGAGCGCTCGGCTGGTCGTCGGAGGGCAAAATGATTCGGCCGAGCGAAGCGCGTGCGCCGAGCAGGCTGAAGTAGTTGCCGCTGACGACCGCGCCGGTGATCAGCTCCGAGCGATCACCATCCGCCAGCGCCATGGCTCGCTCGCGGAAGGCGGCGAGCCCGACCAGGCCGGGGGTTTGGTCGCGAAAGTCGACGTAAGAGGGATACGACAGACTGGGTATGGAGATCTCGATCAACCGCTCGGGTTCGCGAATACCAGGCAGCGGGCGCAGGACAGTGGCATCGACCAGCGCGAAGATCACGACATTGGCTCCGATGCCGAGCGCGAGCGTGAGGGCGGTCGCGACCGCGAATCCTGGCGCACGCGCCAGCTGTCGGAGGGCAAAGCGCGCGTCCTGCATCAATGCGCCTAACAATTCGGCCTGGCGCTGTCGACTGACGCGTCGCTGCGCGATCTCCTCGCACTCGGCGCGCACGCGTTCGACGCTTCCAAACCGGGCGAGAGCGGCGCGGTGCGCGACGTCGGCCTCCAAACCGGTCGTGCGCAGGTCGCGCTCCTTCATCTCCAGATGGAAGCGAAGCTCATCCTCGACGTCTCCTTTGGGATCGGGACCCCAGAAGCGGAGGTATCGTCGCCAGCGTGGTCCGTCGCTCATCGCCGACTCACGCTGGTTGGACGGTCGCGCGAATTACCTTACGAACGGCGTCGGCATACCGAGACCAGCTCGCCGTCTCGGCTCGAAGCTGCTGTCGTCCGCGCGCCGTCAGGCGGTAGAACTTCGCCCGACGATTGTTCTCCGAGAGGCCCCATTCCGCCGCGATGAGGCCGCGCTCCTCCAGACGGTGTAACGCGGGATAGAGCGAGCCCTCCTCGATCTGAAGCACCTGGTCAGTGACCTGCTGAATCCATCGTGAGACCGCGTAGCCGTGTGCGGCTCCCCAGGTGAGCGCTTTGAGAATCATCAGGTCGAGCGTGCCCTGCAGCAGCTCACTGCCGTCGCGCGCCATCGTCTTCCCCAAGAAGGTCTAGGGGAGAGACTACGTCGCCGCGGCGATGACGTCAAGCTTTACGAAGCGAGCTCGCGCTCCATCACGATCTCGGCGGCAAGACTCTCGGCGTCACGGAAAATCGTTGCTACAGCCGTGACACGGCCCGCGTCCAGGAAACGCACTGTCACGTCGCGCGCCATCGGATCACCGTCCACCTCGGTGGCATCCCAGCGCTCGGCGTGACCGACGTAGTTGATGGAGACGTCATAGTGCGCGCTCCAAAAAAACGGAGCGTTCGCATGGCGTTCTCCGGCACCGAGAATGTTGCGAGCGGCGGTCCTTCCCTGCCGCTCGGCAACGACCCAGTGCTCGACGCGTATTGGACCGCCGTATCGCTCGTCTGGCCAACGCGCAATGTCGCCAGCCGCCCAGATGCCCGGCGCGCCGGTCTCCATGCGCTCGTTGACGACGACGCCTCGATCGAGGCGCAGTCCAGCCGCTTCGGCTAACGCCACGCGAGGTCGCACGCCGATTCCAGCGACGACGAAGTCCGCGGCGAGACGGGAGCCATCATCCAGCTCAACCTCGGACCGGCCGAACCGCTTGGCCGTGTGGCCGAGATGGAAGATCACGCCCTTCTCTTCGTGCAGGGCGCGGATGAAGTCACCGAGCGCCGGACCCAGTACTCGCTCCAACGGGCGCGATTCCGGCGCGACGACGTGCACCTCGAGATCGCGAGCGCGCAACGACGCAGCGACCTCGAGCCCGATGAAGCTGGCCCCGAGCACGATCGCGCGTCGTGACTTACCGGCGGCGGCGATGATCGCCCGACTATCGGCGAGGGAGCGCAGCGTGTAGATCGGCAGCTCGCTGTTCACCATCTCTGGCAGGCGAATCGGCTCCGCGCCCGTCGCAAGTAGAAGGGCGTCGTATTCCAGCGTGCTGCCGTCGTCGAGCGCAACACGCTTGGCGCGCGGGTCGATCGACGCGACTTGTCTGCCTAACGAGAGCGTGATGCTGCGCTCTTGGTAGAAATCGCGGGGATGGAGCGGGATCCATTCCTCGGGTGCATTCCCCGCCAGATAGTCCTTGGAAAGGTTGGGGCGATCATACGGCGCGTCGGTGTCGGGGTCGATGATCGTGATCGACCGCTCGTACCCTTCCTTGCGGAGCGTTTCGGCCGCAGCGGCCCCGGCCGCACCGCCGCCGATGATCACAACCGACTCTGGCGTGCGCGCCGGCGTCTTTTTCCGCGTCGGAGGAACTGATTTCTCGCGGACGACAATGCGGCCCGCGTTGCGCTCGACTCTGAACGTCGGCTCTGGATTGAGTGCCGGCGGCAGCGTCGCTTCGCCAGTGCGGACGCTGAAGCACGCGTGATGCCATGGGCAGCGCACGACGTCGCCGGTGAGCGCGCCTTCGCCGAGCGGTCCGCCATAGTGCGTGCAGGTGGCGCCAATGGCGAAGTACTCGTTGCCGACGCGCGCGACGAGGACACTGTCGTCTCCGACGTGGCCCGCCAGCATGCCGCTCGACGGGAAGTCCTTTTCGTCGACGCCGAGCGTGAGATCCGGTCCGCCCGCCTGAGTCTGTTCCGCCATGTCTCCCCCTATGACGGCGGGAGCTCAGCGGAGCTCAGGAGCTCAGCGGTGTCGCGTGCCCGTCGTCAGGGAGTCGCGCGAGACCAGCGCCCGCCACGGCATCGTTGGTACCGGCGCCGGCCGCGAGAAGTGATCTCGCTCGAGCAGCCGGAGGAGACCAACGCTGTCGGCGGCGGTGAACGAGAAGATGGAGATGCCGGCGGCTCCGCGCGAGCGGGCGAGCTCGATCTGCCGCAGGGCTTCCGCCGCTCCTTTACTCGCGTCGATGCCGATGTAAACGTGGCGTCCGGTGCCCCGCTGGATCAGCGAAACATGGTCATCGAGCAGGCAGGCCCAGTCGACGCGCGAGCAATAGCTCGGCTTGATGCGGAAGTACGTCATAGGCACCGCCACGTCGAGGTATCCCTCGCGCGCCCACGTCACTGGATCCTGAAAGAGCTGCCGGGCGCCGCTTTGCGTGCGCCATCCCCAGCGATCCGCGTACACGCCCCACGTCGCCGCGGAAAGGACGAGATCGGCTCGAGCCGCGATGATGCTGTCGTATGTCTCGCGGACCGTGGCGTTGATGAGCGATGCGCGGAACTCGGTCCATGCATCCGGATCGCGCGCCGGCTCGCCGCCGAAGGCGTTGAGGCTAGCGTAGTCATACGACCAGGCCGGTCCGGGATAGCGAATGCGATCGAGATGGATTCCGTCGACCGCATACCGTCTGGCGATGTCGGCGGCGACGCGCGCCAGGCGGCTCCGCACTTCGCCGTAACCCGGGGAGAGCCAGAGATACTCTTCGCTGTTCGGGCACGGGAGCGCGCGACCCGAGCGATCTCGCATGATGTACTCGGGGTGCTCGAGCAGCAGATGCCGCGGACGGAGCGGGTCCGATTCGCCTAACGAGTGGCAGGCGCGGCCGATTCCGGCGGGAAATCCGGGAAGCGCGTTGAGCCAGGCATGGAGCTCGAGACCGTAGCGATGTGCTTCGCGCACGGCCACCTCGAGCGGATCGTAGGGCGGCGTGCCGCCGAGGCGGCCGCAGAGGAGAACGGCACAGGGCTCGATGTCGGAGCGGTAGTAGGCATCGGCGGCGCCTCGAACCTGGAAGTACACGATGTTGAAGTTGGCTCGGGCCGCGGCCGCCATGATGCGCGCGATTCCGGACGCGGAGCCGTACTCGAATCGGCTCACCCAGATCGCCCTGGCCTCGGGCGGATCGACCGATGCTGATCGGGAGATCGCATCGCGTGACGTACCACCCACCGAGGTGTAGGACTGGGCGGACGCCGTCGCCGCTGGCGCCGGTAGGGCTAGCGCCAGGAGTGCCCAGGGAATTGCGCGAAGGGCGCAGCGGCGCGGCCGGCGGGCTGCGAGGAGTGGCACGGAGATGGTGGGAGGTGGGGTCGGTACTGGATCGACGAGCGACGGCGCAGTCGGGAAACAGGCCGGAAATGCGGAAACGCAAGCGAGAGAAACGCTTGCGTTGGTGCGGAGGGTGCGGTGGTCGCCGTTCCCCAGGGGAACCGCGATTCGCTATGTTAAGAGGCTGGACCTGTAGAAAAAGAAAGGACGGGAGGGGTGGGCCCGTAGTCGGGCCTCACCGCCTCACCGTCTCCTTCGGGCGACAGCCGGTCCCCCCCAACTGCGCACGAAAGGTGAGAGCAAGATGAACGGGCAGTCTCAGACCGACCTCAGAAAATCCTCAGATCGGCGGTGTCCGCGAGGCGGATTGCAGACGCGATGCTGAGATTGAGGACGTTCGGGGGCGTAACGATCGAGGGTCCCGACGGACCCCTCGGCGGCGCGGCCGCGCAGCGGCGGATGCTTGCCATCCTGTCGGTGCTCGCGGTGGCCGGCGACCGTGGCGTGAGCCGTGACCGTCTGTTGACGTTGCTCTGGCCCGAAGGAGAGCCGGAGCGGTCGCGTCATGCGCTCACGCAATCGCTCTATCATCTGAAGCGCGCGCTCGGTCAGGATGACGCGGTCATTTCGTCAGGCGACCTGCGTCTGAATCCGGAAGTGATATCGAGTGATGTCGGCGAGTTCGACGCAGCGCTCGATGTAGGAGATGCCGAGGGCGCTGTGACATTGTACACCGGTCCGTTTCTCGACGGATTCTACGTGAGTGGCTCGGCCGAGTTCGAGCAGTGGGCATCGAGTCAGCGCGATCGGCTGGCGGATCGATGCGCGGAAGCGCTCGAGCAGTTGGCGGCGGGCGCGGAGGCGGCCGGGGAGTTTCCGCTGGCAGTGCGGTGGCGGAAGCAGCTCACGGTGATCGATCCGCTCAATTCACGTCACGCGGTGCAGCTGATGAGCGCGATGGCGGCGGCGGGCGATCGCGCGGGGGCGATACAGCACGCGCGATTGCACGAGACGTTGCTACGCGAGCAGTTGGAGGTCGCGCCTGACGCGGCGGTCACGGCGTTGGCGGATCGGTTGAAGGAGGAGTCGGCGTGGTCTGCGCCTGACGCGGTGGTGGCGACGGCGACGGCTCCGGCGGATGCGGGGACGCGCGAGCGTGGGATTACAGACGAGCGCGAAGGATGGGATGCGAGCGATGATGTCGTCGTAGCTTCACCGACAGGGGGGGGTCCCCCCCGGGCGAGCGGCGGCGCAGCGATTCCCTCGCCCCATTCCCGCCGGGCCCTCTCCGGCCGACGACTCGCCGCGCTCGTCCTCATCCTCGCCGCGATCGCCGCTGTCGTCACCGCGGTGATGCGCCGAGACGCACAACCGGGCTCGCCACCGCCGATCAACCCCGAGCTCATCGCCGTCGCACCATTCCGTGTCACCGGCGCCGACGCCTCGCTCGCCTACCTCCGCGAAGGATTGATGGATCTCGTCGTCGCCAAGCTCACCGACGAGGGAAGCGCGCGCGCCGCCGACCCGGGCTCGGTGATGCGCGTCTGGCGTCGCGCGGGATTGGCCGAGGACACCGACGTTCCATTGGCCGATGCGCTCGCGGCCACGCGACAGCTCGGCGCGGGCCAACTGTTGTTAGGCGGAATTGTCGGGACGCCGGCCCGCGTGGTGATCAGCGCGGCGCTCATGACGGTTCCGTCGGGCGACGTGCGCGCGCAAGCCAGCGTCGAAGGGCCGGCGGACAGCATCATGGTGCTCGTCGACAGGCTCGCCGGGCAGCTCATCGCGTCGCAAGCCGGCGAAGGAGAGCGGCTCGCAAGCTACACCAGCGCTTCCCTTCCCGCGCTGCGCTGGTATCTGCGCGGACAGTCGGCGTTCCGCGCGGGCCGCTACGTCGAGGCGGTGCAGCACTTCTCCCGCGCGGTGCAGCGAGACACGGCGTTCGCCATGGCCGGACTCGGCCTCGCGCTGGCCGCCGACCACATCAACGCCGTGGAAGAGCGTGAGCGCGGTCTCGCAATCGCCTGGCGTGAGCGCGAGGCGCTAGCCGAGCGCGACCGAGCGTATCTCGACGCGTTCGCCGGTCCGAGGTACCCCGCGATCACGCCCGACGCGGAGCGTCTCGGCGCCTGGGAGCGCGCGGCGGCGGCGGTTCCAGATCGGGGCGACATCTGGAACGAGCTCGGCGAGCGGCTGCTGGAAGACGGTCGATCGCTCGGCATCAAAGAGCCGGATGAGCGAGCGGTGGCGGCGTTCCGGCGCGCCCGTTCGCTCGATCCGACACTTCCTCAGCCGCTCCAGTACCTGGTGCAGTTGGCGGCGCGCGCCGGAGACCAGAGGGCTATTCGATCGACGTGGAGCGAATACGCCCGCCTCGATTCGGCATCCGACATCGCGGACTTTCTGCGCTGGCGCGTGGCCGTGGCGCTCGGTGATTCCGCGGGTCTGGAAGCAGCTCGTGGCCGGCTGGCATCGGCCAGCACGCTGAGCCTGCGCTCGATCGCGCAGGCGACGTTGTTCGACGCGCTGGAATCGACAGATGCGGAGACCGCACTCACCGCCATGCGCTCACGCGCCGCGCGCAACGACGAGCAGATGGATGCGCTGCTCGGACAGCACGCACTCGCGCTCAACGAGGGACGCATCGACGACGCGGCGGCGATCGTAGAAGACATCGAGGACGCGGCCCCAACCTCACGGCTGCATCTCCGGCTGCGCGTCGCTGACGCGCTGTTCTCGGAGGGCGACACCATCGCGGCGCGCGAGGCGGTCCGAGCGCTGCTCGAGCCGGCTGCTCGTCCAACGCGAGGGACGAGCGCAATGCCAGCTGACCCGGCCGACGCCTGCATCGCCGAGCAGTGGCGCATCTCGCGCGGCGAGCTCGATGGAGCGCGTCAGACCATTACGACGCTTCGCGGCCGCTCGCTCGGCGATGACGCGCCTGACGAGGCGGCGGTTTGCGCACTGCTGCTCGACGCGATGCTGGCGGTGAGCGAGCGGCAACCAGATGCGATTCGACTGGTCGAGCGCGCGGATTCCGTCGTTCGCAGCGGACCTGTTGGCGATGAGATGCGCGGTTACGCCACGCTCGTTCTCGCCCGCCTGTACCGTTCACTCGGCGAGCGGGAAGCCGCGTTGACCGCGATCGGCAGGCGGCCGTACATGCGCGGATGGCCCGCATACCTCTCGACTTATCTCCGCGAGGAGGGCCGGCTCGCTGCGCAGGAGGGCGAACGCGGTACAGCGGCGCGCGCATACGAGCAGTATCTCACGCTTCGCGCGTCGCCGGACACCGAGCTGCAACCGCAAGTGGACTCGGTCCGCGCCGAGCTGGCACGAGTCAGCCGCCGCCGCGGACGCTGACATTCACTCCGGCCACTCGTCAGGCGCCTGACGAATTGCTGGGAGTCGGCCGTCGCCAGAGCAGGAAGACTGGTATACCGGCCAACAGGATGAGGACGCCGATGCCGGCCGAGCGCGGGAACTGCACAATCGTGCTCAGCGCCAGGAGCCAGAACGCCGTCACGAACGCGACGGTCGTGATCGGATGGCCGGGCATCTGAACGCCTGAGGAGTGCGGACGATCCATCCCGTGCCTGGCCTTCGCGCGAAAGGCGAGCAGCGCGGCACCGGTGAGACCGAAGAAGATCGCGTCGATCGCCACCACGTAATTGAGGATTTGCTCGTAGCGCCCCGACAGCGCGATCACGCACGCCCACGCGCCCTGTACGACGACTGCCACCACGGGTGCACCGCTCTTCGCGGCATGCCCGACAGCACGGAAGAAGAGCCCGTCGCGCGCCATCGCGTAGTAGACGCGGGGCGCGGTCAGCATCCCTTGGCTCAGGAAGCCAAGCGTCGAGACGGCGATTCCGGCGGCGATGAGCTGTGCTCCTAGTGGCCCGAGCGCCAGGCTCATTACGCGTGAGGCGGGGGTCGTCGTTGCGGCCAAGCCGTCGGGGCCGAGCACGGCAAGACAGACCAGATTCACCGCGAGATACAGCGCTACGACGCCGAGGACGCCGATGACCAGCCCTCGCGGGAGATCGCGCGCGGGGTTTCGCATCTCACCGCTCACGAAGCTGGCGGTTTGCCAGCCGCCGTAAGCGAAGAGCACGGGGACCATCGCGGCGCCAAAAGCAAGTGTGGGACTCGGCGCTCGGCCATCGGGACTCGGCATTGCGTCTGTCGATCCCTGGGGCCCCAAAGCGACCCATCCCAAAGTCACGAGCATGAGCACGGCGGCGATCTTCGTGACCATCAGCGCGCTCTGTACGTTGCTGCCGGCACGCGCGCCGAAGCAGTTGATCACCGTCAGCAGAAGTAGAGAGAGCACGGCGATCACGCGCGCTTCAAGTGCCACGCCGCTCAACTCTCGGAAATACGCGGCAAAGGTCATGGCGACCGCGGCCATTCCACCCGTCTGCGTCACCAGAAGCAACGTCCATCCGTAGAGGAACGCGACGACCGGATGATAGGCATCGCGCAGATAGACGTACTGCCCGCCCGTGCTTGGCCGCCATACCGCGAGCTCGGCGTAGACGAATGCGCCTAACAATGCTATGACGCCGCCAACGATCCAGGCGAGGAGGATGGCGGCGGGTGAATGCACGGCGCGCGCGACCACCGATGGGTTCATGAAGATCCCCGCGCCGATGATCCCGCCCATCACGATCATCGTCGCGTCGAACAACCCCAGGCGGCGCGGGAGTGTGGCCGGCTCGGTCACGCCCGCGTCAGGCTTCCACGAAGGCGTCCGTGATCGGCATCTGGCGCGGATCGAACTCCGACGGCGTACAGCCGACGAGCTGCTTGAAATCGCGAACGAGATGCGAGTGGTCGAAATAGCCGGCATCGGCCGCGATGGCCGCCCAACTTGCGCGCTCGTCAATGCGCGCGAGACGAAGCGCGCGTTGCACACGCGTGATTCGCGCCAGCATTTTCGGCCCGAAGCCGAGGGTTTCCGAGAAAGCACGCTGAAGCCAGCGCGTGCTCCTCCCCAAGCTCGACGCGAGATCGGCGATCGACGGGAGCGTTTGGCTCGTCGTCAGGCACTCGACTGCGGCGCGCAGTGCAGCGTCGGGCGCTGCCTGACGAGTAACGTGCGCCTCGAGCGCGTCGAAGAGCGTTGCCAAGCGCCGCGTCTCGTCAGGCGCGTCTTCCAGTGCTGGAAGGAGCCGCGAGCAAAGCGCCGGCGTTACCTCGTCGAGCTGCACCAGCTCCCCACGGATCTCGCTCAGCGGGAAGCCGAGGAAGGCGCGGCCACTCCACGGCTGGAGTCGGATGCCGACTACGTCGGCAACGCCGCTCGGCTCGACGACAGTCGGACCGGTCACGGCGCCGACGAGGATCGCCCGCGGCTGCGTCACCCACTCGCGATCTTCCAGCCGGCGAAAGCGATCGCCAAGGTGGAAGATCAGCTCGACGCAGCCGTCGGGGACGATCGGCTGCGCGTCGCCGATCGCACCGACCGGCGCAGTGAGCCTCCAGACGCGACGGATGAACGGGGCGAGTGATGGCGTCGGAAGGTACTCGAGATACGAGAGCTCGGGCACAGCGGGCAGAAGCGAAGGAAGGAGTGGGGGAGGTGTCGCTTTCGTCCAAGCGGCGGACCGCGCCACGGTTAAGTTGTGACCGCCCCACTAACCCTGCCAGAGGACAACACAATGTCTGGTCGTAGACTCGCTCGATTCGCGGTCATCCCGATTGCACTAGGAACCGCGGGCACAATTGTCGCCGTCGACACCGGCGCGAAGAATGTACTCAATGCACCCCGCATCGAATCGGTTGCCTGGCTTCAGGGATGCTGGCAGCGTACGTCAACGAATTCGGTGATCGACGAGCAGTGGATGCGGCCGGGTGGTGGGACGATGATGGGACTCTCACGTACGGTGCGCCGCATGGGCCAGATCGACACGACGACCGAATTCGAGTTCCTCAGACTGTTCGCGCGCGCCGGGAAGTTGGTCTACGCCGCGCATCCTTCGGGACAGAGCCCCGCCGAGTTCACGGAGAGCGAGTCGGGTGACGCGAGCATCGTGTTCGCAAATCCGCAGCACGATTTTCCGCAGCGCATCATCTACCGGAAGCGCGGGGCCGATTCGCTCATCGCGCGCATCGAGGGAACGATCGGTGGCAACACGCGCGCGATGGATTTTCCTTATCGGCGGGTGTCGTGCGATCCGAGTCCTACATCGTCCTCCTGAACCGCACGTCGCGCGCGCGGGTGAAACCGATGCTCATCGTGGTAACGCGACCGCGCGCGTCGCGGTGAAACCAAACCGGTGAGCCCTCGTCGCTGGCCACGAATGCATCCTTCCAGGTCGGCGTGAGCATTATGGCGTGCGCTCGTGGTGGCCTGAGGATCAACTTCCCGCCCTGAACGCTCAGGCGATACGTCGCGTTTGCTTCGTCGCTCCAGTACGAGCCCGCGAGCTGAGCCAGGTCGGCCGCGGTGGGCGTCCATGGATCGACCCGCACGTATCTAGTGGTGTCGCCATCCGCGGTCGGATCGACGATCTCCGTCGGTTTGCCCGGTGCGTCGAGGAAAATGAGACGCTCAGTCGTGTCATCGCCCACGAAGAACGTTCTGCTATCGATCGCGTGGAGGCGCTGGCCTTCGTCGGAGTACAGCGTACCGTCGCGCGCGACGAGAGTGGTCGCGGTGTGGTTGCGCCGATTGCGATACAGTCCAGCCTTCGACGAGAGCTCGGCCGGAGACAGTCGAACACCATTCGCCGCGTGCGGTACGGCAGCCGGAAGACCCAGATAGCGATCGGCGATCTGGCGCACGATTCGGCCGGTCGGCACATCCGCGGCATTGCAGAGCAAGGCGATTGCGAGCCGCTGGTCGGGATAACGGAGCAGGTACGCGCGGTAACCCGCCGTCGATCCGCTATGACTGATCTCGGGAACTCCCCGGTGGCTCGACACCGTGACACCGAGCGCATATCGGATTCGAGCACCGCTGTTGATGGTGCCGCGAGTGAGCATCGCGTCGCGCATCATCGCACCACCGACGGCGGTGTCGGCGAAGTTCTGACTCCACTTCAGAAGGTCGCCGATTGTGGTGAGCATGCCGCCGTGCCCGTGCGCGTTCTCGAACGGCATCTCCATGTGCCACTGGTCGCCCTCCTTCGAGTACGCGGTGGCACGATCGGCGACCACCCGCGTAAAGTCATCGCGCCACGAGCTGCGCGTCATGCGTAACGGCTCGAAGATGTGCTGGCGTGTGAATTCGGAGAGCGACGTGCCACTCACGCGCTCGACGAGGAGCGCGGCGAGCGAGTAGTTGCTGTTGCTGTAGGAGTACTCGGTGCCCGGCGGGAAGTTCAGCGACTGCTGACGGACGATGATGGCCAGCACGTCACGCTGCGTGTGCGATCGCGAGCCGCGCGGCCATCCCTCGATGTCGGCCATCGTTCCCCAGTCACGAAGTCCACTGGTGTGATTGAGGAGGTGTCGGATACGAATCGTTTCGCCGTAGGACGGAAGCTCCGGGAAGTATTTCCGGACGTCATCCTCGAGCGAGAGCTTTCCCTGTCGTGCGAGCAGCACCACCGAGGCAGCGGTGAATTGCTTCGCCACCGACCCGGACTCGAAGATCGTTTCGGTCGTGTTCGGTACGCCGTACTCGAGGTTCGCCATTCCGTAGGCGCGCGACAGTAGCACGCGCCCATCGCGCGAAACTCCCACCGCGCAGCCGGGCGAGCGCTGCGTCGCCCACCGCGCGAACATGGAATCGATCTCGGCGGCGGTCGCCTCGCTTGGCGGCGTCGTCTGTGCCTGGAGCACGCGGATCGGAGCAAGCGCCAGAGCAGATCCGATCAGCGCTGCCAACGCGAAGTTTGCCGAATGTCTCATGAGGACGGTGTGTAGCTCGAGTCGCATCAAGCTAGCGTCCGCGCGTCGCAGCGGATAGCGAGTCGCCAGCGCGAGCGCACGCAATTCGATGGGCGGGCGTGGCACGGGCATGTGGTGTGCGCGCCCTCACCGCCCGATCGATTCGCGGTCGAGTGAGCTCGACCAAGGCAGTGGCTTCGCCCAAGGAGGATGCATGGGCACAGCGATCAATCAAGAAACTCGTCAGGGCCCGCGCGCCGGCGTGCAGTCACGAGGTGAGCGGAGACCGAGGACACGAAGCGAGCTCGCGCGCGCGCGAAATCCGAGAAATGGGGGCGAACAAAAGGCGGAAGGTCTCGCCAACGCGCTTGGGTGGTTCAGCATCGGACTCGGCGTGGCGCAGATCGTTGCCCCCGGTCGCGTGGCGCGCCTGGTAGGCGTCGGCGATAGCGGTCGAAGTCGGGAAATCATGCGCACCATTGGCCTGCGCGAGATCGCGGCTGGAGTAGGGATCCTTTCTCAATCGCGCTCGGCCGGGTGGCTCTGGGCACGCGTAGCCGGTGACGCGATGGACCTCGCGCTCCTGGGGAAAGCGATGACGGCTAGTGGCGGGCGACAGCGGGCGTCGGCGGCGACGGCGGCTGTTTTGGGTGTTACGGCGCTCGACGTGTACGCGGCGGAGCGGATGTCGCGCACATCGACAAATGGCGAGGAGCAGACAGTCGACGTCGCGAGAGCAGTCACCGTCAACCGTCCGGTCGAAGAGGTTTACGAGTTCTGGCGCAACTTCGAGAATCTCCCACGCTTCATGAAGCATCTCGAGTCGGTACAGGATCTCGGCGGCGGACGCTCGCGTTGGAAGGCGAGAGGTCCGGCTGGGACGACTGTCGAGTGGGAGGCGGAAGTGCTCGAGGACGTTCCGAACGAGCGGATATCCTGGCACTCCGTGGAAGGCTCGGAGGTGTGGAACGAAGGAACGGTGCTCTTCCGCGAGGCCCCCGGGGGCCGCGGGACCGAAGTGGTAGTGGTGATCAGCTATGACCCGCCGGCGGGCAAGCTCGGGCAGATCTTCGCCAAGCTCTTCCGTGAGGAGCCGGGGCAGCAGGTGTTCGATGATCTGCGCGCATTCAAGCAGGTGATGGAGACAGGCGAGATCGTCGTCTCCGACGCAACGCTTCGGCGCGGACTACATCCGGCGCATCCGCCTGGGAAATTGGGCGCGCGTGTGAGCTCGTGAGCGCGCCTGTCCGGCGCGTGAATCCATAGGAGGAGTGATGAAGGCGAATTGCTGGATGGGAATACAAAAGGTCGAGGTGCGCGAGGTCCCGGACCCGCAGATCTTGAGCTCGCGTGATGCCATCGTGCGCATCACGTCGACGGCGATCTGTGGATCGGACCTGCACCTTTACAATGGCTACATCCCGGCGATGGAGCCCGGTGACATCCTGGGACACGAGTTCATGGGAGAGGTGATGGAGGTGGGGCCGGCGGTGAAGAACCTCAAGGTGGGCGACCGGGTGGTCGTTCCCTTCCCGATCGCCTGCGGCGCGTGCGCGGCGTGCGAGGCAGAAGCGTACTCGCTGTGCGAGAACTCCAACCCCAACGCCTGGATGGCCGAGAAGCTCATGGGGCATTCGCCGGCGGCTGCATTCGGCTACTCGCACTTGTTAGGCGGATTCGCCGGCGGGCAGGCCGAGTACGCCCGCGTGCCGTTCGCGGATGTCGGGCCGCTCAAGATCGAGAACGGATTCAGCGACGAGCAGGTGCTCTTCCTGTCGGACATCCTGCCGACCGGTTTCATGGGTGCCGAGATGTGCGACATCTCCCCTGGCGACGTGATTGCCGTCTGGGGTTGCGGGCCGGTGGGTCAGTTCGCCATCGCGTGCGCCCGCTTGTTAGGCGCCGAGCGGGTGATCGCCATCGACCGGTTCGAGTACCGGCTGGCCATGGCGCGAGACAAGGCCGGCGCCGATGTGACCATCAATTACGAAGAGGTCGACAGCGTGCTCGACGCGCTGAAGGAGCTGACCGGCGGACGTGGACCCGACGCTTGCATCGATGCCGTCGGAATGGAGGCGCACGGTCCCGGACTGGAGTACAAGTACGATCGAGTGAAGCAGGCGCTACGGCTGGAGACCGATCGGCCGATCGCGCTTCGTCAGGCGATCCTGGCCTGTAAGAACGGGGGTACGGTGTCGGTCATCGGCGCTTACGGCGGATTCGACGACAAAATCCCGATCGGCGCACTGATGAATCGCTCGATCACCATCAAGACGGGGCAGTGCCACGTGCAGCGGTACATGCGGCCGCTGCTGGACCGGATCGAGAATGGCGAAATCGATCCGACGTTCGTGATCACGCATCGGTTGCGGCTAGAGGATGCGCCTCGCGGGTACGACATGTTCTTGAAGAAGCAGGACCACTGCGAGAAGGTCGTGCTGAAAGCCTAAGAGCCGGGAAGCGGGAAGCGGGAAGCGGGAAGCGCAGGCGGAGATGGTGCTCGTCCGGTGTGCCTGCACTTCCCGCTTCCCGCTTCCCGCTTCCCAGTCTTACTGCACCGCGTTGATCATGTCGAAGATCGGGAGGTACATGGCGACGACCATGCCGCCGACGACCACGCCCAGGAACACGATCATCACCGGCTCCATGAGGCTCAACAGCGCCGAGACGGCGGTGTCGACCTCGGTGTCGTAGAAGTCGGCGATCTTGGAGAGCATCTCGTCCAGACCACCGGTCTGCTCACCGACGGCGATCATCGAGATCACCATGGGCGGGAAGACGTTCGACTTCTGAAGCGGCGCGGAGATCGTGTCGCCGCCCGCGATCGAGGCGCGTGACTCCATGATCGCATCATGGATGACGCGGTTGCCCGCGGTGCGCGCCGTGATCTCGAGTCCGTCGAGGATGCTCACGCCGGAGCTGATCAGCGTGCCGAGCGTGCGGGTGAAGCGCGAGACGGCCGACTTCCGCAGTAGATCGCCCAGGACGGGGATCTGGAGCATGAACTTGTCGATGTTCAGGCGCCCGGATGGCGTCGCGTAGTAGCGCTGGATGAGGAAGATCGTGCCGTAGATGCCGCCGCCCACCATCCACCAATACTTGGTGAGGAATTTCGAAAGCCCGATGACGACACGCGTCGGCAGCGGGAGCGCCATGTTCACGGACGCGAACATGTTTTCGAAGACCGGGATCACGAAAATGAGCAGGACGACGATCGCGATGACGGCGACCGAGCAGATCACCGCCGGATAGACCATCGCGCTCTTCACCTTCCCCATGAGCGCGTCGCTCTTTTCGAGGAAGGTGGCCAGGCGCATCAGGATCGTGTCGAGGATACCGCCCGCCTCACCGGCCGCTACCATGTTCACGTAGAGATCGGTGAACGCCTGCGGATGCTTGCGAAGCGCGTCGGCGACCGTGTTACCGGACTCGACGTCGTAGACGACCTGGCGCGTGACTTCCTGGAGCGCCTTGTTCTCGCTTTGCCGGGAGAGAATGTCGAGCGCCTGAACGAGCGGCAAACCGGCGTTGATCATCGTCGAGAACTGCCGGGTGAAGATCACGATGTCGCGCATCTTGATCTTCCCTTTCCGCTTCCTGCGCTGCTCCTCGTCGACCTTCACGACGATGAGCTTCTGGCGTCGCAGTTGAGCGACCACCTCGTCGCGGCTGGCCGCGTCCATGGTGGACGACTTCAGCTCGCCATTCAGCGTCCGGGCCGTGTAGGCGAATGTCGGCATGATGCTCCTCAGAGTACCGGGATCGCCGGGTCGCCGTTATCGGCGGCCGCCGGCGGCCAACTTCGAGGCCGGGCGCTGCTTGTCGCTCGGAGTTCCGTCCTCGTTCGGCGTCTCGCCGATCATGCGAAGGAACTCGTTCGGGTCGCTCGAGCAGCGAAGTGCCTCTTCGATCAGGATCTCGCGCGCCACGTAGAGCTGATAGAGCGCGTCGTTGAGCGTCTGCATTCCCCACTTCTTTCCGCCCTGCATCAGCGAATAGATCTGGTGAACCTTGTCGTCGCGGATGAGCGCGCGGATGGCAGGCGTCACCACCAGGATTTCGGCGGCCATGACCCGTCCCTTCCCTTTGGCGCGCGGGAGCAGCGTCTGCGTGACGATTCCCTCGAGCACGAAGGCGAGCTGCGCGCGCACCTGCGACTGCTGGTGCGACGGGAAGACGTCGATGATGCGGTTGATCGACTCGGCCGCCGAATTCGTGTGCAGAGTGGCGAAGACGAGGTGACCGGTCTCGGCGATGGTGAGCGCGGCCTGGATCGTTTCCAGATCGCGCATCTCACCGACGAGGATGACGTCGGGGTCTTCGCGCAGCGCGTACTTGAGCGCGTTGGCGAACGAGTGTGTATCGGTGCCGACTTCGCGCTGGTTGACGATGCAGCGCTGGTGCCGGTGAATGAACTCGATCGGATCTTCGACCGTGATGATGTGCCCCTTCAGCTCGCGATTGACCTTGTCGATCATCGCGGCCAGGGTGGTCGATTTTCCGGAGCCGGTTGGTCCGGTCACGAGCACCAGCCCGCGCGGCTTGTCGGCCATCTTGGCGACCGCGTTGGGAAGCCCGAGCTCCTCGAACGTTCGAACGGTGAACGGGATCTGCCTAACGACGAGCGTCACGCACCCACGCTGCTTGAAGCAGTTGCCGCGGAAGCGAGCCAGGTTCTGGATGCCGAAGGAGAAGTCGAGCTCGTCTTCGGTCTCGAAGCGCTTCTTCTGGTTCTCGGTGAGGATGGAGTAGGCCAGCTGCATCGTGTCCTTCGGCGACATCACGTGGTCGACGTTGGAGTCGACGATGTCGCCGTCGATGCGGAGCTTGGGCCGATCCCCCGCCGTGACGTGCAGGTCCGAGGCGTCGCGCTCGATCATCTCCTCCAGCAATGCGCGGAGGTTGACGGCGGATTGGGAGGCGGAAGCGGGAGCGGTCATCGAGATCGGAAGAGGGTTCGAGATTAAGACGCGGCGAATGGGGCTAAGTCACCGAAATAGGCGGACTCGGCCGCTTACGCGCTCGTCTCTCGAATCACCTGCTCCAGCGTCGTAATGCCCTTCATCACCTTGAGCAGGCCATCCATGCGGAGGGTCAGCATTCCCTCGCCGATCGCGGCCTCCTTGATGTCGGGGGCTCCGGCGTTCTGGAGGATCATCTTCCGGAGGAGCGGGGTCATTGCCATGACCTCGTAGAGTCCCTGACGTCCCTTGAGTCCCGAGCCGGCGCAGGCGTCGCATCCTCTTCCTTTGAAGAAGGGGATCTGCGCCACTTTTGTCTTGAGGGTCAGCTTCTCGAGCAGCGGTGCCGCCGCCGCGGTCGCGCGCCGCTTGGCGCTGTCGATCGCCTCATCGGTGAAGCGCATGTCGCCGAGCGTCGTCTTGTCGTCGATCTTGGCCGATTGGAGCTCGAGCGGGTCGGCCTCGTACTGCTGGCGACAGCTGTTGCAGATTCGCCTAACGAGTCGCTGCGCCAGCACCAGATTGAGCGCCGATGCGACGTTGAACGGCTCCAGTCCCATGTCCAGGAGACGGGTGACCGTCTCCGGAGCGGAGTTTGTGTGCAGCGTCGAGAGTACGAGGTGACCAGTGAGCGCGGCCTTGATGGCGATGCCGCCAGTCTCCAGATCGCGGATCTCGCCGACCATGATGATGTTCGGGTCTTGGCGCAGGAACGCCCGGAGCGCGGCCGCGAACGACATCCCGATCTCGGTGCGGACGAGTACCTGATTGATGCCGTACAGGTTGTACTCGACCGGATCCTCGGCCGTCATGATGTTGACGTCGATGCTGTTCACCTTCGAGAGTGCGGAGTACAGCGTCGTCGTCTTGCCTGAGCCCGTGGGACCGGTGACGAGCACCATCCCGTACGGATTCATGATCGATTCCATCAAGCTCCGTTCGGCCGATGGCTCGATGCCGAATTTCTCGAGCTCGAGGGTGAGGTTCCCCTTGTCGAGAATTCGGAGGACGACTTTCTCGCCGAAGAGTGTGGGGAGCGTCGAGACGCGGAAGTCGATGACGCGCTTCCCCATCTTGAGCTTGATGCGTCCATCCTGGGGGACGCGGCGCTCGGCGATGTTGAGGTTGGACATGATCTTGAAGCGCGAGATCAGCGCCGCCTTGAGCTTCATGGGCGGTTTCATGATCTCCTGCAACGCGCCATCAATACGGTAGCGAACGCGGAGCTCGTGCTCGTAGCACTCGAAGTGGATGTCGGAAGCGCCGCGCTTCACCGCGTCGGTGAGAATACCATTGATGAGCTTGACGACGGGCGCGTCGTCGACGGCCAGCGCCATGGCCGCCGAAAGTTCTTCTTCCTTGTCTTCCAGAACCTCGACGTCGCCCTCGTCAATGCTGATTTCGGTGAGGAGGTTCTGGAGGGCGTCGGCGTCGGCGCTGGCGGTGTCGTAGTACTTCTCGACCGCGTTCCGCAGTGTGTACTCGCCCGCGATGACCGGGAAGATGTCGTAGCGCGTGATGAACTTGAGATCATCGATGACGCCGAGGTCCGTGGGATCGGCCATCGCCACGGTAAGCGTTCGGCCTTCGCGCTTGAGCGGGAGTACGAGGTGCTTGGTGGCCAGCTCGGCGGGAATGAGCTTGGCGATGCGGGGGTCGACCTCGAAGTTGGTGAGGTCGACGGCGGGCATGCGGAACTTGCGGGCCAGCATGCGCGTGAGCTCGACCTCGGGTACGAAGCCAAGCTTCACGAGGTTGTAGCCGATGCGCGTGCCGCTGCTCTTTTGCTCCTGTAGTGCCTTTTCGAGCTGATCTTTGGTGATCAGCCCTTCGCGCAGCAGCAGATCGCCAATGCGCTCGCCGGTGGCGGCTACAGGTGCAGCCATGATGAGATGGTGGGAGACACGAGTATCGTGGTGGTGGCCGAATGCTCGTCCAGGGCCGAGTCGGCGACCATCGCCGGACGCATTCACGGAGGGTGTGAGGGCCGCGATCGGTGGCGCGTGGCGCGTGCCGTCGAGGGTGCGGCGAACACTCCCTCCGTGACAGGGGATGGACGCCGTGCAAGTGAAAAAGTCACATGTGGCGCAACGGTTTTCGCCATCGCTGGACCGACGCCGCGGACGCGCTGGAACTCGCTGAGCGAGCCGAACGGACCGAGGCTGTCTCGATCGGCTACGATTCGCGCCGCGAGGGTAGGTCCGATGCGCGGCAGGCGCTCGATCTCCTTCGCCGAGGCGAGGTCGAGGTCGATTGGCGCGCGCTGGCTAGGCCCCGAAACGGTGTCTCGCGCCTTCCGCGGCGTGGGCGTTATTGGCGGCTTTGGCGCCTTTGCCTTCTTCCCGCGGCGAGGGTTCGGTTTGGTTGTCGATTTCGCGCGAGCGGAGTCGACGGCCGCGAGCTGACGCCTCAGCGCAAGGCGCGACGCTGCGTCAGGCTTCGGGTGGTCGCGGAACGCGCGGTGCGCGCGGACGGCGGAGCCCAGAACGAAGAGTCCGGCGAAGAACAGAAGAGCGGAACGCTCGGCAGGCGTCGGCACACCGAGAACGTACCAGGTGGCCGAGTACTGACTGGCATCGAAAATGTGCGATGGCCATCTGCCTCATCGAACTAGGCTCAGCGCTACGTCTCCAACCACCTGGAGACTTTTCGCGGAGACCTTGTCGAGCGTGTCGTCAGGTGTGTGATGGGGCGCGTAGTCGATGTCGATGACGTCGATCACGCGGAGGCCGGCGTCGAGAAGTGGGACGTGGTCGTCGGTGATCGGGCCTTGAGTGCGCGGGATGAAGAACTTGGAGTAGCCCAGGTCGGCGGCGCGGTTCCAGACGCGCGCGACGACTTCGGGCGCGCGCTGCACGGAGTGCCCCTCCTGCGACAGCGTGAGCTCGTTGTCGCCGATCATGTCCCACACCACGCCGAAGAGCGGCGTGTAGTTAGGCACCGGGAGATGCTGAACGAAGTAGCGGGAGCCGATCAGCACGTCCTGATTCTTGCCGAAGTCACCGTAGTCCTCGCCGTCGACGAATAGGAGGTCGACTCCGATCGTCGGTGGCGTCTTCCTCAGTGCGTCAGCGAGCGCGATAAGCAGCGCGACGCCCGAGCCGCCGTCATTGGCACCAGGAACCGGCAGCGAGCGGCGCGCCGGATTAGGATCGTCGTCCGAGATGGGGCGTGTGTCCCAGTGCGCGACGTAAAGAATACGATCCGGAAGCTCGGGTCGGATGCGGGCGAAGATGTTGCGCATCGGCAGCGAATCACCGGACGCCGTCACGTGCGTCCAGCGCTGCTCGATGACGGTGTCGGCTCGCTCACGCATCGCGCTGGCGATCCAGTCGCCGGTGCGCTGATGACCGAGACTTCCCGGCACGCGCGGACCGAAATCCAGCTGCGTTTTCACGTACCCATGCGCGGCATCGCCATCGAAGTCGGTCTTTCCTCGATCGCAGCCTACGCACAGGACGAGCATGAGGATGGGGAGCACGCGGCTCACTTGAATTGACCCGCGAAAAACTGGAGCTGCAGGATGGCGGAGATCACGTTCTGAACGAAGCGCCGGTCGAGGTTGCGGTCATAGTTCACCGTACGAGACAGCGTGAGGCTGAAGGAGAGGTTCTGGGAGATGTCGGTGTCGGCATTGCCGATCACCGACCAGCGTCCGTTGTCGGTAATGCGACGGCGAAGCTCGTCCTGCTCGAAGAAGTTCGTGTTGCTGGAGCGGCTATAGCCGACGCGTGCACGGATCTCCTGGCCGGTGATGTTCCAGCTCGCGGGCACCGGGAACGAGCGCGCGATCGACGCGCTGATGTCATCCTGATCGCCCTCGGTCAGGCCACCGCTGCGTACCTCGCGACGATCGATGTGGTTCCATCCGACATCAGTGGCCAGCCCGCCGAGGGCCCACACAACCGACGCGTTCAACGGAAATTGCTTCGTTCGCTGGTCGATGCGGAAGCCGCCGGTGCCACCGGCGCCATCGAGCGGGGGCTGCGCACTGAAACCTCTGGTGATGCGCGCCTGCGCTTGCGCGCCGATGCTCGTGATCACGGGCTGCAGCCAGGCCGGACTGTAGCTCCATCGAAGACTGACATCCGGAAAGGTGGTCTGCTCGGCCTCGAGTCGTGCCTGGCGGTCGACGAGCCGAGACCATGTAGTCGTGGAGATGTGATTGAACCTGTCGATGAGCGTCAAGCCGAAGGGGAGTACCAGCGTGTGATTCACGCCGAAGTTGTAGGTGACGCCGGCGCTCGTAGCGAGCGTGCCGTTCACCCGCCGGAAGTCATCGATGCCGCCGAGTGGGAGCTGGTATCCGAGTCCTGGCGTGAACGGGACGCCGTCGAAGCTGGAGCGGAGATCGCGGCGCCACGTCACTTCAACGGGCTGAATCGCGTTGGCGATCGAGCGCACCCTGCTCTGCTCGCCCGTATACATCGAGATTAGGCGCCCAACGTCCACGATGGCCGCGGCGCTCAACCCCTGTGAGTTGAACAGCCGACGCGGCAGCCTCGTCTCCGCACCCGGGAGTGTGTCCACCGGCAGGAGCGCACGAGCGTTTGGGTCACGCAGCATGGAGTAGGTGGTGCTGAAATCGAGACGCGGGCGGAGCCACGAGGCCACCACGGGCGCTAGGGACATCACCGCCGTCATCTGCCGCTCTCGCTCCAGCCCAATGTCCAGGCCGAAGAGCTCTCCTCGCTCACGCGCCGCCTGACGAACGATGGCCGTCGTATCGCCGTAGTCCCGGAGATCGAGCAGCGAGATCATGTCCCATCGGAGCGACAGTGAGCTTACTGGGCGGAGCTCGATCGTTGCGCCGTTTCGAAGCGCGTTGGTGAAGCCTCGCACGATGCGCGCGGTGTCGCCATCTATCGCCACCGGCAACGTGAACGACTCCCGCCGGTCGCTGTTCCGCGCGTAGGCGCTCGTCAAGCGGAGCTGCGAAGGATTCCATCGAAAGTTGGTCCCTCGCAGCGAGCGCATGGCCTCGCCGTTCCGGAGCCAGGCGGGCATCGACATGATGAGCCGATCGATGAAACCGGGGAGCTTGAAGGTGCGTGGCCGGGCGGCCAGGTCGTAGGTGAGCGCGCTGGTGAACGAGCGCGACGTGCCGGTCTGGAACTCCTGGGTGGACGACGCCCGTGCGTAGGTCGAGGTGAGCTCGAGATTGTTGAGCAGCGCGCCCAGGACCGGCTGCTCGAGCGGCGTAGCGCGCCGCATGCCTAACGAGTAAGCGGTGGCGGTGGACTTGGGCTGCCGCACGCCCGGTATGCCTTCGGCCTCGATGTCGGAACGCGACAGGAAGAGCGGATCGCTTCCGACCCGGTTATGCGTGATGGTGAGCGGAAGTATCAGGCCTAACGACGAGGGCAGCAGTCTGTCGAGCCGAAGGGACGAGGCGAGATTCACCTGATCGTCCCCGACGAAGCTCGGCTGCTCGGCGAGCTGGCGAAAATGCGGGTCGCGCTTGACGAGATTGAGCTGCACCGAGCCCAGCTCGCCGGCAACGACGCTGAGTCCCATTTGCCCCGCGTACCCCGCATCGCGCACTACACCCGACAAGCGAATGTCGTCCACCCAGAGCTCGAGCGTATCGGCGGGGGTAATGACGCCTCCGCTGCCCAGGCCGAGCGTGTCGACGCGAACCATGCCGACGGCAAGCTCCTGCACCGCGGCCAGATTCGGAGGCGCGATCCCGGGGTTGGTCGTGTACACGATGTATCCGTCGGCACAGGCGGCAAAGCGGCGCGTACCCGGCGCGGTGGGCAGCTCCGACCGAACGACGAGCGCCGAGTCGATGCCCGTACATGCCAGCGAATCTCCGCCGCGGAGAAATGCATTCTGTAGCTGAGCGCGGAGCGCGAAGAAGCGGCGGAAGTCGATTGCCACCTCGGGAAGCCAGGCGTCGCGCGTGTTCCCTTCGTTCACCGGCGTGCGGTACATGTAAAAGTTGTCGCCGTCACGCGCGATCTTGAGGTAGAACTGAAGATCGCCCTGCGGTCCCCACCCTTTGTTCCGACCGCGAGCCCACACTCTGAGCTGCTCGTAGCCCATGAAGTTCCGATCCCCTTCCGGAAAACGGAAAAACGCCTCGGCGCGCGCGAACCGCGGAACGTCGGAGGCGAGGAGCCGCAGCGAGCGCTCGTTGATCTGGATCTGCCCCGGTTGAAAGTCCTGGTTGCGCTGATCGGTTTCGTCGGTGATGCCGGGGGGCGAGTCGTAGAAGAGATTGTTCGCCGGATCGCGGTCCTGCGTACCGATCAGCGAGGAGATGACGAAGCCGCTTCCTTCCGGACGGGTACCGCCGATGCCGCCTAACGCGCGGTCCTCTCGCTTCACCCAGGGCGCGCCAACGAGGCGAAGGCGTGCGACTCCCACGGTGATATCCTCTTCGGAAGGCGCCAAGGCGCCCGACACGACGGTCATGCGCATCGACTTGATTCGCCTGATGAGCGGGGAGTTGAGCTCTTCCGTCGGCGCGTTGAACGGGACGCGGAATCGAACCCAGCACACTCGTCCCGATACTGGTCCGCCTGGTGGATTGTCGATGCTCACGTAGCACCGTCCGATGCGGTCGTAGAGAGCGGGATCGCTCAGGTCGATCACAAATCGGCGGATGCGCTCGTCGTTCCGCTGCGCGCTGCGGAAGTTCAGGAATCCATCGACGTCGAGGTCTTCCTCATCGAGTCGACGGTTGCCCACCGTGCAGTTGTTACGGTTGTCGCCTAATGGGAGCACGAGCACCACACCTCGCACGCAGACCGGCTCGCGGGGGCGAACCTCCACCGCGCCATTGTCGAGATTACGGACGACTAGGGGGTCGGCGACATCCGGCGGAATTCCACGATCGTTTACTGCGACGTCGAAGGATCGTGTGATGGAATCGCGCTCGGTATCGAGGCGATCGAATCCTTCGAGGCGACGGCCGGTGAACGTAGAATCGATCAGGCCTGGCGCACCGGGCCGGGCGCGCACGCTGAGCGTCTCCGGAACGAATGCGACCGTGTTCTCCGAGATGTCGCCGAAGTCGAAGACGAGCGTCGGATTCTTGCCACGGTTGATCGTCGAGGTGTCGACCAGGGCGTAGAACTCGAGCTGCTCGACACGCGAGAGGTCAGTGCCTGACGAGCTGAGCGGCTGGCTGATCGAGCGCCACCGTCGTCCACTGCCACCCGGCGTCTGCCAGAGAAAATTGCCATCGCTGGGAAATCCGCCGATGCTACGCCGATAGAGCGTCGTCCAGAGAACCGTCTCGGGGAAGCTGAACGCCGTGGTCCCGGCGAAAACGAAGAGGGAGTCGATCTGCTGCGGAAAATACTGGACGATGCGAGTGCCGGTCGCGTCGGCCACCGAGAAGAAGTTCTGCCAGACGAGAGTGGTCGCGCTGTCGACCGGAAAGCCATACGGCGCGTTTCCGGTGATGGGGCCTGCGCCCGCGATCGCCGGCTGGCTGCCCAGTCTCCAAAGATTTTCCTGGAGCAGCAGCGTGATCCCCCCTTCGCCTTCGAACGACTCGACGTATGCACTCCCCGCCGAGTTAGGCTGTGGGCGACTGGTCGCAAATTCGCCGATCAAGTTGATGGTGGACGCCGTCGTGCTCTCGAAGAACGGCAGCCTGCTCAACGCCCGCGTGAGACCCTCGCTCTCGAACGTGAAATTGCCGTTCACGCCGGCGATCAACGACGACGCCGGCTCGAAGCCGAGGGGCGGCCGGTTGAAGGTGGTCTTTTGCGACTGCGAGATGGCGGTGAAGTTGACCTGACCGAACTCCGTGGGAAATTCCGTCGTCAGTCCTAGCACCGACGTCGGCGCGGTGGCGAAGAGCGGATTCTCCTCGTATTGCACCGAGAGCTGCCGGGGCGTTCGGAAAAGCGTGTCCGGGCGAAGGAAAGTCACTTGTCCCAGCTCGTAGTCGACGCGGTAGTCTACCTCTCGGACGAGCGCGACACCGCCGATGGAGATGCGCTCCGAATTTGGCCGTACCTGTACGCTGCCTAACGCGAGTGTGCCCGGGTCGCCCGTGCCCTCGGCGGAATATCGCGCGCGAATGCGATATTGCGTGGGAGGGCGACGCTGCGAGTTGAGATCCTCGTCCGCGGTGCGGTAGAGCGAATCGTTCACCGGATTCGGTGGATCCACGAAACCGGAATCGGCGAATGGACGGAGCGAAGGGAAGATCACGAAGTAGTCGCGAATGAGACGACCGCTTCCCGTCCCGCCGACGCTGAGCGACTGATTCGGATCGCCGACCCGAGGCCAGAGGCGATTGTCGACATCGAACGCCGAAGCGTTGGCCGGCTGTGCCAAGCCGAAGAGCTGAAGAAACGTTTCCGCATTTCCGGCCAGCGGCTTTTCCTGATCGCTTCCGCTCCCGACGACGATCTTCATGGCGATGCTCTGCCGCTGAATCTCCTCGCCGCCGAGTCGGTACGCGGATCTGATCTCGCGGTTGAATGCGGGATCGCCGGGGAGCACTTCGCTATCCCAGAGGAGATTGAGCGTGTCGCGGCCGACGGGTCCGCGCGAGGTCGGCATCGTTCCACCGACGCTGCCGTTGATTACTTCCTCGCCGCCGGGGCCCGTCACCGTGAACGACACCGCCAATCTCTCGCCACGATTGATGGGACTCACCAGTGTGATCCACAGATTCGTGGGATCGATGTAGTAGTCGACGCCCTGACGCAGTAGCTCGAACGGTCCGACCTCGGTGTTGCTCCGCGCGAACCGCGTGACAGCGTATGGTCCGTTGATGTCGCGTCCCGCGCTGCCGGTGGCCGTTGGAGGACGATACCGATAGAGCTGCACGCGTCGTGGGCGCTGACCCGCCGGGATTTGCAGCGCCAGCGCGGGGAGGTTGGGATCGAGAATGTCGATGTTCGGGAATCGACCGGGGAATGTCTGCGCCGGGTCGATCACCCAGAAGAAGCGTCGGCGCTCGAGCTGGAAATCCTCGATCTCGCGGTCGACGCCTTGCACGGTGCGGTCTCCGATGGTGTAGACGCGATCACGGACGACATTCCCTTTTTGCTGCGCCGCGATCGCGCGGAAGTGCATGGGCCCGAGCTGGCCGACCATCTGGACACCGTAGTTGCCTGACGGGATGCCGCTCGTGATGAATCGTGACGGCGGCGGCACGAACGAGACGTTTCCGACTTCGATGCGGTGGATGATCTCGTCAGGCTTCCCTTGATAGAATACGGAGATGTTGTTCGACGCGTCGAACTCGCGCTGCGAGTCGTAATCGACGTTGACGTGCACGCGCTCGGCGACCGTGCCGCCCGTGATGAGACCGAACTTGAAGTCGAACTGCGGAGTGAAGGAGCCCCGACAGCGCGCGACCGGGTTCAGCGCGTCGGTGGCAACGCAGCGTTCGTTCTTGTTCTGCTCGGCCTTGAGCTCAATGCGGGATTGGAACTGAACGCCGAGGTCGGCGTACTGGCCGAAAATGTCGGACTCGGGACTCGGGACTCGGGACTCGGGACTCGGAGGCTCGGCGATCGGGAGTGGCTCCGCGACACTGGTGTCCGCGGCGACGACAGCTTCGGCGGTGACGGGAGAGAACGCCGAGCGAATCGTCTCACCCCAGAGCGAGGCGCGGCGAGTCTGGAGTACCTGCTCGAACGCCGCGGTCCAGGCAGGCGCGACGAGTGTGTCGGCGGGGAACGGACGAGGGAGCGCGAGTCGCGCGCGAGCGGCGAGTATCGAGTCGCGAGCCGCCGGCCAACGAAGCGTTGGACGCGCCGGCGCTGTTGCGGTATCGCGTGGCGTTTCCTGAGCGACGGCGGCGAGCGGGGCAAGTAGTAGAGAGACAGCAGCGAGCAGTCTAGCGGTATGCACCCGAACCCGAGACGAGGGGTAAGAGGGGGCACTGGCGCCAGCGCCTCGCACCGTTCGGCAGTCGCCCGAGCGCCGTGGTGGGCGTAAATTGAGGGACAAATGGGGAATATACGGGTGGGGGAAAAGCTAGGTAACTGCAAAATGCGGCATCCGCCATCCGGCATCCGCCATCCGGTTAACTGCGGATTCGGAAGTCATCCGGTGTGCAGTTCCCTGATGGCGGATGGCTCATGGCGGATGGCGCGCTACTAGGTTTCCCCGGTGCGTATCCTCACCCGCTACACCCTACGCGAGCACTTTGGTCCGCTGGTGTTTTCACTGGCGGCGCTCACCTCCGTGCTCCTGCTCAACCAGATCGCCAAACAGTTCGGGCAGCTCGTCGGCAAAGGGCTTCCCTGGAGTGTCATCGGTGAATTCTTCGCGCTGACGATTCCGTTCATCATCGCCATGACGCTACCGATGGCGGTGTTGGTGTCGGTGCTGTACGCGTTCAGCCGACTGGCCGCCGAAAACGAGATCACAGCGTTACGAGCGAGCGGCGTGAGCTTACGGCGACTGCTCGGACCGGTGTTCTGGGGCGGCCTGGCGATGGCGGCGATCATGCTGTTCTTCAACGATCAGATCCTGCCGCGTACGAATCATCGCCTTCGCACGCTTCAAACCGACATTGCTCGGAAGAAGCCGACCTTCGCGCTCCGCGAGCAGGTGATCAACGAGATCGCTCAGGGCCGTCTCTTTCTTCGCGCCGGTCACATCGACGAAGGGTCGAACCGAATGCGCGAGATCACCATTTACGATCTCAGCGATCCGCTTCAACGGCGCACCATCTACGCCGATAGCGGCTCGATGGAGATGACGCAGGATCGGCGTGATCTCCAGATGACGCTGCACGACGGCTATTCGCAGACCGTCTCGAACGACAAGCCGGGCGAGCTGCAGCGGCTCTTCTTCGTCACCGACCTGGTTCGCGTGCGCGGCGTCGGCAACCAGCTCGAGCGCACCGGTGAAGATGCGTTCAAGAGCGACCGCGAGATGACGATCTGCGAGATGCAGGAGATGGTGGACGAGGCCTCGCAGGAAATGGCCATTGCGCGCGCGCAGCTCCGGAACGCGCTGGGCGAGGCCGCGCGCCGCGCCGCGACGGGCGAGCGTCGGATCAACAAGATCCCGCCTGACGAGGTCGGTCTTTCGGCGGGTGGATTGTACTGTCGCGGTCTGGCGGCAGCCGGTCTGGCGGCGCGCAAGCTACCGCCGCCTGACGAGCGTGGCCGCACGACCAACGTCGCGCCGTCCATGGGATTGCCGATCGATCCGACTACCGGCACACCGGCGATCCCGCACGACGCGTCGAGTGCGGTGACGCAGATCGAGATCTGGCGCACGCGAATTCTCGACGCGAAGCAGCAGATCTATCGGTACGGCACCGAGATTCACAAGAAATTCGCGCTGGCCGCGGCCTGTGTCGTCTTCGTGCTCCTCGGCGCTCCCATCGCGCTTCGGTTCCCGCGTGGCGGTGTGGGTCTGGTGATCGGTGTGAGCCTGGGCGTCTTCGCGCTGTACTACGTGGGACTCATCGGCGGCGAGACGCTGGCCGACAAGCTCATCCTGGCGCCGGTGTGGGCGATGTGGATAGCGAATCTCATCTTCGCCGCGGTGGCGCTGGTCTTCCTCGTTCGAGTACAGAAGTCGGGCGCGACGGCGCGCGGCGGTGACGCGAGCGAGCTCTGGGACACCATCCGCTCGTGGTCGGCGCGAGTCCTTCGCCGCGTTGGGATTCACGCCGAGCGCCGGCGGAGGACCGCGTGAGGCTGCTGCACCCTCTCGACCGGTACGTCCTCAAGGAATTCTGGAAGATCTTTCTCGCCACCTCGGTGGGGTTCCCGATCCTCGTGATCGTGATCGACCTCACCGACCGGCTCGACCGATATCTCAATCGTAATCTTCCGAAGTCGCAGATCGCCCTCAGCTATCTGTACTGGATTCCCGATTCGATGTTCATGGCGCTTCCGGCGGCGGTGCTCTTCGCTACCGTGTTCGCCATTGGCAGCTTCACCCGCCATTCGGAGATAACGGCGGCGAAAGCGTCGGGGATCAGCTTTCATCGGATGGTACGTCCGATCTTTCTGGCGTCGATCGGCGTCGCGCTCTTCGCGCTGGTGTTAGGTGAGCTGGTGCCGGTCGCCAATGCCAGGCGAAACGAGCTGCTGCAGGAGCGTCGCTTCAGCCGGCACTCGGACATGTTCAACTTCGTCTTCGCCAGCGACCGTGGTCGCGTCTACAAGATCTCCAACCTCAGTCTCGAGCGTGGGACGATCGACAACCTGGAGATCGAGCGAAAAGGTCGCGGTCCCGACTATCCGTCGTACATCATCAGCGCTCGCCAAGCCCTGTGGGAGACCGGCAAGGGGTGGCGGCTCGAAGGCGGTGAGATGCACATTCTCCCCGACACGATCGGCGCGCTGGCCATTGCCTTCGACTCGTTGCGAGACAGGCGCTTTCGCGAGGAGCCGGCGGAGCTGACGACGAATCCTCGAAGCCCGGACGAGATGCGATTCGGGCAGCTGTCTCGCTTCATCCAGGCGCTCGAGCGGTCGGGCGCCGACGTGAACGAGCTCAAGGTAGAGCTGATGCTCAAGATCGCCGTCCCCATCACCTGCATCATCATCGCCATCTTCGGTGCTCCGCTGGCAACCAGCACTCAGCGCGGCGGCACGGCGTACGGCGTGGCGGTGAGCCTGGCGACGACGGTGATCTTCTTGACATCCATCCAGATCACCAAGGCAGTGGGCGAGGGTGGGATTTTGCCGCCGTACTTCGCCGCCTGGCTGCCGAACATGCTCTTCGGAGTGATCGGGCTGGTACTGCTCTCCCGGGCGCGAACATGACCGCGCGCCTAACGAGTGCGCCGATGGAGCCGAGGAGCGCGTGACGACGTACGAGTATCCGAGCGGTCCAGGCCGCTCGACGTCGACGTTCCCCATCCCGCAGCGAGCGGGGATCATCGTCTTCCGCCAAGTGACACGCACCGTGATCGGCTTTTTCGCCGACGTCGGTGCGCGAACCTACTTTCTGCGGGAGACGTTTCGCGCGTTCAGTCAGCCGCGCACGTACATGCCGCTGATTGTGAAGCAGATGCGAAACATCGGCGTGGACTCGGTGCCGCTGGCCGGGATCGTGGCGGCGTTCATCGGTGCGGTGACCGCATACCAGACACGATTCCAGCTCTTCCCGGGTGTGGACCTGTCGACAGTCGGCTGGATCGTCAGGCAGAGTATCGTGTTGGAGCTGGCGCCGCTCATCACCGCCCTGGTCCTCACTGGGCGCGTGGGCGCGCGCATGACCGCAGAGATCGGCACGATGCGGGTCACCGAGCAGATCGACGCGCTGGAGACGCTGGCGTACGATCCGGTGGCGTATCTCATCGTGCCGCGTGTGATTGCGGGCACGTTGATGCTGCCGCTGCTCACGACGCTGGCGATTGCGATCGGAATCGTAGCCGGCATGGTGATGGCTGTCGCCGCCACCGACGTCACGGTCTCGGCCTTCACCAGCGGGCTTCGGCTTACGTTCGCCGAGTTCCAGGTGATCTACGCGTTGATCAAGGCCACGCTGTTCGGGTTTGCGATCTCGCTCATTTGCTCGTACGAAGGCTTCGTCACCGGCGCGGGCGCCGAGGGCGTTGGCGCTTCTACCGCGCGGGCAGTTGTCGTCACGTCAGTAGTGATTCTCTTTCTGGATGCGCTCACGGCGCTGTATCTCGCTCCTTATCTTCAGGCATGAAACGACGCGACGAAGTCATTGTGGGCGTATTCATCACGCTCTCCCTGCTGGTGGGGATCTTCGGAACGCTGTGGCTTGCCCGAAAAGGATTCGGGAAGACGTACCCGTTGTACACGCGGTTCCAGTGGGGCGAGAACCTAAAGGCCGGGCAGCAGGTGCTGCTCGCGGGCGTGCAGGTAGGCGCCGTCGATGACGTGCGCTTGAAGCGCGAAGGCTACCTCGACGTCAGGCTCAAGATCGACCGAGAATACCAGGTGCCCGAAGGCAGTACGGCCACCGTCGTGTCGGTCGGCTTCTTCGGTGACAAAGCAGTGGCGATTCATCCACCGCAGCAGTTCACCGCGTCGAACGTCGAAGCAGGCGACACGATTCCCCCGGGACGGCCGGGTGTGTCGATCGATCAGCTGCTCCAGCGCATGGACACAGTCAGCCGCTCGGTGACCGACGTCGCGCAGACGTTCGAGGTCCAGATGGTACGGCAGGGTGGGTTGGCCGATTTGCGTCAGGCGATCGGCAACACCAACCGGTTGATCGCTCAGCTCAACGACGTCGCGGCCGAGCAGTCGCGAGGCGTATCGGCGACGCTGGCTTCGCTCCGGCGCACGATCAATGCGATCGACTCGTCGACCGTCGACTCGACGATGCGGAGCATGCACGATGCGTCGCAGAATCTGGCGACCCTCACCGCGACGTTGACGCAGACGACGGCGACGATGAATCAGCTTGTCGCGCGGATCGATTCCGGTCAGGGAACCGCAGGGAAGCTGGTGCGCGACGAAGAGCTGTACAACGATCTCCGCGACGTTGTCACTCGGGTCGATTCGCTGTTGGCCGACTTCAAGCGCAACCCAAAGCGCTACATCAACCTCAAGGTTTTTTAGCGCGCTTCCGGCCGACGGTCGCGTAGTACACCGGGATGCCAGCCAATATCGCGCCCATCACGCCCAGTGTGCCCCACCGGCTCGACGGATCGACGATCGCGTTCCCGAGCACGAGCAGTACGACCAACACATAGATCGCCGGGATCACCGGGTAGCCCGGCACCCTGAAGGGCGGGTCGTATCCCGCTCGCCTCCGCAGCGGGAACACCGCCGACACCGCGAGCACGTAGAACGGGATGATCGCCGTGACGAAGGTGTCAGCCAGCTGCTCGAACGTGCGTACCATGACAAAGCTGATGCCGAGGATCGCCGCGAGCAGAATGGCGACGTAGGGCGTCTCGAACTTCGGATGCACGGCGGCGACCGAGCGGAAGAACAATCCGTCGTCCGACATCGCCTTGAAGATGCGGGGCGAGGCCAACGTCGAGCCATTGAGCGCGCCCATGGTCGAGATCATCACCGTGAGCGCCACAAAGGTCACGCCGCCGGCGCCTAACAAGCGCTGGGCGACGTCGGCCGCGACCAACCGCGAGCGACGGATCTCGTCGACCGGCAGCACCGCGAGGTACGCGACGTTAGCGAGCAGATAGATGGCGATCACCGCCACCGTGCCATAGATGAGCGCCCGTGGCAGATTGCGCCGTGGATCCTTCACTTCACCGCCGACGAAGCTCAGGTCGGCCCAGCCGTCGTATGCCCAGAATACGGACACCAGCGCGAGGCCGAAGGCGGAGAGCGCGAAGCTGCCCGCCGGCACGGCGGGGGTGAAGTAGCCGCCAGTGCGAGGGAGTCCGAGGGCCAGCGCGATGATGATGATGAACAGCAGGCCGCCGTACTTGGCGAGGGTGGTGATGTTCTGGACGAGCGATCCCCATTTGACGCCGACGATGTTGATCGTGGCGACGATCGCTATGCCTACCGCCGCTGCATAATGGACGTTCTGATCGAAGCTCCCGACTCCCGGCGTTCCGCCTAACAAGCGCAGGAAATACTCGGCGAAGGTCGTGGCGATGCCGCCGAGCGCGGCCGCGCGGATGATGACGAGCTCCGACCATCCGAAGAGGAATGCAGGGAGCTTCCCCCACCCTTCCAGGATGTAGGCGTAGAGCCCGCCGGTTCTTGGAAAAGCTCCGCCGACCTCGGCCAGTGTGAGCGCGCCACAGAGAACTACCAGGCCGGCGACCGCCCATACCGCCAGCATTGGGAGTGGGCCGGGCATTCGCTCGGCGATCCGCGCGGGTGTGCGAAAGATCCCGGATCCGATCGTGATCCCGATGAGCACCGCTATGGCAGAGAGCAGCCCGAGTCGTCGTGGAAGCTCAGTCATCGGTGGGAAGCGGGAAGCGGGAAGCGGAAAGCGCAGGCCGGAAGGGCACCAAGCTATAGCGCGGCGAGAATCACGCAAATGCTCCGCAGTGTCAGAGCACAACCAGGGTTGACCCATTTCGCGGGGCGGGCGAACTTTCAGTAACTGCTTTGCAATCAAGTTCTTAGTTTCACCCGAGGATCGACTCATCCCGCTCCGCGGATTAGTTGCCGACGCGCTGTTCTGGGTCGCTGTCGCGGCCTGTGTGATAGCGCAGATCGCGCTCGTACGTTCGGCACTTCGAACTCCTCTCGCGCCCTCCTCGGAGCATCCGCTGAGCGCACCGAGCCGCGCGTCTGAGATCGCCTGGTCGTTGCTGCCGGCAGTGATGCTCGCGGTCGTGTTGTTCTTCACCTGGCGCGAGCTTCATCCGTGAAGTCTCTCCGCGTCCTCTCCTATCTGGCGTTGGTCGTCGGCTTTGCGCACATCGTGTTCGGTGCGATCGTGCGAATCACTGGATCGGGCATGGGCTGCGGCGATCATTGGCCAAAGTGCCACGGGCAGTGGTTTCCACCGCTCGATCGTCCCGATCTGATCATCGAGATCACACATCGGTACCTGGCGCTGGCGCTGCTCCTGGTGCTCGCACTTTTGGCGGTTGCCGCCTGGCGCCGACGTGACGAAGCTGGAGTTGCTGGGCGTGGCGGACTGATGCGCGTCGCCGGTGCGGCGCTCGCGCTGTGGATTGCCCCCGCGCTGCTGGGTGCAGTGACTGTGTGGTTGGGCAACACGCCGCTGGCTACCGTCGCGCACAAGATTTTGGCGCTCGCGCTGCTCGCGGTGCTGGCGGCAGCTGTGATTCGCGCCGGCGGTTTTGGCGCCGACCAGCTCTACGAGGGCGATCTCACACCGCGTACGACGCGCGCCTCGTATGCGGCCGTAGGCTTGGCGCTGGTGGTGATCGGGCTGGGCGCCCTCACCGCGAAGTTTCCCGGTGCGACGACGGCGTGCCTCGGCTTTCCTCTCTGCAATGGGCAGCTCGTTCCCGACGGCGGTGCCGCCCACGTGCAGCTGACGCACCGGATATTCGCCTTCCTTCTCGCCTTCCACGTTCTGGGCCTAACGAGTGGGATTCTTCGGCGCGGTGCGCCACCGCCGATACGGCGGGCGGCATTCGTGTCGATGGGGCTCGTGTTGGCCCAGCTGGCGTTGGCGGCGGCGATGGTGCTTCGCTTCTTCCCCGCGCCGCTTCGTTCCGCGCACCAGGCGGTCGGCGTGAGCATCTGGGTAGCACTCTTCGTACTGGCGTACTTGTGTCGTCGACGCTCGCCGGCATCGGCGGCGGTGCCTGACGAGCGCCGCTTCGCGGCCGAGATGACGCCGGCTCGAGGCGTCGCATCATGACCGGCTTCGCCGTCGCCGAGGACCGCTCGAGCTCCCTGGCGCGCGATCTGGTGATGCTCACCAAGCCGCGAATCATCGGCCTGTTGTTGGTCACCACGGTCGCCCCGATGTACGTGGCCGGGACTCCGAGTCTGCGGCTCGTACTTCTCGTAATGCTCGGCGGCTACCTCATGGCCGGCGGCGCCAATGCCGTCAACATGTACTTGGACCGCGACATCGATGATCGCATGTCGCGAACACGGCTGCGTCCCCTGCCGAGCGGCCGCATGGAGCCGAAAGCGGTGCTTGCGTTCGGCGTGCTGTTGGCAAGCGCCTCTACCGGGCTGCTTGCGTTGGGCGTGAACGTGCTGAGCGCGACAATGGCGCTGCTCGGTTTTTACTTCTACGTGTTCATTTATACGCGGTGGCTCAAGCGGCGTACACCGCAGAACATCGTGATCGGCGGTGCCGCCGGTGCGTTTCCGCCACTGGTCGGGTGGACCGCTGTCACTGGCTCGCTCGACCTGGCCGCGATCTATCTCTTCCTGATCATTTTTTACTGGACGCCACCACACTTCTGGGCATTGGCCCTTCTCAAGCAGGCCGACTATGGGCGCGCCGGCGTGCCGATGGCGCCGCTGGTCTGGGGCGAGCGCGAGACGAAGCGCCAGATGCTCTGGTACACTGTCATACTCGTTCCGCTGACACTCCTGCCCTGGGCGTTCGGCGCCTTTGGCGGGTTTTACATGGGCTCGGCGCTCGCGCTCGGGACGTTGTTGTTAGGCGGCGTGACTCGGGTGGTGCGCGCGGCGCAGTGGGCGGCACCCGCTTGGCGCCTCTATAAGTTTTCGCTGCTCTACCTGGCGCTGCTGTTCGTGGCCATGGCGGTCGACCGCGCGGTGCTCCGCTGATGCCTGACGAGGGCACACTCACCGTGCTAGTGCGCGAGCCCGACCGCGATCGCACGGTGATGCTCTTTCCAGCCGACGGCGGCATGGTGCGCGTGCGGGAGTGGGACACCGTTGGCGACGTCCAGGAGCCGGTCGAGCGCCGTATGCGCCGCTCCACCGCCGCCCGCATGTTCCAGCGCGCGCACGACGAGCGCTGCGTGATGACGCCCGGGCTGGCCGAGATCAGGGCGTGGCTCGAGGGGCTGCCTCGTTAGGCAGCGAGCACGCTCAGCTGCTCGCGTCGATGTCGATGCGCAGCGTCTCTCCCGTTCGCACCGTGACAGGGCGCTCGCGCACTCCGGTGCGCTCCTGCCAATACATGAGCCGATAGTCGCCGGGCGGCACGGAGTCGAGACTGAACACGCCATCGCTTCGTACTTCGGCGAAGTACGGGTGATCGAAGACGTGGATCCAGGCACGAGACCATGGATGGAGATCGCAGCGCACCTCGAGCAAGCCAGGTGAGCTGAGGAGATCGGTGCGCGGCACGACTTGGCCGACGTCGAACTGCGTGATGACGGTGACGGCGCGCTCGCCTGGGGCGACGAATCGAGTTCGGTGCTCGACCGGATCGACGCTGAGGACGTTGAGCGTCCCTCCGGCGATGGTGGCCTGCACGCGCGGCTCCAGATCGCAGTGATCGGTCTTCACGGTGAAGCGCTTTGCGATCGGAATCGGCTTTCCGCTGTGGACGTCCGCGAGCCAGACGACCGCGCGAGCTTCGGTCGCCGGACTCGGGCGCGCTCGCCGCGGGAAGACTCCGCACAGGTCCTGCGCGGGCGCGCTGTCGATGGAGAGCTGCGGCGCAAGCGCGAGCGAGCCCATAATGCGGCCACCATCGAGGACCGTGTACGGCCGATACGCAATGCGGGGCGGGCCACCATTGCCCCGTGCACGTCGGTCGCCGTCGGCATCGTCGTTTCCGCACGACGCGAGCAGCACACATGCGCCAAAGGCGCAGACGAGAATGCCGCGCCAGCTCACACGACGATCAGTTCGCGCTGATATTCGGACGGCGTGATGCGCACTCCGTCGTCGGCCACGAACGCGTTGACTTCGCTGCGCATCCCTACTTCGCCGCGAATGTAGATCCCGGGCTCGATCGAAAAGCCGACGCCCGGAATCAGCAACCGCTCTTCGCGCGTCTCGAAGTTGTCGATGTGCGGCCCGGCGCCGTGCAGCGAGCGCGCGTCGATCGAATGACCGGTTCGATGCGTGAAGAAGTCGCCGAAGCCGCGATCGGAAACGACTTTTCGCGCCGCGTCGTCGACGTCGCCACCGCGCACGGTCTCCGCCGCCGGATTTCGTCGACGAAGCACATCGATCGCCGCGTCGCGGGCGTCGCGCACCGCCGTCCACACTTCCTTCGCCCGGGACGTTGGCTCGCCCAGTGAGCCCATCCACGTTTGGTCGGCGTAGATCCCGGTGGGCTCCTTTGCCCAGAGATCGATGAGCAGCACATCGCCGCGCTCGATGCGCCGCGGGTTGTCGGCGGACGGCTCGTAGTGAGGATCGGCGGCGTTCTCCCCCGCAGCGACGATCGCCGGATGCTCGAAGGTGAGCCCTGCGCCAGTGAATCGCTCGGAGATCCACTTCTGAAGCTCGTGCTCGGTGATCGGATTTCCCGCCCTGGCGCGCTCGCCCGCGAGCGCGATCGCGGCTCGCCCTGTGTCGGCGACGATTTCCGCGGCGCGGAGGTGAGATTCCACCTGCTCGCGCGTCCACCGCGCGAAAAAGCGCGATACCAGCTCGGCGGATGAGACGACCGTCGCGCCAGTGCCGCGGACCATGTCGAGCACACCGGCGGGAACGCGGTCGACGTATGGCACGGCGTCGCCCGGCGAATACTCCATGGCGATGCGTTTCCCACCCACGAGACCCTTTATGAGGCTTTCGAGCGTGCGCCAAGTGCTGTACCGCTCGCGTCGCCATGAGGCGGGCCAATCGCGCCACGGGCCCTGCTCGATGTTGTGCGTGATTGCCGTTGGCACACCCTCGCGCGGAATGAACGCGAAGACGCGACGTGACACCATTCCCTGAAGCGCCAGAAGTCCACCCGAGATTGGATTGGTGCCCTGAAAGTCGTAGAGCAGCCAGCCATCGAGCTTCGCATCCGAGAGCGCGCGTTGCAGCTCGGGAAGCGACATCGGATTCAGCACGCGGCCTCTTGTGAGATGCGCCGGCGGCAGGTAGAGTCGCACCGCTCCGGCTGGTTCACGTATTCACACGTCACGGGAACGAGCAATCAGCCCACTCGAGATCGTACTGCTGGCGCTGCTTGGCGTCGGCGTCGGGACATACGGGACGCTCGTCGGAGTCGGGGGCGGATTTCTCGTCGTTCCACTGTTGTTGGTGATCTATAAGTTGCCGCCGCCCGCGGCTGCCGCAACCTCGCTGGTCGTCGTCTGCCTGAATGCGATCAGCGGCTCGTTCAGCTATTTGCGCATGCGCCGGGTGGACGTGCGTACCGGCGTGCTCCTCGCGGTGGCGACGATCCCCGGCGCGATCATCGGTCCGGGACTCGCTGAGCGTGTTCCGGAGCGGGCGTTCAAGATCTCCTTCGCGCTCTTCCTTCTCATACTCTCCGCGATCCTGCTCCGTCACCCGGAACGGATTGCGAAGCCTGGCGCCGAGTCACCGGACAGCCGGTGGCACATGCATCGAACGTTCACGGATCGCGAAGGGCGGACCTTTCAGTACCACTACAATCTCGCCGTGGCGCTCGGAATTTCGTTCGTCGTCGGAATTCTCTCGAGCATGCTCGGCATCGGAGGTGGAATCATTCACGTTCCAGCGATGATTCACCTCATGAATTTTCCAGTACACATCGCCACCGCCACATCACAGTTCGTGCTGGCGATAACGTCCGGCACCGGTGTCGTGGAATACGCCATGCGCGATCGCGTCGTGTGGCCGCTCGCGCTGGCGATCGGGAGCGGTGTGATCGTCGGCGCACAACTCGGCGCCAAGCTCTCGCACCGTCTGAAGGTGGCAGGAATCGTCAGGCTGCTGACGATCGCGCTGGTGGTGCTGGCATTCCGACTGTTGTGGTCGGCGTTCTCGTAACGTGGTTGGTCGGCTACGCCGTCTTGCTTTCGGCCTCATCGGGCTGCCGGATCGCCGCACGCCACTCGGCGCGCCAGGCACACACGCCTTCGTTCCGCCCTGCGCAGCGAACGTGCTCCACGGTGCTGCCTTCCGAGCCGAGCAGTCGGAGCAGCTCCTTGAGCACGGACTCGTAGAAGGCACACCCGGCAGCATGCGGTGCGCTTCCGAGCGTTACCGAAGAAGGAACCTCGAGCAGCAGGAAAGCGCCCGTCCGTCGCAGTGTGCCGTTGAGATAGCGGCGTGCGATGCGAGCCATACGACGAAGCGCCAGCGGCCGCGCAAAGAGCGTCGGAAGCACGCCGATCATTTCGCGGGTGGTCGCCGGAATCGTTAGGTAACTCTCGCGCGCGAGATGACGACCGGCGGCGCGGAAGACCGAATCAGCGTCTGGACGACGGCCAATGAGACGCGCCAATGCCACCGCCTCGTCCTGCGCCGTTCGCTGGTTGCGCTTCACGGCATCGGTGTAGCGCCGGATCTGAGCGTACACGGTCTCGCTCGTGCCGAAGCGCTTGTTCAGCAGCTCAGGGACGAATTCCGCTTCTTGATCGCCGTCTGGTCGATCGACGTTGCGGACAGCCTCGAGCAAGCTCAGAGGTAGCAGGGCGTCGACCGTCGTTGACATGAGGGGGGCGAAGAGGCTGGGGGCTGGTTCGGCAGAGGCGCAAGCTAATCGTGGCTCTGGTGGCGAACAAGCCGAGTGCATTTCGCACGCGGCGCAAAGCCATGGGAACAACGCGTGTGTGACACGTCTTGAACATGTGAGCGTACCCGTCTTGCGATGATCATTGGCCCGCGCGCACTATCCTTGCTCTTTGCCGTCTCACGTAGCCGCTTGGAGTGGACCGCCCTGATGACACAGTCCGGCCAGTCCGACGCGAATGCCTCGTGGACGTGCACCGATGTGCGCGCGCACATCTACGAGTTCATTGACGGCGCGCTCCCGGCCGACGTCCACGAGCGCATGCGCGAGCACATCGCCGCCTGTGGACACTGTCGTCCTTCTTTCGAGCGCGAACGCGACTTCCTCGACCTGCTCGCCCGTCGTTGTAAGGTCGAACCCTGCCCCGGCGAGCTTCGCCAGCGAATAATCGACTCCCTCTCCCAGGCTCGCCGACGACCTTCGGGCGAGGCGTGATCGAGCGCGCCGCCGCGGGCGCGCTGGTGGCGCTTTTCATTGCCCTGGCAGCCCGCCGCGCGAGAGCTCTCTCGCCTAGCGGCGCGGCCGCGGCGGTGGTCGTGGGTACCGTGAGCGCGGCGGCCGGCTGGAATTGGGCCCTTCTGCTTATCCTCTTCTTCCTCTCGTCTAGCCTTCTCACGCGCCTGGGCGTAGAGATAAAGGAGGCGCGCACGCAGGGGATCGTCGCCAAGGGAGGGCCTCGGGACGCCCCCCAGGTGGCCGCCAACGGGGGGATCTACGCCCTCTGCGCGGCGTTCTCGATTGCGATGCCGTGGGAGGGCTGGACGGCCGCTGCCGCGGGCTCGCTAGCGGCCGCCGCGGCGGATACATGGAGCACGGAAATCGGGACGCTGCTCGGTGGAACGCCGCGGCAGATCACGTCGGGGCGGCGGGTTCCTGCGGGCACATCCGGTGCTGTATCGCTTGCAGGGTTGGTCGCGGCAGTTGCCGGCGCGGCTTTCATCGCCGGGAGTGCGCTGCTGCTCGGGTGGCCGGGTCGCCTCACGATTGCGGTTTTCGTGGGTGGCATGGCCGGGGCGCTTGCCGACACGCTGGTCGGGGCCGTGGTGCAAGCTCGGCGACGTTGTCCGGCGTGCGAATCGCTCACCGAGCGCGCGGTTCATTCCTGCGGTTCCGCGACGGTTCACGCCGGCGGTGTCCGATGGATGAACAACGATGCGGTGAACGTGGTCGCCGCGTCGGTCGGGGCACTGATCGCTATACTCGGTTCATAGCGAGGAGTGGACGTATGCGTCGAGGACAGAGCGTTCTACTGGGTACGGTCTCGATGATCGCACTGCTATCGCTCACGGCGTGCGATGGAGACCTCACGATCAGTACCGGACCGCGTGGATTCAGCGCGCGCGGCGGCACCGGGTCGAGTACGCAACCGGCCATTCTCATTGGCCGGTGGCAGCGCACGGTGATCTTCAACGATGCGAGCGGACTCAACTCGTCGGAGACGACGTGGGAATTCCGAGCCGATGGCATTGCCATTCGCACCGTCGTGGCCAAGAACATCACGCACGGACTTTCCGACGTGGTGGTCTCCACGGGGCGTTGGTCGGCCACCGGTCGCACCATCACGATCGTGTTCGCGTCGACACCAGGGTTCGTGCAGCTCGATTTCATCGTTTTCGGCAACGTGCTCACGCTGAACGGGCAAGACTTCGTACGGATCGGGTGACGCGCGGGGCTCGAGCGGGAGCGACGTGACCACACGCGGCCGCGTCCTGCTGGTCAACGCCAATCGCGAGCGATCGCCGCAGCCCGTGGTGCCTAACGGGGTGGCGTGCGTCGCATCGGCGCTCGATCAGGCCGGGTACGAGGTCCGCGTCGCCGATCTCTGCTTCGCGCGTGACGCGGCCGCGGCGGTACGCGCCGCCGCGCGCGACGCACGGCCGGACGTCGTTGGGCTCTCCGTCCGAAACATCGACAACAGCGACCTCGTAGCGCTCCGGCACTACACGCCGGAAGCAGCGGCTGTGCTGCGCGCGGTGCGCGACGAGGTGCCTAACGCGAGGATCATCGCGGGTGGGGCGGCGTTCGGCGTCGCGCCGGAGTCGCTGTTCGATGAGCTCGGTGTGGAGTTCGCCGTGGCGGGCGACGGTGAGCGCGGGACCGTCGCGCTGCTCGACGCGCTCGCCTCGGGTCGGGAGATCCCGGAAATTCCGGGCGTCGTGCGCCGAAGTGGGGGTCGTCCGGTGATGACGCCGCCGGGGGGCGATGCCGACGTCAACTCCCTTCCAAGCGCTCGAATGCATCGGTGGCTCGACCTCCGTGCATATCAGCGACGGGGCGGCACGGTGCCGATCCAAACCAAGCGTGGATGCGTCTTCAAGTGCATCTACTGTACGTATCTCAACGTCGAGGGATGGGGATATCGGCTGCGTGACCCCGACGCGGTTGTCGACGAGATGCTGGAGCTGCGCCGCGACGCCGGCGTCAGGCACTTCGAATTCGTGGACTCGACGTTCAACGCACCGCCACGCCACGCAACGGACATCTGCGAGGCGATCGTCAGGCGCGGCCTGCGAGCACATCTCGACACGACCAACTTCACGCCCGCGGCAGCGCCGGGATATCTGCTCGACGCGATGCGCGCCGCCGGTTTCCGCTGGCTCGGAATCACGGCCGAGAGCGCGAGCGACAGCGTTCTCGACTCCCTGCAGAAGGGGTTCGACGTGGCGCGCGTGCGCGAGGTGGCGAGCGATGTCGAGCGCGCGGGGATGGGTGTGCTGTGGATCTTTCTCATCGGTGGGCCGGGCGAGACTCCGGAGACGTTGGAAGAAACGCTGCGTTTCGCGCACTGGCGGCTCTCGCGCGGTGATGCGGTCTATCTCACCGTCGGCCTTCGCATCTATCCCGGGACGACACTACACCGAATCGCCATCGACGAAGGTGTGGTCGAGGCCGGCGATCCATTGCTCCTGCCGCGCTTCTACTTTTCCGAACGCCTGAGCATGGAAGCGACGATCGTTAGGCTTCAGCGCTTCGCCGCTGAGCATCCGCGATTCATGTTCTCGGCGGATTCGCGTTCGCCGTTATTGCCCCTGCTGACGCGGGTCGCGTCGCTCCTGCACCTGCCTCGCCCGCATTGGCGCTATATGGGGATCTTTCAGCGTCTGGCGCGCGTCACGGCGCCGCGTCACGCGGTGCCGACCGCGTGATGGACGCCGACGTCATCGTCGTCGGCGCTGGTCCGGCGGGCTGCGCCACGGCGTGGGCGCTGGCCCGCGAAGGGGTCGACGTGCTGATGCTCGACCGGGCGCACTTCCCGCGCGACAAGGTCTGCTCCGAGTATCTGAGTCCCGAGGCGTCGCGAATACTCGACGCGATGGGTGCGCTCACGCTCTGCGAGCAAGCAGGCGCCGCTCAGCTCCATGGAATGACGGTGCGCGCACCCAACGGCGCGCGCGTGCGAGGCGACTTCGCCGGGGCGCACGGATACCGCGGCTACCGCGATCGCGGCCTCGCGCTTCGGCGAGTGGTGCTCGACTCGATCCTGGTCGAGCGAGCACGGGCAAGCGGCGTGCGCGTAGAGGAAGGCGTCCGCGTCACCGATCTGGTCCGCGATGGGCGCGGCACGGTGTGCGGCGTGAGAACGCTGCTGCCCGATGGAAGCACGCGCGATCGTCAGGCACGGCTGGTCGTGGGTGCAGACGGACTCCGCTCGGTCATCGCGCGGCGGCTCGGTCTCACTCGCGTCGCACGATATCCACGGCGACTGGCGATCGTGGCGCACTACCGTGGTGTGTCTGGTATGACCTCGTACGGCGAGATGTACGTGGAGCGCGATGGCTACGGCGGGTTTGCGAACGTGGGCAACGGCATCACGAACGTCGCGGTCGTAGTCCCGATGAAACGAGCGCGCGAAGCGCAGCGAGACCTTGGAGCATTCATGACCGGATGGCTGTCGCGACGACCGTATCTGGCGGCACGACTCGAGGGCGCGGAGCGCCTGGGGCCAGCCCGCGCTACCGGTCCGTTCGCGTCGCGCAGCAAGCGGGCTTGGGCTCCGGGAGTCGCACTGGTCGGCGATGCGGCAGACTTCTACGATCCCTTCACGGGCGAGGGGATCTTCGCCGCGCTTCGCGGGGGCGAGATCCTGGCCGAACACGCGCGAGCGATGCTCGGTGCTAACGGCACTCGTCAGGCAGATGCCGCCCTGGCGGCGTACGATCGCCGGCGGCGGGAGCTGTTCGGCGGAAAGTGGATCGTGGAGCGCATGGTGGGCGCGGCGATCGCATTCACGCCGCTGATGAACCGAGCTGCCGCCACGCTCGCGCGACGCAAGGACATGGCCGACCTGCTCGTCGGCGTGGCGGGCGACTTCGTTCCGCCACGCGCCGTACTCACGCCGTCGTTCATCTTCACGCTGTTCGCGTCTCCGTCGGGAAGCTGATGACGATCGATCCCGCGACATTTCGCAGCGTCCTCGGACGCTTCGCATCCGGCGTGACCGTGGTGACCGCGCGGGAGGCGAACGGCATCGATCACGGAATGACGGTGAGCGCGTTCTGCTCGCTGAGCCTCGAGCCGGCGATGGTGCTCATGTGCGTCGAGAAGCAGACGGAGATGCACCCGATTCTCGAGCAGGTGCGGCACTGCGCGGTGAACATTCTCGAGGAGAGCCAGGAGTCGATCTCGCGGCGATTCGCCGAGCGGATGACAGACAGATTCAACGGCGTAGGGTATACCCGACGCATCACCGGCGCCGCACTGCTCGACGAGGCACTCGCGCACATCGAGTGCGAGCTGGTCGAGCGCTATCCGGGCGGCGACCACACCATCTTCATTGCTCGGGTACTTGCCGCCAGCGCCTCGTCCGACCGTCCATTGCTCTATTACCGCGGCGGCTACGCCCAGATGGAGCGTTGATTGAACTCGCTACTGACTCCCCGGCGACGCCGCGGTATCGAGTACCTCGACGACCCGAAGGTGGATGCGCGCGTCATGCGGCGATCGCTTCGCGACGTGACCGTCGCCAACCGGCTGTTCGGCGGGACGCGGGCCGTGGTGGCCGAGCTGGAGTCGGAGCTGCGCGAGCTCCGGGCGAGTGGTGTGTGCAGCGCGACGTTACTCGACGTCGGCACAGGATTGGGGGACATCCCGCGCCGCGCCCGCGCGGTGGCTGACCAGCGCGGGGTCCGGCTGGAGTTGTTAGGCATCGACAGTAGCCAAGCGCTGGCCCTCGCCACGTGCGGCGGCGACCTACCATGCGTGTGCGGCGATGCGCGGGACCTTCCCTTTCCCGACGCGTCGGTGGACTTCGCGATGTGCTCGCAGCTCCTTCATCACTTCGACGGCGATGACGCGCTGTGCGTCATCCGCGAGCTCGACCGTGTGGCGCGACGCATGGTGATCATCGGTGAGCTGCGTCGCAGCTGGGCAGCGGCCACTGGGATCTGGCTGGCCTCGTTCGTTCTCGCGTTTCACCCGGTCAGCCGGCACGACGGCGTGGTGTCCGTGATGCGCGGCTTCACTTGCGATGAGCTCGAGTCGATCATTCACAAAGCCGTGGGTACGCGAGCGGAAGTCCGAAACCACCTGGGCTATCGTATAACGGCACGTTGGCGCCCATCTGGAGATCCGAAATGAGTGGCACCGTGGTACATTTCAGAGACCCGTTGACGCTGGGGCCGATGCCGCTCGGTCGGGCGATGGAGACGGTGGACGAGCGCCTCGTCCGCGCACCCGTTCGCACGATCTTCGACATCGTTCGCGATGTCGAGCATTGGCCCGGGTATCTGCCGCACTACCGGTGGGTGCGCTTCCGCGAGCGCGCGAGCGACGGCGGCGGCATCGTCGAAATGGCGGCCTGGCGCCCGTTCGGCCCCGTAGGCTGGCCGACGTGGTGGCTCTCCGAGATGATGGTGGACGGTGCGAAGCCGTCGGTTCGCTTCCGGCACATCGGCGGGATCACCAAAGGGATGGACGTGGAGTGGGCATTCGAACCGCGCGCGGATGGCACGTGGGTTCACCTGCTCCACGTATGGGACGGGCCGCGGTGGCCATTGATCGGCGTATTCGCCGCGACGGCTGTCATTGGGCCGGTGTTCATTCACGGGATCGCATCACGCACCCTCGCGGGGCTGGCGGCGGTCGCCGAGCGGTCGATGCGGACCGCCACTCACTGAGGAGGACGTCTTGCGGGAGAGACGGCGCGTTGTCGTCACCGGTCTGGGAGCGATCACACCGGTAGGACTCACCAAGGAGCGAATGTGGGAAGGGATCCGTACGGAGCGGTCGCCCGTGCGGACGATCGACCGCTTTGATCCATCCGAGTTCCGGAGCCACATCGCCGCGCAGGTGGACGACTTCGTTCCCACCGATCATCTCGAGCGCAAGCGTGCGAAGCGACTCGACCGCTTCGGTCATTTCTCGGTGGTCGCGGCGAGGATGGCGCTCGCCGATGCGCGTCTCGATCTCGAAAAGGAAGATCGCGACCGAGTGGCGGCGATCATGGGAACGGCGCTCGGCGGCGTGGGCTACGCCGAAGATCAGTGCCACATCTATTATCACAATGGCCTGAAGGACGTCGACCCCGCGCTTGCGTTGATGGTCTTCGGGGGCTCGGCGAGCTGCAACATCGCCATCGAGTTCGGCGTTTTTGGTCCGAACACGACCAACGCGATGAGCTGCGCGTCAGGCACGATCGCCATCGGCGAGGCGTTCCGCTCGATCCGCGACGGATACGCCGACATTGCGATCTCGGGTGGTGCGGAGGCACCGCTTTGGCCGCTGTGCTTCGGCGCGTTCGCGGTGCTGCGCGCAATGTCGACACGCAACGACGATCCAACCACTGCCTGCCGCCCGTTCGACAAGGACCGCGACGGCTTCGTCATGGGTGAAGGCTCGGCGGTGCTCATCCTCGAGGAGTACGAGCGGGCCAAGGCGCGCGGCGCGCCGATGTACGCCGAGATCATCGGCTTCGGCTCGTCGAACGATGGATATCACATGACGTCGCCGCGGCCCGATGGAACACAGGCCGCACGCTCGATGACGGGTGCGCTGCAGGACGCGAACCTCGCGCCGCACGAAGTGCAGTACGTCAACGCGCACGCCAGCTCCACACCACTCAACGATTCGACCGAGACCGTCGCCATCAAGCGCGCGTTCGGCGACCACGCCTATCGGCTGCAGGTCAGTGGGACCAAGGCGTACTATGGTCACGCGCTCGGCGCGTCAGGCGCAATCGAGGCGATGATCTGCGCGCTGGCGCTGTCGAACGACTGGCTACCGCCGACGGTGAACCTGCTCAATCCGCAAAGCGGATGCGATCTCGACTACATTCCGCGAGCGGGGCGCGAGGCGCACGTCGAGCACCTCATCACCAACTCGTTCGGATTTGGCGGGATCAACGCGACGCTGGCGATGCGACGCGTCGGATAGCGCGTGTGCGCGCGCGCCGTTTGGCGAGTCCGCGCAGCAGCATCTTTCGTACATCACGAGACACCGCGCGATCGTCGATCTGCCCATACCTCTCGCGCCACGCGCGCAGCGGCACCACTGCTTTTGCCATCACGGGGTGGCCCCCAGCGCTTCCGTCTTCGGCGAACAGCTCCCGGAGTACATCACCGACCTGCCGATCGGGCGACAGCGATCGCGCGCTCATCACCAGGCGTCCGCCGAACACGCCCGAGACCACGGCGACCTCGGCGCCTGCCATGCCAAGACAGAACTCGGCCAGCTGCGCGACGATGTGCTCTTGATCGCGCGGGAGCCGGCCCAGATGCACGTAGGCCAGGCCGCGTTCGACATGTGCCGTCTCGAGCGCCTGGCCGAATCGCTTGAGCGCCAGCGGACTGTACGACGGATGCTGGATGCGCCGCAGCGCATCGTGATTGGCTCGCGGAAAGAGATAGGCAAACGCTTCCAGATCTTCGTCGCTTACCGGACGCGAAAGCGATTTCGTGTCGGTGATGATTCCGTAGAGCAACGCCGTCGCCAGTGGCTCGGTGACCGCGGCGGTGCCGCGCGCCAGTAGATACTCGAGCGCCATCGTCGCGCTCGCGCCGTAGGACGTCCGGACGTCGCGGTGCCGCGCGAAATACGGCTCCACTGACGGGTGATGATCGACCACCGCGGCCACTTCGCCGAGCGCGTCACCGAAGTAGGGTGGCTGAACGTCCACGAGCACCAGCGGGCCGTGGCTGTCCAGATCCGGCTCCGAGACATGTCGTACCTTGATGCCTAACTGCTCGACGAGACGCTGATTCTCGGGCCGGGAGATGGTCCCGCACGAGATGATGGGCGCCGCTGCCGCCGAATAGCCCAGCGTGGCACGAAGCGCTAGAGATGACGCGATCGCATCTGGATCAGGATCGTGCTGCACCAGAAATGCGATCTGTTGCGCGCCACGCAGCGCGCGTTCGAGGCTGCGCAGGCGACGTCGCGCGGCGGCGCGACGCAGCAGAGTCTCGATCGCGTCGCCGAGGAGCTCGCCTTCGTCGATCCAGCTGATGTTGCCGTTTCGGGTGTCGTGCCGAGTGGCGCGCCGGCGTCGCTCGCGG
>DATFBY010000097.1:0-6453 GCA_035253585.1 Gemmatimonadaceae bacterium | reverse complement strand
ACGACGTGGCAGATCGGCGCGCGCGCACGCCGCGCCATCTCATCTCGCATGGCCTGCTCGCGCTCAGCCGCTCGTCGCTGTTCCTCGTGATGGTGGCGGATGATGCGCACCAGCGAATCGGCGTCGCCGCGTCGCGCGGATTCAATGCCGAAACGCTCGTGCGCTTCCGGCGTTCGCAGCACGATCCCTTGTGATTGACCGAGGAAGACGCGGCCGACCGTGGCGCTCACATCGCCGTAGGAGAAGGCGACCTCTTCGATGAGCGGCGGCTCTCCTTCCGTGACCGCGCCGGCGCGGATCGTCGGCGGGAGACCAATGAAGAGGATACGGCGGTCGGTGGCCACGAGCAGTCCGTGGGTAGCTCGGAAGTAATCCCACACGCTACGGCGGTAGACCGGCAGTACGTGCTCGATGCGCTCACCTTCTTCCAGCGCGCGCATGCGCAACTCCCTCGACGCAGCGGCTCGGGCCGAAGCCGGGTCGGTCGGACCTGCGTAGAGGGCAATGCCGAGCACGAAGACCGCGGTGATGCCGATGAGGACCGCGGCGAAGAGGCGGAAGAGAGAGGAGAGCTTCACGAGAGTGGTGAGTGCAGGGAGTGAGCCATCGGGACTCGGCCCGCTACTGTCTCATCTCCCTCACAAAATCCTCCCCCAGCTCCGCAATCTGCCACCGTCTCAGATCCTCGATCTCGGCGAGCTCTTCGATCGACTTCGGCTTCTTTCGCGCAATCGCTTCCAGACGTTCGCGGGAGCAGAGGAAGCCGGGGTCGAGATCGAGGCGAGCGGCGTGCTGGTCGCGAACAGACCGGAGCCGGTTCACGCGCTGCTCGAAATCCGCGTCGCGATCCCAGCGTGGCGCGCGGGGGAACCTGGGGAGATGATCGTCAGGCACGTCGAGTCCGCGCCGGATGGCGGCGAGCACATCGTGGCCGCGCCGCTCGATGATACCGCGCGGCATCCCCTTGATGGTGCCCAGCGCCTCGATCGTGCGCGGTGCCTGACGAGCCAGCGCGAAGAGCGTCTCGTTCCCAGCGACGCGGAACGTTGCACGGTCGAGCTCTCGCGCGACGTTGTCGCGCCACGCGACAAGCTCGCGAAAGACCGCCAGCTCGCGGCGAGAGAGATCGCGTGTTCCCTTCACGCGGAGAAACGCATCGGCCGTGTCGGTGTCGTCCCAGCGCGTGCCTTCGAGTCGCTGAAATTCCTCGCGCGCCCACTCCCATCGTCCCGCGGCATCGAGCAGTTCCTCGAGGCGGTCGCGCAAGTCGAGGAGATACATCGTGTCCTGCGCTGCGTAGCGCAGCATGTCCGGTGTGAGCGGACGCATCGACCAGTCGGCACGTTGGTGCTTCTTGTCGAGCTTCACCCCGAAGAACTGCTCGAGGAGCGCAGCCAGGCCGAAGGCGCGCAGTCCGAGCAGCTGCGCGGCGACGCGCGTGTCGAAGATGTTCGTGACGTGCCAGCCGTAGTCCTGGTGAAGCAGCCGCAGATCATAGTCCGCGTCGTGGAATACGACTTCCACCTGCTTCGATTCGAGTAGGTGGCCGAGCTTGTCGGGCTTGCCGATCGCCAGCGGGTCGAGCACCGCGCTGCGATCCCGGGTCGAGATCTGTAGAAGGTAGATGCGATCGACGAACCGGTGGAAGCTGGCACCCTCGGTGTCGAGCGCGATCGTCTTCACGCGCTCGATCCCGCTGAGGAAGTCGGCGGCTTCCTCCTGGGTGTCGACGTATAGCGGTTCGTGCTCGGTCGGCTTCGGTGCGGCGGTCACTCGATGTAATCTCGCTCCAATGGCGGGGCGCGCACACCGCGCAGTCTAAGGCGATGCGGTGGCGCACGAATGCGCGCTCTAATTCTCGCACGCGCAGCGTGCGGATTGTAGGCCTGTTTGCGACCAGCGCCCGCGTGTGCGACCATTTGGCGCGTCACGCGGCCTGTACCGGCCTCACCTTTGCCCCTCGCCAACGCATGAGCCAGCCCGAGCCGACGGCACCCAAGCCCGAGCCGTCATCCACATCGCCGCCGCAGCCGCCGTACTCTGGACCGCGCGGCATTCCCGGCCCCCCGCCCAGTGGTGAGCGACGCAACCGACATATCGGGTGGCGAAGCCGCGACATACTGCGCGCGGCCGCCCTGGTGTTCGGACTCTACTATGTCCTGAAGCTGCTCTGGTTCACCAGTCCATTGGTGCTGACCGCGTTCCTTGGTGTGCTGTTCGCATTGGCGGTCTCGTCAGGCGTCGACCAGCTCCAGCGCTTTCGAATTCCGAGAGGGCTCGGCGCGGCATTGATCGTCTTCGGCTTCGTCGGTGTGATGATCGGCATTGGGGCCTGGGTGACGCCGACGCTCCGGCAACAGGGGCGCGAGATCCAGCAGCGGCTGCCGGACGCGATCGACAAGCTGGAGGAGTGGGGTCGCCGGCGCGGCGGATTCATCGGCGCCGTGCTCGCGCCCGAGGCCGATTCAGTGGCGGGAGCGGCGTCGACTACCGCGCCCGCGCCACTCGACACGCAGCGCGCTCCGGGCGTGGAAGCTCCGGAAACGGCGCAGCCAGGAACGGAAGCAGAGAGACCGGCCGAGCAGCGGGAGGACGCGCAGCCGGCCCCGCAGTCGCTCCGCGAGCGCGTGATGAGCGCGGTATCGCGCGCGACGCGGTATCTCTTCCCATTTCTTTCCACGACGCTCACCGCGGTCGGCGGTCTGCTCCTCATCATGGTGTTGGCGATCTACATCGCCACCGAGCCGCAGGCCTATAGGAAGGGGATCATGCATCTCTTTCCGCACCGGTCGCGCACCAAGGCGGGCGAGGTGTTGAGCGCGATCGGGCTCGTGCTGCGGAAATGGCTCGTGACGCAGCTGATCGCGATGCTGGTGATTGGCACGGTGACGACGATCGTGCTGCTGCTGCTCGATGTACGCGCGGCGTTCGCGCTGGGCGTGATCGCGGGGCTGTTGGAGTTCATTCCGACGTTGGGCCCTATGATCGCGGCGATTCCGGCGCTGGCGATGGGCTTTCTCGATTCGCCGCAGAAGGCGTTGTACGTGCTGATCGCGTACGTGGCGATTCAGCAGCTCGAGAATCACATCCTGATTCCGATGTTGATGAAGGAGGGAGTCGATCTGCCGCCGGTGGTGACGATCCTCTCACAAGGATTGATGGCGATTCTGTTCGGGTTCTTGGGGATGCTGGTGGCGGTGCCGCTCATGGCGGCGATCATGGTGCCGATCAAGATGTTGTACGTGCGGGATGTGGTGGGAGACGATATCGCCATTCTGGAAGAGGAGGATTGAGCGAGGGAGAGGGAGATCGACATATACTTGCCAGAGTCAACTATTTCCTATAGACTGGCAAGTATGCCCGACGCCTTGGCCGAGCGCGCGGCCGCGGTGCGCCGCTTCAACCGGTTTTTCACCCGGCAGATCGGCGCCCTGCGCGAAGGCCTCTCCGACAGTCCGTTCTCGCTTACGGAAGCGCGGGTGGTCTACGAGCTGGCGGCGCGCGGCGGCACGTCGGCCACGGAGCTCAGCCGCGCGCTGGATCTCGACCCCGGGTATCTGAGCCGCATCCTGCGCCGCCTTCAGAAGCGCGGGCTACTCTCCAGGAAGATCGCCGCCGACGATGCACGGCGTAGCCGCCTCTCCCTCAACGAGCGCGGACGGGGCGCGTTCGCCAAGCTCGACGCCGCGTCACAATCCGAGATGGAGACGCTCATCGCTTCCCTCAGCGACGAGGAGCAGCGGCGGCTGGTCGGCGCGATGGGCGTGATCGAGAGGTTGCTGGGATCGGCGCCGGAGTCACCGGTGTCGTACCTGCTGCGACCGCATCGCAGTGGCGACATGGGATGGGTCGTGCAGCGTCACGGCGTGCTGTACCGCGATGAGTACGGTTGGGACGAGCACTTCGAAGCGCTGGTAGCCGAGATCGTCGCCCACTTCATCAGGAACTTCGATCCGAGGCGCGAGCGCTGCTGGATCGCCGAGCGCGATGGAGAGAACGTCGGCTCGGTGTTCCTCGTTAGGCATCCGGAGCACGAGGGCGTCGCCAAGCTCCGTCTCCTTCTGGTCGAGCCGAAGGCCCGCGGGCTCGGCATCGGCGCCCGGCTCGTGCGAGAGTGCACGCTCTTCGCTCGTCAGGCAGGCTACCACCGAATCACGCTGTGGACCAACAGCGTCCTCGATGCCGCCCGACATCTCTACATTCGCGAAGGGTATCAGCTCGTGGCCGAAGAGCCGCATCACAGCTTCGGGCATGATTTGGTGGGGCAGAGTTGGGAGCTGACGTTGAGAGAGGAGGGAAGGTAGACGTTCGAGATTCGAGATTGGAGATTCGAGATTCGGCGAGATTCGGCAGAGGGGGCATCCCGAATCTCGAATCTCGAATCTCGAATCTCGCTGCCCTAGTCCCTCCCGCTCCTCTGTATCCCCTCCAGCGCTTCCGCTACTTCGTCGAGCGCCTTCCACAGCGCCCGGATCAGCTCCTGCATCTGCTCCTTCGGCGGCTCCTCCCCCATCTTCATTCCTGTCTCCACTTTTCTGAGCTCGCGCGCGGCGTAGCGCACGTAGTCCACAGGATAGCGCATTGTGAAATCCTCCCGACGCAAGAGTACGCCGGGCGCGTCGAGCGCGCCAACGGGCAGCAGCATGCCGCTGCTGCGGAGATTTCCTGCGCTCAGATCTCTGCCGCGCGCCGAGCTCGGACGGTTTCCGACTCCCGTCGAGCGCATCGTCGTCGAGCCGGGCGTCGAGCTCTGGGTCAAGCGCGACGACCTCGCCGGCTCGGAGCTCGGCGGCAACAAGCTCCGCACTCTGGAATTCCTGCTCGGCGGTGTGAGGCCGGGTGACATCGTCCTCACCGCCGGCGGCGTCGGCTCCACGCACGTCTTCGCAACGGCCCATCATGCACGCGCGCTCGGCGCGCGCGCTGAGGCAGTGCGATGGCGGCACGACATGAATCCTGCCGCGCACGAGGTCGCGGAGCGAGCGGGTGATCTGTGCGAGCGAGTGCAGGACTCGGGCGGCCCCGTGCGCGGACTCGCGCGCGCCCTGCTGGCGCGCGCCCGATCGCGAGCTCATTGGGTACCGCTCGGTGGCAGCTCACCGCTCGGTATACTCGGTCACGTCAACGCCGCGCTCGAGCTGGTCGAGCAGGTGGAGCGAGGCGAGCTGCCTTTACCGACGACGGTGGTGGTTCCGCTGGGCACCGGTGGAACCGCCGCCGGTCTCGCGCTCGGGTTTTCTTTGGCTGGTCTGCCGGTCACTGTCGTCGGCGCTCGAGTGGTGCCCCGAATTGCCGGCAACCGCTGGCGCGTGCTACGATTGGCCGACGCAACGGCGCGGCTGCTCGAGCGCCTGACGGGAGAACGCGTCCGGCGCGTCGACCTCTCACGTGTGCATGTGGTGCACGATGCCTACGGCGGCGCGTATGGACGGGCGCTGGCAAGGGCCGAGGAAGGAGGAGCGTTGGCGGGTCGCACTCTCGATGTCGAGCTGGACGACACGTATAGCGCCAAGGCGTTCGCGGCAGCGCTTTCGATCGTTAGGCAGAGTGCGGCACGACACGATCGCGGCACCACGCTTTTTTGGCTCACCTTCGACGCCCGATGGATGGAGACGCGGCGCTTCACCGGGCCGCGGGCGGCGAGGGTAACGGGGGATCGCGCGTGAAGGTGCGAGCGGGTGGCATCGAGCTCGGATACGACGAAGCCGGAAGCGGCACGGCGATCCTCTTCCTGCATGGCTTCCCCCACGACCGCACCCTGTGGGCGCCGCAGCTCACCGGGCTGTCGCGTCGTGGCCGCGTGATCGCGCCCGATCTGCGCGGATTCGGCGAAAGCACCGCTGCGCCTCCCTACTCCGTCGACCAATACGCCGACGATGCCGCGGCTCTGCTCGACGCGTTGAACATCGAGCGCGCGGTCGTGGGCGGGCTCTCGATGGGTGGGTATGCCGCGCTGGCGTTCTGGAGACGGCATCGGCACCGCGTTCGCGCGCTGGTGCTCGCTGACACCCGCGCCGGCGCCGACACCGATGACGGCAAGGCAAAGCGCCGAGAGATGATCGAGCTCGCGCGCACTCGCGGGAGCAGTGCCGTCGCGCAACAGATGATCACCGGGATGGTCGGGAAGACGACGCGCGATCGCCGCCCCGAAACCGTGGATTCCGTCCGGGCAATGATGGAGCGCGCGAACGTCGACGGCGTCGTCGGTGCCCTCGAAGCGATGACGGAGCGGCCGGATTCGACGTCGACACTGTCGACGATCGACGTTCCGGCGCTGATAATCGTCGGCGCGGAGGACGTGTTGACACCGCCCAAAGAAGCGGCCACGCTCGCGTCCGCGATTCCGCGCAGCACTCTCGAGGTCATCCCGCGCGCGGGACACGTCAGCAACGTCGAGCGGCCGGCAGCATTCAATTACGTGGTGACCGATTTCCTGCGACGCGCGGTGGCTTG
>DATFBY010000096.1:0-14464 GCA_035253585.1 Gemmatimonadaceae bacterium | reverse complement strand
CCTGCCGTCCACACGCGCGCGGAGTCGATGGCAATGACACGGTGAAGCACGGCGCGTCCGGAGACGTCGGCCAGCACGATGTGGCCGACACGTAGCTCATCGATCGGAGCCAGGAGAACCTGATCGCCGTCGCCAATGGTCGGACTCATGCTGGGTCCCTGCGCGCCGATCCAGAGCGATCCACCCTGGGCGATCACCTGACGCACCAGCTGAAGGACAGCCTCCGGTTGGAGCTTGGCCCGGTGACGTGGCAGCGACCGCCAATCCGTCGTCGCGGCGGTCATGGCGCTCCCTGGAATCGGGAGCGGACACGCTGCGCGGAGAGTGCGACGAAAGCCGGAAGATCGCTGCGGATGTGTCGCGGCCAGAGGATCGCGCCAAGCACGCGTGCCGCATCGAGCGGCGTATCCGAGTGCGTGATGAACTCCTTGATCCCGTGCGTGACGCATCGGCCACTGGCCGAGAATCCGAGCGATCGGAGGGCAGCGACATCACCGCGCGCCGCCGGCTCCAGCAGCGCTGAGCGCCGAACGGCCCACCTCAACCACTTCGACAGCCGGGCACGGCGTGCAAGCTTCTCGGCGTCGTGGCGCTCCTTGGGATCCAGGCTCCGCCATAGCGTCGCAAAATCGATGTGCCAGAGGAGCGAAGGGAGTTGGTGCTTTGCGAGGTGGGCAGCGAGGTACACTGGAAGCGCGGGTCCCGCGAGCGCCGGCAGTGTGCCCACCGATGACGGGCAGGGCTCGACCGACGGCTCGGTGAGACGCGCGTGCGCCAGCAGCTCCGAGACGAGCGCCGTGTGCACCTCGAGAAAGATCTCGCCGCCATGCCACTCGCCGCCCGCGCGCGCGTAGCAGTCGTCGAGCATGCTTTCGCTGTAGTGTTGGCGCCATCCCAGCGACAGCAGCACCTCTCGCGTCGTCTCGCGCGCGGCTGCGGGGACGTAGATGTCGATGTCGTCGGTAGTGCGGGCGGCGGCATCGCCGTAAAGACGAAAGGACAGCGGCGCGCCCTTCAGCACTACCGCATCGACACCGCGGGTGCGCAGCGACGCCCATGCCTCGCGGAGTGCGTTCCCCTGTGCTCGCGCGTTGGCGTCGTTCGCCACCGCGAACGCGCGCCAGCGAGCTACTTCACGCGCCGGCGCCCGCGCGCGGATGTAGGCGCCACTACGTACCCAGGCCAGCGCGGCACACCGCTCTTCGGTCGCGCTCTCGAGAATGCCATCCCATTTCGATGGACCATTCTCGTCAGGCATGCCCATCGCCAGGCGCAACACCCAGGCGACGCGGCCCAGCACCTCTGTGTCGACATCCGCGATGTCGTCAGTCATCGGACGAGCGTGTCCGAGTCGTGACCAGGCGCAGCAGCCTGTTCGCTATCGCGCGCGCCGTGCCGTGCCCGTTCCGCGAGCCGTCCTGCCCGTAGTAGTAGTAATAGTAGTAGCCGTATCCGCCAGCGAAGGCACCCTGCCGGAAGTCGACGTCGTTGAGCACCGAGCCCAGGATGCGAGCGCGCACCGTCTGGAGCTGCATCATCGCGCGACGCGTCGCTGCCTTCGGTGTAGAGCCGACTCGCACGATCAGAATCGCGCCGTCGGTCATCGTCGCCAGCACCGCTGCGTCGGTCACCGCGAGGAGTGGCGGGGAGTCTAGCAGAACGATGTCGAACTCCGCGGAGCATTCGCGCAGCACATCGCGCATGGCTGTCGAGCCGAGGAGCTCCGCAGGGTTCGGCGGGAAGCGACCGCTGCCGATAACAGCGAGATTTGGAATCGCCGCTTCGCGCACCGCGTCGGCCAGCATCGCCTCACCCACCAGCACGTCGGTGAGTCCCGGCGAGCGTGGAACGTCGAACAGCTTGTCGATCACCGCGCGTCGAAGATCGGCGTCGATCAGCAGCGTTCGCTGCCCCTGCTGCGCGAACGTGATCGCAAGATTGGCGACGGTCGTCGATTTTCCATCGGCCGGACCCGGACTGGTCAGGACGATCGTTCGTACCTCTTGCTCTACGCGCGCGAACGCCAGGTTCGTTCTGAGCGAACGATAGGCTTCGGCCACCGGTGAGCGCGGATCGACGTGCGTGACGAGCCGTTCCTCGACGCTTCGATCGCTGTCGCGACCATTGGTGGCGGCACGAATCCGGGGAATCGTGCCGAGCACGGTGAGCCCGAGCCCGGACTGCATTTCTTCGGGTGACTTCACCGAGTCGTCGAGATTCTCGAGAAGGATCGCCGCGCCCAAGCCGAGCAGCAGCCCGAATATCACCGAGGTGAAGAAGATGCGCCGACGATTCGGCGCTATCGGCACCGTGGGCTGTTGGGCCTCATCGATCAGTCTGACGCTCGCGTCTTCATCGCGTTCCGCGATTCGTGATCGCTGTAGCTCGGCCTGCAGCTGATCGTACACGGCCTGAACCGATTTCATGTCGCCGAGGAGCCGCGTCTCCTGCGCTTCGAGCGACGGGTACCGCTCCGTCTCACCGCGCAGACTGGCAATCGTCGACTGAAGGCTCTCAATGCGCGACTGCAAACCCTTCAAGTAGAGGCCACTCGCTTCGCGCAGATCTTCCTTCGTGCGCGAGATCAAACGATCGACGGCCTTCACGTCGTCGTGCGCCGAGGTCTTGTTTTGCGACAAAAGCTCTTCGCGCTGTTTCACCAGATCGAACCAGCGCGTGTACAGATTCGAGATGTACTGGTTTTCCTGAACGGCTTCCGTACCGGCCAGACGGCGCAGCTCATCGGTCGCCGTATCGGCGGCCTCCAGGCGGCCTATGAGGCGCTCGTACACGCGCTGCTTCACGCGAGACCCGTCGAGCTGGCCCTCGAAGTTGTGAATGCTAGCGACGAGGGCCGTCTGCTCCGCGTTCACGTTCGATAGCTGCGCCCCTTCCTTGAACGCCTTGAGCGCATCCTGCGCGGTCTGAAGCTGCCCGCGCTGCGCCTCGAGCTGCTGCGCGATGAATTGTGTACGATTCCGCGCACGTTCCAGCCGGTCGCGCGCCGAGAATTCGCGGTAAGCGAGCGCTACCGCATTTGCCGTTTCCTTCACCAGCGTCGGATCGGTGCCGGTAAAGGAGATCTCCACGATGTTCGTCAGCGGCAGGCCGCGCGTCACGATCGGGCCACGCACGATTCCGGCGGCAGCCCGCTCGGAAATCACCTGCAACGCGATCTCTCGCTCAGGAACCCTCGGGCGCTCCAACAACGAGAGCGTGATCCCGCCGGCACTCAGCTGGTCGCCATACCGCGCCGTACCCAGCACCTGGCCTTCGCGGCGCAGCGCGTACACGGCTTCTCTTAGATCGAGCGTGTAGCCCGCCACTTGCGCCGAGCTGTCGACCTTTGGCGGCGTCGGTCCGAACACCAGGTGCCGGTGAACGTTCGGCGGCTGCACGATCTGCAGTCGCAGTCCGAGCATGTCCGCAGCCTCGGACGCTACCGCCTCGCTCTTGATGACGATCTGCTCCGACTGGATCGGGTCCACGCGGTAGTCACGATAGACTGGTGTCTGTAGCCCCGAGATCGGAGCCTGCACTTCACCAATCCGCACCGTCGCCGTCGCGCGGTACTGCCGCGGCTTCTGAACGGTCCGCCACATGGTGACCGATACCACGAGCAGGAAAACGCCAACCACCGCCCACCAGCGATGCCGCACCGCGATGTACGCGTTGCGCAGCGCCTGAGCTCTGTTCTCTGGCTCATAGTGAACCGACTCGGACGCGACATCGGGGAGACGGTCTGGTATCGTCATTGGTTCTGCAGCGTGACCACCAGCGTTGCAATGCTCAAGAGCGCGCCGAGAGCAGTCAATCCGAAGCTGATGTTCTCTCTCGTCAGGCCGCCACGCTTCGGCACGACGAGGACATCGTTCGAGTACAGCACCACACGGCCGGTTGCGCTGCCGGCCAATGCGCTCGCCAGATCGACTGGGAAGCGCTGCGTCTCGCGTACCACGTAGGCGCGTCGCATGTCGGCACGATCGGTCGGGCCACCCGAGATTGTCAGCAGCTGAATCAACGTCGTTCCCGGGTCCACCGGATGCAATCCCGGCGTACGAACTTCACCCAGGACCGATACGCGAATGAGCGGCGAGACCGCGATCTCCGGGTTTGCTACGCCGCGGCGGATCAATTGATCCGAGAGACGCTGCTTGATTTCAGTGGGCGTGAACCCCGCCGCGGTGATGTCGCCGAGTCCCGGAATCTGAACGATGCCGCGGCTGTCGATGAGATACTTACCGCTCATCTCACGCTCGCGGTACACCACGATGTCGAGCACGTCACCGGCTCGCATCACGCCGACGTTCCGCGACGATCCGATGATGGACGTGGTGTCCTGCGCGCGCGCCGCGCGTGGCGCCAATGCGCCTAACGCGACAGCCGACGTCATCAGGACACCCATGAGCGAGGACCTACGGATAACGAAACCGATACGAGCCGGCAAAATGTACTCGCAGGTAGTTGGTGACGGCCGACACTTCATTATTCACGTCGTCCACGCGCGCGAGCTCGGCGCGGAACGTGAGTGGAATAATGGCGTCCAACCACTCCGCCGTCACATCGCCCAGCCACGCCCGCTGGACTTCGGGCCGCGTCGCGCTGACCGACGGGTACGGCTCTCCGGCATGGCCCACGGCGCTCGCCCCTGGCCGCTGGTCGATGCGGAGTGCGCCTTTGCGCCAACGGCCAAGACCCGCGGAGAGACGAAGCCTGGATCCTCCCCACACCTCGCCTTCCCCTCGAATCATGTCGGCGTCGGGCCCGAGCTCGCTGCCGAGCGGCTCGTCATATTGCTGGTATACTTCGTTGTAGAATTGACGCATGTACGTATAGCTGTCCACGCGCCGATACTCCACTCCCAGCGACGTCGGAACGACGAGCGACAGAGGATAGGTCGCCTTGAGGCGCCACGCCAGCTGATCCGGCACCCGCCGGCGGTCCTCGGCGTCGATCTGAATATCATCGATCGCCAGCTCTCCGGTGATCACGGCCCGGCCGGCTGCGACTCGCGTTCCGGCGAAAACCACGATGTTGTTCCCGGCCGGATTGTTCTCACGCGTCGCGTCGTGCTCGGTGACTATGAAAGGCATCACCGGGTTGACGAACGAGAAATCGACACCGCCACCCTGGCGCGACAGGACCGCCGTTTCTCCAAGCGTGAACTCCCATACCGGCGTCGGCCGCCACGTGATCGCGTGCGCGGCGATCATACGATGAAGACGAACCGGGTCCGAGCCGACGGGAACTTCGTTGTCTTCGGGTCGGAGCACGACGTCGTTGATGGAGCCGAACAGCGCGCGGATCTCGAATTTCCCCTGCGCCCAGGTCGCGCTGGCCGTGACGCGATCGATTGCCGGTCCGTGAGCCGTGAGGATGAGAGACTCCTCCCCCTCACCGAGCCACGCCTCGCGCACCCGGCCGAGCGAGAGCTTCAAGCTGCCGATACTTCCGTTCAGATACGCGTCGTCGAAATCGAGGACACCCTCGGTCGAGCGGAACGGACGGGCGCGCGTACGCGGATCATTCCGCGTGTTCGTCTGTGCGTACGCTTCGGTTACCGCGACGATACGGCGTCCGCCGTTCCACGTCAGGCGTGCGCGCGCGATCGCTACCGCTTCGGGGTCGCCATCGTTCTTGTCGCGGATGTCCCGCCACAGCGGTCGGATTTCGCCTTTGTTGAGCCCAGTCGCGCGAACGGTTGCCGCGGCGCCGAACGTGATCGCGCGCTCGTCAGGCGCTACCTCGCCCGCTGCGGCCTCGGCTTCGGCGAAGCGCGCCAGAAGTGCGTCGAGTAGCGGTCCTGCGCACCGCTCGTCGCCGCGCGCGGTTTGCAGCGCTTGCCGAACGGCGACGACGTGGTAAGGACGATACGGCGACACGCGAGCGCGCCGGCAACCTTGCCTGGCGAGCCCCTCGAGCTGCGCGTACGCAGGATCGCCTAACGGCAGCGTCACCAGGTCATGCTGCGCCTCGGCGGTCGCGGCGACCAGAAGGACGGCCCCCGCGACCAGCACCACCCCGAAAGATCGCATCACCCGACCAGACTCGTGGCCCGTGTTTCTCCGGCACCGACACCGCCGCGTTCGCGGATCGTTGCCAGTAGCGCCGCTTGTGGCGCGAACTCCGGCACCATCTCCTGCAACCGGCGAAGTATCGTGCGCTCATCGCGAGCCTGTACGGCTTCGCGGAGCCCGTCGAGGCCACGGTCGCTCAGCGGTGCGCCCTCGGTCTTCACCACCCGAATCTTCTCGTAGCGGGTGGCCATCGTCTCCTCACCGGCCGAGGTCAGCTGCTCGTGCAGCTTCTCTCCGGGACGGAGACCCGTGTACACGATCGGGATGTCGACGTCAGGCTCGAAGCCCGACAGCCGTATGAGGTTTCGAGCGAGATCGACGATGCGCATCGGCGCGCCCATCTCCAGCATGACGATGCGGTCACGCGCCTCCGCGAGCACCGACGCTTGCAGCACGAGTTGCACGGCCTCCGGAATCGTCATGAAGTAGCGCGTCGCTTCCGGATGCGTCACGGTCACCGGCCCACCGTCGGCGATCTGCTCGGCGAAGAGCGGAACCACCGAGCCGTTGCTGCCGAGCACGTTCCCGAATCGCACGGCGACGAAGTGCGTGCGCCGCCGCTCGTTCACGCACAGCACGAGCTTCTCCGCCAGACGCTTGGTTGCGCCCATCACGTTGCTCGGCGAAACGGCTTTGTCGCTCGAGATCAGCACGAACTTCGCCGAGTGTGCGGCCGCGGCATCGGCGACGTTCAGCGTCCCGAAGACGTTGTTGTCCACCGCCTGTGCGAGATGGCTCTCCATCATCGGCACGTGTTTGAAGGCGGCAGCGTGATAGACGATCTCGGGACGCGTCTCCTTGAAGATCCGCTGAACGTCGTGCGTCTCGCGGATGTCGACGATGATCGACTGCACGGTGACGTCGGGCGCCTTGCGCTTCAGCTCCTGCTCGATGAGGAAGAGCGCGTTCTCGCTCCGCTCCAGCAGCGCGATGCTGGCTGGACTATACGAGGCGATCTGCCGCGCCAGCTCCGAGCCGATCGACCCACCGGCACCGGTGATGAGCACGCGACGGCCCGCGATGTCGGCGCGAATGCCTGACGAGTCCAGGTTCACCGGCTCGCGGCCGAGCAGGTCCTCGACGCGCACGGGGCGCACCTGGCTCATGTGCACCTGGCCGGAGAGCGCAGCGATTGCCGGCAGGATCTTGAACGGGAGCTTGGACTCCAGGCAGCGGTTGACGATCTGCTGGATCGAGTCGCGGGACGCCGACGGGATGGCGATGATCAACTCATCCGCGGGCCGGCGGGCGAGGACATCGAGCAGCTCGTGCGTCGCGCCGAGCACTTCGACGCCGTGGATATGGAAGCCGATCTTGCGGTCGTCGTCATCGAGGAAGCCGATCGGCAGATAACCCAGGCGCGGGTTATTGTGCATCTCACGCAGAAGGAGCTCACCCGCGTCACCGGCTCCGATGATCAGGACGCGGCGAAGACGCGGTGCAATCTTCGGCTTCCGACGCTCACGTACGGCGCGGAGGAAGAACCGCGCGCCTCCGATGAGGGCGACGGTGAGCAGCGCGTCGATGATGATCACCGATCGCGGATATCCGTATCCGCGCCCGGCGAACAGCAGACACGCAGCGAAGACCAAGCTGCTCACACCGACGGCCTTGAGCAGATCGATCATGTCGCGCATGCCGACGTAACGCCACCAGCCGCGATAGAGCCGGTAGTAGGCGAACGCGAGAAGACGTACGCCGACCAACAGCGGCAGCGTACGCGCCCACATGCCTAGATATGGTTCGGAAAGCAGCCACTCGAAACGGAGCAGGAACGCGAGGGTGTAGCTGACCACCACCAACGCGAGGTGCACCGCAATCAGAAAGGCCGTGCGATACCGAAAGAGGAACGTGACCAGAGGAATGGGCGGGTCTGAGTCCGTTTGTTCACTCAGGCGTTCAGGCGCCGCTTCAGCAAGTTTCTTACCAGGTGGGATTTGCATTTCCTGCGGATCTGCGAGCACGGCAACCTATACCGCGGTCCGCCACGGACATGTGACGGAGCGCACTGGCGTATTGTATGTGTTATGTACCGGAACGCGGCGGCGTCCGGACGCATGATGGCGATTCACGTTCGACGACTCGCTAAGCGCGTCCGTAAAACGACTTAACAGCGGCGATCGTCTCGTCTTGCTGCGCGCGCGTCAGCTCGGGATACACAGGCAGCGAGATCACTTCGCGCGCGGCCCGCTCCGACTCCGGACAGGTCCCTTCCTGATATCCCAGATAGGCGAAGCACGGCTGCAGGTGAAGCGGCAGCGGGTAGTAGATCGCGTTGCCGATCCCGCGCGCCTTGAGATGCTTCTGTAGGTCATCCCGCTCGCGCACGCGAATCGTGTACTGGTTGTAGATGGGCTCGTTGGCTGGGTCGATGCACGGTGTCCGTACTTCAGGTAAGTCGGCAAAAGCGGCGTCGTAGTACCGCGCGTGCTCGCGTCTCGCCTCGCTCCACGACGCGAGATGCGGAAGCTTCGCATGGAGCACCGCGGCCTGAAGGGTATCGAGGCGACTGTTGTAGCCGACCTCGTCGTGGAAATACTGCACCGCGCCGCCGTGCACTCGGAGACGCTTGAGCCGCGTTGCCAGCTTCTCGTCCTGCGTGACCATCATGCCGGCGTCGCCATAACCGCCAAGATTCTTCGACGGGAAGAAGCTGAGCGTTCCGATCGTCGCTCGCTCGCCGGCGACGGTCCACTTGCCGCCGATCTTGCGGCGCGCGCCGATCGATTGCGCCGCGTCTTCGACCAGCGGAATGTCAGGCATGAGCGCGGCGTAGCGCTCGATGGGCGCCATCTGGCCGAACAGGTCGACCGGCACGACAGCACGCGTGCGATCGGTCACCGCCTCAGCGGCCAGCTCCGGCGAGAGGTTGTACGTATCGGGATCGATGTCGGCGAAGACGGGCGTCGCACCGACGTTGTGGATCGTGCCCGCGGTCGCGAAAAAGGTGAACGGTGTCGTCACCACTTCGTCGCCGCGGCCGATGTCGAGCGCGCGAAAGGCAAGCAGTAGCGCGTCGGTTCCGCTCGCACATCCGATCGCGTACTTCGTGTTCGAGAGCTCGGCGACCGCGGCTTCGAGCTTCGCCACCGGCTCGCCGAGGATGAAGAGTTGGTCGTCGACGACGCTCTGGAGGGCTCGGTCGATCTCGTTCTTTATGCGCGCGTACTGCGCGCGAAGATCCAGTAACGGTACCGGCATTCGCTTGTTCGAGGAGGTATCACAATCGTGGGCGCTAACGCCCAACTAGAGAAATTGCAGCGACTTGCGCGCGAAGTCAACGCGGCGGGGTCAATCCAGCGACGCCGCTCGCGCCGCCTCGTGCCATTCCTGTAGTGCTCTCACGCGCGGCTGGCGAAAGCGCAACGAGAGGATGGCGTCGCACGCCGCGTCGGCGGCCGACAGCGTTGTCGTATACGGAATCGAGTGCGCGACGGCGGCCTGACGCATGGTGTAGTCATCGCGCTGCGCGTGCTTGCCCAGCGGTGTGTTGATGAGCAGCTGAACCTCACGATTCACGATGAGATCGACGCCATGCGGCCGGCCTTCGTGCACCTTGAAGACCCGCTCCGCCGGGATGCCGCGTGTACGCAGAAACTTCGCGGTTCCCGTCGTCGCCATGATCTTGAATCCCATCTCGTGGAATCGCCTGGCGATCGGCGCCACATTGGGCTTGTCGGCATCGTTCACCGTGATGAGGATCGTGCCTGACAATGGAAGCGCATTGTCGGCGGCGATCTGCGCCTTGGCGAACGCGCTGGCGAACGAGTCGGAGATTCCCATCACCTCGCCCGTCGAGCGCATCTCGGGGCCGAGAACCGGGTCGGCTTCCGGAAACTTGTTGAACGGGAACACGGCCTCCTTCACCGCGACGAACGGCGGCATGACCTCGTCCGTGTAACCGATCGCGTCGAGTGTCTCGCCGAGCATCACGCGCGCAGCCAGCGATGCCAGCGGCACACCGATCGTCTTCGACACGAATGGGACGGTACGGCTCGCTCGCGGGTTCACTTCCAGCACGTGAACGATCCGATCCTTTATCGCGAACTGCACGTTGATGAGACCCACGACGCCGAGCGCTTTGGCGAGCGCGACCGTGTGCTCGCGCATCGTATCCAGGTCGGCTTCGGAGATGATGTAGGGCGGCAGCACCGACGCCGAGTCGCCGGAGTGGATTCCCGCGTCCTCGATGTGCTGCATGATCCCGCCCACCACCACACGCGAGCCATCGCTGATCGCGTCGACATCGACCTCGTAGGCATCCTCGAGGAAGCGATCGATGAGCACGGGGCGGTCTTCCGACACGCGCGCCGCGTGCGCGAAGTACTCGCGGAGCGACGATTCATCGTACACGATCTGCATCGCCCGTCCGCCTAACACGTACGACGGCCTAACGAGTGCCGGATACCCAACCCGATCCGCGACCTGGACCGCCTCGTCCACGCTGGTCGCCGTTCCGCTGGGCGGCTGGTGAATCCCCAGCTCGCGGGCGATCGCCTCGAATCGCCGCCGGTCTTCGGCGATGTCGATCGCGTCGGGGGACGTGCCCAGGATGCGGACGCCGGCGGCCTCGAGCGGACGCGTCAGCTTGAGCGGCGTCTGCCCGCCAAGTTGAACGATCACCCCGATCGGCTGCTCTCGCTCCACGATCTCGAGCACATCCTCGAGCGTGAGTGGCTCGAAGTAGAGCTTGTCGGAGATGTCGAAGTCGGTCGAGACGGTTTCCGGATTGGAGTTGACCATGATCGTCTCGTACCCCTGCTCGCGAAGCGCGAGCACGGCACGAACGCAGCAATAGTCGAACTCCACGCCCTGTCCGATGCGGTTTGGTCCGCTGCCCAGGATCATCACCGACGGACGGCCGCTGCGAGGCGCTTCGCTTTCCTCATCGTAGCTGCCGTAGAGATACGGTGTCGCCGAGGGAAACTCGCCCGCACACGTGTCGACCATCTTGTAGGCGGGGCGAATTCCCATCGTCCAACGACGCTCCCGCACCGTCTCCTCGGTTTCATCCCGTAGCTCCGCCAGCTGGCGATCCGAGAAACCGTAGCGCTTCATCCGGCGCAGCGCGGGCACGGTGACGTCACTCATGGCCGCATACTCGCGCTCGGCCTCGATCAACTCCTGCAGCTGCGCCAAGAACCAGGGATCGATGCTGGTGAGCTCGTGCACCTCTTCGATCGAAAAGCCGCGCAGGAGCGCGCGCTTGATCTGGAAGATGCGCTCGGGCGTTGGCTGACGAAGTGCGCCGCGCAAAGCGTCGAGCGTCTCGTCAGGCAGGCGGTCGTCCGCCACCGTCTTGCCCACCGTCCATCCGCTGCGTCCGACCTCCAGCGCGCGCAGCCCCTTCTGCATCGCCTCCTTGAACGTGCGGCCGATCGCCATCGATTCGCCAACCGCTTTCATCTGCGTCGTCAGGCGCGGGCTCGCGGATTGGAACTTCTCGAATGCGAACCGCGGGCACTTGACCACGACGTAGTCGAGCACCGGCTCGAAGCTCGCCGGAGTTGTTTTCGTGATGTCGTTGGCGATCTCATCCAGACGATAGCCGACGGCCAGTTTGGCCCCGATGCGCGCGATAGGGAATCCGGTCGCCTTCGACGCCAAGGCGGATGAACGAGAGACGCGCGGATTCATCTCCACCACCAGCATCTCGCCATCGGTTGGATTGATCGCAAACTGAATGTTGCAACCGCCGGCATCGACCCCGATCTCGCGGATGATCGCCACGGCGGCGTCGCGCATCGCCTGATACTCGCGGTCGGTGAGCGTCATCGCCGGGGCGACGGTGATCGAGTCGCCGGTGTGCACGCCCATCGCGTCGATGTTCTCGATCGAGCACACGATCACGACGTTGTCGGCGTTGTCGCGCATCACCTCGAGCTCGAACTCCTTCCAGCCGAGCACGCTCCGCTCGATCAACACCTGATGCACCGGAGAGAGCTCGAGCCCACGTCTGACGATCTGCTCGTACTCCTCTCGATTGAACGCGACGCCGCCACCCGAGCCACCCAACGTGAACGACGGACGAATGATCGCCGGGAACCCGACGTCGGTGCTGATCGCAATTGCCTCGTCCCACGTGCGCGCGATCCCGCCACGCGCCACGCGCTGGCCGATCCGGCGCATCGCATCGGCGAACTGCTCGCGATCCTCGGCCAGCTTGATGGCGCGCGCGTCGGCACCGATCAGCTCGACGCCGTATTTCTCCAGCGCTCCGCGCTGGTGCAGCGCCATCGCGACGTTGAGCGCCGTTTGGCCACCCATCGTCGGCAGCAGCGCGTCCGGCCGCTCCTGCTCGATCACCATCTCGACATACTCGGCCGTCACGGGCTCGATGTAGGTGCGGTCGGCGAGCTCCGGGTCGGTCATGATCGTCGCCGGGTTCGAGTTCACGAGGATCACCTCGTATCCCTCTTCGCGAAGCGCCTTCGTCGCCTGCGTCCCGGAGTAGTCGAACTCGGCAGCCTGCCCAATCACGATCGGGCCCGAGCCGATGATCAGAATGCGGTGGAGGTCAGCGCGACGCGGCACGAATCAGATCGCCTAGAATGTCGTTGAGAGTTCGAGTGGGACTCCATCCGGTGGCCGCGCGAAGCTTCGACGCGTCACCGACGAGCACCGGAAGATCCACCGCACGAACGAGCGTGGGGTCCTGCTGCAATTTCGCGTCGACTCCGGTGAGAGCAAGCACGCGCTCGGCGACGACACCGACCTCCACGCCCTCCCCGCTGGCGACGTTGTAGACCTCCCCCGGCTCCCCGCGCTCGACCAGCGCAACGTACGCGCGCACGACATCCGCGACGTGGAGATAGTCTCGGATAGGCGACGTGTTCCCGATGGCCAGCTCGCGCCGCCATGCATTGCGAAGCGCAAGCGCGCGTTGGACGAGACCAGGCAGAAGGAAGTTCGATGGCTGCCCCGCGCCGCTGTGTCCAAAGCTGCGAGTGGCAACGACGCGCACGCCGGCGGTGCGCCAGGCCTCGAGCGCGACGATCTCCTGCGCGCACTTCGATGCCGCGTACACCGACATGGGCCGCTGCTCGGCCTGCTCGGACAACGGCATCTCGTCCGCATCGTGCCGTCCGTACTGCTCCGAGCTGCCGACTACGAGCACGACCGGATCGAGCGTGCCGGCGGCGAGGCGCTTTCGCAGCTCTCCCATGAGTCGCCCAACGCCGCCGACGTTTATGTCGAGCGCCGCACCAGGATCCGCGCCGGCGGCCGGAACGAAAGAGACGGCGGCCAGGTGAAAGATCAGCTCCGGGCGCGACTCATCGAGTACGCGAACAATGTCCTCGTTCTTCCGCACATCGACCGACATCCACCGCACGCCGCGCCGCTCATCGAGCGACAGCACGGACGTTGGGATCACGTCGCCGAGCATCGTTCCAGTGACGGGCCAACCGCGCTCGAGAATCTCGCGGCAGAGCCATTGACCCACGAATCCGCCCGCGCCGGTAATGAGCGTTCGCACCGTCAGCGTCGCGCGCGATGCCGGGCTAGGTCCGCCTCCACCATCATCTCGACCAGACGTTGGAAGGAGACGGTCGGCTTCCATTCCAGCTTGGTCCGCGCCTTCGTTGAATCGGCGACGAGCAGATCGACTTCGGCTGGCCGGTAGAAGCGCGGGTCCTGGACCACGAACTCTCGATAGTCGAGATCGACGCACCGGAAGGCGATCTCGCACAGCTCGCGGACGGAGCGAGTCTCGCCCGTACCAACGACGTAATCCTCCGCCTCCTTCTGTTGCAGCATTCGCCACATGGCGTCGACGTAGTCGCCGGCGTACCCCCAATCGCGACGCGAATCGAGGTTGCCGAGCCGGAGCTCGCGTTGGAGACCGAGCTTGATGCGGGCGACACCATCGGTGACCTTGCGCGTCACGAACTCGAGTCCGCGCCGTGGACTCTCGTGATTGAAGAGAATGCCCGAGGTCGCGTACAGGCCGTAGCTCTCGCGGTAGTTCACCGTGATCCAGTGGCCGTAAACCTTGGCCACGCCGTACGGGCTGCGCGGATAGAACGGCGTGCTCTCGCGCTGCGGCGACTCGACGACTTTGCCGAACATCTCGCTCGAGCTCGCCTGATAGAAGCGCGCCTTTGGCGCCGCCTTGCGCATCGCCTCGAGAACCCGCGTCACGCCCATCGCCGTGAACTCCCCGGTCAGGACCGGCTGGGTCCACGAGGTCAGCACGAAGCTCTGCGCCGCGAGGTTGTAGATCTCGTCAGGCTCGCACGCCGCCATTGCTTCGACGAGGGAGTGCTGATCGAGCAGGTCCGCCGACACGAGCTCCACGCGGTCGACCAGGTGGCCGATGCGCTCGAAGGGCGTCGTTGAGCTCCGGCGCACGATGCCAGTGACGCGATAGCCTTTCTCGAGGAGCA
>DATFBY010000095.1:0-49690 GCA_035253585.1 Gemmatimonadaceae bacterium | reverse complement strand
AGGCGATCGAGCTCCGGCCCGAGGTGGAGGGGCGCATCACCAACATCTACGTCGAGGAAGGGCGCATCGTCGGCAAGGGGACGCCGCTCTTCAAGATCGACGACGCCGAGCTGCGCGCGCAGGTGGCACGCGCGGAGGCGGACCGGGATCTCGCTCGTCAGGCACTGGTGCGCACCAAGCAGCTGTTGGAGCAGAACGCATCGACGACGCAGGAGCTCGAGCGCGCCGAAGCGACGGCGCGTAGTACGCAGGCGCAGCTCGACCTGCTGACGTTGCGGGTGGTGCGGAGCACCGTTCGCGCGCCATTCGCCGGAGTGGTCGGGCGCCGCATGGTGAGCCTTGGCGATTACGTCACGACGGCGTCGCGTCTGGTTGCACTCCAGACTTTCGATCCGCAGCGCGCGGTGTTCCAGGTGCCGGAGCGTTATGCCGACCGTCTCGGTCTGGACCAGCGAGTGGGATTCCGCGTCGCGGCGCTCCCTGGACGCGAGTTCCAGGGCATCGTGGACTTCGTGGATCCGGTGGTGCAGCTGCCGGCGCGGACGATCACGGTGAAGGCGCGGGTGGACAATCCGCGGCGCGAGCTACAGGCGGGAATGTTCATCGAAGCTCGGCTGGCAACCGGGATGCGCCCCGAGGCGGTTGTGATCCCCGAAGATGCCGTACTCTCGCTCCAGTCATCGCGAGTCGTGTGGGTGGTGACCGACAACAAAGCCGCGCGCCGCGAAGTCACGTTAGGCGTGCGCACGCCGGGCTTCGTGGAAGTGACGAGCGGCGTGAACGCGGGAGAGCAGGTCGTGGTCGGCGGCGCGGAGCGGCTCTTTCCGAACGCGGGCGTAGTGCCGAAGGTCGTGGAGAGAGGAAAGCCGGTCGCGGGTCCGAGCACGTAGTGCAAGAATGGCTTTCGCACATCTGCGTTATCCCAGCAACTCCTTCGCGCGGGTTGCGTATCGTCGGCTCATCACGAGCGGCCCCTCGACGCCCTTTAATGTGAGCTGGTAGGAGTAGTGTGACCATGGCTCCGCTCTGGTCACGAACTCCAAGTTGACGATCACGCTTCGCTGGATTCGCAGGAACGAATTCGGCAACCGCTGCTCCCAGAGACGCAGCGCGGAGTGCGTGCGGATACGGCGGCCATCGTCCGTGTGGAAGGTCACGTAGTCGCCGTCGGCGACCAGATGCGTGACGCGGCCGATCTTCACAAACGAGCGCCGCTCTCCCGTGCGCAAGAAGAGCCAGTCGTTAGGCGTCAGGCGCGGCGCACCAGAAGGCACACGGCCATCGTCAGGCAGCTCGGAGCGCGCCGAGCCGTAGCGGCGCAGCGCACGGTCGAGTCGCGCCGGCTCCACAGGCTTGAGCAGGTAGTCGAGCGCATGTACTTCGAAGGCACGCAGGGCATGCTGGTCGAACGCCGTCACGAAGATGATCGATGCGGAATCGTCGATCGCGTCGACCAGATCGAAGCCCGACGACCTACCAAGCTGAACGTCGAGGAACACCAGCTCGGGTTGCGTGCGCTCGAGTAGCGCCCTGGCCTCAGGGAGCGACGAAGCTTCCCCGGCAATTTCCACCTCGGGGAAAGCGCGGAGCAGCGTGCGCAGCTCCTTCCGCGCCAGACGCTCATCGTCGACGATGATCGCTCGCACTGTCAGCCGCGCTCTGCGTGTGCCGAAGGAAGGAGTGCCACGCGAAGCTCTGCCCGAACCCAGCCGTCGCTCTGCGTCAGCTCCACTGAGTGTCTCTCGGGGAATGCATGTGCCAGCCGACGCCTGACGTTCGCCAGGCCAACGCCGCCATTGGACCGTCCCGCCGCATGTACACCGGCCGTTGACGGGAGCGATCCGGAGTTGGAAACGGCAAGTCGAACGGTCTCGCCCTCGCGCAGCGATTCGACGTGCACGGCGAGAACACCCTTCCCGTCAGGCTCCCCATGCCGAATGGCGTTCTCGACGAGCGGCTGCAGAATCAGCGTCGGTACTTCCACATCCTTGCTGCGCTCGTCGATGTCCCACGTCACCTCGAGCCGCTCCTCGAACCTCGCCTCCTCGATCGCCAGGTAGCTGCGCAGCGCATCGAGCTCTTCGCCTACGGTGCTCAGACCGTGCTCGCTCATGGTCAGTGTGTGACGAAGAAAAGCGGCGAGCCGGGTGATCATTTCACGCGCGCGATGTTGATCTTCGAGGACCAGAGCACGAATCGAGTTGAGCGTGTTGAAGAGAAAGTGCGGATTGAGCTGGTAGGCGAGCGCGAGCAGCTGCGCGTCGCGAGCCGCGATCTGATACTCGAGGAGCGCGCGCTCCCGGAGCTGGAGCTGCCACCAGTGCCGGAGCGCGTAGTACCCACCGATCCACGCCAGCAGAAGCATCTGGTAGCTGCTGCTTCCCATCTGCACCACACGCCGCCATGGAATGTCGATCGGTAGCAGCGAGAAGGCCCACAACAGCGGGCCCCTGTCGAACGACCCCCAAGCTCGCGCCATCGGATACACGAGGACGACGATGATGGCCACCCGCGCCAGCGGCGCCAACCGCTTCGCGTTCATCCATCGCAGCACGAAATACATGAGCGTGCTCATGACCGGCCCGGTGAGGATCATCGTCGCCTTCACCAGGGCGAACGGCAAATACTCGGCGCGCGTGAGCTTCGGGAGCATGGCCACGTAGCTCGACGCCGCGTAGGCCGTCCACACCGCGAGCTGCGCGACGACGAAAAAGAGCGCCGGACGCGTGCTGGCAAATCGCGCCAGCGCACTGGTCTCGACGATGGCCGAAGGAGGAATGGGAGTAGATCGAGCGTCCTGCACGACTCCGAAGATTCGCCTGGAGCATGGCGGGGACAAGCGCCGCATGTGTGAACGACGTCAGAAGTCGCCAAGCGGTCGTCCGCGTCGCCGAATGGCTCGGCTGGCGATTGCGGCCACTCAGCGATCAGTTCGACCGCCCAGCGAGAAAGTGTGGGCGCGTCGATGCACAGATGCGAGCATGATGACGCACGTCACGACGGCGTGCACACGCTCATTTAGGAGGCTGTCATGTCGTTGCGGCTAGTGCTCATCCTCGCGTTCTTCAGCTCGCCGCTACACGCGCAGGCGAGGCCGGCGCTCGATACGAGCCGCCCGTTGGTGCTGCGGGTACCGGGTGCGGATCGCGTGCAGGCGCAGCCGGATCTGGCGTACCGGACCGTGAACGACTCGGCGCTGCGGATGGATCTGTACCTGCCACGCCTAACGAGTCCCGGCCGGCCACCGGTGGTGGTGCTCAATTCGGGAGCGAGCGACGCACGGAAGTGGCAGGGATTCGTGGATCTTGCGCGTATTGCCTCATTGAACGGCATCGCCGCGGTCAACTTCGCTAAGCGCTACGAACGAGGACGCCTGCTCGAAGGCGCCGATGACTTGCGCGCCCTGCTAACGCTTTTGCGAGAGAAAGGAGACAGCCTCGGCGTCGACGGGCGGCGAGTGTGTATCTGGGGATTTTCAGGTGGGGGTCTCCTCATTCCCGTCGGCATGACAGCGGGCGAGCAGATCAGGTGTCTGGTCGGCTACTATCCCGCGATCGATCTCCGCACGATCTTGCCGATGCTTCCCGAAGCGCAGCGTGACTCGGCGCGGCGCACGCTGTCGGCGATCGATCTCCTCGAAGGTGGTGCGCGGATGCCACCGATGTTGCTCGTGCGCGCGGGTCGTGATCGCGCCGAGCTGAACGAGCAGATCGAGCGCGTAGCTGCAGCGGCCGCGGCCAGCAAGCAGCCTGTCGAGCTGATCGAGTACCCGAACGGCCAGCACGGGTTCGACGTCGCCGATGACACCGACGAGTCACGGGCAATCATCCGGCGGACGGTCGAGTTCGTCAGGCAGCAGCTCGGGGTGCGCCCATGATGCGCGCGCTTGCAGTCACCGCGCTCATGGCTCTCGTTATTCCCGCCGAGCGTGCGCGCTCGCAATCGCGGGACGACGAGGCGCTACGCGTGCTGGCGCGACTTGCTACGCCCGTTGAGACACGCATTTCTCCAAACGGGCGCCAGGTGCTCTACACCTTGGCCGCGCCCGATACGGCGACTGGCGAGGTTCGAGCGAGCATCTGGCTCGTGCCGGCAACAGGTGGCACGCCGCGCCGGCTCGTCGCGCGGGGTGGAACACCTCGCTGGTCGCCCGACGGGCGCGCGATTGCGTTCCTGGCGAGGAGTGGCGGCGAGTCCAGGACAGCTCAGGTCTGGCTCACGGACACGTCGGGTGCGGCGCCCCGTCAGCTGACGCGGTTGACGGGCAGCGGAGTAGCGGATTTCGAGTGGGCGCCGAATGGACGCGCGATCGCCTTCGCCGCACCGACTCGTGGAAGTGGGAGCGACACGACGATGCGGATGCAGCTTCATCTGCTCAGCGTGCGCGACGGCGCCGTGCGACAGGGCACTCGGTCGACGCGCACGATCATCGTGCACGTGTGGGACCCGGGCGCGAACATCGCCTGGTCGCCTGACGGAAGGTTCATCGCGTTTGCCGAAAAGCCGACACCGCGCTTCGATGACGACTATGAGTCCGATGTGCACGTCGTGTCGGTGGAGACGGGGGAGACGAGGCCGCTCGTGGTACGGCCGGGGATGGACATGCGGCCGGCGTGGTCGCCCGACGGAAGGCACATCGCGTTTCGCAGCTCGTTCGGTAGTCTCGATCGCTTCGGCGACCACGGTTTGAGTCTGGTGGATCCGCGCGGCGGAGCACCTCGAGATGTGGGAAGAGTGTTCGAAGGCGGGTTTCTCGATGGACCATACACCTACGGCTGGTCGCGCGACGGTCGTACGGTCCTGTTTCTGGGTGCCGACTCGTTAGGCACGTCGCTCTTCGCGCTCGACGCGAGGCAGGGAACGCTGAGGCAGTTGAGCGACACGCCGGCCAAGCGGGCGCAGCTGTCCGTAGCACGCGGCGCGGACTTGCTGGCGCTGGTGTTGGCTGATTCCGCACGGCCGTGGGACGTAGTGGTGTCGCCGGCGAGCTCGTATTCGCCGCGGCGGGTTACCGAGTACGGGAGCGCATTCGACCGGCGACTGCGCGCTTCGCCCGTGCGATGGCGGAACGGCGAGTGGATGCTCGACGGCGTGCTCGTGCGTCCCATTGGCGTCGACACGACGCGTGCGCTCCCGATGATCACCGTGCTGCATGGTGGGCCGGAGGGTCACTCGCAGCTTTCGGTATTTCCGGAGTTGCCGTCACCCATCTTCGAGATCGGACTCGCACCAGCGGCGGCGCAGACGTTGGCGACGCAGGGCTTCGTGGTGTTCTTGCCGAACTTTCGCGGCAGCGGCGGACACGGGCGCGCGTTTCGTCGCGCTGGTCTGGTGGATTGGACGGCGACGTTCGTCTCTGACGTGCTCTCGGGCGTAGATACCTTGATCGCCCGTGGGGTCGCGGATTCTTCGCGGCTCGGGCTCTTCGGGGAGCGATCGGGAGCGAGCAAGGTGCTGAACGTGCTGGCGTCGACGCCGCGATTTCGTGTGGCGGCGGTGTCGGATCCGCACGTCGATTTCGTGATGGAGTACGAGCGATTGGGCGATTTCCAGCGTCAGTGGGAAAGCATGTTCGGTGGAAGTCCGACGACGGCGCCCGACGCCTATCGCCGCCACTCGCCGATCAACAATGCCGATCGCATTACGACGCCGCTGCAGATCATGGTCGACGAGCGCGCGTTCGCCGCTCCGTCAGAGCAGGCGATTGCGCTGCACCGGCGGTTGAGCACGAAGGGCACCGGTGGAGAGTTGATCGTATCTCGCGGGAGGGGACTGGCGGAAGAAATGGAAATGAGTCGAAGGATCGAGGCATGGTTTCGACAATGGCTACGGTGAGGGCATTCATCGCCACCGCGCGATGATGTAGGTCGTCATCTCTTCGAGTGGGTAGCGGTTCGGCTCGAGGACATAGTGTTGTGAAGTGCCATCGATGAGCGCGAAGAGGAGCTCGGCTTCGAGATCGGGGCGAGGAAACCCGGCGTCCGCGGCGTAGCTGGCGAGGGTTCGCCGGACGGTGGCGGTCAACGAGGAGAGCGGCGCGCCTAACGAGGCGAGGCCAGCGGGCTGCATGCGGAGCCCGTACCAGAGCCGCCAGAAGTCCCGATGACGAGCGACGAGGTCGAAGGCTGCTCGAACGAGCCGCTCGAGTCGCTCGCCGGGTGACCCCGCTGCGTCGACGGCGAAGATCGATTCGGCATCGACGACGACCTCGTCGATCATCGCGCTGAGCAGCGCATCCTTACCACTGAAATAGTTGTAGAGGAGGCCCTGCGAGATGCCGGCGGCGCTCGCAATCATGCCGATGCTGGTGCCGCTGTACCCATGACGGCTGAAGAGCTTTCGGGCGTGCTCGAGGATGTGAGCCCGTCTCGTTTCGGCGCGTAGCCGGCGTACGGAATGCATTCTCAGCTAGTAGGTTGCGCGGCTAGACTGAATGAGCATTCAGTCAATATTGCTTCGGCCATTGTCGTCGACAAGATTGCTGGCCGCTCGGCACGCCGAGCTCCTCCCTTCGCAACTCGGTCGAACAAGCGGGGCTGCGACGCGGTGTCCCGTCACGTTCGGTGCGTTCAGGAGGGGGATGCCCTCTGCGAGCGGCACCTTCGCTGGACCGTGCTGGCGAGAGGAGGGGATCAAGAAGACGCTCGAGCGCGGCAGTGCTTCGTTTAGCTGGCTCAAGGCGGCTGATCTCGAACGAAGCGTAGCCCCGGGGGCGCGTGCGATTCGTCCCTTGCCCCGACCGTTTGCCCCTTCCCGCGATCCTTCCGCGACGCGCGACGGTCGGCCCGCCTTATGCACCTTTACTTTTCGGCGACGCTAGTTGCATTGTAGGACTCGTCTCGTCGAGATGATGAGACTCGCCCTTGCGGCGGAGATGACCCATGCGACAGCGGACATTGGCACGCGTTGGCAGTGGCCTCATGCTACTGGCGATCGCGGTGCCGCCGTGTCTCGTCGCGCAAGCGACACCGATACCCGGGATGGTCCTCGGGACCGTCCGCGATACGCTCGGCCGCCCCGTCGGCCAAGTCGAGATCGTGGTCACCGGCACCTCGATCGTGTCGCGCAGCACCGACGACGGCCTGTATCTGCTCGTCGATGTGCCTCCCGGCCGCGTGCCACTGCTCATCCGCCGCATCGGCTTCGAGCCGATCGCCGCCGAGATCACGCTGTCGCCCGGCACCGAGATGCGGGTCGACATCGATCTCACCCCGACACCGCAGATGCTGGATGAAGTCGAGGTCGCAGGCATCCGCGGCATCGCCGACACCAAGCTCGACGACTTTCATCGGCGTCGCCAGACGGCGAACGGATTCTTCCTCACCCAGGAGCAGATCGAGAAGCGAGGGATGAGCACGCCGATCGACCTCCTGCGCACGATGCACCGCGTGCGTATCATCCCGCTCCGCAGCAGCTCGGGGAGCCTCATCCGTATTGGAACGGGGAAAGCGCAGTGCGCTCCGGCGATCTACCTCGATGGGCTCAAGGTCAACGAGGCGTACATCGATGCGATCCCGATCGAGCGCATCATCGCGGTCGAAGTGTATCCGCGCGCGGTCGACGTCCCTCTCCCTTACCAGGGTGCCCTGGATTGCGGCGTGATCGGATTCTGGATGCGGATGGGGCCCGTCCCGGCGCGGGAGAACGACAAGGCGAAGCAGCAGCCCAAGGGCGGCAAGAAGCGCGACGCCTGACGACTCGTCGTCCGACCGCGACTCCTCTCTTCTCAAACTGATGCGGATCACGATCGTCGGCGCCGGCGGTGTCGGCGCGTACTACGGTGGCGTGCTGGCGCGCGCGGGCCACCAGGTCGAGATGCTGGCACGAGGCGCAAATCTCGAAACGATCCGAGACCGCGGGCTGGAAGTGATCACGCCTGACGAGCGATTCACCGTGCATCCCAACGCCAGCGACGATGTCCGTTCGCTCGGGCGTACGGACGCGGTCATCGTCAGCGTCAAATCGTACTCGTTAGGCGAAGTGGCGCCGGCGGTGGCGGCGCTGGCGGCCGCCGGCGCGATGGTTGTGCCGCTGCTCAACGGCGTCGAAGCGGCCGACCGCCTGCGCGAGCTCGGGGTTCCGGGCGAGGCGATCGTCGGCGGCGTGACGGCAATCAGCGCGGCGCGTATCTCACCCGGCGTCGTACAGCGGCTCAGTCCCTTTCAGCGCGTGATAATCGGCGAGCTTGCCGGCGGTCGAAGCGACCGTGTGGAGCGTCTGGTGCGCGCCTTCGCCGACGCGGGCGTGACCGCCGAGCATTCCGAGGAGATCGCGCTCGAGCTGTGGCGAAAGCTCATCTTTCTGGCGTCGAGCGCGGCCGCGTGCGGGATGTCGCGCACGTCGATTGGCCGTATACGAGAAGCGCCATTCGGAAACGTCCTCCTGGAGCGCGCCATCCGCGAGGCCGGTGCCGTCGCGCGTGCGCGCCGGGTCAACATCACGACAGCGGATGAGGACAAGGCGATCGCATTCGCGGCCGGTCTTCCGCCGGCCATGCGGCCGAGTCTGCTGCTAGATCTCGAAAGTGGCCGGCGGACAGAGCTCGACATCCTGAGTGGCGCGATCTCTCGTTACGGCCGCGAGCTCGGCGTCAGCACACCGGTGCACGACACGGCAACGGCGACGATCGCCGCCGCTAGCGCGACTGCCTAACGCGATCGCGAGCCAGACCGTACCAGACCAGACGCGCGAAGCCCTTGGCGCGGCCTTCGCCCCCCAACCGCGCGTCGAATTCCTTAGTGGGCGACGTCTCGAGCAACTGATCGCGCGTACGTCCCGAGTCGAGTGCCGCGGTGACACGCGAGCGAATGGTCACGAGCATGTCGCGATACTCGCGGACCTCGTCGCGCGTGACCACCGGACCGTGACCGGGCACGATACGGGTGCTCGGCCCGCCGATCGCGAGGATTCGCTCGCAGGCGGCGATCATTCCGTCGAGCGAGCCGCCGCCCCACCAATCGATGAAGGGTGGGGCGCCGATCTCGACGATGTCGCCGACGTGCATGACATCGGCATCGCGCAGCCAGATGATCGCGTCGCCTCCTGTGTGGGCCTTGGGCGGATGGTACAGCACGACCGCTTGCTGACCGAAGCGGAACGACATGCTGTCGCCGAACGTCTGCTTGGGAATGCCACGCGATGCGATCGGCACCAGGCGCCAGTTCCGCATCTCCGGGATGATGGTGTCGCGCCGGGCAAGCGCGGGAAGTTGCTTTTGGGCGATGAGCTTCGCGCCGCGCGCGGCATAGTGCGCGTTCGCGCCGACGTGATCGAAGTGATAGTGCGTGTTGATGACGGTGCGCACTCGTTTCGTGGAAAGGGTGCGAACGATCGAGTCGAAGGGCGCGACCTCGCTCGTGTCTCGCGTGTCGACCAGCAGCACTCCATCGCCACTCTCGAGCACCAGAACGTTTCCGGCGTCACCTCCGGTGACGAGATGAAGTCCAGGCGCCAACTGCTCGGTGCGCATCCGGGCCGGAGCCTGCGCCGCGGCGGCCGCCATCGGCAGGAGCGCGGCCAGCAAGGCGAGCCGTGAACAGCGAAGCGTCAAGAGGCAAAGCACGGGCGCAACTCCGGAGCAAGGAGGAGAGAGGAGCGAGGACGATGGCCGGAAATTAAGAGGAGTAGCGGCAGCTGTCGTCAACGGCGTGACGACTCGGTCATCCCGTGGGATCAGCCGACTATGCCCCGGGTTCGTGGGGAAGTGAGTCGAACCTGGCGCGAGTCTCACGCACAATGACGGCGAGCACGACACCCGCAACGATGCACGCCGGAAGTACCGCCAGAAAGATTCCTATCGCGCGCGCTCCGTTGGGAAGTGGCACTGGTCCCGCCATCGCGATCGTGAGCATGAGCGTCGCCGCCGCACCGGCGATGCGCGCGCGATTCGAGCCTACACGTCGATCACCGAGCAGCGCACCAGCACCGATCGCCAGTGTGACGGCGATGGCGACGGCGCCGAGCTCGGCGAAGTCCGTGAAGCCGGTGAGTCGAAGCACGGTGTCGACGAGCGTGACGGGAACCACCGCCAGCCAGAGCAGCGCGCCGTACCGCGCGCCGGCGGCTGCGTACACGCCACGAGAGAACTGTCCGCGTGGTATGAACCCCAGCTCGGCGAACGCCCACCCAGCGGCCAATCCGCCGAGCACCGCGGACAAGATTCCGGAGCCCATCCGATTCCAGATCGGAACGATGATGATCGCGTGCGCGGTTGCGAACGTGAGCGCGGCCGCCAGTCCGGCGACGCCACCCGCCAGCACTGCCTGACGAGTGGCCGAGCGGACCGTCGTCGCGACGTCGATTGTGGCGGCGTCAGGTTGGGCGGTCGACATGCAGATCGGCGGGCCGCGGCGCGCGCGCGAGCTCGTCAGGCAGGGGAGGCTGCAGTGCGCGGTTCTCGTTAGGCGACACCGGCAGCGTACCGATGTCGGCGTCGATGCGAGCCCACAGTGTCTGCACGCGCGTCACGCAATTCTCGGCGGTCACGAATCCGCCAAGCTCCACCATCATGGCCGAGACACCACCGACGGCGGCGGCGATGGGGAGCGCGAGCCCACCGGTGGCCAGAAGCGCGACGACACCGGCGGTGGTCGCCACCGCCGTGCCGCCTAACGCGGTAGCTCGGCCGAACGGCCCAAGCTGTGGATGACATCGAAGTACGCCGTTCTCGAGGCGCACCACGACGCTCGCGGCGAGCGGCAGCCGCACGCAAATGTGGCTGCCGTGCGGGACGACGACGGAGCCGAGCCGCTCGAGCTCACTGCGGAGTCGCATCAGTCGTGGGTCGAGCATTGTTGCTCCTCTCTAATGGAACCTACGCGCTCTCGGATGGTCGGTTTCGGTGGCGCGCGTAGTAGCGCGCGGCTTTCGCCCGGTTACCGCACTCGCGCATCTCGCACCACTTTCGTTTGTGGTTCCGGCTCTGGTCGACGAAAAGCCAGCCACAGTTGTCGTTGGCACAGCGCCGGAGTCGCTGGCGATCGCTCGACGACAGGATCTGAGCCGCGGACCAGATCACCGGGTGCAACACTGAATCCAGGTCTTGATCGCGCTCGATCCAGCGGAGGGCGTCGGCGGCATCGGATAACCGAAGCTGGGCAAGGCTTTGAGTGAGTTGGTGGTTGAAAGCGGCAACCAGGGCAGGGTCAGGCTCGGCGTGGTCGGCCACCGCGGTGAGGAGCCGGTGCAGGAGCTCTCGGACGAGTCTGGCGCGTTCGAGTGCACGGTATGACGAGCCAGGGCGCGACTCCGCGTCGGCGCGAAGGCGTTGGTGTCGCTCTGGTGCTATGACACCGGCGTCACGTCCCCAGTCGAGGAGATCCGAGAACGCGATCAAGCGCTCCCCATGAGGTTGCTGGCCGCCCCAGGAGGCAGTGTTGGTGAAGTCGAGGGCCAGTCTCCCTCCGACCCACTCAAAGTGTGCCACTATAACCTCTTTTAGCGTATTGACAGGTTGGCGCCGTATGCCACATATAACTTGTATATACCTGAAAAGCGGTCATGTCGCAAACGCAGACCGAGTATGGCGTCGTGTGGGCATTCCGCGTTCGACCCGGCGCGGCTGCGGAGTTCGAGCGCCTCTACGGTCCTGACGGTGACTGGGTGCGTCTCTTCCGCCGCTCGCCGGGCTACCTCGGTACCGAGCTCTGGCGGGACGCTGACGTCACGGGCCGGTATGTCACGATCGACCGCTGGCGATCGCGCGCGGACTGCGAGGGCTTCATCGCCGGGCACGCTCAGGAGTACGCGGAGATCGACGCGCGGGGCGCGCGTCTCACGGACTTCGAAACTCGCCTGACGAGGCTCGAGCGCTAGTTAGGCTGCCTGCGGTAGGCGGAGCAGGAGCGCGAACGCAACAACCAGCGACGCGTAGCGCACGAGAGCGCGCGGGTCAGGTTTGGATGCCGGCGCTGCAAAAGCGCGAGCCACCGCGACCGCGACCAGCAGGAAGAAGAGCCCTTGCTGGGCGATCAGCCATCCGATGGTCAATACGCCCACCGCCGCCCACCGGTGCGCGCGAGACATTGCATTGAATCCGCGCCCGCCATCGAGCTGCCAGACAGGGAGGAGATTGAAGACGTTCACCCACGCGCCCCACCAGGCGATCGCGCTCCAAAGCTGATTGTGCGTCACCCAGAAGAGGAGCAACGCCACCACCGCCGCTCCCAACCCCCACAGCGGACCAGCGAGTCCCACCTCGGCGTCGATCTTCTCGTCAGGCGGGTGTTGCTTGAGAAGTACGAGGGCGCCGATCCCCGGGATGAACATCGGAGCGCTGGCTGGAATGCCATGTCGCTTTAGCGCCCACACATGGCCCATCTCGTGGATGTAGATCGAGACCACTATTCCAGCCGCGAAGATCCACCCCCAGCGTGCCCACGCCACGCCGAAGTACGCGAACATGGACAGCAGCGTGCTCATCTTCGTCAGGCCGAAGAGCAGAAACTTCGCCTTCGTCAGCAGGAAGACGAGCACGAACTTGAACTTCCAGAGGAGGAGCGCGAGCGTGCCAGCACCGGCCAATCCGGCGGTGAGGCCCGGGTGCGACTTCGGCGCGTCCGCCGCGTGACCATCCACCTTGGCGCGAAGCGCCATGAGGCGTCGGCCGATCGTCTCGTGCTGCTTGGTCCCGGGCGGGAGGAGCGCGAGGGCCGCTTCCCACTCGCCGATGCTCTGGCGGAGATTGCCCGCGTTCTCCGCCAGCTGCGCGGCCGCGGCCAACCGCTCGAGCTCCGGCCCGTGCACGAGCCGCTGGCAGGAGGGACAGCTCAGCAGCGAGAGCGCGAGCTGCGTCCCACAGCGCTCACAGCTCCGCCACTCCGCGACGACCGGTGCCTCGTTAGGCACTGGCCGGCGACGACGCGGCCTTCAGCTCGTATGGGCCCGTGAACTTGATTTCGAGGCGCTTGTTCATCGACCATGCTTGGAAGAGCGCGAACCCAATGATCGCGATTCCGATGATGTTCTTCAGCCCCGCGGCGAAGGGTACGACGAGCGCCGTGATGAACAGCACCAGGCCCGGTGCGTCCGCCGCTTCATCGAGGATGAAGGGAATGTACGTGGTCACGATCGCGATGTACGTGAGCGCGATCGCCAGCGCTTGATACTTCCAGCCACCGCGATGATTGGCGCCCATGCTCACGCCGCGACCAACCAGCCACCCGACGACGATCGCGACCAGACCGATCTCCAGACCAGTGATGGCGGCGACGGCGTAGTAGATGCCCGAGCCGATGGCTGCGCCGAGAGCTCCGAAAAGGAATGCCCTCGTTAGGCGGCCGGCACCGGATCCCTCGCCGCGCATCACCGCCTCGAGCTTGGAGCGGCAGCTGGCGCACACGACCTGGCCGTTCGCCTCGTGATACGTGGTCGCGATCGAGCCGTTGCAGTTCGTGCAGGTCGTAGAGCTCGTCGTCGCTGACACGGCTTCGGCGGCGTCGAACGTGAGCGCGTCGAGTGATTCGCGCGTGGCTTCGGTGCTCATTGTCAGGCCCGGAAAAAGGAACGCGAGTGGACTCTTCAGAGGACCGGCTGGCCGCGTCCGATGTAACGCGCTCCTGCCAGGCGGCCGTTCATCCCGAGGCAGACGCGCTTTGTCCCCCGCCGTGATGCGCCGCGGCTGGCGGTCGGGTACTCTGGCAGGCAAGAATCTTTACAGTGTTTCGCCAATCTACGGGCGAGCCGGCGTACGTCGTTCCACTTCCGTGAGGATCGTCGACATGCACTCACACTCGGGCGCGCACGTGCGCGCGATGGCCCTCGGCGTCTTTCTCGCACCGGCGGCGCTCCATGCGCAGGCCACCGCGCCAAGCGCCGTGGCGTTCGTGGATGTCACGGTGATACCGATGACCGCCGGTGGCGCGCGGACGCTCGAGCGACAGACGGTCGTCGTGCGCGATGGCAAAGTCGCCGAGATCGGACCTTCGGCGCGGATACGTGTTCCGCAGGGCGCTGTGCGAGTGGATGCACGCGGCAAATTTCTCATCCCGGGCTTGGCGGAGATGCACGGACACGTTCCGCAGCAAGCGGGTGAGTTCGCCGAGCGCACGTTGATGCTCTACGTGTCGCAAGGGGTGACGACAGTTCGGGGGATGCTGGGCGCGCCGTATCACTTGCAGTTGCGTGACGTGGTGAAGCGCGGCGAGATCCTCGGACCGACGCTCATCATGTCCAGCCCGGCGATGAGCGGGAACTCGGTGTCGACGCCCGAGACCGCCGCACGGCTCGTGCGCCAGTACAAGCAGCAGGGCTACGATCTGCTGAAGGTGCACGAGGGGCTGTCGGAGGATGTGTACGCCGCCATTGTCGGCACTGCGCGCGAAGTCGGAATTCCGTGGGGCGGTCACGTGTCCGATCTGGTCGGGCTCAAGCGAGCGCTCGAGGCGAAGCAGTCGACAGTCGATCATCTGGACAATTTCGTCGAGACGCTGCGCTCGTCGTCGTTCGGGAGCGGGAGTGAAGAGGAGCGGCTGGCGTCCATCGTGAAGGCGACGAAGGATGCCGGCACATCGGTCGTGCCGACGATGGCGCTGTGGGATGTGTTCATGACGCCGGAAGACTCGGCCGCGTATGCCGCGCGCCCGGAGCTCCGCTACATGCCGCGGCAGATGGTGGGACAGTGGTTCCAGGCGGCGGCGAACTTCCGCGCGAATGCATCGGGTGACGCGGCGGGAATACCACCGCTCAGGCGCCGCATCCTGCGTGCGCTGCACCAAGGTGGGGTGCCCGTGTTGTTAGGCACCGACGCGCCGCAGATTTTCAGCGTCCCGGGCTTCTCCATCCATCGCGAGATGCGCGTGATGACGGAAGCCGGGATGACGCCGTACGACATTCTCGTCTCGGGCACCAGAAACGTCGCCGAGTACTTCGCTACGCACTTTGGAATGCCACGTGACTTTGGGACGATCGAGCCGGGCAAGCGCGCGGATCTGATTCTTCTCGACGCCAATCCGCTCGACGACATCGGAAACGTCCGTCGGTCGGCAGGGGTGATGGTTCGCGGGCGTTGGTTGGACCGTGCCGAGATCGATCGACGGCTGGGTGCGATCACGAGTTGATGGCTCCTCGAGGGTAATCGCAGGGCCGCGGGACGGCCGCGCCAACACGCTGCGTATCTCGCGCTGCATCAAAGCTTTGCAACAATCTGTTCCATCTTTTCATTTCCTCCGTCGCACGGAATCTTGTTGCGCTGCCTGAAGTCGGCGGTCTGTCCTGCGACGGAGGAGAGAGAACGTGAAGACGGAACGGCGCAACGAAACGGCGGCGATGCTCGACGCATTGCAGCCGCTGATCGGTGAGAAGGCGACCGCGGAAACCAGCACGCCGCGTGTGTCGCGCACGCCGATCATCCCGCCGCCGCCGCCGCGCACGACACCCGGCTCGGTTCCGTCTCTGCCTCGGGTCATCCTGCCTGACGAGTCCGACGAGGGCGACGCGGCCGAGGTGCATTCGCACCGGCGAGTCGAGCGTATCATCTACGGTGCTGCTGGCGTGCTGCTGGCGGTAAGTGTCGTGCTGTTGCTGACCGCGAAGCCGCGACAGCTGGCTGATGGTCGTCCGTCGACGTCGTCGAGCCCGGTCAGCAGTGCGCCGGCGGAAGAGGTCGCGGAAAGCGCGCGCCTCGAGATCGGCGGGCGTCTGCCCGACAGCGCGGTCATCACCGCGAACGGACGGCCGCTCACGGAGCGCGCGATCTCGCTTGCTCCCGGACGCTACGTTCTCACAGCGAGCGCGCCCGGCTACGCCAGCGCCTCGGATACGGTCACTCTCGCCGAGCGCAGAACGGTGATTTGGTCGCCGCAGCTGGTTAAGGCGAGATAAACAGAACGCAGATCGCACATCAGCGATGTCGATCTGCCTTATGCGTCCCTTTCGGCCTCGATGAGCATCTCTCCAATCTCGTCCGCGTTCGTGACGCCATAATTCGCGTAGCAGTTGTTGAAGACGACATGAAGGCGGTCGACGCGCTCGGCGGTGTCGATGATGCGCGGCACCCAGGGCTTCAGCTCAGTGCGGTCGTAGAGATAGCGAAAGCGCTCCACCACCGGGACGCCCTGCTTCTCCCAGAGCTCCGCCCGGTGGCCATGCATCCGAAAGACAGCCAAGCGCGGCGACGTCACCGCGACCATTGGCGGAACGCTGCTCGTTAGGCCCTGCGGCTCATCGACGACGACGTAGGACATATCGAGCTTCTCGAGCAGCTGCATGGTGCGCGACACGATCTCAGCGTCCAGCCACATGCGGTGGCGAAACTCGACCGCGACCGGAAGATCGCCGAGTCGCTCGCGGGCAGCGGTGAGCTCCTCGCGCGCTTGACGGCCTGGTACGAACCATCGCGGGTACTGGAGGAACACCGCGCCTAACTTGCCCGTCACGCGCAATGGCTCGAGTGCGTCGACAAACGCGCGCCACACATCATCGCGGATCTCGGAGGGCAGATCCTTCGGATAGACGCGCTTCGACTTGGCGAGACTCGGCGGCAGCTTCGCCTTGATGTCGGCCGGCAGGCGGCTCGGCTCCGACGGATGCGTCGTCATGAGCGCGTGCGCCTTGATGTCGAACACGAACTCGTTAGGCGTACGGTCGACCCACAGCTCCGCCGTCCGACGCGCGGGGAGGGCGTAATACGTGGAGTCGACCTCCACCATCGAGTACAGACTGGCGTAGTGCCGAAGTCTCGTCTCCGGCGTGCGCGCGTCGGCGGGATAGAAGACGCCGGGTGCGGTGAGCGTCGGATCGGTCCAGCTGGCGGTGCCGATCAGGATCGGCGCGCGCCGGCCATCGCCCTCGACGCGAAGCGGGCGCGGGACGCGGATCGCCTTGTCGCGGTCTTGAGCCGCGAGAACGCCGGGATCGTTGGAGAGCATCGAGATTCGAGATTCGAGATTCGAGATTGGCGCGGACTTCGAGGACCGCACCCCGCCGAATCTCGAATCTCTAATCTCGAATCTCGATGTCTAGAACCTGACCTGACTCGGGTCGCTGACCATTCCCGTCCACCCGATCTTCCGATCGGCGCGGAAGCGGTCGGGCATGGGCGGCGGTGAGTAGACGGGGTCGGTGGCGGAGAGCGCGACGATGTCGGAGACGTCGGCGCGGAGGTCGGCCAGAATCGCAACCGGCGCCACGCGGCCGGCGTCGCCGGCATGCACCCAATTCGTGAGAACGATCGCGTACGTCTGACGATCGGGGTCGATCCAGATCGAGGTCCCGGCGTAGCCAGTGTGACCGTAGGCGCGCTCGCTCAGATAGTGACCACAGCTCCCGCCGCCGTAGCACGTCTCCCATCCCAGCGCGCGCCAACCTGCGGTGCGCGTCGTGAAGCGGCGGATCGCCGAGTCGCTCACAATGCGAACGCCGCGATGGACTCCGCCATTGAGCATCATCTGCGCGAAGATCGAGAGATCACCGGCCGTGCTGAAGAGTCCCGCGTGACCGGCGATGCCTCCTAGGGCCCAGGCGTTCGCATCGTGCACTTCGCCACGTAATGCGTACCCGCGGCGCGCCGCGACCTCAGTCGGCGCGATGCGACTCCGCCAATCGCGTGGAGGATTGAAGCGCGTATTCCGCATTCCCAGCGGACGAAAAACTCGGCGCGTCACGAACGCGTCGAAGCGCTCACCACTGACCCGCTCGACAATGAAGGCCAGCACATCGGGCCCGAGGTCAGAGTAGATCTCGCGCGTGCCCGGCATCAGCACGAGTGGCGCGTCGAGCACTTGCTTTCGCGCTTGCTTGGCGGGGCGGCTCAGCGCACGTCCCGAAGGGAGTCCGGCGCGATGCGTGAGTAGGTCGCGAATCGTAACTGACGCTTTGGGACCGTACGAGTACTCCGGAATCCAGCGACCCACGCGGTCTTCCAGTCGCAGCTTCCCCTGGTCGTAGAGAACCATCACCGCGGTCGTCGTGGCGATGACCTTGGTGAGCGACGCGAGATCGTACAGTGTGCGGTCGGGATCGACGGTGCGTGACCGCGCGCCATAGTCGAGCCGCCCGTATCCCTTCTTCCACACGACCGACCGTCCACGACCGGCGGCGATGGCGACGCCGGGGAATCCGCGGGCTTGCACCGCGTAGACGGCGACGCGATCGATCACCGCGAGTCGCGCGGAATCGACTGCCAGCGAGTCGGGGGTGAGTAGAACCGATAGGAGGAACAGCATCGACGAAGAGCACGACGCGCGGAAGAGCACTGCACGGCGGGGGAGGCCGTGCGGGCGGCAGGGCGCCGCCCATCGAATCAGACGACTGTGCTACCCCGCACAGGGTAACTGTACGACCGGGCTACACTGTAACTATACACCGCGTCCCAGAGAATGCCTCCTCTCGGCAGCCGGCCAGAGCTCGGTCTGGGGTAGCTCGCGCTCCAGCCGCTGCCGCACGCGGGCAGCGATCTCCTCAATGGCGAGCGCGTCGGTCAGGAGGTCGTATTCCCGGACGTCGATGGGGAGCACCGGGCAGTGGCGGAAGCGGGCGATCCACCGGGCGTAGCGCTCATGGAGAGCGGCCCAGTAGGCCGGCTCGGTCTCCCGCTCCGACTGTCGGCCGCGCTCCTCGATGCGGCGGAGGATGTGCTCGAGCGGCCCATGCAAGTAGATCAGTAGACGCGGCGGGCGCGCGGCAGGCGAATGAAGGAGCTCGGTGTACAGGCTCTGGTAGAGCTCGAACTCCATCGCGCTCATCAGCCCTTCCTCGAAGTGCCCGCGTGCGAATACCTCGGCGTCCTCGTACCACGTTCGGTCGAGGATCCAGCTTCCGCTGCGCGAGCGCATGAGGCGCATGCTCTCGAAGCGCGTGGCCAGGAAGTGAAGCTGTAGCTCCAGTGCGTAGCGGGCGCGCGACTCGGGGCTCTCGTAGAACTTCTCGAGCCACGGGTTGTCGCCGTCCACGCTCTCGAGCGCGCGCTGGAGCCCGAAACGGGCGGCAAGCGCCCTGGTGAGAGTGCTCTTTCCGGAGCCCACCATGCCGGCGACGCCAATGAGCATTTCGGAAGGTGTGCGCACGCGAACGGGCACGCAACGCATCCTGTTCATTGTGCGCTTCGTCCCCGTCGCGTTGCGCCAACGGCGCCACGGTTGGATTCTGCCGCCGACTTCGACAAATCACGAAGGGATTCGGCCAATGCGCCACGCGACACTCGTCACACTTCTGTTGCTTTCGTCATGCAGGACGTCGGCGCCGCCGGCGGCCGGTGCGGGCGATGCGCGCGGGGCTACACCCACTGAGCCGACCCCGGCCCCAGTGCTGTCGGGCAGTGTAGTGGCTGGCGGCCGACAGCTTCCTGGTGCCTTCGTCAGCGCGCAGCCGGTGGGCGCACCGATGCGCACCGTCGTGCAGACCGACGCCAGCGGTCGCTTCGCGTTCACTGCGCTGACGCCTGGGCGCTATCTCGTGCGCGCGCATCGTCGAGGGATCGGATCCGTCACTACGGATACCCTCACGCTCCCCGCGTCATCACCGCTCGATCTCACGATCACGCCGAGCACGACGCCGGACGCGGCCAGCAGCGCGAATTATCTGGCGATGCTCCCCGATGGCGAAACGAAGCGTCGCTTCATCCTCGACTGTACGGGTTGTCACCAGTTCGACGCGCGCATAGCGACGCCCTCTGGCCGGGCGCGGACGGAAGCGCAGTGGCGCGAGGCGGTCGCTCGAATGCTTTCGTACGCGGGTGCGCGCACCAACTTCCCGATCATATCGGCGTCGCGTGACCCCGACTCCACTGCCGCGTGGCTGGCGAAGCACGTCATCGACCAGCCGCTCGTAGCGACTGACACCATGCGCCCCGAGGCCGCGCGCGCTGCTGTCCTCACGGAGTACGACTATCCGGTGCCGCAGGACCTGCCGCACGATCTCGCCGTCGATCGTGATGGACGCGTCGTGATCACCGGCATGTTCACGCATCGGATGTGGCTGCTCCATCCCGACAGCGGCCGGTTCGAGGAGGTCGCGCTGCCGATGGCGCAGGCCAACCCGCGGGCGGTCGACATCGACTCGTCAGGCGCATGGTGGGTAGTGCTGGGAAATCCGCAGCAGCTCGCCCGACGCGACGGAGTCAGCGGGCAGTGGACCACGCACCGCGTAGGCATGTACCCGCACAGCTTGGCGCTCGACAAAGGTCGCGTCTGGTTCAACGGTCATTTCACCAAAGAGCCAGAGCTGCTGGGCTACGTCGAAGCGGCGACCGGCGCCGTGCGCACCTTCGAAGTGCCGAACACGCCGGCGTTGCGCGCCGGCGGCGGACCGATTCCGTACGAGATCCGTACCGGACCCGATGGCACGATCTGGTTGACGGAGCTCGCCGGCAATCGTGTCGTCGGCTACTCCCCCGAGCGCGCGACATGGGATACGGTGACGCTGCCGACGACCCACAGCGGTCCGCGCCGCATGGACGTGGATGCGCGTGGGGTGCTGTGGATTCCGGCTTACTCCGCGAACATGCTCGTGCGCTTCGATCCGCGCACGCGGCGATTCACCGAGTTTCCGTTCCCGGTGCCTAACGCGCTGCCGTACATCGTGCGCGTGGATCTCACGCGGGGGACGGTATGGGGAGGGACGGCCGCGGCCGACGCGCTGTTCAAGTTCGATGCGGCTGCCGAACGCTTCACGGTCTACCGGTTGCCGACGCCGGGGGCGCTCATCCGACACATCGCCATCGATCCTCGAAATGGAGACCTCTGGGCGGCCTATGGAGCGTCGCCCGGCGTTCCGCCAAAGATCGTCCGGCTACGCGCCACACCCTAGTTAGGCAGCTACGGCACCTCGGCGCCTTCCAAGCCGGCCAGCCGGTAGCCGCTGCCAAGCACCGTGATGATGTACCGCGGGTGCGAGGGTAGGGGCTCGAGCTTGCGACGCAAGCGACAGATGTGCTGATCGATGGTGCGGCGCTTGGCTCGGATATCTCCGAGCTGCGCGCCCCATACGATCTGCAGAAGCTCATCGCGAGATACCGGATGGCCGTGGCGCTGCGCGAGCACCGCGAGCAGCGCGAACTCGCGCGGCGTCAGCGAGACGACGACGCGATGGCGTCGCACGACACGGCGCGCGAGATCGATCTCCACCGGACCGAAACGCATCGGCGGTGGCGGACGCTCCAGCGGCGCCGCGGCATTCACGGCGTGCATGAGAAGCGTCCGGACTTGCAGCAAGAGATCCTGCATGTCAGGCGTCGATTCGTCGTGGTCGGTCACGGAACGGCGGTCAGTATATGGTGCAGTGCGTCATCGCCAGCGAACAGAGGGAATTCACGACATCGATCGCTGTATCACGCGCGTCACGCCTGTCGCAACGCGCAACCGGCCGAGACGACAGAGGGGAGAGTCGCGCGACTCTCCCCTCCGTCGTTCGATCATCGCCACCGCGGACGGTGAGGTCCGCCGCCCGCTCTTGCTCTGTCGTCAGGCATTGCGATCGAGACAGCCCGTGAAGTTCGGATTGTTCTCCTCATCCGACGGTACGGGCAAGTTGACCTCGGTCCCATAAGCGCCACCGGCATTGGCGCCGCGCGGCGTCGCCGGATCGAAGCCATACGGACCGGTGGGGAATACCGACCCCTGCGGCCGTGCATACTGCCTAACGAGCCGGCGCAAATCACCCAGCCGGTGTCCGGTGAGGAAGAGTGCGAAGGCGCGCTCCTTGAACAGCAGATCTACTCTCGCCGCCTCGGCTCCCGGATCGGTGAGCGTGGCGGCGACGCCGCGCTGCGCGCGGGCGGCGTTCAACTTGGCGATCATGCTCGCTCCGTCACCGGCACGAAGCGCTGCCTCGGCCTCGATGAGAAGCGCTTCCACGCCGCTCGCCAGCACGATCGACGAATCGCGACCGCTGTGAGACCGCGGGAGGAAGAGCGACGTCGTCCCGTCGAAACCGAAGGCCAGTCCGCCAGTACCGCGCTCCCAGCGGACGCGCGTATCGCCCGGCGTCACCACCGCGCCGGTAGCACTGCGCTGCTCGCCCTCCGAACGGAACGGAAGACCGTTCACGCCCTCACGGTCGGAGATCGTCCAGCGTCGACCGAGATAGATGTACGCGAACAGTCCGTTGTTCTGCCGGGCCGTGGTCGCGGAGTGGAAGATACGATACTCGAAAGCGGCAGGCACGCCGGCCAGCGCCGTCACTGCCTGCGTTGGCTGGTTGAGGTTCAGCAGTGCGCGAGCCTTGCCGACCTTTGCCAGGTTGAGCTGAGCGCTCGCTCCAGTCGCCGTACCCGCGGCGGTAGCGATCGTCGCCGCGCTGTCGAACTTCTCGATCGCGCGTTGCAGCAGCTCCTGTGTGGTGAGCGGCTGCCCGTACTCGGGCGCGCCGCTGGCAGTGAGTCGGCTCAGCGGCACGCCGGAGCAGTAGTGTTCGGCCAGCAGCACCAACGTGAAGGCGCTGAGGTTGAGCACCTCCGCCAATCCGACGTCGTCCGGGCTGTGCGTGCGAAACGCATCGGCGGCCAGATCGGCCGTGGCCCGCGCTCGCTGAAGATGACGGAAGTTGTCTCGTAGTGGTGCGTTGTCGAGCGCGATGCCCGCCGCTCCGCCGCGCTGATCGATCTCGATGCGGGTCGGAAACGTCTCGGCGTTCAGCAGCTCATCGGCGAACATCCCACCGTAGGTGACGATCCCCTCGTTCTGGAGCGCGGCGGTGGTGTTGTTGTTTCCGTTGAATGCCGACTGGAAGTCGGCGATAGCCGCGGCGCGTAGGACCGGAAGCGCCTGCGGCGTGGTGAGCGAGCCAGGCGTGGCAACATCCGGATCCTCTACCTCGAGGAGTTGGCTGGTGTCACACGCCGTGGCGAGTGTTAGGCACGCCGCGGCGAGCGATGCCGAGACCATTCGCCGCGCGCGGGCCGTGAGGGTGTATGGCATCATGAAGCGGTGGCTCCCATGGTGTGAAGTCATGGCTCAGAACGTCACGTTGATGCGACCGGTCCACATGCGCGGCTGCGGCACGGTGAGGAAATCAGCCGTGTTGAAGTCCTGCGCGGCGGATTGCAGCGCCTCGGGGTCGAATCCGGTGTAATCCGTCCACGTTCTCAGATTGCGGCCGGCGATCGTGAACGAAACCGCATCGGTCCGAAGGCGTCGTACCCAGCTTTGCGGAGCGACGACGGTGAACGCGACCTCGCGGAGCTTCCAGAAGTCCGCCTTCTCGAAGTAGGCGTAGCCGCCAAGACGTGTGGCGACGGCGCGCGCCTGATCCTCGAGCGGCGCCGATGGATCGTACGTCTCTCGGCACTGCAACGTGGACGCGCAGCGGAAGCGGCGAGTGTGGTTCTGGAGATGATGGCCGCCCTTGTGATCGAGCAGCGCGCTCACCCGGAAATAGCGGAAGAGCGTGAGCGTGTTCGCTATCGAGAATTCGCGCTTGGGGAACGGCGTCCCCTGAAACTCCGCGGTATCGGTGATGAACACCTCACAGGCGGCAGTGTTCTGTGCCAAGGTGGTTGCGCATCCCACGCGCGAGAGAATCCCGTCGCCGTTCTTGTCCTCAAAACCGATGAGCCGTCGCGCCCAATAGCCGCCGAGTGGATAATCGTTCTGAATGCGCTGCGTGTTGCCGCCGAGGCCGAAGATGATCGGCGTGACACCTTCACCGAGGTCGATCACGCGGTTCTTGTTGGTGGAGCCGTTGAGCGTGATGTCCCACTTGAAGCGGTCGGCATTCACGGGCGAGCCAGCGAGCAGGAACTCCCAACCGCTGTTCTTGACCTGGCCGATGTTCTCGGGGCGGGTCAGCGTAGCGCCTAACGAGGGAGCGAGGCGGCGGTTGACGATGGCCGCATCGGTGGTCTTGTCGTAGTGCGTAACCTCGAGACTCAACCGGTCATCCCAGAACCCGAGGTCAGCTCCGAACTCCCATTCGCGCGAGATCTCCGGCTCCAGCAGCGCGTTCCCGGCGCCACCGAGCGTGACTGCCGTCGCATCGACGTTGTTTACCGATGCGGTCACTGGCGCGAAGAAGGGACTTGCCTGACGGAACTGCGGCCGCTGACCCGACTCGCCGTACGCGGCGCGCAGTCGCAACGACGAGAGGTAGCGGTTCGCGGGGAAGAAGGATTCCTCGCCGATCACCCACGATGCGCTGAACGCCGGGTACGTAATGAAGCCGAAGTCCGTGCCGAAGGCGCTGTTGTCATCGCCGCGGATGGCGGCCGTGAGGAACACACGATCGTTCCAGGCAACCTGCTGCTGAGCGAACGCGCCGATGGTGACCACGTCGCTGTTCTGCTCACCAACGGCGAAGAGCGTGCTGGTTCCGCTCAACGAGCCGGTGCCGGCGAGTAGGCTCTGCCCCTGCGCCTGCACCTGATTCAGCGCCTCACGATTGTACTGGACGCCGACGGTGGTGGTGGCGCGGATGCGCTCGAACGGCGACCACGCGGCCGTGCTGCTTCCCTGGAGGGAATACGTTCGGATTCGGGCGCGGTCGGCCTGCCGGAATCCGTTCGCGTTGGTCGAGTTGGTGAGGATGAGGCCGGGCGCCAGCGTCTGCTCGTTGTCGCGGTTCAGGACGTCGAGACCGCCGGTGACCATGAAGCCGAGCCACGAAAGCGCTTGCCAATTGCTGTTGATGCTGCCGATGAAGCGCTCGATGTTCTGATCGCTGTCGATGTGGGCAAGCACGCGCGACGGGTGATTGGCGGTGAAGTAGCCGCGGCCAAGGGAGTCCGTGCCGCACAGCGGATCGCGTCCGCCGGGGTTGGCCGGCGTTCGGATCCCACCGGTGTGACAATCGAAGGCCTTGCCTAACAACGCGCCGGAGATGAGTCCGAAGCCGTTGTTGTCACCTTGCGGGAGGCCGAGTCGGCTGGAGACGTAGCCCGAGTTGACGGTCACGTCCCAATTGTCGCGCAGCTGCCCGCGGAAGTTTCCGCGAAAATTGTATTTCCGAAGCGAGTTGCCGATCAGCACGCTCTGTTCGCGCTCGACGTCACCCGATACGAAGAAGGTCGCCGCCTGCGTCCCGCCCGCCGCGCTCACGCCGATCATCTGGCGATACGAGTCGACGAAGGGACTCGCGTTTTCGAGCGGGCTGGTGGTGACGATCGAGTCGGCCTTTGGAATGCAGCCGCCGAGTACCTGCGTCTCGAGCGAGCAGTTCACTCGCGATCCGTCGGCCGTGGAGGTGCCGATACGTCCGAAGTTGGCGGGATAGTTCGTTGGATCCTTCAGCGTGCCGTATTCAGCGTAGGCATTGTAGACCGTCTTGCCGGCGCGCCCCTTCTTGGTGGTGATCTGAATGACGCCGTTCGCTCCGGCCGTCCCGTAGAGCGCGGCGGCCGACGGCCCCTTGATCACTTCGATGTTCTCGATGTCCTCGGTGTTCAGGTCGTCGAGACGCGACGGGAGCTGTCCGCCGACACCGAAACCGGGAGCCGCGTTGGGATCGCCGAGGAACGCCTGCGCCTGCGCCGCGTGGATGCGGATGCCGTCCACGATCACGAGTGGATCGTTGGTGAGCGACACCGAATTCGATCCACGGATGCGGATACGCGAGCCCATACCGGCAGTGCCTGACGATTGCTGCACCGTGACGCCGGCGGCGCGAGCGCTCAGCACCTGCGAGAGATTCTGTACGGCGGCCAGGTTCACCTGTGAGGTGTCGATGGTGGCCGTAGTGACGCCGCTCTCGCGTTTGCGCTCGGTTTGCCCCGTGGCAGTGACACGCACTTCGTCGATGCGCACCGCGGTGGCGGTGAGCGCGAAGTCGACGGTGACGTTGGCTCCGGCCTGCAGCGTGACGGAGCGCGTTTGCGTCTCATACCCGATGCGAGCGGCCCGCACGTCGTACGTGCCGGCTGGTACGGCGCCGATGCGGAAACGGCCGTCCTCGCCGGTGAGCGCGCCGCGCGTCGTGCCGGCCAGCACGACTTGCACGCTGGGGACGGGAGATTGGGTGGTGCGGTCAGTGACCTGGCCGGTGATCGTCGCGACGGCCGAGCCTTGCGCCAGTGTGAGCGACGGTGTGAGCAGCGCCACGGTGGCCAGGGAGAGCAGTCGACAGAACAGTACCCTCATGTTCCCTCCTCGGATGACCCGATCGGTGATGAGGATCGGAAGGTGAGTGCCTAACGAGTCCGGTCGCGTGTGTCACCGCGGCCGTGACAGCACCAAGCACCAGATGCACGAGCGCCCGCGTCATGGGTGCGTAACGCGGGCGCGCGAATCTGTTGCGGACCTGAGGAGGGACCAACGGTTGTGGTCTGATCGGATCGGGCGATGTGACGGTTCCCGCGCCGTAGGGATGAGCGGGCGGTTGACGATCGTCAGACTTTCACCGGACAACCGTCATGCTCGCCACGTGCGCCACGGGCGTCACAAAGGCCGCGTGACCGTATGCGGGCCGACGCTCAGAAGGCGGGCCGCGCAGCGAAAACGCCCCGTCGCGTGGCTTCACGCGCGGGGTTGGCCTGCTCAAGATGCGTCAGCGGGGAGCGCGCGCTCGCGCGCGCGGAGATGCGGCGGCTGCCGACTGCGGAACTACGACGTTGGTGTCGCTAAAGAACGCTAGAGAACGAGGACGAGCAGGGCGACGAAAAACAGGATGCCCACCGCTACCGTCCCCACCTCCAGCAACACTCGCTTCGCGTGCACGACGTGCCTCCGAGGGGGTTTTGGACCCTCTAGTGTGCTACGTCCTGACGCTTTGCGCAACAGTTCATTGCCGGGGCCGCGGTCGAATTGCCCGGGGTGTCACGATTCGTTACAGCCGCCTGCAACTGACCAAATTTCCCAGGGCCTTCGAAGGGCGCGGCGAGCTCAGCTGGCGGCGCGTCGCCGCGAGTCTCGCGAGCGAAGCTGCTCGAGATCGCGCCGAACTCCCACGATCGCGGCCTGAAGCGCCAGCTGCGTCGCACCTGAGGAGCGCCGGAGCTGGAGCGAGCTGAGCGCGACCAGGTGCGCGACCTTGAGCGCCCTCGTCGCCGGCGCCGGGACGTTCGCCGCGACGTACACATCGCGCGGCGACTCGCCGACGATGATCGCGCGGCGCAGTCGCTTCAGATTCCGCGCGAGCTCGGCGGCCACGATGCCGCTCGCCGATCCCAGCGCGACCATCACCGGCTTGTCGAGATAGCGCGCCGGATCATCGCTGGGCTCGACGCTGAGCGGCGTTCCGGGTTCGACGTAGGACTCGCCGCCGAGCGCCGGTGCCGTGTCGAACAGCCAGCTGGCGACGAGCGCGGCGATCGCCGGATCGAGATGGCCGCTGTAGCGGAGATCGATGATGAGCGCATCGGTGGCGTTGAGATGCCACATCGCAGCAACGATCGCCGCGCTATCGAGCCGACCGTCACCCAGCGTGAGAACACCGACGTTGCCTGACAAGTGTTCGGCGCGAATCGAATCGCGCGCGATGCGCGAAGAAACATCAGAGCGCCCGGCGAGTACGAGGCGCGACGTGTTGAATGCGGGGGCTGCCATGCTGCACTCCCATACGATGCGACGATTTCAGGGCGCGACGCACAGCGCGTCGGCTTCTATGGGATATGACACTCGGGCGCGGCGAATAGTTGCGTCGCGCTGTCAGGAAGGAGTCAGCGGCGTGTGCGCGTCTCTTCGGCTCAGACTTTCAGCGAGGGGTGCGACAGATGAAACGTGGTGGCTTGCTGGTAGGCATGCGCAACCGCGCAGAGCGTTGCTTCCTGGTAGAGGCCGCCGACGAAGGTGAGGGACACGGGAGTGCCGTCATCGCGGAAACCATTGGGCAGAATGACCGCCGGGTGACCGGTGAGATTGGTCGCCAACAGCTGCGGGCCAAAGGTGGGCGCGACGATCACGTCGACAGTGCGCATGAGCTCCGCCCACTTCTGCATGGCCATGGTGCGGAGGCGATTGGCGTTCACGTATTCGACCGCGGGAATGAAACGAGCAGCGCGGAAGAGGTTGGGCCACGCTTGTTTCGTTTGTCGCGTCATCTCCTTGTCACGTCCGCTACGCGTGAGCTCATCGAAGGCGGCCGCCGCTTCGACGGTGAGCACAGGTCGTATGGCACTGTACGGCATATCGGGAATCTCGACCGGCATGAGCGGCACGCCGAGCCTGCGCACGACGTCGAGCGCCGCGTCGTCCCACTTCTTCGTCGGATGATCGGCGTCGAATGCGCTCTTTACGTATCCGATACGAATCGAGCGAAGTGGGCGGGTGACATCCCAGGCGAAGGGGAGATCGCGCACGGTGAGATCGTGACCATCGGGTCCGGCAATCGCTTCGAGCACGAGTGCGCAATCTTCCACGGAGCGACAGATCGGGCCGAGCTTGTCCATCGACCAGGAGAGCGCCATCGCACCGGTACGTGGAACGCGTCCGAACGTCGGTCGGAGACCGGTGGTGCCGCAGCGCGTCGATGGTGACGAGATCGAGCCGAGTGTCTCGCTGCCGATGCTGAAGCCGACCAGGCCGGCCGCGGTGGCGGATGCGGGTCCGGCCGACGATCCGCTCGATCCTTGATCCGTTTTCCATGGGTTGCGGGTCATGCCGCCGAACCAGACATCGCCGTAAGCGAGCTCGCCGAGCGTGAGCTTGGCGATGAGGACAGCGCCAGCGGCGTCGAGTCGCTGGACGACAGTGGCATCGGTGTCGATCACCTGCTCCTTGAATGGGCCGGTGCCCCACGTCGTGGGGTAGCCTTTGGTGGCCAGCAGATCTTTGGCCCCCCACGGAATTCCGTGCAGCGGGCCGCGATACTTGCCCCGCCGGATCTCCTCATCCGCCGCGCGTGCCTGTTGTAGCGCGCGCTCCTGGGTAAAGGTCACCACGCACTTCAGCGTAGGATCGTAGCGTCGAAGGCGATCGAGGTACATCCGCGTGAGCTGGAGCGACGTGACCTTCTTCCGCCTGACGAGCTCGCTCAGCGTCGTGAGCGGGAGAAAGGCGAGCTCCTCGAGGTTCGCCGACACGGCTGGGACGCGCACGCGACTGCGCTCGCGCTTGCCGGGCCCGGGCTCGACGCGCATGCCCGGCAGCACCGGATCGAAATGCAGCGCCGGTGGAATCTCGTTAGGCAGACGGACCGAGCGCAGCGCCTGGAGCTGCTTGGCCTGCTCGTTGAGCTCCTCGACCATCATCTCGCGTTGATCCGGCGCGAAGGTGAGGCCGGCGATCTCTTCGGCGCAGCGCACGGTGTCGACGGAGATAGTTGCGCCGGCGGCCAGCCGCGACCAGAGCGCGGCGGGGAAGAGCGTGGCTCCCAGCCCCAGGGTGGAGCAATAGGCCATGAACGCGCGGCGGTCGGTGAGCGGCATGATGGCGTCGATTAACGAAAGAGGGACTCTTCGCTGATGCCCCAGAGCAAAGGCGACACGATCTCGATGCTGTTGCCGGCGGGATCGCGAAAATACAGCGAGTGCCCGCCGCGCGGCCAGCTCACCTCCTGCTCGATGGACACGTCGTACTGAGCGAGCCGCGCCCGCCATGAATCGATTTCATTGTCAGGCACCGCGAAGGCGGCATGTCCGGGTCCGTCGGTACCGTGGGCTGGAACCGCCGCATCGCGGACGCGAGTTCGCTGCGGATTGAAGAGCAGCAGCATGCGGTCGCCGCAGCGGAAGAAGACGCTTCGCCCCTCGTTGCGCGAATACACCTCGAGGCCGAGGACATCGACGTAGAACCGCTCGGCCGCCGCGAGGTCGGGAGTGTAGAGGCAGGTTTCGAGGATCTGAAGGGAACGCATCTGGGGAAGAGGGAAGCGGGAAGCGCAAGCCGCATGGCATTCAGCCGGCGTGCTTGCGTTTGCCGCTTCCCGCTTCCCTCTTCCCTCACATGCCGCTCGCTGCCGTGTTCCCCGCGCCGCTCGCGCCGATCGAGTTGCGCGACATCCCGCTTCCAAAGCTCGAGCAGGGTGCCGCGTTACTCCGGACGATGTACTCGGAGGTTTGCGGAACCGACGTACATCTTTACCACGGGCGGCTCGGCGTACCGTTCCCGATCATCCCCGGGCACGTCTCGGTCGGCGTCGTCAGCGACATGCGGGGACCGATACGCGATGTGCACGGCGAAGAGATTCGGGAAGGCGATGTGGTCACCTTCCTGGATGTCCACGAGACATGCGGCGCCTGCTACCACTGCCTGGTTACGATGCAGCCGAACCGATGCCCGTCTCGCCGCGTCTATGGAATCACCTACAGCGCGAACGAAGGGTTGCTCGGTGGCTGGTCGGAGGCGATCTGGCTCAAACCGGGGGTAAAGATGATCCGGCTGCCGCGGTCCCTTTCCCCGGAAACGTTCATCGGAGGGGGATGCGGACTCGTCACGGCGCTCCACGCCATCGATCTCACGCATCTCCGACTGGGCGAGTCCGTTGCCGTGCTCGGCGTCGGGCCGGTTGGTCAGTCGGTGGTGGCACTGGCGTCGCTCTCGGGCGCAGGGCGGGTGATCGCCATTGGCGGGCCGAAGGACAGGCTCGAGTACGCGAAGCGGATGGGCGCCACCGAAGCGCTCGCGCTCGACGAGTCTCCGGAGGAGCGATTGGCGAAAGTACGGGAGTCGACCGGCGGGAGAGGCGTCGACGTAGTCATCGAAGCGAGCGGCGCGCCGGAAGCAGTGTCGCAGGGACTCGATCTACTCCGCGATGGCGGCCGGATGGTCGTGTGCGGTCACTATACCGACAACGGGCCGGTCGAGATTCACCCGCACTGGCAGCTCAATCGCAAGCACGTTTCGGTGCAAGGGTGTTGGGGCACTCGCTACGAGCACTTCCACCGCGCCGTCGAGCTTGCAGACCAGTTTGGTGCCATTAAACCGTGGCGCGAAATGGTGTCGGCCCGCTATGGTCTCTCGAGCGTCGCAACAGCCCTCGAGCAGGTGGAGCGCCGCCTGGCGATCAAGGCGCTCATCGTGCCTAACGATTCATCAGTGTGAGCCTCATCGCGGTAACCTCATTTGCCTAACAATTCGATGTTTCGTTTTCCGATGCGCAACGGGATGCTACTCGGAATGCTGGCGGTACTGTCGACCGTCGCACCACCCGCCGATGCACAGCAGGCAGCGACCTCTCGTTCGGCAGCAGCCGCTCGGGTCGCGCCGAAAGATTCGATCCGCATCCGGCTTCAGTCGTTGCTCGACTCGCTCCGGCAGTCGGCGGCCTTTCCGGGCGCGACGCTCGCCGTGGCGCTCCCCGATGCCGAGGTCATCGCTGTCGCCGCCGGCTTCTCCGACACGACGCGGAAGACCGCGATGCGAACCTCCGACAAGCTGCTGCAAGGGAGCGTCGGAAAGACCTACGTGGCCGCGGTGGCGATGCAGCTCGTGGGCGAGGGGAAGCTCGACCTCGATGCGCCGATCTCACGGTATCTGGGCGACGAGCCCTGGTTCTCGCGGTTGCCGAACGCGCGGCACATCACGGTTCGGCAGCTGATGAATCACACCAGCGGTCTCGTTCGCTACGAGTTTCAACCCGCGGCGGCCGCGGCGCTCCGGGCCACACCGTTCCGCGAGTGGACGCCAGTCGACCGTCTGACGCTGATCTTCGATACCGCGGCGCCCTTTGCCGCCGGAGAAGGGTGGGAGTATTCCGACACGAACTACATCGTGCTCGGGATGATCATCGAGCGCTTAACGAGACAGCCCTACTACACGGAGCTCCGCCGTCGGATACTTCAGCCGCTCGCGCTTCGCAATACGATTCCGTCGGATCGGCCCGAGCTCCCCGGTCTGGTCGTGGGGTATGCGGGGGCGGGGAACGAGCTGGGCGGATACGACGCCTCGATGGAAGGCGGGCGCCTGAGGATCAATCCGCAGTTCGAGTGGACGGGCGGCGGGATCGCCTCGACCACCGCCGATCTCGCCAGGTGGGCGAAGCTGCTCTACGAAGGAAAAGCATTTCCGAGCGAGCTGCTGCCAAGAATGCTCGATGGCGTTCCGGCGAAGCTCGGCCCCAACACGCGTTACGGGTTGGGTGTGATCTTGCGCGAGACTCGTCTCGGACCGATCTACGGCCATAGCGGGTTCTTTCCTGGCTACGCGACCGAGATGCTGTACGTTCCCAGTCTGCGTACCGCGGCGGCAATTCAAGTGAACGTGACCGCGCCGTATCCGCGAGGTCTGGTCGCCGCGCTCGTCAGAGCGGTGGAGCTTTCGACGGCCGATCAGCGCGCGCCCTGACCCACAGCCGACCCGCGCCGAGGTGGTCGCTACTCGAGCGCGGGCTGATACTCCTCGCGCTCGACCTCGCCCGTCTCACCAATGCGCTCCAGCAGACGCGCACAGGTGTTCCACCGTAGGATCGCCTCATCGTTGCCGGCAGGGCGCGACCGCTCGGCTTCCTCGTACAGCTTCATGGCGTCGCGAAACCAATCAGCAGCGATCTTCGCGCTCTGCGGGCCGCCGAGTCGGAGCTGTGCTTTCGCGCGCCGCTCGGCGATGATCCCGCCGTAGTACGATCGACGGTAAGCGTCGGCGAGCTGAGGAAGGAGTGCACGGGCGCGCTGCACGCCGGTGGCCAGCTCTTCCGTAAATTGGTCGGTGATCGCCAGGATGAGCGTCGTCAATGCAGCCTGATTACTCGGATCGACGCCCAGTACATCCAGACAGATGCTCTCGGCCGACGACGGATCGTTGATGAGCCGATAGCGCTCCGCCTTGGCGAGCGCCGCCGGCACACCCTCGCGCGTGATCGGCTTGAGCTCGGTCACCGCACCGTCCCTCCGCCTTGCTCCGCCGACCGCTTCCGGCGACTGAAGATCTTCGTCAGGCGGCCGATTGGGTCGTAGAACTCATCGGCGACGCGCTCCTTGAGCGGGATGATCGCGTTGTCGGTGATCGTAATGTGCTCGGGGCACACATGAGTGCAGCACTTGGTGATGTTGCAATAGCCAATGCCGAACTCGCGCTTGAGCTCGCCCACGCGATCGGCGACGTCGAGCGGATGCATCTCGAGCGCGGCCACATGCACGTAGAAGCGCGGTCCAACGAACTCCTCGTGCTTGTCGTGGTTCCGGAGAACGTGGCAGACGTCCTGACACAAAAAGCACTCGATACACTTCCGGAATTCTTGCACGCGATCGACGTCCGCCTGCTGCATGCGCCAGGTGCCATCGGGCGCGTCAGGCTTGCGAGGCGTGAACGGCTTGATGCGCTTCTTGACGCGGAAGTTCCAGGAGACATCGGTGACCAGGTCGCGCACCATGGGGAAGCTGCGAATCGGCTCGACTGTCACCGGATCATCGCCTGGCAGGTCGCTCATGCGCGTCATGCACATGAGCTTCGGCTTCCCGTTGATCTCGGCCGAGCACGAGCCGCACTTCCCGGCTTTGCAGTTCCAGCGGACGGCGAGGTCGTTGGCATCGTCGGCCTGGATCTGGTGGATCGCGTCGAGCACCACCATCCCCTCGGAGATCTCCGTGCTGTACTCTCGGAACTCCCCGCCTGACGAGTCTCCGCGCCACACTTTGAATCGACGCGTGCCCGCTTTCTTTGCTGGCGGAGCGGCGGTGGGCGCGACGGCGGGCGAAGGAGCGGGAGCGGACGTGACCGAGGTCATTGTCTCCTTGTCAGGTGACGGCAAGAGGCGTGGTTCGCGCGAGCGGTTGCCACGAACGATAGGTGAGTGAGCGCCAGAGCCACTCCAGCGGACCGTATTGGAAATGTCGCAGCCACATGGGTGAGATCACCAGCTGCGCGATCCAGATGGCGACCACGATCGCGATCTGTCCTACGCGCTCCACCAGACCATAGCGTCCGAAGCCGTGGCCGTAGAAGATCGTGGTACAGATGATGGTTTGAACGATGTAATTGGTGAATGCCATCCGCCCCACCGCGGCGAGCCGTGTGGTGAGCCACCCGACCGCGTGTTTGGTGTAGGCCGCCATCACCAAACCGATCCAGCCGAAGGCGACGGCGATGCTCGCGAAATAGTTCAGCTGGCTGATGAGAAACATCGAATACCGCGCGTTCCATCCGGTCGCCGTGTGCAGCCAGACGCCGAGCGCGACGACGGGGAGGCCGATGCCGAATCCGAGCGCGGCCATGCGCGCGTAGAAGCGCGGCGGACGGCTGCCGTCGAGGATGCCGAGCTTGAGGAGTGCCATGCCGATGAGCATGAGTCCCCAGACGCGCCATCCGACGAAAATGAGCAAGGCTATCGTTTGGAAGAGAAGCGCGGTGGTCGACCGAACCGGCACCTGGTCTATCCATCCACCGCGATAGCCGTTCAACTCCTTGGCCAGCACCGAGTCCGTCGGAGCCCAACTATTGTCGCTGAAGCTCCGCACGCCTTCCGGCGGCCAGAAGTTCATCGAGAGGCCGATCACGATGCCGATGATCGGAGCGACACAGATGAAGATGATCCCTTTGCGAATGAGCTCGGCCGGCGCCCGATCGCGGAACCGGTACGCGAGTAAACCGACGACGGCGTAGGAAAAGAGGATGTCGCCGTACCAGAAGATGTGCGCGTGCACAATGCCGAATAGCAGGAGCCAGAGCATGCGTCGGTGGTGCAACGAGCGTGCACGCGCGGGGTCTCCGCCTTTGCCCGCGAAAATGAGAATGCCCGCCCCGAAGAGCATCGTGAAGATGCTCATCATCTTCTGATCGAAGAACAGATGGCCGGCGAGCCAGACCAGCCAGTTCGCACCCTCGAGGTTGCCGTACGCGGTCGGATTCATGTACGCCGCACCGGGCATCGAGAACGCCTGGATGTTCATGACCAGGATGCCTAACAACGCGGCACCGCGGAGAACATCGAGCGATCCGATGCGGGCGCGCTCACCGAGCGGCTGGGGCGAGGCGGCATCGGCGTTGAAGCGCACGGGTTGATCGGTACGGAGAGTGGGCTCGCTCATTTCACCCGGCTTCGAAAGAGCTTGTCGTGTTCGGACGTTACGGAGAAAGATGCCGGCGCGCTACTTCTGAGTGGCGATGACCTCTTTCAGCTCGGCGGGCATCTCCGGGATCGGCTCGCGGCGCAGCTGCATCCGGCCGTCGGCTCCCTTTTGCACGAGGATGTTGAAGTGTGCGTATGAGGCGTCCTTCTCGGGGTAATCCTCGCGGAAGTGCCCGCCGCGACTCTCCTTGCGCTCCAGCGCCGACAGCGTGATGGCCTCCGACACGGTCAGGAGGTTGTCGAGGTCGAGCGCGGTGTGCCACCCGGGGTTGTACTCGCGATGGCCATGCACCGCCACGCGGCCCGCGCGATCGCGCAGCTGCCCGATGCCCTCGAGCGCGCGAGCCATGTCGCGCTCCTGCCTGACAATGCCGACCAGGCTCTGCATCATCGTCTGGAGATCGTGCTGCACGCGGTACGGCCCCTCGGCATCACCGTTCCGGGAGAACGGTTCCAGCGAGCGATGTTCGGCGGCGCGAACCTGCGCGTCATCAATGCCGCAATCGCCGTTCGCTCGAGCGAATTTGGCCGCGAACTCGCCAGCTCGCTGGCCGAACACCAGGAGGTCGGAGAGCGAATTGCCGCCAAGGCGGTTTGCGCCGTGGAGTCCCGCCGCGCTCTCCCCCGCGGCGAAGAGGCCGGGCACGGTCGACATCTGTGTGTCGCCATCGACACGGATGCCGCCCATGATGTAATGGGTCGTCGGCCCGACCTCCATTGGCGTGCTCGTAATGTCGATGTCGGCCAGCTGCTTGAACTGATGGTACATGCTGGGGAGCTTCTTCTTGATGTGCTCCGCCGCGTTAGGCAGCCGCGCCTTGATCCAGGCGATGTCGAGAAAGACGCCGCCGTGCGGGCTCCCACGTCCTTCGCGCACTTCGCGGACGATGGCGCGCGCGACGTGATCGCGTGTGAGCAGCTCGGGAGGACGACGCGCGTTCTTGTCGCCTTGCGTGTATCGCCAGCCTTCGTCTTCGTTGTCGGCCGTCTGAGCGCGATAGTTCTCCGGGATGTCGTCGAACATGAATCGACGACCTTGGTTGTTGAGCAGCACTCCGCCCTCGCCGCGCACCCCTTCGGTGACCAGGATGCCACGGACGCTGGGTGGCCACACCATTCCCGTCGGGTGGAACTGTACGAACTCCATGTCCTGGAGCGCGGCTCCGGCGTGATACGCCAGCGCATGGCCATCGCCGGTGTATTCCCAACTGTTGCTGGTGATCGAGTAGGCGCGACCGATGCCGCCGGTGGCGATCACGATCGCTTTCGCGCGGAAGAGCTTGAACCGGCCACGCTCTCGATCGTACGCCAGAGCGCCGGAGACCCGCTCGCCATCCTTGAGTAGCGTGACGACCGTGCACTCCATGTGCACGTCGATACCTTGATGAACGCCGTAGTCCTGGAGCGTACGGATCATCTCCAGTCCGGTGCGGTCGCCGACGTGCGCCAGCCGCGGATACTTGTGACCACCGAAGTTGCGCTGAAGGATTCGCCCGTCGGGCGTTCGATCGAAAAGCGCGCCCCACGCCTCGAGCTCTCGCACGCGAGCCGGCGCTTCCTTCGCGTGCAGCTCCGCCATGCGCCAGTTGTTGAGATATTGGCCGCCGCGCATGGTGTCGGCGAAGTGCACCATCCAGTTGTCGCGATCGTCGACGTTGCCTAACGCGGCAGCGACGCCGCCTTCGGCCATCACGGTGTGCGCCTTCCCGAGCAGCGATTTGCACACCAGGCCAACCGTGACACCCTCCGACGATGCCGCGATCGCTGCCCGCAAGCCGGCGCCGCCCGCGCCGACGACGAGGACGTCGTGCTGAGCGCTTGCGATCTCGGTCATGCCTCGAAGCTCAAAGGATTCTCCAATCCGTCCACACGCCCATCGAGCAGAGGCGGATGTAGATGTCGGCGAACATCACGGAGAGGAGGCTGACCCAGGCCCAGCGCTGGTGCGCGCGATTACAGGCCGAAGCACCCTTGTAGAGGCGGAAGCGGATGGGGAAGCGCGAGAGCTGATCGATGTAGCCGCCGATCACGTGGCGCAGCGAATGACATCCGAAGGTGTAGCCGGAAAGGAAGACGAGATTCACCGCCAGCACGATGGTCCCCAGACCGATCCCGAACTCCTCGCGACCGGTCGAGGGATTCATGAACCACATCGCCTTCCATAGATCGTAGGCCAGGAAGATCAGAAAGAACAGCGCGATGTACAGCACGTAGCGATGCACGTTCTGCACGATCAACGGAAAGCGCTGCTCTCCGCGGTAGCTCTGGCGTGGCTCGCCGACCGTGCAGGCCGGAGGGTCGGCCCAGAACGCCTTGTAGTACGCTCCACGATAGTAGTAGCAGGTGAGACGGAAGAGTCCGGGGAAGGGAAGGATCAGCAGTGCGGGCGAGAAGGGGAGCCAGGCCGGCCACCACCCCGGCTTCGGTCCCAGCCACGCATGCGGCGAATCGCCGAAGATTTCCGGCGAATAGAAGGGCGAGAGATACGGGCCGTACGTGTAATGCGCGTTCTGGAACGCGGCCCACGTCGAGTACACGACGAAGCCCGAGAGCACGACCAACACGATCAGGGGCTGCACCCACCACGCATCACGGCGCGCGGTCGCGCCAAAGCCGCGTTCGAAGATCGGAAGCTGCGCGTGAGCCATCAGAAGTGCCGCGGTGGCGGGGAAGAGTCGGGGATATTCAATCGTGTCGCGTGCGACGTGTCAATGCCAACCGGCGCTCGACGACGCTCAAGCGCGCGCGCCGCGCGCCGCATGCTCTTTCTCTTCGCGCCAGAGGGAGATGGCGAGCATCACCGCGCCCACGGTGACCGCCATGTCGGCGACGTTGAACGTCCAGAAGCGAAGCGCGCCGAGTCCGATGTCGATGAAATCGACGACGCCGCGCGGCGAGCGAACCCGGTCGAGGAGATTACCGACGGCGCCCGCGCAGAGCAGCGCTAGCGAGACGGTGCGCCACCAGTCGTGCGGCTCGGTGCGGCGATAAAGATTGAGCAACACCGCCAACACGCCGAGTGCGACGAGAATGAGCACGACGCGCGCGACGCTGCCGAGTGGAATGCCGAATACCGCGCCCGTGTTGTACGTGAGCGTGAGCTGGATCACGTCCCCCGCCACCTGCTCTGGAATTCCCGGTGCGAGGTGCTTTTCGGCGAGCCGCTTCGTCGCGCAGTCGGCGAGCAGAACGATCAGTCCGAGCGGCCAGAATCGGAGTGCGCGCCGCGTGGTCATCGATGCCTCGAACCGTTGCGCCGATCAACGTCGGCGCGGTGTCGCGCGGCGGCGACGGCGGCGGTGCAACGCGCAGACCGCTCGCGACTGTGAGGCGTGGCGATGAGGCTGCGTGGAGCGCGTGAACGCAGGTGGAGCATGGCAAGGAGATTGAAGAGACGAGTTCTTCGTGAAGAAGATCCTGTAACGTTTCGTGCCACGCAACGGGGCCGCCGTTCTTTCACCCTGTCGAGGTCCAGAGCAGCGATGTACATCGATCCTTCAGCGGGCAGTCTCATCCTCCAACTGATCGCCGCCGGCATCGTCGCCGCGGCCGCGACGTTCTCCAGCGCTCGCGCAGCGTTCACCAGTTTCGTCCGGGGGATCTTCACACGCCGCCCGCGATAGCAAACGCCCAGCCGCTCGCGGCGTCCTTTCGCGATCCGAGCGGTTTCGTCTACACACGTGAAGGGATACTCTATCGTCAGGTGAACCCCGTGTTCGCCTCGGCGTTCGACGCGTTCATCTCTTCCGGGTTGTACGACGAGCTGCAAAGCGCGGGGCTGCTCGTCGCCCATGAGCGCGTCGGATCGGAGCTGGCCGCCACCACCGACGCGCACGCCGTGCTGCGTCCGGAGCGCGTGCCGTTCATCTCGTATCCGTACGAGTGGTGCTTCGGACAGCTGAAGGACGCGGCGCTGCTCACCCTGGAGCTGCAACGGCGCGCGCTCGCACGTGGTTTCACGCTGCGCGACGCGAGCGCGTACAACGTGCAGTTCCGCGGCGCGAAGCCGGTGTTCATCGACACGCTGTCGTTCGCGCCGCACGAGGAGGGACAGCCCTGGGTCGCGTACAGACAGTTCTGCCAGCACTTCCTCGTGCCGTTGCTGCTGATGAGCCGCGTCGACATTCGCTGCAGCGGACTCCTGCGTCAGCACCTCGATGGAATTCCGCTCGATCTCGGCAGCGCGCTGCTTCCGCGCAGCACGTGGCTGCACTTCGGCACGTTGCTCCACGTTCACGTGCACGCGCGCGCGCAACGTCGCTTCGCCGAAAGCTCGGTGGCCGACGTCGCCGGCGGGCGACGCATCTCACGAGCATCGCTGCTGCGTCTCGTCCAGCAGCTCGAGTCGACGGTGCGCTCCGTCGAGTGGGCGCCGAAGGGAACGCAGTGGGCCGACTACGAATCGGACAACAGCTACAACGACGCGGCACAGCGCTCGAAGGCTGAAACGCTGGACGCGTTTCTCTCGCGCGTCGAGGCCAACGTCGTCTGGGACCTCGGCGCGAACACCGGCGCGTACAGTCGCGTCGCGGCGAAGCGCGGCGCGTGGGTGCTGTCGGCCGATGTCGATCCCGCGGCTGTGGAGCGGAATCATCAACGCGCGCGCGCCGCTGGCGACCAGCACATTCACCCGCTGCTCATGGATCTCACGAACCCGACGCCGTCCCAGGGGTGGGGACATCGCGAGCGCCTGTCGCTCGAAGATCGTGGGCCGGCCGACGTGGTGCTTGCGCTCGCGCTGGTACATCACCTGGCCATCGGCAACAACGTCCCGCTGGAAAGCGTCGCGCGCTATCTCGCTCGACTCGGACGCGCGCTGGTGATCGAGTTCGTCCCGAAGGAGGATGTGCAGGTCCAGCGGCTGCTGCGTAATCGCGAAGACGTGATGCCTGACTACACGCGCGAAGGTTTCGAACGCGCGTTCGCACCGCACTTCGCGGTGATCGATGCGCGGCCCGTCGAAGATTCACCGCGGACGCTGTACTTGATGATTCGGAGGACCGCGGAGCAGGCATGAGCGGCACACGTTTCTGGCTCGTCTACCCGTTCCTCCTTGCCTTGGCGCCGGTTCTCCACATGGCCGCGTCGAACGGTGGTCAGTTCCGCGGACAATATCTCGCGGACGTCGTACTCCTTGTTACGGCGGCCGTCGGCATGGTCTACGGCATCGTCACGCTCGCCGTCCGCTGGCATCGTGTAGCGCTGGCCGCAGCGATCACCGGCCTCTTGGTCGTCGCATTCTTCTATTCGGTGCCGCTGAGCGACGTCCTCAAAGGGCTGAGCTGGCGTCTGTCGCGTCCACTCGTGTTGGTGACGATCTGGTTGTTGTTAGGCGCGTGGCTGTTGCGCCGCTTGGGTCGGCAGAAGGGGTCGCTCGATGTAGCCGGCCGATTCCTCGCCGTTGCTGGAATCGCGCTGGTCACGTTCAACGTCATATCCTTGGGCCGGCACGTGGTAGAGACCGAGCTGCTCACCGAGCACAGCGAGCTGGTGCGCGAGCTGAGGAAGCCCGTCTCCACGAGCGCGCTCGCCATCGGCACGCAGACGCCGGACATCTACATCGTCGTGCTCGACGAGTACGCCAACAACCACGTCCTGCGCGAGCGGTTCGCTTACGACAACCGCGAGTTCGAAGACAGTCTGCGTGGGTTGGGCTTCTCGATCCCGACGTCGTTCCACTCGAACTACACGCAGACGCGCTTGTCACTCGCATCGCTGCTGAACTTTGCGCACGTGACGCCGCTCGAAGAGGAGCTCGGGCGCGACGCGACGGACGTATCGATGCTGACGCATCTGATCGAGGACAACCGCACGGTACGATTCCTCAAGCAGCGCGGCTATCGATTCGTCTACTTCCCGTCCACCTGGTTCTCGTCCACACTTTCCAGCAAGCTCGCTGACGAAGTCTACGAGCAGCCTGGCGCCTTGACGCTGCGGCGCGTGCTGACACGAACCGAGCTGCGCCGCGTGTTGTGGGGACAATCGCTGCTCCAAAGCTTCGGAAATCTCACCGAGCCCGGGGATCCCGAGCACATCCTCAACACCTTCAGCGGTCTCGCCGAGGTGCCCGCCGACAATCGGCCGGTGGTCGCCTTTGCGCACATCATGGCTCCGCACGAGCCGTACGTGTTGGACGCTGGGTGCAAACCGCGCGCGCCGATGTACGCCCCCGACAGCGCGCCGACGCCGGAGACTCGGGCCGGCTATGTTGCGCAGCTTCGCTGCGTGAACGCGCTCACGCTGCGATTCGTGAACGCCGTTCTCGCGCGGTCGAAACGGACTGGACGGCGAGCGGTCATCGTGCTCCAGGGAGACCACGGAACATCGACCAGCGATCCGTTTGCGTCGCCTGATTCGGTGCCTGACGCCGCCGCTCTTCGCGAGCGCTTCGGTGCCTTCGGGGCGTATCGCGTGCTGGGTGCCGAGCGAGAGTTCTCACAACCGATGACGCTGGCGAACGTCATGCGTACGGTGCTGGTCACTCAATTCGGCGCCGAGGCGCCACGAGTGCCTGACAAGCTCTACTACTCCCACTACGACCGCCCTTTCCGCTTCACCGAGATTCCGCTGGAGATGATCGATCCGGCATTCCAGGTCGACTCGGCGAACGGCGACGTGCAGCAAGACTCGGCGTCGATGCCCGTCGAGTGGGACGAGCGTATTCCACTACCAGCCTTCGCGAGCGCGAAGCGCCGTGATGTGCGTCGTGTGGTGCCGCCCGTGCCAAGCGTACATGCCGAGCATCCACTCCAGGGTGAGGACACCATGCTCGGGGTGGTTGAGCTTCCGCGCAAAATCTCTCGTCTCGAGCGACCGGAGGAAGCGCTCCCACCGGACGTGCAGCGCTTCGAGCAGCGCTAGCGAGACATCGACGGAGCCGGTCCGAGCGTCGGGAAGCTTCGCCCACATCCCTTCGTCGTACGGCTTGATCGTCGGCTCGTCCTCGGTGACCGCGAGCTTGAAGCGCGTGTAGGCGTTCATGTGGCTGTCGGGCACGTGATGCACGACTTGCCGCACCGTCCATCCGCCAGGACGATACGGCGTGTCGAGCTGCGAGTCGGAGAGTCCCTTCACCGCCGCACGAAACCCTCGCGGCGCTTCGGCGATCTGGTCGATCCATTCCTTCAGGTGCGCTTCAGTTATGTCTTTTGGCGGAGTGTAGCGCCCGACGGGATAGCGGAGATCTTCGCTCATTTACGTTGCCATAGTCTGGAAGTTGGAGTCCTCACTTCAACCAATCGTCGAGTCGTTCGGCCACGAACTCGTCGTCGGTGAGACGCGGATACGCACGCAGCACCCGATCGATTTCCTCGCGTTGTCCCTCCGAGAGCACTTCGTCGGGATCCAAACACCAGGTGCCGCGCATGAGCCCTTGACGCCGCAGAATCTCGTGGATTCCGGGGATGCAGCCGCGAAATGTGTTGCGTGCATCGAAGATCGCGCCGTTGGCGTCGGTGATCGCCGCGGCGCCCGACAACCAGGCGCGATCCAGTGGGTCGTCGTCAGTGGCGCACCGTACCGCCTCGAGCATTTCCACGGCGCGTCGCGTCCACATTGCCCATTGGCCGAGCAGTCCGCCGACGATGCGGTGTCCACCGGGGAAGCGTGTGAGCAGGTCGACCAGAATGTTGTCGTCGTTCCCCGTATAGAGCGCAACGTCGGTACGGCCGGAGTCGGCGACGGCGCGAACGACATCGAGCGTGCGATAGCGGTCGAAGGGGGCGATCTTGATGGCGACGACGTTAGGAATCTCGAGAAACGCCCTCCAGAAGTCGTAGCCGAGAACGCGGCCGCCGACCGCCGGCTGTAGATAGAAACCGAACAGCGGGATGGCTTCCGACACCGCCCGACAGTGCACCAGCACCTGCGGGTCGGCGACATCTCTCCACGCGACGAGGCTCAGCAGCCCCGCGTGATATCCATAGTCGATCGCGAGCCGCGCTTCGCGCACTGCCTCACGAGTGCGGCCCACGATGCCGGCGACCTTCACGAACGGCCGAGGACTCGATGCCAGCGCCTCGTCGGCGGTGCGCGAGGCGAGCTCGAGCACGGGCTCGAGGAGCGCGAACTCAGGATCGCGGATGGCGAATTGCGTCGTGTGCACGCCGACGGCGATTCCACCCGCGCCCGCAGCTACGTAGTAGCGAGTGAGAGCGCGCTGATGCCGCTCGTCGAGCGTTCGTTGTTCCGTGAGCGCGAGTGGATGCGCTGGAATCACTTGACCGGCGAGCAGGTGCAGGCGGACATCGGCCACCGAGACTTCAGAAGCGGCCATCGCGCGTCTCGAAGTGCGTCGGCTTGCCTAACAATGGGCCGCCGGAGCGCGTCCACTCGGCCACCCAAGCGATCATGCTATCGAGATCGACCGATGGCTCACCAAAGATTCGTGCCGAGCGCGATGCGTCGCTCAGAAGTGCGTCTGGCGATTCCTCTCCGACGATGCGCGGCGTCCGATCGAGGAGCGCTCCGAAGCGCTCGGCCAGCGCGCGAACGCCGACGCGCTCCATACCAGTCACGTTGATGACGAACGGCGGCACCGCGGCGTGGTCGAGACACTGCAGTGCGCGCGCGTTCGCGTCGCCTTGCCAGATGACGTTGACGTATCCCATGGCAACGTCGACCGGCTCGCCTTGCCACACTTTGCGCGCAATGTCGGAGAGCACGCCGTAGCGAAGATCGATGGCGTAGTTCAGCCTGACGATGGCGAGCGGAGTCTTGTTCCGCGATGCGTAATGCTCGAGGACGCGCTCGCGGCCGACGCACGATGCAGCGTACTCGCCGATCGGCGCGAGCGGGGTCTCCTCGCGCGCGCCATTTCCGTTCGCGGGGGCCAGTGGATATACGTTGCCGGTCGAGAACGCGACGATGCGCGATCGCTTGAAGCGCCCGGCGCAGATGGCGGGCACGACCGTGTTCGCCACCCAGGTGAGCGAAGGGCTGTCCGACGTGCCGAATTTTTGGCCGGCCATGAAGATCACGTTAGGCGCATCGGGGAGCGTCCATACCGCGTCGCGGCTGGTGAGATCGCAGCGGACGATCGAGACGCCAGCGGTCTCGAGGCGTTCGGCCATCGCCGGATTCGAGAAGCGCGACACGGCGATCACGCGGTCCTGTCGGCCGAGAACATCGAGCGCGCGACGTGCCATCATCGCCAGCGTCGGACCCATCTTGCCCGCGGCGCCAAGGACAATGATGTCACCCGGTTGGCGCGCGAGCGTGTCGATGACGCCTTCGGTTGGACGCGAGAGGCGCTCGTCGAGCTCCTGCTCGGTGCGCGGAGCAGGGGCGGGGGCGAGCGTGTTCGGCGAACCGACGGCGCGCGCGCCGGTGGGCGTCAAACTTCCCTTGCGTCTGGTCGGCAACGTGTCGGAGCGTCGCGACTCACGCCGCACGCGCTTCCTGCGCGTGTCGCTTGAGTCGCCACACCATGGCGTTGAGCCCCGTCTCGCGCGCGGCGAGACCGATCCCTTCCATCACCTGTCGCGCAAAGTCGCTCGGCAGAGCGAGCGTCGTCTCCGGCGGTTGATCGTTCACCGCTTGGAAGAGAATGGCGAGAAACGCGGCAACGGTCGGGGATTGCCGGACGTTGACGTCGGCATAGAAGTGCAGATTCCCGGCGTTCAGCTCGGGAAAAATGTCGACGCGGGTCTGACACTCGGGGATGATGAAGTTGGTACGGTCGATAGCGATGTAGCGGTCCGGAAGCGGTTCCAGCTTCTTGGCGTAGGACACCAGCGCCTGCATCTTCTCCTCTCGCGAGAGGCGCTGGAACCGGTCGAGAACCCGCTGAACCGATGGCGGCAAGGGTTCGTGCTCAGTGCTATCGCTCATGATCGGATGAAACGCCGCAAAGCCGACGCCGTCAAGCGTCGCTAGCGCGCACTACGTCAGCAAGGAGACTGTGATGCCGACTCGGAACGCGAGCGCCGTGTGGGAAGGCGGCTTGAAGGGTGGAAAGGGAACGTACAAAGGAGAGAGCGGGATCGGCGGCGCGTACTCGTTCGGGTCGCGCTTCGAACAGGCGGGCGGGTCGAATCCGGAGGAGTTGCTGGCCGCGGCCGAGGCGGCGTGCTACAGCATGGCGTTGGGTGGCGGTCTGGAGAAGAACGGAACGCCGCCGACGCGCGTAGAGACGCGCGCGGCGTGCACGATCGAGAAGGTGGGAGATGGCTTCAAGATCACGACGATGAAGCTCACCGTTCGCGCCAAGGTTCCGAACATCGATGCGGCTACCTTTCAGAAAATTGCGGAAGCGACGAAGGAGGGATGTCCGGTGTCGGGGGCGTTGAAGGGCGGGGTGAAGTTGGAATTGGATGCAAAGTTGGAGTAGAAGAACGGCGGCATGCGGCACGAGAAAGCGAGTGCCATCCGCCATCGGCCATCCGCCATCCGGGCTTCCGCGTCGAAATCTCTGCGCCGCGACCCGGATGCCGGATGGCCGATGGCGGATGGCGCATGGCGGGATGTGCTAGGCCGCCTACCGCTTCGCCTCTTCCTTCCCCGTAACCCCCCCCGACACGATGAACGCCATCACCTCCGCGCTTTCCGCTGAGAGCGGAGTCACGCGCTCGCGGGGGACGACGATGAGGTTGCCGGCGAAGTTGTAGGATTGGGGGACGTACACCGCGACATGATCCTCGAGACCGAAGCGCTCGAGGGCTTCGTGCGTCACGAAGCCGAGTGCGCGGACGGCGCCGTCGCCGCTGAGCGCAACCAACACCGGACGATCGAAGCGGCGATGCTCGCCGACGAAGGCGCTGAGCAGATCACGCGTCGACGAGTAGAGCAGCCTGACGAATGGGAGGCGGTTCATCACCGCCTCGACCGCGCCGAGCAGGCTTCGCGTCAACAGATTCGACGCAAGGAAGCCGACCAGCGTGATCACTCCGAGCGTGACCAGGAATCCCACGCCGGGGACGGGGATTCCAAGCCACCGATCGATTCGTGTGAAAACGATCCAGCAGATGTACAGCGTGAGGAAGATCGGCGCGGTGACGATCAACCCCTGGAAGAAATAGTTCGCCAGGCGGCGCATGCTCACGACACGGTGAAGGGCATGGAGGCTCCGAGGAGTAGTCCGTTGCTCTAATCTCCGCCGCGCCTCGCTGCCTTCAACCCTTCGCGCTCAGGACGCTAGTTCACTACCAGCTGCACCCGCGGAAAACGTAAACCGGGGCACACGCTTTGCCCCCCCCTCGACACTGATCAGTAATGATTGTACGACACGGCGGCGTAGCATGGATTCATCAGTCGCATGAGAGGCTCGAAGGACCCCGACGTCACCGGCTCGGCCGCAGATTTCATCCCACCGCGGCCGACGGTGCCGAAGGCGCGTGCGGCCTCGAAGGGGTGCCGCGGCTGCCACCTGTTCAAGGTGGGGACTCAGACCGTCTTCGGCGAAGGGCCCACGAACGCGGCGCTCATGCTGGTTGGCGAGCAGCCCGGCGATCAAGAGGACCAGCTCGGCCGGCCGTTCGTCGGACCGGCCGGGCGCCTGCTCGACACCGCGCTGGAGGCAGCCGGGCTCGAGCGGAAGGAAGCATACCTCACCAACGTGGTGAAGCACTTCAAGTGGGAGCGCGGCGAGAAGGGGAAGCGCCGCATCCACAAAAAGCCTAACGACATGGAGATTCGTGCGTGTCGTCCCTGGCTCGATACCGAAATCGCGCTGGTGAAGCCTCGGGTGATCCTAGCGCTCGGCGCGACGGCGGCTCAGGCACTGCTAGGCAAGCAGTTTCGGGTCACCAAGCAGCGTGGCGTGCCGATCGAAAGCCCACTCGCCGATGCGGTCATTGCGACCGTTCATCCGTCATCGCTGCTGCGGATGCCTGACAAGGAATCGCGAGATCTGGCGATGAAGGACTTCATCGCCGACCTGAGACGCGCCGCGAAAGCGCTCTCCAACGCAACTACCGCCGTGTAGGAATTCTCCAAAAGATCGGCGTTTGGCCCGTTTTCTGCCGCCCGTAAACGTGTGATGGAGAGTCGGTTATCACTCTCCGGGAGGGCTCGGTGCAGGGACGCGGCTCGGAGCGCGAGGTGTTGGTCATTCCTCGTGATGCGGTGATAGGCGCGTTGATGAGTGAGCTGCTGCGGTTCGCGGGCTATCGGCCGGTCTTTTTGGGAGTGGACGAGAGCCCAGCGCGCGGCGTCGCACGCATTGGCGCGCCCATCGTCTTCGTGGATTGCGATCATCCCTCGGCCTTCTCTGCAGAGCTGAAGCAGACCCTGGCCGACACCGGCTCACGTCTGATGCTCTACAGCGGCGCGCGCTCCGAGCTCGATCTCATGCAGACAGCTCGCAGACATGGCGCCGACGCATTCGCGCTCCCGAACGGGCCGCGCGCGCTGCAACGCGCAATCGACGCGGTATTCGGAAGGACCGAGACCCCGGGGACGCCGCAGCCAAGCACTATCCCCACGAAGTCCCAGCCGCCAACCGCGACGGGACGTCACTAGCGGGAGCCAGGCCCTCCCCGGCCTTCCGGAATTCTAGAGCAAGCACCGGATAGCTCAGTATGGCCTCGCATCCTATTGTTCGGGATACCGGACAACGGATGCACATGATGGTTGGCGATCGCAAATGGCAGGCGGTGCTGGCGCGCGACCGGCGCTCCGATGGGGCGTTCGTGTACGCGGTACGGTCGACACGCATCTACTGCCGACCATCATGTCCGTCGCGGCGTCCGAAACGGGAGCAGGTGGTCTTCTTCGATGCGCCGGCACTCGCCGAGCGCGAAGGGTTTCGTGCGTGCCGACGCTGCCGTCCCGGCGAGCGCAGTGATGCGCATGCCTTGGCACTCACCAAGCGCGTTTGCGCGGCGATCGACGCGTCACCCGACTCGCCGCCGAGCCTGCGCGCTCTGGCCACTTCCTCACGCGTCAGTCCGTATCACCTGCTTCGCACCTTCAAGCGGACCATGGGAATCACTCCGCGCGAATACGCGGAAGCGCGACGCATGAATCGGCTTCGCGGCCGCCTGCGCAGCGGCGCATCGATCACGCACGCGCTGTACGACACGGGATTCAGCTCGAGCAGCCGGTTGTATGAACGCGCTCCGGCTCAGCTGGGAATGACGCCGGCTGCTTACCGCAACGGCGGTGTCAACGAGCGTGTGAGCTTCACCATTGCCGATTCTCCCCTCGGTCGTTTGCTGGTGGCCGCTACCGAGCGTGGAGTCTGCATGGTGAGCCTGGGCGACGAAGATTCCGCACTGGAGCGCGTGCTTCACGCCGAGCTTCCGGCGGCCGAGCTCGAGCGGGATGACGACGCGCTTACCGCGCGCGTGGGCGCGATCGTGGATTACCTGCGCGGCGAAGAGCCGCACCTCGATCTCCCGTTGGACATTCGCGCGACGGCGTTCCAGCGACGTGTCTGGCAAGCGCTGCGTGAGATTCCCTACGGTGCGACCCGCACATATGCCGAGGTCGCGCGGGCGATCGGCACGCCAACGGCCCACCGCGCCGTCGCCCGCGCATGCGCCACGAACCCGGTGCCGCTCGTCATCCCCTGCCATCGCGTGGTGAGGAGTGATGGGGAGATGGGGGGATATCGGCTTGGCGCAGGCAGAAAGAAGCTGTTGCTGGAAATGGAGAAAAACAGATAGAAAGCGCCATCGGCCATCAGCCATCCGCCATTCGAAAATGGCGGATTCGGAAGTCCTCCGGTGTGCAGCTTCCCGGATGGCGGATCGCCGATGGCGGATGGCGCTTTTCCCTTTCCCCGCCCGCTCCGTAAATTCCGCTGATGCACCGCTCCGCCGTCCGCCATCTCAAGAAATCGGATCCCATTCTCGCTCGAGTGATCGAGCGCGTTGGCGCGTGTCGATTTCAAACCCGCGACGAAGGAAAGCACTTCGACTACGTCGCACGCGCGATCATCTATCAGCAGCTGTCGGGCAGCGCGGCTGCGACGATCTTCCGACGCTTTCACGACATCTACGGGGGGCGTGCGCCCACACCGGAGGAGCTGCTCGCGACACCGGAGGAGCGGCTGCGCGCGGCGGGACTCTCGCGCCAGAAGATCGGCTACCTCTTCGATCTCGCACGGAAGGCGCAGGAGCGTGAGGTCGACTTCGAGAATCTGCACCAGCTCGAGGATGCGGCCATCGTCGAAGCGCTCACGCGCGTGAAAGGCGTGGGTGTGTGGACGGCGCAGATGTTCCTCATGTTCCGACTCGGGCGCCCCGACGTCCTTCCCGATCTCGACCTCGGGATTCGAAAGGGAATTCAGCGCGCGTACAAGCTGCGAAAGGAGCCCAGGGCCGATCGCGTGCACCGCATTGGCAGCGCATGGGCACCATATCGCACGATCGCGTCATGGTATCTCTGGCGGAGCCTGGAAGTGGCCGAGCCGGTGCGCGTGCCGGCAAAGAAGCGGCGCGGCACCAATGGGAAGCGCTGAGCGACGTCACTCCGCTGACGCCTTCGATCTCTTCGCGGTCGCGGCACCCGGCCTCGAGCCACTCGTTGCGCACGAGCTGAAGGCGCTCGGACTCCGACCGCGTCCGAACGAAGCGGGCGGAATATCCTTCAACGGCTCTTTCGAGGATCTCGCGCGCGCGAACCTCTGGCTCCGCACAGCCACGCGCGTCGTCGCGCGCGTCGGCGAATTTCACGCGCGCGCATTCGGCGAGCTCGAGCGGCACGCACGTCGGCTCCCTTGGAATCGGGTCCTGACGCCGCGCCGGCCAACAAGGCTTCGCGTCACCTGCAAGAAGTCGCGTCTCTATCACTCCGACGCGGTGGCCGAGCGGCTCGCGGGCGCGATCGACGCCCGACTTGGAGCCAGCGCCAACTTCACCGTCGCCAAAGGGGAAGATGAGGACGCACCTGACGACGCGCAGCTCATCGTCGCGCGCGTCTTCCATGACCGCTGCACGGTCAG
>DATFBY010000094.1:0-74584 GCA_035253585.1 Gemmatimonadaceae bacterium | reverse complement strand
CGGCGGCGGAGCGAATGGCCGGAACGAGCTCGGCCAGTACTTCCACGCGATCTGTCTCGGGCACGAGCGACGAAGCGCCGGCGAACTCGTTAGGCAGCCGCGCGTTGATGCCGACGCCGATGGCGACCCACTCTGGCCGCTATTCCCTCCAGCGCGCTTCGACCAGGATGCCGGCAAGCTTTCCCTCTCCGACATAGAGGTCGTTCGGCCACTTGAGCGATACGGGCGCTGCCGTGTGTCGCTCGAGCACTGGGGCGGCGCGAAGCCCAACACGGATCGACAACACCTCGATCGACTCGGCATCGACCGGACGCTCCATCAGCGTGAGCCAGATCCCCGCGCCTTTCTCGGACGCCCAGGAGCGGCCACCTCTCCCCCGCCCGGCAGTCTGCTCGTCGGCGAGTATCAGCGTTCCAGCCGGTGTTCCCGACGCGCCCAATGCATGCGCGATGTCGAGCGTCGAGCTCACACGCTCGCGCAGCACAACCGCCGGAAGATCGAGCAGGGCCCGTAACGACTCCGCATCGTGCCCGTCGTACTTCCACTCGTCAGGCACGAGCCAGCACGAGCCAGAGAATCGTCAGGCCGAGGAGCACTCGATACACGGCGAAAATGCCGTAGTTGTGCCGCGAGACGTAGCGGAGCAGTACGGCGATTGCCAGAAATCCACTCACTCCGGATGCGATGACGCCGACGACGAGCGGCGTGAGCGTCGCCGACTGCGCCACTGCCTCAGGCACCTTCACCGCGGCCGCCGCCAACGTGATCGGCATGCTCATGAGAAAGCTGAATCGTGCCGCGCTGGCCCGCTCCAGACCGAGTGCCAAGCCGGCCGCGATCGTGGCACCGGAGCGCGACACGCCCGGCGCCAACGCGAAAACCTGCGCCAGCCCGATCAGCACCGCGTCCTTGAATTGCATCGCGGCGAGCGGACGGTGCACCCTCGCCGCTCGATCGACCAGCCAGAGCACCAGTCCCATGACGATGAGGTTGGTGGCGATCAGCGCTGGCGCGCGAAACGTGGTTTCGGCCAGGTCATCTAGCAGCAAACCGGCTATGCCGCCCGGAATCGTCGCCGCGATGAGAAAGAGCAGCAGCCGCTTCTCCGCGGTGTCGATGCGGCGCGTGACGACTACATCGATTGCCGCGCGCACCAGCGCAATCCATTCGCGGCCGAAGTACACCAGGACGGCCAACAACGTCCCCACGTGCAGCGAGACGTCGAAGGCCAACCCGGGCGCCGGCCAGCCGAACACCCACGGTGCCAGCGCGAGGTGCGCGGAGCTACTGATCGGCAAGAACTCGGCGAGCCCCTGGAGCACGCCGAGCACCAGCGCCTGAAAGATCGTCATCCGTGACTGTGGAAGGGATGCGGAGAGGTGTGCTCGTCAGGCACGCGAGACCAGCAGCGCCGCCATCGCGGAGAGCATCGCCGCCTTGAACAGCAAGGGACCGCCACGGCTACCGCGCCATGACCGCACGGCAGCGAACGCCGCGAGCAAGATGGCCGGAACAGCCGCCACAGCAAAGAGGGGTGTGGTCGAGGCCAAGGGAACGAGCATGCCGACGAAGGTCAGTAGCGCGAGAAGCATCGTCGCCCGCGCGGCGGTATAGCCAGCCGAGAGCGGGAGCGTTCTTCGCCAGCCGGCATCGGCCGCGGCATCATCGAGGTCCTTGGCGATTTCGCGTGCGAAGTGAAGGGGCGCGGCAATGAGCACGAGAAGGAGACCCGTTTGTGGTGCGTCGACCGCCCACGCTCCCCAGAGGAATGGCAGCGACGCCAGGAACGCGACGGCGACATTGCCCGGAAGACCGCGGCGCTTGAGCGATGGGCTGTAGATGCGCATCGCGGCGGCAGCAACCAGCGCCAGTGCGCCGAGCTCCAGGCGAGCGAGCATCGAGAGCACGACACCGACAACCGAGGCTACGGCCGCGAATCGGCCTGCGCTCTGCACGGTGATCAGCCCTTGCGGGATCGGCCGTTTTGGATGCGCAACCCGGTCGATGTCGACGTCGGCCGCATCGTTCCAGGCGTAGGCAGCGAACGCCAACGAAAACGCACCAAGAGCGGCCAGCGTCACGCCTGACCATTCGATTATCCCCTCCCCTGCCCACCACGCGCCGACGATCACCCCTGCGCCGGCAATCAGCGCATTCGGCCACCGACCAAGACGTGCGAAGGCGACCGCCTGACTACTGCGCGAGGAGGCGCTCATAGAACGCTTCGTACTTGGCTACGATGTCAGGGAGCGAAAAACGCTTGCGCGAGTCGGCAGCACCCAGCTCGCTCATTCGCGTCCAGGTAGATTGATCGCCCAGGATGTCGAGCGCCGCCGCCGCCATTCCGTCGACGTCACCGACTTCGCAGAGCACGCCGGTCTCGCCGTCGCGGACGACCTCCGGAACGCCACCTACACGTGACCCGACGACCGGCACGCCGCACGCGAGCGCTTCGAGCGCGCTCAATCCGAAGGACTCGTTGGTACTCGGCAGCAGGAAGAGATCGGCGCTGGAGAGGAGCGGCGCGACCGCCTCGAGCTTACCCAGGAAGTACACCGAGTCGCGGACGCCTAACGAGCGCGCTTCCTCATCGGCGTCGACGCGGTCGGGGCCGTCACCCACCAGCACCAGCGCGCTCGGAATCTTCTTCTGTACGCGCGCGAAGACGCGCACGATGTCGCGAACCCGTTTCACCGGGCGGAAGTTCGACACGTGCATGATGAGCTTGCGGCCGTTTCCAACGAGCTCGCGCAGCATGGGCGGGTATCGCGTGCGGTCGTAGACGGTCGTGTCGACGAAGTTGTGAATGACCTCGACCGCGCAGCCGGTGCATCCGAAGGCCTGGTACGTCTCGCGCTTGAGGTACTCGGAGACTGCCGTCAGCCCGTCGGAACGCTCGATCGAAAACTTGGTGATGGGTTGGAAGGAAGGATCCTGCCCGACGAGGGTGATGTCCGTGCCGTGCAACGTCGTCGCAATCCGCACGTCCGATCCGCGATCCTGAAGCATCTCGCGCGTGATCCACGCGCTAGTCGCGTGCGGAATTGCATAGTGCGCGTGCAGCAGCTCGACTCCGTACTCGCGCACGACTTCGTGCATGCGAACTGCGAGCGCGAGGTCGTACGGCGGATACTCGAAGAGCGGATACCGCACGACGTCCACTTCGTGGAAGTACACGCGCGGCAAGAACGAGGGGAGCCGAAACGGCTGCTGGTACGTGATGAAGTGCACCTCGTGCCCTCGAGCGGCGAGCGCGATACCGAGCTCGGTGGCGACCGCGCCAGAACCTCCGTACGTCGGATAGCACGTGATGCCGATGTTCACTGCGTCACTCTCCTCCGCTCTCGAGCCATCGCCGCGCCACATCCAGGTTGTCAGGCGCCGCAGGATCGACCTTGGTCACACTTCCCGATGGCAGTTGATGACGGAACCACGTGCGCTGGCGCTTTGCGTACTGCCGTGTATCCACGAACGCGCGGTCGATCGCTTCCGCTCGGGATACCTTTCCTCTGACCAGATCGCGCATGGCGCGATACCCGCTCGCGTTCCAGGCCGGCGCATCGTCTGGAATGCCGGCGTCGAGTGCCGCGACCTCCTCCTCCCATCCCGCTCGCATCATGTCGTGAAGACGCGTCTCGATGCGAGACCGCAGGCTAGACCCAGGATCGACGACAAGATACCGTGCCGAACGCCGCGGCGCGCCCGGCGCACGCGCGTGCCATGCGGACAGCGCGGTTCCGGTAAGCATGGCAACCTCTACCGCTCGCGCCAGCTGCGCGCGACCGAGATGTGAGCGTGCGGGGTCGAGTCGTTTTACCCAGCGGCGCAGCTCCGCGGTCGGCATTGGCGCGATCTTCTCACGGAGCGCGGTCAGCCGCTGCTGATCGAGCGGCGGCTCGGTGAACAGCGGCTCGACGAGCGAACGGATGTAAAAGCCAGTCCCACCCACGATCAGCGGAACTCGGCCCGTCGCGCGCGCGCCTTTAATCCACTCGGTCGCGCCCGCGGCCCACGATGCCGCCGAGTACCGCTCGGTGGGCTCGACGACATCGACGCCGAAGTGCGGGACACGCTCACGTTCCGCATCGGTGGGCTTGGCCGTGCCGATGTCGAAGCCGCGATAGATCTGCCGAGAATCGGCCGAGATGATCGCAACGTCGCGCGACTCGGCGAGCGCCATTGCGATCGCGGATTTGCCGGCGCCGGTCGGCCCGCAGATGACCAGTAGGTCCGCGCTGTCGCTCGATTCAGCGCCGTCCAAACCGACGCTCGATCTCGTCCCACGACAGCTGCACGATCGTCGAGCGGCCGTGGACGTCGTGGGCCGGCAGCTCGGTACGCGCGAGATCGGTGAAGAGGGCGCGCATCTCGCCGTGTGAAAGCTCTTCCCCGGCTTTGATCGCCGCCTTGCACGCGAGCGTGGCCGCGAGTCGTTCGTGACGCCCCGCGGTCGACGCCAACCGGTCGCCGGTCAACGCGTCGAGCGTATCGCGGAGACAGCGCTCGGCGTCGAATCGAGGATGTGGCATCGGGACGCTGCGTACCAACAGCGTATGGCCGCCGAATCCTTCGATCTCGAAGCCGAGCCGCTCGAACATCTCGCGGTGCGCGTCGAACGCATCGGCTTCGGCGGGCCCAAGGTGAAGTGTCATCGGGAACAGAAGCCGCTGCGATGGCGCGTCCCCACACTCCAGCGTCCGCATGAACCGCTCATAGAGCACGCGCTCGTGCGCCGAGTGTTGGTCGATGAGCACCAGTCCATCGTCGCGTTGAAAGGCGAGGTACGTCCGGCGCAGCTGCATGAGTGGCGGTATGTCCAGCGCCGGCGGCGCCGACTCGTTCGGCACCGGCCCTTCCTCGGCACCGACGAGTGGGAAGTCCCCGGCGCGCTCCACGGAATGGAGCACCTCGACATCGACGGAAGGAGCGGCCGCGTCAGCCGCCGGAGCGAGCCAATTCCGCGGCGCGAAGCTGGCAGCGCTCTCCCGCGTGCCGAGGGCGCGTCGTACCGCGCTCTCGACCGCGCGCTCGATCACCCAGCGATCGCGAAATCGAATCTCGGCCTTCGTCGGATGCACATTGACGTCGACTGCGTCCGCTGGCAGCGTGAGCTCGAGCAGTAACGTCGGTCGCGTCCCGGCGGGGATCGTCGAGCGGTACGCCGCTTCGGCCGCGCGGACGAGGCCGGCATCTCGAATCGCACGCCCGTTCACGAACAGATACGCGCGGCGCGCCGCGGTGCCGACGTCGCCCGGTCGTTCCACCAGGCCCGAGATGTGAATGGTGCCGCTCACCTCTTCGACCGACACCAATCGATCGGCGAACGCGCCGCCCCATACCGCGGCCACGCGGGCTCTGAGCGACGAGGCTGGAGGAAGGGTCAGCACGACGCGATCGTCATGCACTACGCGCAGACGGACATCGCGACGGAGCAGCGCGAGCGTCGTGATCATCTCGACGATGGCGCGCCATTCACTGCGCGCCGAGCGGAGAAAGCGCTGCCGCGCCGGCGCGTTGAAGAAGAGTCGCTCGACAGTGACCGTCGTGCCGCGACGGCGCGCCGCATCGACGGTCTCCACGATCGCGCCCGCTGCCGTTCGTACGCGTGTGCCCGCGCCATCGGCGGGCGCCGTCTCGAGCTCCAGCTCGCAAACCGACGCGATTGCCGGCAGCGCTTCGCCTCGGAAGCCGAAGGACGCAACGCCGACGAGGTCGTCAGCGTCGCGAATCTTGGACGTTGCGTGTCGCCGGAGCGCGAGGATCGCGTCTTCGCGCGCCATCCCGGAACCGTCATCCGCGACGCGGATGCGAGATCGCCCGCCACCTTCAACCGTGATCTCGATCGTCGTAGCGCCGGCGTCGAGTGCGTTCTCCACCAGCTCCTTCACGACCGAGCCGGGACGCTCCACCACCTCACCGGCGGCGATCTGATCGACGACGGTCGTTGGAAGGATCGAAATGACGGGCATGCGAGAAGCTACCCGCGCGTCCTCCGAAGCGTCAATCTCGCGCGAGTGAGAGCAGCTCCGAGCTTTCCACCCAGCCGCCACGATCGCCATCGGCCGTCACACGCGACCAGCCCCCGCGCCGCTCGGAGACGCGTGTTATCTCGCCGGTGAAGAGCGACGGACCACGTTCGGACGCGAGCACCGGAAGTGCGCGCACGGGCACGCCGCGAGCGACGACGACCAGATCGCGCGCCGCCAAGCGCTCATCGAGTCCGGCGGCGACGGCGCCGAGCAGCAGCGCGCAGCCGACCACGCCGGCGACCATCGGCGACGGCGATGTCGAGCGCCGCCACCCTCGCCACGCCACCACCGTCCACGAGGCGATCCAGAGCCCTGCCGCGAGCAGCGCCAGCGGAAGCACCGGAACCGGAGGCACGTACGCGGCGCCGCGCGTACTTCCGCCAAGAAGGCTCGCGCGCTCGCGAACGTCGATGGCGAGTGGCTCGAGACGAAGCGCGCGCTGCCAGCCGAGCGTCGCGCGAGCTGTGTCGCCAGCGGCCCAGGCCGCGGTGCCGAGGTTGGCCCACGCGTCAGGCGCGCGCGGAGCGAGCTGAGTGACCTGCGCAAAATCAGCCAGGGCTTCGGTGAACCGGCCGCGTTGATAGGCGTCGACGGCGCGCTCGAACTCGGCGGCACCAGGGGTCACGTCGGCCGCCAGCGCTACGCTGGCGGAGAGACCGACGATCAGGAGAAGCGGAGTAACGGAGGCAATCTGAGCTCGGCGCAGCTTGGCTTCGCGGTCGATCTTCCGATACAGCTTGTGGGACGTAGCGCCGATGTTCTCGAGCTCTGCCGTCGCTCGGCCAAATGCGCAAGCGGTCATCGCTTCCGAGAGCGTGCGCGCATCGGCCGCGGTCGCGTCGGTCACGCCTGACAAGCGCAAGGCCCGCTCGAGCCGCGCGGGCTCGGCGATGTCGACCACTGCCGTTCCGATGCGCTCACCGATCGCCGCGAGAAAAGCGTGACGCACGGCACGCACGTCGGCTCGCGCGCCGAATCGCGTGAGGGACCGCAGCCTCCGCGCCGCCGGCGCCGGTCGTGCGCTGCGCCGCGGCCGGCGCGCGAGGAGGACAAGCGCGGCCGGGAATGGCGCCGTCGCCAGCACGAGCCAGAATTCCGATCGCGTGTAAAGTGGCGACGCGAGCTCACCACGGAATCGAGTGCGCACCGCCATGCGCTGCTGCGTCGTCGAAGAATCGGCGCCGGCCAGCGCGCCGGGTGCGACGTGCAGCGTCTCGGGACGCGTCTCGGCAATTCGATAGACGGCGGAGTCGGGATCGAAATAGGGATAGCGGATCGGCGCGAGCACCACCGTGCCGGCACGCAGCGGCGTCAACACCCAATCGAATTCCTTGGTGCCTTTGATCAGCAGCTGCTTGCCGTCGAGCACCACACGCTCATCGGCCTCGACGATCGACGCCCACCGGACGTCGAGCGTCGGTCGACGGAAAAGCTTGACGTTGCCGGTGCCGCTGACGCGAACTGTGAGCGCGACCGGATCACCGACGCGAGCCGGACCGCTGTCGAGCCGCGCGCTCACGCTCACCTGCCCGACGACTCCGCTGTAGTCAGGCGGCCGCGTATCGAGTGGCGGCTCGATGACGTGGACGATGGCGCTGTCGCTGCGCAGCTCGAACGACTCTTCGCGCGAGAAGAAGCTGTACGAGAGCGGAAGCGCGTACACCAAGCGTGCGGGCGGGATCGCGATGCGCCCTGCCTCGAGCGGGAAGATCGCCCGCTGATAGACGTGAACTTCGAAGCGCTTGCCGCCGACGACCGGCCCGGGGAATCCAGTGCCGGGGTGCGGCGGATCGTAGGCCAGCATCCCTCGCATCTCCGGCGCGATTGCTTCCATGCGCCGCAACCGGTCGCGGATGCTCTCCTCCAGGAAGACGCCGAGCTGATACGTCGCCTGCTGTCCGATGTAGAGCGTGTCAGGCAGCACCAGCGACTTGAACTGCACCTGATTGGCGGAGTCGAGTCGCGTTCGCGCGACGATCGCGGGCACCGAGCCCGGCGCGCGGGACGAGCGCCTAACAACGATGTTGAATGGCGTGGTTCTGGCGGTGGTGCGTCCGAGTCTGGCCGTGAACGCTCCGATGCGGAACTTGCCCAGCCGGGTAGGAGCGAGCGAGTACCGGTACTCGGTGGTGAAGCGAATCCGACCACCACGTAAGCGATCGGTGCGACGAAGGATGTCCGACCGCAGGAGCGCGAACGGACGGAACGACGGAGCGTCGATCTGCGGCTGACGAGCGCTCTCGGCGGTGACACGAACCGTCACCGTCGCGGCACCGTCGATCGGCACCGTGTCGCTGGCTACCGCGGTGACGGTGAGCTGCGCGATGAGCCCCACCATCGCGAAGCTCACCAGTCCTTACCTCCGGGCGGACGCTCGGGTTGCCGCTGCTGCTGCTTGCGACTCTGCACGTCACGCTCTTCGCGCGCCGCGCTGTTGAGCAGCTGTTCGGCGCGCTGCTGATCGAGGCCGCCTGACGGGCGTTGCGCCGTCGAAGGCGACGGCTGGGGCGCGGCCGGCTGCGGCTGCTGATCGCCGCCACCACCACCGCCCCCACCGCTCTCCGGCGGACGCTCACGGAGCGCCAGCTCGTAATTCCATTTGGCGTCCGTCTCGTTAGGCCTCAACCGGAGCGCACGCTTGTACGCCTCGAGCGCCGCGGCGTACGCCTGCGTTGCGGCCTCTTCTTCCTTCAATGCGCGGCCGCGATTCAGGTACACGAGTCCGAGGTTGAACAGCGCGCGATACCGCAAGTCGAGATCCTTCGTGCCTGACGAGACGCGCTCGAGCGGCTGTACCGCGTCGTCGGCTTTACCGGCAAGGATCAGCGCGGTTCCGTAGTTGTACAGCAAGCGGGCCGATGCATTGCCGTCGTCGATCGCACGCTTGTACGCTTCGGCTGCTTCGGCATAACGGCCCGCGCGGAAGAGCTTGTCGCCATCGGCGCCCTCGTCGGCGCGAAGCGGCGGCGGGAAGGCGAGGGCGAAGAGCAAAAGTGCCGCGGCGGCGGGAGTCGCGGCGGCTGCCGCGGGGCGACGCCGCCCGCGGCGCTCGGCAAGCAAGGTGTCGAGCAACACGAAGAAGACGGCCGGAATCAAGAAGAGCTGGAAGCGCGGCTTACGGTCGCGCCCAGCCTCCGCGGCACGTCCGACGCGGCGCAGCTGTGAGAGTGCGCGACGCACACGCGCCGCTTTGTCGGTCGCTCCCGCCTCGATGAACGTCCCGCCGGCGGCAGTGGCCGCGGACTCGAGCATCTCCGGTGAATATCGCGTCACGACGATCTCCCCGTTCTCATCCCGCTTGAACGTGGTGCCGTTCCCGGTCCGAATCGGAATCTGCGAGCCCTGCTCGGTTCCGAATCCAACCGTCACAACCACTATACCGGCGTCGGCCGCTCGCTTTGCCGCGGCGGCGACATCTTCGGCCGGCTCGAACGCTTCGCCGTCGCTCATGATAACCAGTGCGCGGTCGCTGGCTGTATTCGAGGAGAGCAAAAGATCAGTCCCCTGACGCATGGTCCGCGCGAGTGAGCTTCCGGCCTGTCCGACCACCGATGGATCGAGGTTGTCGAGGAAAAGCTCGAGGGCACCACGATCGACGGTGAGCGGCGTGAGGATGTAGCTACGCCCCGCGAAGGCGATGAGACCGAAGCGATCGCCACTCGACGCGGCGAGGAGGCGTCGAGCCTCCTGCTTCATCCTTTGTAGACGATTTGGACGCTCGTCCGTTCCGAGCATGGAGAGCGACGCGTCGAGGGCGAGGACAACATCTGCTCCGCTGCCACGCACCACGGCCGCCTCGAGTCCCCATCGCGGTCCGGCGAACGCGATCCCGGCACACAGCGCGGCGAGCGAGAGCAGGATCACGCGCGGCCACGGGCGACGCCGCGCCGTCGGGGGCACGAGGCGGGAGATGACATCAGGACTGCCGAGCTTCTGGAGACGCTTCTCGCGATTGCGGTAGGCAGCGAGGAGAAGCCAGATCACTGCGGCGGTGAGCACCGGCGCAAGAATTAGCGCGTACGGCTTGTCGACGAATGGAATCATGGGAGTGGTCCTCGCCAGGCGAGAAGCCCCATCTCCAGCGTCAACGCGAGCAGTGCGAGCGCCAGCGGCCAGCGATACTGCTCCGCGTATCGCACGTAGGTGCGCGAGCGAACCGGCGCGCGCTCGAGCACATCGATCTGCTCGTAGATCCGCTGCAAGGCGGCAGCGTCTACCGCGCGGAAGTAGCGTCCGTTGGTCGTGGACGCGATGTCTCGCAGGAGCGGCTCGTCGATCGTCACGGGCCGATACTCGTAGCGAAGTCCGGTAAGACCGCGGCCGACTGGTACCGGCGCCATTCCGATCGCACCCACCGCGATCGTGTAGATCTTGATGCCGAACGCCGACGCGGCTTTGGCGGCGGTTCGTGGATCGATTGCGCCGCGATTGTTCTCGCCGTCGGTGAGGAGGATCATCACCCGAGAGCGACCTGGCGCGTCGCGCAGCCGATTGGCCGCGGTGGCGATCGCGGTGCCGATCGCAGTTCCATCCTCGAGCTGGCCAGCCTGAAGATTCTCCACAGCCGCGTGGAGCACCGGGTAATCGACGGTCAGCGGCACCTGAGTGAGCGCTTCGCCCGAGAAGGCCACCAAGCCGATTCGATCGCTGCGCCGTCCGGCTATGAACTGCCGCAATTTATCCTTCGCCACCTCGAGTCGATTGAGAGGTTGGAAATCCTCCGACAGCATCGAGCTCGAGATGTCCAGCGTCAGCACGATGTTGATCCCTTCGCTGGTAACGTTCTCCGCCCGCGCGCCGGTGCGTGGGCGCGCCAGGGCAAGCACCAGCCCGATCACGAGCAGGTTGCGAAGCAGAAAGAGAAGCCGGGCAATTCCCCGTCCCGCGCGCGGCCCGCGCGCGAGTACGTCGGCACGCGAGAAGACGATCGCCGCCGGCCGACGACGTCGACGCACGAGCCACCAGATCGGAAGGAGCAGCAGGAACGCCAGCGCCCATGGCGACGCGAAATGGAAGTTGGGCCAACCGATCATGCGGCCTTCTCCTTCGCTTTCGCTTTCGCTGCCTCCCTCTCTCGCTCGAGCTCAGCGCGATACGCCTGCTCGACATCGTTCACGATCGCACGCGCCACGGTACCGAGATCCTTCGCACGCTCGGCGGTCACCTGGCGTTTGGCGAACTTGATCAAGTCGGCGTCCGCCAGTAACACCGCCAACCTGTCGAGCGGCGCGAAGCGAGGCCGCCTTAGCGCCGCGAGCAGCTCCGTGCTGGTGTGCGATCGCTCGGCCTCCGGAACGCGCTCGGCGAGATAATCGCGAAGCACCTCCACGTACAACGCCACGTAGCGCCCGCGCTCGCCGGCCTCGAGAAGCCCCAGCTTTTCGATGTGCGCGAACTCCTGCTCCGCGCGCGCGTACGGATCGATGGCGATGACCTTTGGCCGACGACGTCGGCGTCGCCACCACCAAATGAGCAGGCCGATCAGTGCGAGGGCGAGCAGGCCGGCAAGCAGCCAGTGCCACCATGGCCGAACGGCGCCGATGATGTCGCGCGCCGGTTTCGGCACGTGCTGCGTCGTGTCAGCGGGCAGTACGCTTCGCACATAGACGCGCAGCGAGCTGAGTGGGATGCGCTGCTCGGTACCCTCGCGTGACACGACGATGTCGGCGAGCGGGATCGTGACTGTTCCCGTGTCCCAAGCCGCCAAGCGGTAGGTTGCCGTCGCCTCGACGACGCTCGTGTCGGTACCCGACAGGAGCTTGCGGGAGTCGACGGCGTCGATGTCGGTCGAGCTGTCGACTGCCGCCGGGAACGCTATCGTCGCGCCCTGCGGGGCGCGCACGCGCACTGCCACGACGAAGTGATCGCCGACGGTAACCGTGTCTGGCCTGACGACGGTGCCCATCTGCACCGGTCCGACGGTTCCCTGCACGAGAAGCGCAACTGCAACGAGGCTGATCATTCGATCACCACTCGCTCACCGATGTCTCCGTCGCGTTTCGCGCGATCGGAAGAACCGCAGCAGCGGCTCGACGTACGTCTTGTCGGTCCGCACGGCTATTTCATCGATCGCCAAACGGCGAAAGAGCTGACGTCGCGCGTCGTGCTCGCCACGCACTTTCTCCTCGTAGCTCGCGCGGACCCGCGGATCACTGGTATCGATGTCGAGTGCGAGCCCGCGCTCGGGATCCACGAAGCGAGCCAGCCCGATGTCGGGGAGCGAGAGCTCGCGCGGATCGTCGATGGAGATCGCAACGACGTCGTGGCGCTGCGAGATCGTCTTCAGTGGCCGCTCGATGTCAGGCGCGACGAAGTCCGAGATGAGAAAGATGACCGATCGATGCGGCAGGAGCTTGGCGAGGTAATCGATTGCGGTGCCAATGTCGGTGCCGCTTCCCTCGGGCTCGTACGCGAGGATATCGCGGATGAGCCGCAGCACGTGGCGCCGGCCTTTCCCCGGCGGCACCACGTGCTCGACGCGGTCGGTGAAGAGGATGACGCCGACGCGGTCGTTGTTGCGCACCGCGGACATTGCGAGCACCGCGCTCAGCTCGGTGGCGAGCTCGCTCTTGAACCGCGCGACGGTTCCGAATCGCTCCGATCCCGAGAGATCGACCGCCAGCATCACCGTGAGCTCGCGCTCCTCGATGTAGCGCTTCACGAACGGCTGGCGCATTCGCGCGGTGACGTTCCAGTCGATCGAGCGCACTTCGTCGCCGGGCTGATACTCGCGAACCTCGGCGAACTCCATCCCCTGCCCCTTGAACACCGAGTGGTACTCGCCGGTGAAGAGGGAGTTCACGAGACCGCGAGTGCGGAGCTCGAGGAGCTTGACCTGCTTGAGGACTTCGGGTGGAACGGAGCGCTTTCGAGATTCGACATTCGAGATTCGAGATTCGGAGGCGTCCGCCGCCTTCGTCGAACGTGTCGTCGGCCGACGTTTGCGAATCTCGAATCTCGGATCTCGAGTCTCGTGCGTCACGGTGATTCGATCTTATTCAAGATCCTCCGCACGATCTCCTCGCTGGTCACCTCTTCGGCTTCTGCTTCGTACGTGGTGAGCACGCGGTGGCGGAGGACGTCGGGTGCGATCGCCTTCACATCGTCGGGAGTGACGAAGTTGCGACCGCGAAGGAACGCGTGGGCGCGGGCGCCCATCGCCAGAAAGATCGTGGCGCGGGGACTGGCGCCGTATTCGATCAATGGCACGAGATCCTTGAGGCCGATCTCGTTAGGCGACCGCGTCGCATGTACGATGTCGACGATGTAGTCCATGATCCGGTCGTCGACGTAGAGCTCGGCAATGCGCTGACGCGCGTCGAGAATCTCGTGCGGCGCGGCTGCGCGAGCGACCGGAATCTCGTGGCCGCTCGACATGCGGCGCATGATCTCCTTCTCTTCCGTGCGGGATGGATAGTCCACGTGCAGCTTCAGCATGAAGCGGTCGACCTGCGCTTCGGGAAGCTGATACGTTCCTTCCTGCTCGATCGGATTCTGGGTGGCGAGCACCAGGAACGGCTCGTCGAGCTTGTACGTCGTGCCGCCGATGGTGACCTGCTTTTCCTGCATCGCCTCGAGCAGCGCCGACTGCACCTTCGCCGGCGCGCGATTGATTTCATCGGCGAGGATGATGTTGGCGAAGATCGGACCTTTCTTCGGACGAAATTCCCCCGTGCCCTGATCGTAGATCATCGTCCCCAACACGTCGGCCGGGAGCAGGTCCGGGGTGAATTGAATTCGCTGGAAGGTCGTGTGGATCGTTTCCGCCAGCGTCTTCACCGTGAGCGTCTTCGCCAGACCGGGGACACCTTCGAGCAGCACGTGTCCTCCGGTGAGCAGCCCGATCAGCAGACGCTCGACCATGTATTCCTGGCCGACGACCCGCCGTCCAACCTGCTCGATGATTCCCTGCACGAGCGCCGTATCGGCGGCGGGCGCGAGGCGTGTAGCCACGTGTTCAATCTCCCAGGAGCGCGTGTACGGGAGGGCCGCCCCCGTGTGGAGCGGCCCTCAGTTTATACTGCCGATGCGGGCGCTTGGTTCAAGATCGGGGCCGCTCCAAGCCACGCTATCGCTTGACGCGGAATCCGCCGTCTTCTTCTTCGAAGATCCATACGGCCATTCGCGGCGGCTCGATCGGTCCATCAGGGTCTGCAGCCGTCCAGCGAGCACTGGAGCCGGTGCGCGTGTCGCGGGGCATCGATGCGATCTGACATGCACGCCGCACCCAATGCTCCATGTTGGCGACGCGAAGATCGACCCATCCGCGCGGCGCGATGTCGGCTCCCCGTCCATCAGGGGGGACAACCACTGTCTTCCCACGGAGCAACGACCGTCCGTCAGGAAGCAAGATCGGAAGTCCGACGGACAGGATGAGACGACGAAGCTCCGGCTCGCGCCGGCGCAACAGATCTTCCGCGTCGCGAGATATCTCTTCGGGCGTGGACGACGCCAGCGCGCTCACGGACGGGCAGATGCGGCTCAGCACGTACGCCTCGTACAGCAGCTTGGTGAGCCGCGGCGGTCCGAGCATTTCGAACGCGATCGACCGCACACCGTGCTCGCGCTCGATCGCCTGCAGCCCCTGCACGGCCACCGACCGAAGGTAGCCGCCGCGATACGTCGGACCCATCGTCGCACCGTCGAACGCCGCGACGATGTCGCGCCCCGTCGGCCGGCCCGTGAGCTCCATCACGACGACATCGGCGATCTCTTCCGGCGTGACGAGCTCCATCTGCCCGAGCGCGCTCACCGTCTCGAACTCGTCGCGGGCGAAGAGCCCGTTCTCACCGACATTGATGTACGCGCTCTCCAGCGGCTCGCCGAGACTCTTCCAACCGCTCGCGTTCGCCTGGAATGCGCTGTCGACTGGAATCGGTTGCTCGCAGTCGACGAGCTCGAGAACTTCACCGCCGCGCCGGATTGGACCGAATGCGATCTCGCGCCAAGCGATCGCAGCGGTCGGCTTGATCTCGATCGTAGCCGGCGCGCCCGGCGTGCGGCCGAGCAGGAAGAGGAAGAGGCTCTGCGCGCCAGCCACGGCCGACTTGGTCATCAGCGTACGCGACGGACGCTCTTCGCTATGCGTGTATGGGATGTTGAGCCCCATTCCACCGGTACCGCTGGTGCCGATCTTCACGTACGCCTTGGTCTCGGCGCGGCGCATCCCTTCGTACAGGATCTCCATGTGGCGGATGAGCTGCGGCATCGGCAGCGTCAGCAGATGACGCTCGACAATCTCGACGTCGATCGTCTTGTCGTCCGCTGCCTGGAGCACACGCTTCGCGCTGGCGAAGACGTCCTGATACGCGAAGGCGGTCGCGGTGTTGACGCAGTCCACGACGACATCGGGCTTGAAGCGTGACAGCCACTGAAAGAGGAGATCGTGCTCGAGCGAGTCGGCGGTGGTCGGCCGCAGCATTTCATCGACCAGTCGGCGACGCATCGTCGGCGACGTGAGCAGCTCGTTACGATAGGAGCTCTTCGCGTCGGCGGGAACGAAGATGTTCCCCCAGACGGCATCCACCGTGACGCCCTTCGCATCGCGCCGCAGCTCCAGCGCGCTCCTTTCGGCCTCATCGCGCGTCAAGCCACCGATCACGATGCGCTTGGGCTCGAACGCGAGCAGGCGCCGGGCAACGGCCATTCCTACCAGACCACTCCCGCCGAGCAGCAGCGTCGTCGACTGTCGCAGCTCCATGCCTAACTAGTGCTCCATCGTCGTCAGCGCGGCGATGATCTCGCGCTCGCGCTTCGTGAGTTCTCTGGTTTGGCCCGGCGCGAGCGCGCCAAGCGTGACCGGTCCGAAGCGCGTACGCACCAGCCGATCGACTTCCAACTCCAGCGCCTCGCAGAGGCGGCGCACTTCGCGATTGCGCCCTTCGGCGATGGTGAGCTCGAGCTCCCAGCGCCCCTTCCCTTTCGGCTCGGCGCGCGCCGACGTGGCGCGGACCGGACCGTCTTCGAGCTCGACGCCGCGCATCGCCTGACGAGCGGCAGGTCCGGCGTTTCCTCGTACGGTGGCGACGTAGGTGCGCTCGATCTCCCGGCTCGGGTGCGTGAGCGCATGCGCCGCGGCGCCATCGGTGGTCAGCAGCAAGACTCCTTCCGTCAGATAATCGAGACGGCCCACATAGGTGAGCCCCGGCACATCTTGAACGAGATCGAACACGGTTCGCCGGCCTGCCGGATCCGACCGCGTCGTCATGACGCCGGCCGGCTTGTTCAACACGAGCCAGGTCGTCGCGGTCGGCTGCGCCACTTTCGCGCCGTCGACGCGGATGTCGTCACGCGCGGGATTTACGACCTGTCCGATCCCTGCCACCGAGCCGTTGACGGTCACCCGCCCGGCGGCCACCAATCCTTCGGCCGCGCGTCGCGATGCGATTCCGGCGCGCGCGAGCGCGCGCTGAATCCGCATGTCTTCGATCTTCGGAGGAGTAACTCTCTCCTCTCTCCTCCCTTCGCCCTTTTTTCCCGCTCTCACTCCGCCCGCGCTTCCGCGCGCAAAGCGATCGCCAGCTCGTCGGCGCGCGGCAGCTCCTCCAGATGACGGAGCGCGAACTGCTCAAGAAAGACGGGCGTCGTCCCGTAGAGCAACGGCCGTCCGAGCCCTTCGGCGCGTCCGACGACATCGATCAAGCCGCGCTCCAAGAGCGTCTTGAGCATACCGCCTACCGACACGCCCCGAATCTCCTCGATCTCCGCTCGGCCAAGCGGCTGCCGATAGGCGATGATTGCCAGCGTCTCGAGCGCGGCGGCGGACAATCGTGCCGGACGCGTCGCCAGCTGTGCTCGCTCGATCGTCTCGGTGTACTCCGGGCGAGTGAGAATTTGCCAGCCGCCGCCCAGCTCGACCAGCTCGACCCCGTGCCCTTCGATCTCGTAGTGCTCGCGAATCTCATCCAGCGCGAGCGCGATCTCGGCGGGCGACGCTTCAGGCTCGAGCGCGCGAAGCTCCTCCGCGGGAATCGGCCGTCCGCTCGCGAAGAGCGCGGCCTCAAGCAGTTTCGCGAGCGATGTCACGCGAGATCTCCATGGAGGCAAAGGGACGGTGTTGCGCGAGACGAACCTCGCCGCGGCGCGCGAGCTCGAGGAGCGCGAGAAGGCTCGAGAGGATTTCCCATGGCTCCGCGCCGGCGCGCACGACGTCGCCCCAAAACGCGCGCGTACGCAATGCGAGCAGCTCGCGAATGGCCAGGATTGCACCGTCGACGTCGAGCGCGCGTGGGACGACATCGTGCACCGTCGGCACCGACGCGAGACGCAGGACGCGATCGACGGCAGCCAGGAGCTGCGGAAGCGAGAGCGTAAGCGGCGCCAGCGCGGGCGCGGGCTCCTGCGGAAGATATCCGCGCGCGAGACGACTGCGCCGTGCCTCGCCGCGCCGCTCCAGAATGTCCACCACTTCTCGCATCTGCTGATACTCGAGCAGCCGCCTAACGAGCTCAGCCCTCGGATCGTCCCATCCTTCCTCATCGTTGGGACGAGGGAGAAGCATTTGCGCTTTGATGCGTAGGAGTCGCGCGGCCATCTCGAGATACTCGGCGGCCTCGGCCAGCCCCAAGAGGTGGATGCGGGCCAGAAACTGCTCGCAGATGCGCGCGATCGGAATGTCCGTAATCTCGACCTGTTCCTCGCGAATGAGCGCGAGGAGAAGATCGAGAGGCCCGGAGAACGCATCGAGCTCGACGACGAACGCGCCCGAAGTCTCGGGTTCGGGTAGGTCGACGACGCGGCTCACGTCCACGGCGGTGGAAGTACGAGGGTGCCGGGAATGAGACGCAGGAGCACGCCAGCAGCGCCGTACGCGGGTGCCATCCACCACGAGATGATCGGAACGTCGAGCACCATCAGCAGAATGAGGATGATGAAGCCGTATGGCGCGAGACGGACGTACTGCTGCGCGATCGATGGTGACATGAAGTGCTTGGCCACGTGCGATCCGTCGAGCGGCGGGAGCGGCAGCAAGTTGAACATCGCCAGCGCGAGATTCAGAATGACGCCGAAGCGCATCATGAGCTGCACGACGGCAAGCGCCGAGTGCGCCGCCGGCAACACCGTGCCAAGAAAACCGAAGAGCCACACCAGCGCCGTGCACAGCACCGCGAGCGCGAGGTTCGTGGCGATGCCGGCGAGCGAGACGATGATGTCGCCGCGCCTGTACTGGCGATAGTTGCGCGGATCGACCGGGACCGGTTTCGCCGCGCCGAAGACGAATCGTCCTCCCGACCCGAAGTAGAGCATGAGCGGGAAGAGGATTGTCATGAACGGATCAATGTGCTTGATCGGATTCCACGTCAGGCGACCGAGCGACTGCGCCGTCGTGTCGCCTTGCTTGAGCGCGGCGTAGCCGTGCGCGTACTCGTGTGCCACGACGGAAAACACCAGGACCGGCGCGAGCAGCAGGAGGTTGCGAATCGTCTCGGAATCCAACGGCACATGGGCGCGAGGACGGATTCACGCGGAATCCGGCGATGCCGGTGGAATTCACCGGAATCGGGTCGTTCGCGAGCGAAAACTAGTGCTGGAGGCAAAGTGTGTCAAAGCCATGTCCTGCCTTGACATCGGTGACTTTGGCCTCTAGGTTTCCCCGCTCCTGACCCCTAAATCGAAACGACCGAATCGGAGAGATTTTTCGTGCCCAATATCCAGTCCGCGAAGAAGAACATGCGGAAGTCGCGCGCGGCCACGGTCCGCAATCGCGCGCAGCGCTCCGCGTTGCGGACGGCGCTGAAGAAGGCGAGGAGCGGCCAGGCTTCGGCCACCGATAAGCAGAAGGCGATCAGCCTTCTCGACCGCGCGGCCCGAAAGGGGCTCATTCACCGCAATGCGGCCGCGCGGCACAAGAGCGCGTTGGCGAGGACGAAGTAAGGCCGGGACTGGGGACTCGGGACTCGGCGGAAACTGAAAGCGCCGGTCGGCTTTGCCGACCGGCGCTTCCTTGTGTTCATCCCGAGTCCCCAGTCCCCAGTCCCACTCCTACAGCGCCGCCAGCTCCGCCCCGCACCTCTCGCAATACCACTCGGTCGGATAGTTCAGCGTCGCGCACTCCTGACACTTGAGCGTCTTCACCTGCTCGGGCGGCATGTCTTTCAGGAACGATGGAACGCTCTCACGCGCGGTGGCGCGCGGGCCGCTCTTCGGCTCTTCGGTGGCGATGTATGGTGCCCCCGGCATCTCGCGCAGCGACGTCTCGAGCGAGTGATCGGCGGCGATCGATGAGCTCCCGTGCTCGGGCAGCCCCATCGTGCCACCGTGCTCGATCATCGGAACGCCCAGGTCGCGTGACGTCTGCGTGGACGCCGCGCGATTCGCGGCGCCGCCGCCATTACTCCGTGTCACCGAATTCAGGAACTCGAGCTCATCGAAGCTCGTCTTGACCGGCGCATTCGCCGGCGCCGAGGACGCTGCCGGCGCGGGAGCCGCGGGCGCCGCTGCCGCGCTCCGCTGCGGCTTCGGCATCTCCATTCCGATCTCGAGCATCTGCCGATAACGCGTCAGCTCTTCGGTGATGCCGGATCGCTCGGCATTGATGCGATGGAGCTCGGCGTCCGTCCGCTGAATGATCGTCGCCGCTTCCTCCTTCGACATCTCACCGACGGCCGAGCGAACTTCCGCTTCGGCGCGCTCGTCGCGGTGCTTCGACTCGTCGATGTCGAGCGACGTCAATCGATCGCCGAGGTTGTTGGCGAGCTCCTGAATCGCGCTGCGGTGCGTGCCTAACTGCTCGACCACGCGCTGCAGCCGCGAGGAGTAGTCGGCGTGCACGCGTTGGTAGATGTGGACGGGCGTGTTCGCGCGCTTCGCTTCGAGCGCGCTCAGCCACGCCTCGTATCGCTGTCGCTCGGCCAGTAGGGCGGCGACTGCCTGCTCCGTGCTCACGTCGTTGCTCATCCGCCTGGTCATCTCACTCGTCGCGGCGTACTCGGGATCGGACACCCGGGATACGCACCACCGATTCCACTTCGAGCGCGTGCCGCCTCCAGGGCGGCGACGTCCGCTTCGCTCAGCTCGTTTACCCGCCCCAACAGCCGTGCGGTGAGAACGATCTTGGCCGAGTGCTCCAGACTCTCCATGCGCTGATGTGCGAGGAGGAGCGAGGGTCCGACCGTCACCGCGCCGTGATTGGCCATCAGGAAAGCGTCGTGCGATGCCAAGAAAGGTTCGAACTGGTCGGCCAATTCTTCCGTTCCCGGTGTCGCATAGGGTACCAGTGGCACCCAGCCGACTGCATAGATGACCTCTGGAAGCACGCAAAGGTCAAAACTTTCTCCAGCCACCGCGAAGCCGGTGGCGGTGGGCGGGTGGGCGTGGACTACCGCCATGACGTCCGGACGGCGGTCGTAGATCCGCAGATGGACCGCAACCTCCGAGGACGAGCGTCTTGAGCCCCTCAGGTGGCGGCCGCCGATCGTGATCTCGACCAGGTCCTCGGGCCGGACGTCGACTTTCGACATCCCGGCCGGCGTCACCAGAATCCGGTCGGGGGCAAGGCGCACCGAGACGTTTCCGTCCTGCCCCGCGATCAGCCCGCGCTCGTAGAGGCGTTGGCAGACGCGAACGATGTCGCGACGAATGCCGATCCCGGTGGCCATCTCAGTCGGTCAACCGGTGCACCACACGGCCCCCGACGATCGTGAAGAGCGCGCGCCCGCGCAGTCGCCGTCCCGCATACGGCGTATTGCGTCCCTTGGAGAGAAAGCGTGCGGGGTCCACGATGAACTCGCGTCTCGGATCGAACACAGTGATGTCCGCCGTAGTGCCCGTCGTGAGCGAGCCTCCGGGCAGATCGAAAAGTCGCGCGGGCACTGTTGCCATTCGCTCGACGAGCGATGAAAGGTCGATGATACCAGGCTCGACCAGCTCGGTCACGATCAGCGAGAGAGCGGTCTCCAGTCCGACGATTCCGAATGGCGCGTCGGCGAATTCGCGCTCCTTGGCATCGTAGTGGTGTGGCGCGTGATCGGTCGCAATCACGTCGATCGTTCCATCGCGGACCGCTTCACGCAACGCTTCGACGTCGGCATCGGTACGGAGCGGCGGATTCATTTTGGCGTGCGTGTTGTATCCGTCGACCGACGACTCGGTGAGCGTGAGGTGATGCGGAGTGACCTCCGCCGTCACGCGAATGCCCTGCGCTTTCCCCCACCGGATGAGCTCGACCGAGCCCTTGGTGCTCATGTGCGCGAGATGCACGTGTCCGCCCGTTCGACGCGCGAGGAGAATGTCGCGCGCCACCATGATCTCTTCCGCTTCGGCGGGAATTCCTTTGAGGCCGAGCCGCGCGCTCATGAGTCCCTCGTTCATGGAACCACCGTGAGCCAGCGTCGGCTCCTCGCAGTGATCGATGACCGGGATCTCGAAGGTCTGCGCGTACTCCAGCGCCGTTCGCATGAGGTGCGCGCTCGCCACCGGCTTCCCATCGTCGCTCACCGCGACTGCGCCGGCGCCGACCATCTCGCCAAATTCGGCCAGCGCTTCCCCTCTCTGACCGACCGAGATCGCGCCGATCGGGAAGACGCGTGCCGCGGCCGCGCTCAGGCCCTGGCGGATGATGAATCCAACGGCCGCCTGATTGTCGGTGACCGGCTCCGTGTTAGGCATCGCGCACACAGTCGTGAACCCGCCGGCGGCCGCTGCCCGCGCGCCGCTGGCAATCGTCTCCACATCCTCGCGCCCTGGCTCGCGTAGATGGCAGTGTACGTCGACGAAGCCCGGCGACACGATTGCCCCGTCGCAATCGAGTATCTCGGCATCGTCAGGCGCGCCAAGCCCGCGTCCAATGCTTTCGATCACGCCGCTTCTGATAAGGAGGTCGGCAACTTCATCGCGTCCCGTAGAAGGATCGAGGACGCGCCCGCGGCGGAGAAGAAGGTCCACTCCCGAGTCACGAGCCCCGAGTCCCGAGTCCCGCCTCACCTGTCCGGCACTCCTTTGGCCGCTTCCGCGAGCTCCGGCCGGCCGCCCGCGAGCAGATAGAGCACCGCCATGCGGACGGCGACGCCGTTGGTGACTTGATCGAGGATCACCGAGTGCGGACCATCGGCGACGTCGGAATCGATCTCTACGCCGCGATTCATGGGACCTGGATGAAGAATCAGCACATCCCGTGGCGCTCGCTCGAGCCGCTCACGTGTGATACCGAATACGCGGTTGTACTCGCGCAGTGAGGGAATGTACCCCGCCTGCATGCGCTCCAGCTGAAGACGCAGCACGTTGAGCGCATCGGCCCACTCGATCGCTTGCTCGATCCTGGTGAACACAGTGACGCCGAGCTCGTCGATCGCGTTAGGCAGCAGCGAGCGTGGCCCGCACACCGCGACGTCGGCGCCCATTTTCTTGAGGCCCCAAATGTTGGAGCGCGCCACCCGCGAGTGGAGCACGTCACCGACGATGCAGACCTTGCATCCACCGAGGTTGCCGAAATGATCGCGCAGCGTGAGCAGATCGAGCAATCCCTGCGTGGGATGCTCGTGCGTGCCGTCGCCCGCGTTGATCACGTTCGATTCGATGCGGTCGGCGAGGAAGCGCGCGGCACCCGACGCGCCATGGCGGATCACCACCATGTCGATTCGCATCGCTTCGAGATTGCGCGCGGTATCGACCAGCGTCTCCCCTTTCGCCACACTCGATCCGGACGCGGCTACGTTCACCGTGTCGGCCGATAACCGCTTCTCGGCGAACTCGAAGGAGATGCGGGTTCTGGTCGAGGCCTCGAAGAAGAGATTGACGATCGTCGCGCCGCGCAGTGCGGGGACCTTCTTGATGTTTCGCTCGCTGATCTCCTTGAACGGCTCAGCGACATCGAGAACGAGCTTGATCTGTTCGGGCGAGAGTGGCTCGAGTGCCAGGAGATCCTTGCCGAGCGCACTCGTCATGCGGTGTCCTCGCCCTGTCCCTTGGCGACCAGCACCGCGTCGCGTCCATCGAGATCGCGCACGAGCACGTCGACGCGGTCGCGCGCATTCACCGTCATCTTCTTGCCGACGATGTCCGGCTGGATCGGCAGCTCGCGTCCTCCGCGGTCGACGAGGACGGCGAGCATGATGCGCGCTGGGCGGCCGAAGTCGGCGAGCTCATCGAGTGCCGCGCGCACCGTGCGGCCAGTGTAGAGCACGTCGTCTACGATGACCACGCGCTTGTCGTCGAGATTCCACGGAAGATCGGTTGGACCGACGACCGGGCGTGGACCGACTGTCTGGAGATCGTCGCGATAAAGCGTGATGTCGAGCGCGCCCCGCGGCACGTTTGCCTCTTCGCGCTCGTTGATCATGTCGACGATGCGGTCCGCCAGCTGCACGCCCCGCCGCTGGATGCCGACGATGATCAGGTCCGCCGTACCGTCATTCAGCTCGACGATCTCGTCCGCCATGCGCCGGAGCGTGCGCTCGACGGCGCGCGCATCGAGGACGGTGGATTGATTGCTGGGCATCGCGGAAAAATATGGCGATGCCGATCGTGGGATAGAAGGGCGCGGCGTGCGATGCACACGCGCTCGCGCGTCACGCGCTCAGGGCGAGGCGCGCTCCGGTGTCTTGCCAGTGTTCTCGCGCGAGGCGCCGAGTGATGCCGCGCGCGCGCCGAAGTCGGGCGCGACGACGAGATCGGTGCGCCAGAGGCGTGAGACGCCTGACGTGTCGCTACATGCGATCGTGCGGCCGTCGGCCGAGTACACGACACGGGTGCACTTGAAGGCGTCGGGCTCGGACGAGTCCACGATCAGCGTGCGTGCGATTTCGCCGTACTCCGTGTCCCACAATCGCAGCGCACCACCGGCTGCCGCCGCGAGGAGCTTGCCGTCGGGCGCGAAGGCGAGACTCGTCGCCATTCCGTCCATCGTGCGGACGTACTTGCGTAGCTGCACCTGCCAGAGCTTGATCGTGCCGTCCGTCGCCGACGACGCGAGAAAGCGGTCGTCGGGGCTGAACACGAGCGAGTTGATGGCACCTTCGTGCCCTTCGAATTCAGCTGCTACCTGGCCGGTGGCGATGTCGTAGAGACGCACGATCATATCATCGCCGCCGACGGCAGCGACCTGGCCGTCGGGGCTGAGCGCGACCGCGCGTGCGGGCTTGTCGTCGGACCAGATGCGAATGACGCGGCCGGTCTCCACATCCCAAACGCGCGCGCGGCCATCGGCGCCGGCGGTAGCGATCAGTCGCCCGTCGCCGCTGAAGGAGATCGCGCTCACCCAGTCGCCCATCCCGCGGCCGATGACGAACCGTTGCGTGATCGCCTCGAGCTCGACGTCCCATAGGAGAATGCTGCGCTCGCCGCGCTCCTTGAAGCGATCGGTGAACACCGCGAGCATCGCACCGTCGGGGCTGTACGTCAGTCCCCAGTTGCCACCTTGCTCGACGCCTTCGGTGTACTCGATCGACGGGATCGAGAGCGTCTTGTAGCGTTTGCCGGTGAACACGTCGAAGAGGCAAATCTCGCGCGATGTCGCGCTCGCCAGTACGGCACCGTCAGGCGCGAGCGTGACTTCGCTCTTTCCCACAGGCGCGCCACGCGCATCGGTACACTGGAAGGCGCGCATCGGCTCGTAGCTCATGGCCACGACGTAGAGATCGGGCGCGCGTCGATGAACCTGTGCGTCGAGGCGCGCCACGGAGAGCAACGCTGGAGCGGCCGCTGCGACGAGCGTCGCAAGGGAGCGAAGGGTGCGAGGCGTCATGACACCCATAAGACTGCTGACGGGCGTCAAACGGCACGTTTTCGACGACGGGACGCAAAGAGGAGCGCACTTCGTGTAAAACGCGAAGTGCGCTCCTCTTAGTGCTGCGCTAACACGTGCTTACCAAGATTAGTTGGCGAAGCGGGCCGCCAGCTTCTCGAGAATCGACGCCCAACCCTCGTTGTGCCGCCGTGCCATGTCGTCGCTCGGCAACCGTTCGTGAGTGAGCACGAGGTCAGTCGCGCCCCCGCGATCGGTGAACTCGATCGTCACCACCGAGCGCTCGCGATTGGTAGACGGCGAGATCCAGGTGAACGACAGGCGTCGCGGCGGATCGATGACCAGGTATTCCCCTTCGTGCTCGTAGACCTCCGTCGCGCCCACCATGTCGATGCGGTAATGACCTCCCACGCGCGGATCGATCGTGACCCGCGACTCGCGCACGTTGGCCGGGCACATCCACTTTCTCATCCCCTCGGCGTCCAGCCAGGCGGCAAACACCTCCGCGGGTGGCGCCTCGATTCTCCGCTTCACCACGGTTCGCGCGGTACCGGTGGCGAGTGGCTGTCGCAGTACGTCCGACGCGGCGCTGCTCAGAGGTGTCGTGCTCTCGTCAGGCATGATGTCTCCTCGGTACGATGTCAGGTGCGCGATCGCTTCCGCTTGTCGGTGAGGAAGCGCTCGAGCGAATCCAGTCGCTCTTCCCAGAAGCGGCGGTGCCGTTCCACCCACTCGGCGGCTTCACGGAGCGCGGTCGGATTGAGCCGCAGATGGTGCTCACGGCCGACGACCTCTCGACGCACGAGTGCGGCGCGCTCGAGCACGCTCACGTGCTTCGACACGGCGGCAAAAGACATCGCGAAGGGCTCCGCCAGCTCGCTCACTGTGGCGTCCCCGCGAGTGAGGCGCGCGAGCATGGAGCGTCGGGCCGGGTGAGCGAGCGCGCCGAAAATGTCGTCCAAGGCGCTCTGGGAATATTCAACCATATGGTTGAATATTCATCAGGGGTATCCGGTAGTCAAGCGGGTACCCCGGGAGGGGTACTTTGGGGCGATGTTGATAAGTGTGGGAAAAGGAGGCCGCGCTTCAGGTTGGCGGCGGGAGCGGACCAACGCTGCGCGACGCCAGGAGAAAGATCAGCGCGGGCAGGATCGTGGCGAACCAGGCGCGGAGACCGAGGTCCCGGAACGCCAGGAGGCTCGCCAGCAGGAGCAGAGCGGCAACGATGATGAGCGCCCTACCCAGGCCGCGGAGAGACCACTTCTGTGCGGCGATGACCCCGGCGATGGCCAGTGCTCCCGCGCCGGCGTACACGAGCCACACCGTATCAGGATAGGCAATTTCATCGTCGGCGCCGGCGAGTACCGGCGCTCCCCACATGGATAGCCCGAGCAGCGCGACGCCGGTGACGATGATCGCGATGTCGGCCCACTGACGGCGAGTCTCTGCGGCGTGCGGCGCGGTCATTTCCTGCTCCGGCTCGAGGGTCGAGTTGCTGGTGGCGCAGGGGCCATGCCGGGCGCACTGCCGTCAGCGAAAAAGAAAGCGGCGATGCACGTGAGTGCATCGCCGCTCGTCAGCGTTCCTGTCGTGCCGCCCTTATAGGTCGACGATCGGTACCGACATTTCTCGCTTGTCCCATACGATGCGCAAGGTGCCTTGCTTCGCCGTACCTGGTTGCACCTCGATCGTGAGCTGTGGGACAGTAATCGGCACGGTGCGGGTCGCCATGGGAATCCGCGCGAAGTCGTTCTTCGCGTCGTAGTCGGTGCCGGCCAGTGGTTCCCCGTCTCGCGTCGTCTCCTTGTTCAGAATGAGCAGTGTGCTGCTGCGCGACGGGCGGGTGAAAAGGGTGTACGTGCCAGCGGGCACGACAGTCTTTCCGATCCGAATCTCCTGATCCACCTGGATGACCGTGGCGTCGTTCGCTCCGGTTCGCCACACGGTGTCGAACGGAACGATGTTGCCGAAGATCGTGCGCCCTCGCGTGCGCGGCCGGGCATACCGCACCGAGATCGTGGCATCGCCAACCTTCGCGATGCTCGAGTCGACGGGCGAGAGAAAGCCCATCGCCTTCCCTTCTTTGTCGAGCTTCTGCCAAGCCACTGCGATCGCGTTGACGTCGACGTTCGGCACTCGCTCCACCGACGTGCCGAGCGGTTGATACAGGGCGAGGATCTTTCCGCTCGCGTCCACGCGAGCGCGGTAGGTGAGGAATGGCAAGCGGAACGTCATGGAGTCGGCACCCAGGCGCTTGGCGACGATCGGGAGCGTGCCGCCACCCGGCGAGACGAGGGTGACTGCCAGACTGTCGGCGCCTGAGGCGCGCAGCTTCGCGGCCGCCATCTCGTAGGCGAGAAAGGACGTCGGCAGATTGGGGAGCATTCCGCGCGGTGCGGGCACCCGTCGCGTGCGCGTGGAATCGCCCTGCTTCATTTCGACGGTCGCGCTGTCGCCGCCGGCGTTGGTGAGCTTGGTGTGTCCGAGGAGCGGCGCGTCGATCGCGCCGATCACGTGGTTCATGTAGAAGATCTCTTCGATCTCGCCGGCTGCCGTCATGCCGATGTGCGAGTGCCGGAGCGTCGTAGTCGGGCTCCGGAGCACCTGCTCGACGTTGTAGTTGTTTTGATTTCGCGAGAAGCGTTCGACGGCGATGGTGTCGGTGCCGAGTCTGATGACGAACGCCGCATCGGGCGCTGACTGTGCCGCGACGTCGGCAGCAAGGAAAGGCAAAAGGATCGCAAGGAAACGAGCGAGTCTCATGACGTAGGCGCGTCCGGGTTGACGGGTGAAGGTGAGGAGTGCCGAGATCGAGCGTCGCGATGAATTTAGCGGACACTTGTCCGGTTCGCACCGCGTACGCGTTGCGTTGAGGGCCGTCTCCGATGTCACAGCGCGAGCCTGATGCCTAATTCGCCTCGTAGTACTCGGCGATCACGAGCTGTACCGCCCGCTCGACCAGCTCACCGGCGCGCTTGAAGTCGCCCTCGATGGGCGTCAAGGAGTGAAGCTCTTGCTTGAGACGTGCGATGGTCCGCTCGATGGGCATGTCGTGCGTACGCGCCGCGTAGATGTACTTCCGGACGGCGGCGTCGAACGTGTCCTCGTCGGCAGAAAGGAAGGCACCGGACCATGACCGACGCACTATATCGAGTGCGTTCTCTGGCACCGTCTCATCCTCGGGAGGGGGATTCGCAGCCGGGCCCGCTTGCGCTGCGTACCCAGAAGCTCGCCATCTGCTTCGATCATCGCAAGGCCAAGGGAACGTTCCCGCCTGTTCTCCGTCGCTGCTCCTTCCTAACGTAAAGGAAGACGGAGGCGACGGTGACGCGCCGCGACCATTGGCAAGCGATCTACAGACACAGAGAAGCGACTGAAGTCAGCTGGTATCAAGCCGCCGCGACGGTATCGGTGGAGCTGATCCGAAGGGCGGCGAGCGAGCGCGATGATCCCATCATCGATGTCGGCGGTGGTGCTTCGACTGTGGTCGACGGATTGTTGGATGCCGGCTATCGTGCAATCACGGTGCTCGATCTCGCGCCTGACGCTCTTGCCGTTGCGCAGGCTCGCCTCGGCGCACGTGCAGCGGCCGTGAATTGGATTGCCGCGGACGTGCTCGAGACGAGCTTCGAGCGTGGCGCGTTCGCGGTTTGGCATGACCGTGCGGTGTTTCACTTCCTGACGCGTCCGACTGACCGTGCCCGCTACATCGCCCAGGTACGGCGCGCCGTGCGCGATGGCGGGCACGTCATTGTCGCCAGCTTCGCACTCGACGGACCCAGTCGTTGTAGCGGATTGGACGTCATGCGGTACTCGCCCGAGTCCATGCGCGCGGAGTTTGGCGAAGGATTCCGTCTCGTAGACAGCGTGCGGGAGGATCATCGTACGCCCTCTGGGGCAACCCAGGCGTTCGTGTACTGTTTGTGTAAGGTCGTTTGACCCGTAGGGCCCGGCGCGTCGAGCGAAAACAAGTCAGTCACTGTTTCGCGGAGTCGAACGTGAGCTGCTGCGACCATTCCTGCTTCGATACCCAGTTCGACGCCGAGCACGCGGCGGCGGATCTGAAGCGGTATCGCAGGAAGGGACCGGATCGGACGACGGGAATAATGATCGCCGCGCTACGATCGGCCGGCGTGGCGGACGCGACGGTCTTGGACATCGGCGGTGGCGTCGGCGTCGTTCACCACGAGTTGATTGCGGCGGGCGCTCGAAGCGCCACGCACGTCGATGCCGCCGAGCCGTACGTGACCGCCGCTCGCGAGGAGTCCGAGCGACGTGGTTACGCCGGGCGTGTGACTTTCCTTCGGGGAGATTTTGTCGCGCTGACGGACGTCACGCCTGACGCGGATGTGGTGACCCTGGACCGGGTCATCTGCTGCTACCCCGACATGGAGCGGCTCGTCACTGCGTCCGCGCAAAAAGCCCGTCGCCTATTCGGGGCGGTGTATCCGCGCGACAGGTGGATCAATCGGGTCTACGTCAAACTCGACAACTATTGGCGACGGCGCCGCGGTTCCGCGTTCCGCACGTACATCCATGCACCGGCGGCAATCGAGCGGCTGCTGCGAGACGCGGGTCTTCGGCCGGCCACGATTCGCGACACGATTCTTTGGCGGGTTGCCGTGTTCGCTCGGTAGACTTGCTCGCCAGCCACGGGGTGCCTAACAAGTCGCATCTCGTGCAGTTTGCGGATCGGCCGGTCGACGCTAACCACCGGAGACTGGCTTCCGCGAGCGAATGACGATCGGAAGCTCCACGCGCGATCCGCTCGGCCACATCCATACTTCGAGCTTCATCGTACCGGCGCGCTTCGGCACGAAGTTGAAGTCCGCGGTCTCTCCCGGACCCATCTCGATGAGCGCGCTGCGGGCGTCTCGCATGGTGGCGGGGAGATCCGCCCCATCTCTTGCGATCGGAGCCCAGGTCGCCACGGTCGTATCGTCACCGAGACGAAAGCGCAGGATTGCGTCAGCATGAATGCTCACGATCCGCAGTCGGTTGGTATCACCCTCGGTCATGTAAATCGCACGCGGACGCGTGCGACCGTTCACTAGGAGGAACGAGGGCCCGTCCTTTTCGAACACTGGAAGCCCACCGCCACCCGCGACGATCACGTGATCTCGCAGCGTGTCGCGCGGTGCGTCGCTCACGATGATCGCGCCATACATCCCCGATCCAATCTGGCGGAGCTCATGCAGATGCGAATGGTAGGGAAAAGTACCGCTGCGTGGCGGCGTAAACTCGGCCACGAACGAATCCGCCGGCGCGATCGGCGGCATGATGCGGGAGCCGAGCCCGCTGAAGCCCGGAACGCCATCCGGATAACTCTCGATCTCCAGTCCGTGCCAATGGACACCGGTGGGCTCGTCCATGTTGTTTCGCACGACGAGCCGCACGGGCTCGTTGCGCCGGAGCTCGAGGACAGGTCCCGGAATTCGGAGAGTGTCGCGCGGGGGTGCCGAGTCACCGGATTGGAGGAAGAAGCCGTAGGCAGTCTGACCGCCAATCAACGCGCGGCCGCGCTTCTGCGCGAGCAGACGAATCGTTCGTCTCCGCGTCGGCTGCGACTCGCGGTACCCCGGCGCAGGCGTCACGTGCAGTCCGATCACGAGCCCTCTCATCTGATGGCCTGCGTGCTCGACTCCAGGCGGATGGCCGCCGTGCGTCGCGGGCACGACGTGGGCGTCGGGTGAGCCGTGAAGCGAGACGTGATCGCCCACGTGGGAGGCGAAGTGGCAGTGGAAGACCCAGTTTCCGGGAGTAGTGGGAACCCACGAGATGGACATGGTGCCGCCCTGCTGCATGACCTGCATGTTCTGCAACGGCTGGCGCTCGGGCGCGATGGCGGTGTCCGCACGGTCTCCCCCGCGACGTGTGACGCGGAAGTAGAACCCGTGAAGGTGCATCGGGTGCTCGATGGCCGCCGCGTTGATGACGCGCCAATGCACTGAGTCGCCTTGCGGCAGCGTCAGGCGCTCATTGTATGGCCACGCCCTGCCGTTGAATACGAGCGCGCTCTCGAAGGGACGGTCGGGATAGGGGTGAAACCATTCGGTCACCAGCCAGATCTGATCGCGCGCACGGCCGGCTGGCATACTCCGAGGATCCACGATCAATGCGCCGGTGAGCTGCGAGTCGAGCCAGTCGCGCTCCCGCCAATGACTGAGGCCCTTCAGCACACCCCAATAAAAGAACGACCCGACGGAATCGAGTCGAAAGGTGAGCTCGCGCGTAGCGCCGGCGGCAAGGCGCAGGGTATCATCGCTTGCGGCGAGCGACTGGCGGAAACCGCTCACGGTCACTGCGGAATCGGCGCGATTGCGCAGGGTGAGCCGAACGATCGTGCCCTGGCGTGCGCGTAGGAGCGGCCCGGGCACCTGCGGTGCCTTGCCAGGTTCGGCGAACGCCAAGACACGGACTACTGGATCGGACGGTCCTTCGGGCTGCCAGGCAGCCTCGAGGATGTCGAGCGCGAGCGTCAGCGTGTCGCGCTGGAGTTTTCCCGCCGGAATGCGGTTCTGGTTGATCGCAGCCAACGGCGCATTCGAGACGGGTCGCGGCAGCGGTCGCCGCGGCGGCGGAGCGATGATCGCGTCCTGGAGGAGTGGAGTAAGAGCGAGTACCAACGCCTGCAGTGTGGGCGCTAACATCCATGCCTCCGGGCTGGTGCGCGTCCACCAATGCTGGCGATGTTCGACACCTTGTCAACCTCCGTCTGCGAGCCGGGCCTTATCGTGCCACTCGATGGAAAAGCGCCTCACCTGATATTGCGGTGCGGCGCCTAACACGGTTACCCGCTACGGATGGGGCGGGATTCGAACCCGCGAGACCCTTTCGGGCCCACACGCTTTCCAGGCGTGCGCCTTAAACCACTCGGCCACCCATCCACAACCAACAATCACATATCCGCGATGGATTTCACCGCTCGACACGACAAGGGCGGGCACGCGCCCGCCCTCATCGAATCACCTCACACACTCCATGACGGACAGGGTGGGATTTGAACCCACGATACCGGGTTCACCGGTATGCCGGTTTTCGAGACCGGTGCCTTCAGCCACTCGGCCACCTGTCCTGCGATCTCTCCTGCGATCTCACCACGGGCAGACGACAAAAAACGATCACATATCCGCGATGAATCACAAATCTGTGATTCCGTGGGCAGCCTTTAAATTTCACCCCGCAACGGGTGGCAAGTCAACGCTTTCCACGCGCCGCTCGAGAAAGAACCGCCGCAGCAACAGCGCACTCTCGCCATCCAGCACCCCGCCGATTACCTCGGGGCGGTGATTGAGCCGCGGATGACGCAATAGATCGCCCACCGACCCCGCCATCCCCGCTCTGTCATCCCACGCACCGAACACCACGCGCGACACACGCGCCAGCACGATGGCGCCGGCGCACATCGCGCACGGTTCGAGCGTCACGTACAACGTGCATCCCTCGAGGCGCCACTGCCGCAGCGCCGCCGACGCCGCGCGCATTGCCACCAGCTCGGCGTGCGTCGTCGCGTCCTGATCGCGGACTGTCCGATTGGCACCGCGCGCGATCACCTCGCCAGCTCGGACGACCACGGCACCGACGGGCACCTCATCCGCCGCCAGCGCTCCTTCAGCCTCGGTGAGCGCTTCGCGCATGAAGTGCACGTCGTCAGGCAGGTGAGCGGGCGTCACCTAACGACCGCGCGACCTGCCAGCCGATCTGCTCGAGGCGCCGTTAGCGCCCGCGCCAACCTCCACCGGCTCCTCCACCCGCTCGAAGCGGAACCCGTCAGTGCCCGGGACGACGAGGACGTGATCGCCCTCCGAAAACCGGCCCTCGAGCAGCGCCACCGCCAACGGATTCTGAATGCGACGCTGAATCGCTCGCTTCAGCGGACGCGCTCCGTAGACGGGATCGTACGCTTCCTCGGCCAACGCACGCTTCGCCTCCGGCGACACCTCGAGCGTGATCTTGCGATCGGTCAGCATGCTTCGGAGCCGAGCGAGCTGGAGCTCGATGATCCGGCCAATCTGTTCCATCGTGAGCGGCTTGAAGAGCACGATGTCGTCGACGCGGTTCAAGAACTCCGGCTTGAAGTGCTGCCGAAGCGCGCCCATCACCTGCCGGTCCACCGCCTCCCAGTTTTCCGTGCCGAGCTCGAGGATGTAGTTGCTGCCGATGTTCGACGTCATGATGATGACGGTGTTCCGGAAGTCCACCGTGCGCCCCTGGGAATCGGTCAAGCGTCCGTCGTCGAGAATCTGGAGCAGAATGTTGAACACATCCTGATGCGCCTTCTCGATCTCATCGAACAGAATCACCGAATAGGGGCGACGGCGCACCGCCTCGGTGAGCTGACCACCTTCTTCGTAACCGACGTACCCCGGCGGTGCGCCGATCAGCCGCGCGACGGCATGGCGCTCCATGTACTCCGACATGTCGATCCGCACCATCGCCTGCTCGGTGTCGAACAGAAACTCGGCCAGCGCGCGCGCCGTTTCCGTCTTCCCTACGCCTGTCGGACCGAGGAAGATGAACGAGCCGATCGGGCGATTCGGATCCTGCAATCCAGCACGCGAACGGCGCACCGCATCGGACACGGCGCGGATCGCTTCCTCCTGACCGACTACGCGCTCCGCCAGGTGCTCTTCCAGCTTCGTTAGGCGCTCGCGCTCGCTCTCCATCATCCGCGATACCGGAATGCCCGTCCAGCGCGCGACGATCTCCGCCACGTCGTCGGCATCTACTTCTTCCTTCAGGAATCGACGGCCGTCGTTCCGAGCCAGCGCCGCTTCAGCGTCCGCCAGCCGCCTCTGCAGATCGGGGATCTTCCCATAGGTGATCTCCGCCGCGCGGCCGAGATCGCCGCCGCGCGACGCTTGCTCCGCTTCGATCTTGGATTGCTCGAGCTCCTGCTTGAGCTGGCTGACTTTCTGAAGCGCGTCCTTCTCCGCCTGCCACTGCGCCTTCATTCCGTCCGCGCGCTCCCGTAGCTCCGCCAGCTCGCGCTCCAGCTCCGCCAGCCGCTCGCGCGACGCCGGATCCTTCTCCTTCTGTAGCGCCTGCCGCTCGATCTCGAGCTGGATGATGCGCCGCTCCACTTCGTCGATCTCCTGCGGCAACGAGTCGATCTCGATGCGCAGGCGGGACGCCGCTTCATCGATGAGATCGATTGCCTTGTCGGGCAGGAAGCGATCGGTGATGTAGCGGTGCGAGAGCGTGGCCGCGCCGACGATCGCCGAGTCGGTGATGCGCACGCCGTGGTGCGTCTCGTAGCGCTCCTTCAGACCGCGAAGGATGGCGATGGTGTCTTCCACGCTTGGCTCACCCACATAGACCGGCTGAAAGCGCCGCTCCAGCGCGGCATCCTTCTCGACGTTCTTGCGATACTCGTCGAGCGTCGTCGCGCCGACCACGCGCAGCTCTCCGCGCGCCAGCATCGGCTTGAGCATGTTGCCGGCGTCCATGGAGCCTTCGGCCTTCCCCGCTCCGACGAGCGTGTGCAGCTCGTCGATGAAGACGACAAACCGCCCCTCGCTCTCGGTGATCTCCTTGAGCACCGCCTTCAGTCTCTCCTCGAACTCGCCGCGATACTTGGCACCGGCGATGAGCGCACCGAGGTCGAGCGCGATCAGGCTCTTCCCCTTCAGTCCTTCGGGGACATCGCCATTGATGATGCGCTGCGCGAGTCCTTCGACGATCGCGGTCTTGCCGACGCCCGGCTCACCGATCAGCACCGGATTGTTCTTCGTGCGACGCGAAAGCACCTGGATGACGCGACGGATCTCCTCGTCGCGGCCAATGACGGGATCGAGCTTCCCCTTCCGCGCCATCTCGGTGAGATCGCGGGTGAACCGCTGGAGCGCCTGGTACTGATTCTCAGGGTTCTGATCGGTGACGCGGTGCGACCCTCTGACGGCCTCGAGCGCCTCGCGTAGCGTGGCCTGACTCGCACCCACTCCCTGGAGGAGCTCACGCGACGTGGTGCCTTTGACATCGGAAAGCGCCAGCAGCATGTGCTCGGTCGAGACGAACTCGTCGCCCAGCTCTTTCGCGTCCTTCTCGGCGCGGTCGAGCACCTGGTTCAGCTCGCGCGACAACGTCGGCTGCGCGTCGCTCTGCTTCGCGTAGCGCGCGATCTCGCGCTCGTTCCGCGCGCGAAGGTCCGCCACGTTCACGCCCAGCTTTCGCATGATGGGCGCGACGATCCCTTCGTCTTGGCCGAGGAGCGCGGCGAGCAGATGCCCATCGTAGACGAGCGGATTGCCATTTCGCCGGGCGATCTGAAGTGCTTCCTGAAGCGCCTCGGCGGCTTTTACTGTGAGCCGATCAGGGTTGATCATAAGCCCGATTCAACCTCATATTTTGCTTGAGCTGCGATAGCGTAAGTTGTTGCGGCAATGAGGGTAGCAACAACAGTGCCTGTCCATTGCGCCACATTGGCGCGAATGGCCGCCTCGCGGCTACGGTCGCGCTGCCGCGGAGTCGGCAGCGATGCGGGGCGCTGCCAATCTGGCTTCCTGCACGAGCGACGCCACGACCTCGCCGGAAAGGGAGGATAGCGTCTCTACGATCGCAGGCATCGACGGCTTCGGGACGACACGCTCGCGGCGCTGCGTCCCCGTCCACATGACGGAATCGTCGGCGATCCGGACGATGCGCACTTCGAGCTCTACCGCGGCCGAGACCTCTTTTCCGCGCACCACTTCCTCGAACTGCGACACCGTTCCCCGCCACAGGTAGGTGAAGGTACGACGTGAGGGCGGATTGTATACCGCCGCGCCGGTGCTGAGGGCATCGCGCGTCAATACATCCTCGGTGAGCGTGGCGAGCATCTCCCCGAGCGGAATCGCCCATTCGCGGTTCGGGTATACGCCGTACTCGGTCTCTTCGACGCGGTAGACCACACCACGTCCTCCATAGACGCCGGGCGTGGCGTAGCGGGCGATGGCGATCGTTCCGGGAATGAGTGCGTGCGCTCCGTTGCGCGCCGCCGAGTCGAGGCCCGCGCTTAAATCGAGCCGATAGAGCTCCGTCGCGGGTACTGTGCCGCCGAAGCAGCCGCTGAGTGTGATCGCGAGGAGTGCGACGGCGACCGCGAGCGTGCGCGTCACGGACGTGGCCCCGCCGGTTTCGACGGTGCTTCGCGTCGACGCAAGAGGGTCGACGGATCGCGCTCCAGGCGCTCCGTCAACCGCGCCATGTTCTCGCTGGCCACACTCATGTTCCGAATGATTTCCTCCACACGATCACCTCGTTCGATCGCGTCGCGCAAGCTGGAGGTGAGGGCGCGCATGTCGCGCAGCGTGGCAAGCGCCTCACGTTGTGTACTAGCAAGATCCGGGCGGGCCTGGCGGACGGTGGTGTCGATCCCTTGTATCACGACCTCCGTTCGGTCGAGCACCTCGATGAGCCGGCGGCTCGCCACCTCGAGATCGGTGAACACGCGATCGGAGCCGCGCGACGCGTTCGAGATGAGGGTGTCGAATCGAGCGAGGGTCCGATCGAGACGCTCCCACGATGACGTCCCTACGATGCGCTCCGCGCCCTGCAGCAGCGTATCGGCGCGATCCAGAAAGAGCGCGAGTCGACTCATGGCGTCCTGGAAGCCCAAGTTGTCCTGACTCGGCACGATGTCTCCCGGCTGCAGGCGCGGTGCGGCCGCGGTGCCAGGAGTGAGGTTCAGGAACGGCTGTCCGAGGAGTCCCACCTGGGTTATCGTCGCCTTCATGTCGGCGTGCATCGGCGTGTCACGCCTGACGCGAAAGCGCACCTCGATGCGCGAAGGATCGTTAGGCGCGAGCTCCAATGCGGTGATCGACCCGACGAGCAGGCCGCCGTAGCGCACTTCGTCGCCGAGGCTGATGCCAGTGACCGAGCCGAAGATCGCGCGATACTCCTGGCCGCGTCGAAAGAGCGATGGGTAGCGGGCGAGCGCCACCAACGTCGCCAGCACGAGTGCGGCGCCGCCCAAAAAGGCGAGCATGCCCAGACGCGAGTCGCCGTTCCCTCTCACGCGAAACCTCGGCGGTCGAGCAGCCGCCTAACGACTTCGTGCTCGCTGCGCTGCAGCGTCTCGGGATTGCCGCTGTCGATGATGGTACCGTTGGCCATGACGTAGATCTGCGACGCTCGCCCGAAGGCGTACCGCACCTCGTGCGAGAAGATGACGACAGCGAACCCGCGCGCGCTTTGGAGAGCGGCCAGCGTGTCGTCGAGCTCGGCCGCCGCCCCCGGATCGAGATCGTGCGTGGGCTCGTCCAGCAGGAGGACTGGCGGACGAAGCGCAAGGGCACGCGCGAGTGCAACCCGACGCTGCGCGGCCCGATCCAAGCGGTCCGGGGTCGTATCCTCGCTCAGCGTCATGCCGACTTCCACCAGTAGCTGGTGCGCCGCCTCTCGCGCCTCTTCCGGCGTGGCACTGGTATGCTCGAGCAGTGGGAGCTCCACGTTCTCCAGGACCGTCAGTCGACTGATCAGTGCCGCGCCCTGGAAGACGACGCCCATTCTCGTCCGCATGCGCCGAACGACGACCTCGGGCTCACCGCACGGGTCGTAATCTTCGCCGTCGACGACGAGCTCGCCTTGCGCGGCTTGCTCCAGGCCGACCAGGTGACGCATGAGCAGCGTCTTCCCCGAATGGATGCCGCCCAGGATGCAGCTCGTGCGCAGGCGCGGCGCGGCGAAGGTGATGTCGAAGATCCCCGGGTTGCTCGCCGGTCCGGTGAGCCCTCTGGCTTCGATCGCCGCCGAGCGCATGCGCGGAGTGGCGGACTCGAGCTGAGACGGATGCGTCACACGAGCCCCGGGATGAAGTAGAAGATCGCGTTCACCAGCGTGTCGGCCATGAGCACGAGAATGACTGAATACACGACGGCGCGGGTGGCCGCTTCGCCGATCGACGTCACCTTCCCTTCGACATTCAATCCTTCATCGGCCGCGACGAGCACGATCACGAACGCAAAGATGACGCTCTTGCCGAGTCCCACCACGAGATCGCGCAGCTCGAACGAAATGCGGAACTGCTCTACGTAATAGCTGGTGCTGAAGCCGAGGAAGAGCCAGCTCCCGAGCCAGCCCCCGAGCGCGATGAGACCGTCGGCAACGACAGTGAGCGCGGGAAGCGCGAGGAACAACGCGGCGAGCTTTGGCGCGACCAGATACTTCACCGGATCCAGACCCATCACGCGAAGCGCGTCGATCTCCGCGCTCGCTCGCATGGACGCAAGCTCGCCGGCGATCGCGGCGGCGCTACGCGCTACGATGAGGAGCGCCACCGATACAGGCCCGAGCTCACGCGAGCCGAACCAGGCGATCGTGCGAATGCTGATCGCTTCGGCGCCCCAGTCGTGGAGCTGATACGCGACCTGGAATGTCGCAATCAGGCCCATCAGGATGGATGATGCGATCACGAGTCGGAGTGAGCCCGAGACGAACTCGTCGAACTCGCGCTGAATTCCGGTCGCACCGCCGGCGCGCCGCGACACGGAGAGCCAGGCCAGCCAATACATCGCCGATGCCGCTAACCGCCCACGGCTGATGAAGCGCGCGGCGCTGCGCTGGGCGCGTGAGGGCTCGGCGCGACGACGCGGTATGGGGAGTGAGCCGGTGTGTCCTGTGGGGCGCGAGAAACCCGTCATGCGGAACGCCTCACGACGCGCCTGGTGCGCGCTTGACGCGACTGCAACTGGTCTCTAGCCTTGGCCCGCGATGACGCGGATCCAGTGGATCATTCGGATAGCAGTGGTCGGTGTGCTCGCGGGGTGCGGCGATCGCACCCTCGGGTCGGCGGCCATCAGCGATTCGACCTTCGTGGCGACGATGGCGAGGCTGCACGCCATAGACCGCGATTCGCTGCTCGATAGTGCTGGGCGCGCGAACGCACGCCGTCAGGTGTTGCAAGAGGAAGGCCTCACGTCCGATGCCCTGATCGATGCGGCGCGAGCGCTCGCCGACGATCCCCGCCGCGCCCGTAATCTTTGGATGGCGATCGACAAACGGGCCGCAAATAAGACGACCGATTCACAGCCGTAGCACCGAGCGCAAAGCAACAAGGAAGCATGCCTCGATGCGAAAGCGCGGCGAGACCGTTGGCCTCGCCGCGCTCGTGGTGTGCTCGCCGTGCGTCATTTCATGACGATCATCTTTTTCACCACGGCGCGACCATCTACCTCGAGGCGATAGAGGTACACGCCCGAGGCCACCTCTTGCGAGGTGTTCAGATAGGTCCCGTCCCAATAGGCCGTGTACGTACCGCAACGTAGCGGCACGTTCACGATCGGCTGCCCGGCGCCATCACCGCCCTGCAAAATCGGAATGGCTACGAGCTGTGCCAGCACATTGTAGATCTTCAGCGAAACGCGATACTGCCGACCGCCTTCCGTGCAATCCGGAACTTCACCGATTGCGAACGGAATCGTGGTCGTTGGGTTGAACGGATTCGGGTAGTTCTGACCGAGCTCGAACCCGGGCTTTCGCTGTGCCGGAGGTGTAGGAGTGGTTCCCTGCGCCCCCGCGTGTGCTGGCATGAGCGCGCCCAAGGCAAGCACGACCATCAGCGCTGCCCAGCGGTGCTTCATGAGCCTTCTCCAACCTGACGAATAAGGGTGCTAGAGATCCGCTCCTGCTTGTGGTTGAACGATGCACAACCCTCCGGGCCGAACATATGACGTCACAGTGACACTGTCAATGTGGCGCCAACCTCCCCACCTCCCCAGTCGACCCCTCCCACGCCCGGAGAACCGTTCACGACTTGCCTCCTAGTACACGACCGATGGAGCGCCGTTCCGTCACGCCGGTCCGGTCGCAGTATTCGAGGAATGGTATCAAAAATTTCCGGGAGATTCCGAGCATTTCCCGAAGCTCGGCCGGCGCGTACTCACGGCCATCCGCCATCCCGACCCTGAGATCCGCCAGCAACCGTCCCATCGCCTCCGTCGAGTAGTATCGTTCTGCCTCGACCTGCACCACCTCGCCGCCACGCTCAAGGAGCTTCAACAGCGCGACCGTATCGGAACCAAATCGCCCGGTCAGATCGCCTACCGACGGCGGCTCCCGGCCGGCCTTCGACAATTCGCTCCGTAGAGCATCCCTGGCGCGCACTTGTGACATGGAGAGCGTCGGCTGCCACCCGGATGTAGCAACGAACGCGCCGCGCACCTCGATCGTGCCACGCTCCTGCTGCTCGGCGAGCGCAGCATCGACGAGAGCTGAATCTGCCGCCAGCTGCACACGCAGCATCTGCAACGGTGCGCCCGGCTCCAATGGATTCCGCGCGTGATATTCGGCGACCCGCGCAATCAAGCGGGCTCCGAGCTCCTGCTGCAGGACGCCGAGGTACAAGCGATCGCCGATGACGCGCACCGCTGGGCCGAGACTTTTCACCAGCGATGCAGCCTCGTCAGGCGCAGCGCCGATGCGCACGGCGAGCGAGCTTCGCGCGATGCCGGCGCCGCCGCCGGCACTCAAGGCGCGCTCGAGCCGCTCGCGTGCACTCGTCGAGCGCTTCGGCGCGGGTCGCGCCCGGCGATGTGCCGGCTGTGGATCTTCGACAATGCCGCCCCCGATGGTGTGAAGGGGCGACGCAGACCGCAGCACGAACCGGTCACCGGCGCGGGCGACGACGGGCTCATCGAGGACGACGCGCGCCTGGCGACGCTCGCCGCGCGCGATCGCGCCACCGGGCGCGACGAGGCGCGCGCCGACATCGGCGGTACCCAGATGGAAGCGAACTCTGGTACGCGGACCGAGTGAGCTCGGCGCATCGTCGAGCAGCGCGATCTCCGCCAGGAGAAGCGACGACGGCATCCAGCCATCATCGCGCACCAATGTCGTCCCTCGCGGGACGTCATGCACATCGACGCCAGCCAACGCGACAGCCGCCCGCGTCCCCGGAAGTGCGCGGTCCACCGCCCGGCCATGACTCTCGATCCCGCGTACGCGCGCATGGCGACCACTCGGAAGAATTCTCACCGTCGTCTCGCGCTCCAGCGCGCCGCTCCAGACCGTTCCAGTGACGACGGTGCCGGTTCCCTTTACGGTGAACGCGCGGTCGACCGGCAGCCGGAAGAGATCACCGGCATCGCGGCGCGGAAGTGCGCTTGCCGCCCGCGCCAAAGCCCCACGCAACTCGTTCAGCCCTTCGCCGGTGACCGCCGATGTCCGCACCACCTCGCTCCGGCCGAGGGATGTGTCGGCGACGGCGGCGCGGACATCGTCGGTCACGAGCTCCAGCCAATCGCTGTCCGCCAGATCGGCTTTACTCAGCGCAACGACGCCGCCGCGTATGCCTAACAACGACAGGATGGCCAGGTGCTCGCGCGTCTGTGGCATCACTCCTTCATCGGCGGCGATGACGAGCAGCGCGAGATCGACGCCCGTGGCGCCGGCGAGCATGTTGCGCACGAACGCTTCGTGGCCAGGCACATCGACCACACCCACCCTCTGCCCTTCGAGATCCAGCGGCGCGAACCCGAGGTCGATCGTAATGCCGCGCCGCTTTTCCTCGGCCAGCCGGTCGGTGTCGACGCCGGTGAGTGCCTTCACCAGCGCGGTCTTGCCGTGGTCGACGTGCCCAGCCGTTCCCAGGATCATGCGGTCCATGCCCCGCGCTCCCAGCTGTCGAAGGCACGGAGCGCGCGGCCGTCAGCCAGGTGATGTTGCAGAAATTCACGTAGGAGTCGCTGATGCGCGCGCGCGTCGGGTGTCGTTAGGCGGTCGACGCGGTCGCCTCCGGTCCAGGCGATGATCGCGCCCCGCGCTTCGGATGGCAACGACCGCCCGCCAGGATGGAGCCGCGCGCAGCGCGTACAGAGCACGCCACCGGCGTCGTTGCTGAACATCAGTGACGTGCCGGACTCCAACGCGGAGTGACACGTGCCGCACACCTCTACCGCAGGGGCGAACCCGAGCTCGGAAACCAGCCGCCACGCTCCCGCCAGACTCGCTTCGCGAGTGCGGTCCTCGGGCGCGAGCGCTACGGCGTCGAGCGCCTCAGCCAGTGAGTCGAACAGCTCGGGCTGTGAGGCATCGGTGGCGAAGCGCAGGACGAGCTCGGCCAGCACCGCGGCGCCGGCGAAGCGACCCAGATCCTCCGCCAGGGTGGCGCGTGGGTGCGCGACGTCGAAGGCGGCAAGCGTCTGGAGATCACGCCCTTCCTTGAGGTGGAGCTGCGCCGCACCCTGGGCGAAGAGATCGAGCGCGGTCCCGAATCGTGTCCGCGAGCGCCGCGCTCCCCTGGCCAGCGCCGAGACCACGCCGACTTCGCGCGTGGCCAGCCGCAGAATGCGCGACGTCTCCGAGTAGTCGAAGGCGTGAAGGATGATCGCGTCGGTAGCGACGAGCGACATGCGTGAAAGATAATGCGCGTGTCGCTCGCCGCGGCCGCACCTGGCCCTATCGGCCGACGCGAACCTGTCCGCCGACCAGCACGGTTCGCCCGGGCGCGTCGAAGTTGAATACCGGCTCGTACTCTTGGTCGAAGATGTTGAGCACGCGCACGGAGAGCGACAGCTCACCGAGAGTGCCAGCGCCGCGGATCAAAGCCGCGGATCCCGACAGGTCGACAGTGGTGTAGGGATCGAGCGTGACGCGCGTCGACGGGAAGGTCGAAAAATCGAGATCATCGCGCTTCCCGGTGTAGTTGATGGCAACCGCGGCGGATCCCCACGCGTCGACATACGACGTCACCAAAGCCGACGAAAAGCTCGGCCGGCGCAGCTGACGCTCACCCGTCGCTTCGTTCTCGGTCCGGAGCCAGGAGGCGCTGGCGCGAGTCGTCAGGCGCGCGACCAAGACGAAGTTGGCTTCGGCTTCGACACCACGAGCCGTCGCGCGATCGATGTTGCCGTAGGTGAGTCCGTCGGCGCCGTCATCGACGATCTGGATCATGTCGCGAAAGCGCTGGTCGAAGTAGGTGACGCCGAGCGTCGCGCGGCCACCGGCGAGTGTCTGATCGACTCCGGCTTCCCAGCTTCGCGAACGTTCCGGATCGAGGTCGGGGTTGCCCAGTACGAAGCCGGCTGTGCCGTAGTGCTCGAGCACCGTCGGCGCTTTGAAGGCAGTTCCCACTCCCGCGCGCAGCCGCGTATTCGACGGCAGCCGAAACCCGGCGCTGGCACGGTATGCGGCGAATGTTCCAAACCCCTCGTTGTCCTCGACGCGCCCGCCGGCGGTGACCGTGAGCCTTTCGCTCACGTTGGCGAAGAGCTGGCCATAAACCGCGCGGTTAAAGCGATCCGCTATCTGCTCCGGCGTAACGGATGGACCGAACTCGCTGTTCGATTCGCTCGACGTCTTCTCACGCTCGTTCACCAGCTCGGCGCCACCCGACAGCACGATTGACCGGGGGAAATAGAGATTCACACGCGCGTCGGCGCTGGCGCGGCGCACGCTCGTATGGCTCCGGAACGCGAAGAAGCCCTGCGTGTCATTGGCATCGTCCTGCGCATCGTCGCTCTGTAGACGCGCCGAGTTGAATCCGACCAAGAGACGACCCTCGACGCGCTGGTTGAATCGGCGCCCCGCGTCGAGCGACGCTACGAGACGGCGCTCACGATGGAACGAGTTTCGGTCGACGACGTTGCCGTCTCCATCCGTCGGAAAGTGGAAGAGTCCATCGTGCCAGCGCGCGGAGAGACGCGCGCTGGTGCGCTCGTCAGGCGCGTAGTCGGTGCTCATCCGGACAGCCGTATTCCGGTATGCGTTGTTGAACGGCAAGATGCCGTCGGATTGCGTGCGAAATACCGACGCGGAGAGTCCGGCCTTCGCGCTACCGCCTTCAATGCCGAGCTCCCCCTCACGCGTGTCATAGGTGCCCGCCCGCAGGGCGGCGGTGACGGTTGCGGGACCCCTCCCCCTTCGCGTGAAGATTTGAATGACGCCCGTCATTGCCTCGCTGCCATAGAGCGCGCTGGCTGGTCCGCGAACGATCTCGATCCGCTCGACGTCCTCGAGCGTGATGTTGGCGAGGTCGACATCGCCGCCGGGGTCATTGACCGGTACCCCGTCGATGAGCACTTGCACGTAGTCGCGCTCGCCGCCGCGGAAGAACAGCGTCGTGACCGCGCCGAACGATCCGCTGCGGACGGGCGCCGCGCTGGGCACGGTGGCCATTACCTCAGCGAGGTTCGTCGCGCCGCGCGCTCGAATCTCCTCACCGCTCACGACGGTCGCCGCGGCGGTCGGGGCGACAGGTGCAACATCGAGCCGGTTGGCCGTCACGACGGTCGTCGGCAGGCGCGCCGTATCGGCGCGCACGGAATCGGCTCGCTCCTGAGCCTCGAGCGTCGCGACCAGCGCCAGCGAGAGAGCGAGCGCGCGCGAGACGGAGGAGAAATGCATGACGTGATCTCCGAGACTGGAATTGTTAGGCATCGTCAGGCCCGCGGGGTCCGGCGCAGCGGAAGGAGCGCCGGAGCCCCCACCGCGGGATCGCGCGTGACGACCAACGGCCATTGGTAAACGCGCTCGAGCGTTTCGGCGCGCATCACATGGTCGGGCGTGCCGGATGCAGCCACAGAGCCCCGCGAGAGCAGCACGAGCGCCTGCGCGAACCGGGCGACCAAGTTCAGCTGGTGGCTCACGATCAGGACGGCCATGCCGCGCGCAGCGAGCGCGGCCAGCAGCTCGAACATCGCCATCTCATGCGCGACATCGAGGAAAGTGGTCGGCTCATCGAGCACCAGCGCATCACCCTGTTGGGCGAGCGCGCGTGCGATGCGCACGCGCTGCCATTCGCCGCCGGACAGCTCGTCGCTCCGCCGATCGGCGAAGTCCAGGACATCGGCAAGTGACAGCGCGCGCTCCACCGCCTCGCGGTCTGCGGAGGACTCGGCGCGCCACGGTCCCTCGTGTGGATAGCGACCGAGCGCGACATACTGGCGAACGGGCAGCGGGAAGACGATTTCTTCGCGCTGCGTGACCACCGCCACTCGTCGGGCCACGGCGACGCGATCGAGCACCAGCAGCGGCTCTCCGTCTATCAGGACGCGACCGGCACTCGGCGCTTGAAGTCGCAAGAGCGTGCGAACGAGCGTCGTCTTCCCGCTGCCATTGGGGCCGACCACCGCGGTGACCTTCCCGCGGTCGGCATCGATCGACACTCCCGCCAGCGCCGGCGCCTTCGCTCGCGGGTAGCGCACCACCAGATCCTCGAAGCGGATCATGCGAGGCGCCTCAGCTGCGTCAGAAAGAACGGGACGCCGAGCATCGCGGTGACCGCGCCTAACGGAAGCTCGGAGGGCGGACGCAGCGTACGTGCGGCGACGTCCGCGCCCACGACCAGTGTCGCGCCGACGAGTGCCGCGCCGGCGAGGAGTGGCCGGTGCCGGCGGATACCCGCGGCACGAACGAGGTGCGGGACAACCAGACCGACGAAGCCGATGAGCCCCGCAGCGGCGACGGTCGCGGCGGCCAACAGTGCACTCACGAGAAAGATCCGCCGCCCCGCGCGATCGACGTCTAGTCCGAGCGCCGCGGCCGGCTCCTCCCCGAGCGCCAGGATGTCGATGTCGCGAGCATACCGAAGGAGGAGCGCTCCGCCTAACAAGGTGTAGGCGGCCAGCCATGCGATGCCCGGCCAGCTGGCGTCGGAGACCGAGCCCATCATCCACCACATCGCGCCGCGAATCATGTTCGTCGGTGCGCCGGCCAATGCCACCATGATCGCCGCGTTGGCGAAGGCGCCGATCACCACACCGGCCATGAGCAGGATCCGCGGATCGGCTCGCCCGCCCGCAGCGCGAGCGACCAGCAGCGCCGCTACGATCGCGGCACCGGCGCCCACGAACGCGGCCAGCGGCAGCATGCCCGTCGCACTGATGCCCACTGCCACGGCCAGCACGGCGCCTACCGCCGCGCCTCCGGAGACGCCTAACAAGTACGGCTCGGCCAGGGGATTCCGCAGTGATCCCTGCAACGCGGCGCCGGCCATTCCGAGTCCAGCGCCAACCAAGGCCGCCAGGATCGCGCGCGGCAGACGAAGGGTGTGAATGATCGCCACGGCCGTCGGGTCTCCTTCCCCGACCAACCCACGCGCCACGTCGACGAGGGAGAGTGGGATCGCGCCGACGGCGACCGCCACGCCAATGAGGAGAATCAGCAGGAGCGGAACGCCGATCCAGAACGTGGTCCGTCTCACGCTGACGTCCTCACGGCTTCAACCCCGGATGCAGCAGCGTGGCGAGCGACACGGCTGCTTCGCCCAGGCGGACCGAAGCGCGGCTCACGAGCATCGTGTCGACGATCAGCACGCGACCCGCACGCACGGCGGGTACCGCGCTCCACGCCGGTGTGCGCCGAATCAGTCGCGCTCCGACCGGACCCGCCAGCACGACCGCCGGGTCGCGCCTAACGACATCCTCGAGCGTGATCTGCGGTGACGGCTTGGCGTCATCGGCGTACACGTTTCGGCCGCCGGAGATGGCCACCAGCTCGGTCATGAAACTTCCCGAGCCAATGGTGATGAGCGGGTTGTCCCAGATGTGCCAGAAAACAGGAACATCGGGGAGGGTGTCGGTTGCTTGCCTGACGCGAGCGAGCGTCGCGTCGACCGTGTCGATCACCGTGCGAGCGCGATCGCCAAGTCCGGTGGCGCGGCCGAGGAGCCGCGCGGCACGACGGAAATCGTCGATGCGATCGAGCTTGAGCGCGACCACCTTCACTCCGAACGCCGCGAGTCGCTGGGCCGCCGCGCGATTGTCCTCGCTTCCGTAGAGAACGACGAGATCGGGCTTCCGCGTGAGGAGCGCTTCGACATCGGGTCGAATGCCGGGTCCCAGGTCCGGGACCAGGCGTGCGGAGTCCGGATAGAGATCCCAGTGCGTCCGCCCGACCAGGCGACCGCCGGCGCCTAACGCGAAGAGCAGCTCGGTGGTAGCTGGATTGAGCGAGATGATGCGCGCCGGATTCGTGGTGCTACCGCTCTCGACCACGTTGCCGTAATCGTCACGATCGACGACGACGTCGGCGCGAGGCGCGTCGGGCGTGTCGCGCGCGTCGCACGCTCCGAGCGCGAGCAGTAGCAATGATCCAACGATGCGGCGAAATCTCGAGCGATACACGAACGGGCATCCATCTCGAAGAGAGGATGCCCGCGATGCGATGCCATGTCGGCTCGCTTACGGCCACCAACCCCATCTCCGAGGGTTGACTGTGTGGCGCGGACGCGAGGCGTCTCCTGGCTTCGGGCCGTCTACGCTCGCCTTCCCGACCGGGGTCAGTGGCATCTGAGCGTTGCATCGCCCGTTACAGTGGCGGGACCACGCCGGAATTACACCGGCTTCCGTGACTCCCGTCCGCAAGTACGTCGATTGTTCGTGCGAATTTATCCCGCTTCGCTTCCCCCGGCAAGCGCGTGCTCCCGCGCGTGGGCGAGCGCCCGAGCCAAGCGCGTCTTCAGAGCGGCACGCTCCTTCTCGTACGCCTCGCGACGCGCGGCATCAGGGTTTGCGATCTTCTCGAACTCTTCATCGAGCGACGCGATCGTGCGCGCGAGTACTTCCGCACTTTCGGCCCCGGGCATCGGCGTACTCGCACGTGCCGCGCGCCCGGGCGCTCGGCGTCGACGAACCAATGCCAGCATCAGCGCGCCCATCATCGTGACTGCTATTCCGACGCCGACGATCCACAACCAACGCGCGCGATCGCCCGAAGTGGCGACGACGGGGGCGGTGATGCGCACCACGCTGCGGGCAGGAACATTCTGCGCGAGGAAGCGACGAAAGCCGCGACCTTCGACCGTCACCGACTCGACACGCTCCAACGATGGGCCGGTGGCCGTCGCGCCCGGCTCCTCCAGCAGCACTTCGAGCACCGTGGTCCCCTCGCCCATCGGATACGACACGGGGAAGCTCGACTGCGGCAACCGATAGGCGAAGGAAAGCTGTTTGAGTCCCGGTGCGAACGGTGCACTCACGAGCACGCGCTCGCCGTCCTGCCGAATCGTCTGCGGAGCGAAATCGCCCTGACCGACTTGAAAATCGATCACGCCGGCCGGCAAGAGCGTCGACCAGCTCGGCGGTCCCCTCTCGTCGGCCAGCAGCGTCACCGACGTATCGTTGGCGATCTCGAACACCTCGACGATGTCCCGCGTGCCGTCGGGGCGCGGTGCTCCGACGATCAGGTGACGTCCACGTACGTGCAGCGGTACCCCTGTCGACGTCGTGTCGTATACGACGATCTCGGCATCGTCACCGGTGACGTCGCGCGCGCGCAGAGGCGGGCCGAAGTACGCGATGCCGGCGTAGGACGCAGATACGAAGTACAGCGCATTCGCATCGCCGGAAGCGCGATAGCGAAATCGGAATCGACCGTTGGCAGCCGAGCGAACGGAGTCGAGTGGCGCCGCGGTATCGCTGCCCACGCGGTGTAAAACGACCCATGCGCCTTGCACGGGCGCCACGCCGTCGACGCTCGGGCGCGTGACGCGTCCGCTCACCGTTCGCTCGTCAGGCAACGGCGCTTGCACTGGTGCTTGCACTGGTGCTTGCACTGGCGGTTGCACTGGCGCCTGCGCGAGAGCGTCTGCCGCGGCCATCAGGGCGAGCGGAAGAAGGCAAAGGCGGCCGCAGTTCGCAGCCGCCTCGAATATGCGTCTCACCGATCGCGCTCGATCAGAGGTTGAACTTTCCGAAATCCTCGGGGCGCATTTTCTCCAGGTATTCCTTGAGCGCCTCGGCGTCCAGACGTAGCTGCTCCTGCGTGGCCTGCGACTGCGCGCTGATCGATGGCTCCTCCTCCTCCGCGGCTCCGCCCGCCGCATCCTCGATGGAGATCGTCGAGAGCAGCGACTCCTGCGCGTAGATCGGCGCCGAGAAACGGAGTGCGATCGCGATGCTGTCGGAGGGACGCGCATCGATGTGTACGATGTCGCCTCCACGGTGCAGATGCAGCTCGGCGAAGTACGTGTTGTCTTGCACCTTCGTGATCTGCACCCGCTGGAGCGACGCACCCATCCCGGTGATCAGGCGCTTGCAAAGGTCGTGGGTGAGAGGACGCGGCGGCTTGATGCCGTTCATCTCCATCACGATCGACTCCGCTTCCGGCTGCCCGATCCAGATCGGCAGCATCCGGTCGCCACCCTTCTCCTGCAGAATCACCACGTAGGAGTTGGAGACGCTGTCCAGCCCGAGCTTGATGACCGACACTTCGATCATGCGCACCACCCCACAACGAGATGCTCCGCGTAGCGCACTGCCACGTGTCGCCTACGCCGTTACGTCCCCATGTCCCAGGACGCGAGATATTTCCGCTGCTCGTCGGTGAGGGTGTCGACCGCGGCGCCCATCGCCTCCAGCTTGAGTCGCGCGATCTCGCGATCGAGCGCCTCGGGTACGCGGTGCACGTCCTTCGCCAACGCCGAGCGGTTCTTCACTAAGTACTCCGCGCCTAGCGATTGGTTCGCGAAGCTCATGTCCATCACCGAGGCGGGATGCCCTTCGGCGGCCGCGAGGTTGATGAGGCGGCCATCACCCAGTACGTGAATGCGCTTGCCGTTTACCACGAACTCTTCCACGAACTCACGCACCTGCCGCGACTTTCCGCCGGCGAGCTCCGACAACGCCGGAATGTCGATCTCGACGTTGAAGTGTCCCGAGTTGCACACCACCGCACCATCCTTCATCGCGCGGAAGTGTTCGCTGCGAATCACGTTGATGTTCCCCGTCAGCGTGCAGAAGATGTCGCCGATCGGCGCTGCCTCTTCCATCGTCATCACGCGGAAACCGTCCATCACTGCTTCGAGCGCCTTGAGCGGATCGATCTCGGTCACGATCACATTCGCGCCCTGTCCGCGCGCGCGTGACGCGACGCCACGTCCGCACCACCCGTAGCCGGCGACGATGAATGTCGACCCCGCGAGCAGCAGATTCGTCGAACGGATGATTCCGTCGATGGTCGACTGTCCGGTTCCGTACCGATTGTCGAAGAGATGTTTGGTGAACGAGTCGTTGACCGAGATGACCGGGAACTGGAGCACGCCATCCTGCGCCATCGCTTTGAGGCGAATGACGCCGGTTGTCGTCTCCTCGGTGCTGCCCAGTACCTTGGCCAGGATCGCCTTGCGCTTCTCGCTGGAGAGTCCTTCCACCCACGACCGCACAGGACGTGGCAGATCATCCAGCCGGTTGAGCGCGATCATGTGAATCGCGCCGACGACATCCGCGCCATCGTCCATCGTGATGTCCGGCTCGTGTGCGATGGCGGCGCGAATGTGCTCGTAATAGGTGTCGTTGTCCTCGCCCTTGATGGCGAAAACCTTTATGCCGTGATCGCGCACCAGGTGCGCAGCGACGTCGTCCTGAGTGGAAAGTGGATTGGACGCGCAGAGCGCGATGTCGGCGCCACCGGCCTTCAGCGTCACCATCAGGTTCGCGGTCTCGGTGGTGACGTGCAGGCACGCCGACACTTTCTTCCCAGCGAGCGGACGCTCCTTGGCGAAGCGCTCGCGAATCTGCCGCAACACCGGCATCGACCGCTCCGCCCACTCGGTGCGCTTCTTCCCTTCCTCGGCCAGCGACAGATCCTTCACGTCGTAGCTGCGCTCGCTCCCCATCGCTTCCGTCCGTTCCGTGTTCACCGTCGTCGCCATGATCCTCTATTCCTCTCGCTGGCTCAGCGCAGCGCGCGCTGAAGCTCGTTCACGCGATCCGTTCTCTCCCATGAGAAGAACGTCATCGTCTGGTCACCGGTGCCACAGGTTTGCGGCTCGCGACCGAAATGTCCGTACGCGGCGGTCGCCTTGTAGATCGGCTTCCTCAAGTCGAGCGCCGCACTGATGCCGCGAGGCGTCAAATCGAACACCTCGCGCACTGCCTTCACGATCTGCTCGTCAGGCACAGATCCGGTGCCGAACGTATCGACCATCACCGAGACGGGCTCGGCAACGCCGATCGCATATGCAACCTGCACCTCGCACCGCCGCGCGAGACCAGCCGCGACAATGTTCTTGGCCACCCAGCGCGCCGCGTAGCACGCCGAGCGATCGACCTTTGATGGATCCTTGCCGCTGAACGCGCCGCCACCGTGGCGGCCCATGCCGCCGTACGTGTCGACGATGATCTTACGACCGGTCAAACCAGCATCGCCCTGCGGGCCGCCGATGACGAAGCGGCCAGTCGGATTGATGTGATATTTGACGCCACTCGTATCGAGCAGCTCGGACGGCAGCGCGGGCTCGATCACCTCGGCGATCACGGCGCGGCGAATCTCATCGTTGCTCACCGTGTCGGCGTGCTGGGTCGAGACGACGACGGTGTCGATGCGAATCGGGCGTCCCTTGTCGTATTCGACAGTCACCTGGGTCTTGCCGTCGGGGCGCAGCCACGGAAGCACGCCACTTTTTCGCACTTCGGCGAGACGACGCGTGAGCGTGTGCGCGAGCATGATCGGCATCGGCATGAGCTCGGGCGTCTCATCGGTAGCGAAGCCGAACATCATTCCCTGATCGCCCGCGCCACCCGTGTCGACGCCTTGCGCGATGTCCGGCGATTGCCGGTCGATCGTGCTCAACACCGCGCACGTCTTGCTGTCGAAGCCATAGGTCGCGTCGTTGTAGCCGATCGCGTCGATGGTGCGACGAACGATGTCCGGGAAGTGCACGTACGTATGCGTCGTGATCTCGCCGGCGACGCAGGCGAGGCCGGTCGTCACCAGCGTTTCGCAGGCGACGCGCGCCTTGGGATCCTCAGCCAGGATGGCGTCGAGGACGGCGTCGGAGATCTGGTCGGCGATCTTGTCCGGATGCCCTTCAGTGACCGACTCGGAAGTGAACAGGTGGTTATGAAGCACGTGAGTGTACCGTGGCCGGACTCGCTCCGGCACATGGAGTTAGCTGACTTTGTGAAGCGTGGATGATATGAGGCTAGGTGGAGCCGGGCAACCCGCTGCTTAACCCCTCTTCCAGCAACGGATCTCGTCCAAACAGCACGTTCAGCGGTTTCGAGAGCGCCCGCTCTGCATCAACTGCGTTGCGTGCATGCATCGCTTCCTCGACGGCCTCACTCGCCGCGGAGGCAGTGATCCCGCGTACGATCCGCTTGATGACCGGAACGGAACGTGGCGATACACTCAGCTCCCTTATGCCAAGACCAATGAGCGCAAAAGCCGTGACAGGCTGCGATGCCATCTCCCCGCAGCATGCGACCGTGATGCCATGCCGTGTGCCCGCCTCCGTTGTCGCCTTGATCATCCGTAAGACGCCGGGATGGAGCGGAGTGAAACGCTGGGCGAGGTTCGCATTGCCGCGGTCGATGGCAAGCGAGTACTGAACGAGGTCGTTGGTGCCGATGCTGAAGAACGACACCTCGCCCGCGAAGGTATCGGCCGCCACCGCCGCCGCCGGCGTTTCGATCATCGCGCCGAGCGGAGCATCAGCGCGATGCGGCACTCCGCGCGTCGCCAGCTCCTCGGTTGCCTGACGAAGCAATTGTCGCACGAGACGCACTTCGTCGACGGTGACGATGAGCGGGAGCAGGATGCGAACGTCGCCATGCGCGCGAGCGCGGAGGAGCGCGCGAAGCTGCGTGAGAAAAATGTCGGGCTGATCGAGGCACACTCGGATGGCGCGCCATCCAAGAAATGGATTCGGCTCCGTCGGAAAACCGCCGACTGGAAGCTTGTCACCGCCGATGTCGAAGGTGCGAATGATCACCGTACGGCCGCTGAACGCGTCGAGCACGCGCCGGTAGGCGCGATACTGCTCCTCCTCGTCAGGCATCGTCGTGCGGCCGACGACCAGAAACTCTGTGCGCATGAGACCGACGCCGTCGGCGCCGCTGTGCGCGGCGAGGTCCGCTTCCTCCGGAAGATCGACGTTGGCGCGCAGCACGAGCTGCACGCCGTCTTGCGTGATCGCCTCGGCCGTAGCGAGAGTCGCCATCTCCGCGGTGTGCTCGAGCTCGCGGCGCGCGCGAGCGCGGTAGGAGTCGACTTCCTCGGCCGTGGGCGCGATGACGAGCGTTCCGGCGGTCCCGTCGAGAATGCCGGATTCGCCGCCTCGGAGCTGGCTGGTCGCGTCGCGAAGACCCACCACGGCGGGAAGGCCGAGCGATCGCGCCAGAATGGCGACATGCGAGATGCGCGTTCCGGCGTCGGTCGCAATCGCCGCGATCGCATCGCGGTCGAGCTGTACGGTGAGGCTTGGCGTAAGATCGTGCGTGACCAGGATCGCGTTTGCACCTTTCTGCACGTCGACCGGATCGTGGTCGGGGAGACCAAGGAGCAGCGACAGCACGCGGATCTGCACATCAGTGATATCGCCCACACGCTCGCGCATCATCGGCGAGCTGTGACGCGCGAAGTGATGGCGCCACTCGAGAATCGTCAGATCGAACGCCGTTTCGGCCGCCAGGTTCTGTTGGATCAGCGTCTCTACGCGGCCGAGTAGCTCCTTGTCGTCCAGCATGTGGAGCTGCACTTCGAAGATCGCCGCCTCTTCCGCGCCGGCGTGGCTCTCGGCGCGATTGCGCACGTAGCGCAGGCGGTCGCGGGCGCGGTCGAGGGTGGCATGGAAGCGCTTGATCTCGGCTTCGATCGCATCATCGCTGATGATGCGCTGCGGGACCTCGGGTACCTCCCACCGCAGGAGGTGCACGGGTCCCACGACGATTCCTGGTGACGCTGGAATCCCGACGAGCCGTCGCTCCACTACGTCTCTCCGAATTTCTGCTCGATGAGACTGGCAATCGCCTGCACAGCCTCGTTGGCATCCGGTCCGTTCGCGCGCACGAGCAACGTCGAGCCGTATTCGGCGGCGAGCATCATCACACCCATGATGCTCTTTCCATTCACCTCGAGATCATCGCGCACCATGGTGATCTCGCTGTCGTAGCGCGAGGCGCATTTCACGATTTCGGCCGCCGGACGCGCGTGCAGCCCGTTGCGATTGGAGATGGTGACGGCTCGTTCAGACATACTCATTTGGCGATTGACAGGAGTGCGAAGATCACGAGCACGCCAAACGCGACGCGCCACCCGGGGACGCGGCCGTGAAGCCGCGCCAACCCTAAGGAGATCAACATTGCCGCGAGCACTGAAGTGCCCACCACGTTCCGATCAGGGCCGATCAGACGAAGGAGTGCGAGAGGGATCGCCACTCCGGCCAGCAGCGCCACGGCGCGCGCCAGATGCTGAGGCCCTTGCCGCAAGACTGGATTGCCGAGCGCGGAGGCAACGCGCAGTCCGTGCCGCCAACCCACTCGCAATCCCCAGGCGCGCAATCCAATGTGGCCTACGTTGTACGTCGCCAGGAACAGGAGCAAGGTAGCCCACGGACCGGCGCCAAGTCCGAACGCGAGTAGCGCGAGTAGCGAGCAAAACGGAAGCCAGCCGGCCCAGACGAGACGATCGCCCACGCTCCCCAGCGGACCGGGCAACGCCGTGCGAAAGCGCTCGATCTGCGTCGGTGCGTTTCCGTCGAGCTCGGCGCGGGCCAGCGCACCGACCGCGACGGCCGCCAGATACGGGTGCGCGTTGAAGTATCGTGCCTGCCGCGCCAGCGCCTCTCGATAGGCGGAACCGTTCACGCCGCCGTCGAGACGACGAAGCGCCGGCTCGACGCTGAACGCGACGCCGTTACCCACCAACAGCTCGTAATTCCACGATCCCTGAATCGCGAAGAGACGAACGAACATCGCCGCCTGCGTGCGAAGCGGCAGCAATGGAATCGCGGTGCGCTCACGTGCGGCGGCGCTCATAGCATCACCAGCACGAGAATCACTCCGAGAGCAAGTCCGCCAATCAGAAACCAGCGTGCGGCCGTCGTGACGTGCGTCAACGTCCAGGCCGCGGCGAGTGCGGCGGCACCGCTTATTCCGGCCACGATGGCGCGCGATGTCGTAGCGTCCACGGTCCAGCGCGCGAGGCTGAAATCGAGCATGGCCCGCGTCACCCATAGCGCGGCGATCGTCAGCAGCATGCCGCGGACGAGATCGCCGGTCAGTCCGCGCAGCTGGAGGCTCATCACCGCTCCCCGATCGCCGCGCTGCACGCGATCGCTCGACCGATGCGCCCAAAAAGCGTTGAGACGCCGCAACTGATACATCGACCAGCCGCCGATCCACGCCGTGGCAACGCCAGCGAGTACCGAGAGCACGAGCGCGGCCGCCTGATGCGTCGGATCGCCGCCTCGATCGGCGAAGAGGGCGCCCCCCACCACCGACGCCGAGCCCCATTCCGGATATCGCGACGCGCCGACGGGCAGCGTTTCGAGCGCTATCAGCTCGAGCGTGGCGCCGGCGACGAGCCCCGATAGTGGATCTCCTGCCAGCGCACCGCCTAACGATGCGGCAACGATCGGGCGCGATATCATCGCCTGTGGAAAGGTGACGACGTCCATGCCGACGACGCCGCCTAACAACGCGAGCGGGAGCAGCTCGATCAGGCTCATCATCCGTTGTCGTGCTCGAGCACTTCCTCGAGCGGCATGGGCCGCGCGGCTGGCACATCCTGCGCCGAGATGTGGACGCCCCGATTGGCCAGGTCTCGGAGCTGCTGAATCTCATCCTCGGAGAGGTAGAGGTAGCGCAGCCGCTCCGAGCGTCCAGCGCGATGATGGATGCCGCCGAGGTTGACGCGCTTGATGGCGCCGCCTGACAGGTCGACCAACCGGCGCATGGTCTCGATGTCCGGAGTGAGCAGGATGCCGGGACGCTCGTCCTTCTCCCACTCGCGTAGGCGCCCCGCGGCGTCTTCGACCGTCGCGAAGTAGACGTCCATGTCGGGAGGAACGCCCATCCGATACAGCTCCTGCTCCCACTCGCTCCCCGCGACTTCGTCGTCCACGAGTGCGATGAATCCCAGGCCTAACGGTTGTCCCCAACCCACCACGACCTGTCCGTGGATGAGCCGGTCGTCGATGCGATGGAGATCAATCGCCACGCGGTGTCCTCGCCACCACCTTGAGCGCGGGAATGGCGCGCTCCACCGCCTCCGCCGCCGCCTCGCGAGAAGAGACGTTTCCGTGCAGCGCGTAGTGCAGCAGCACGGGAAGGCTCACGCCGGTGACGACGGTGATCTCCGGCGCGAGGCCGGCGATCCTTGCCGCCGCCATGTTGCAGCTCCCCGCCGGAAGATCGGTGAAGATCACCTCGGCACCATGCGCATCGATGAGCTCGCGCAGCTTCGCCTGGACGTCGGCCGCGCTCAGCCCCGAGTTCGACATCGGAATGAAGAGATCACCCATGCCGGTAATCTGGTCGACCGCCGAGATCATTCCGAGGGCGAAGTCGCCGTGTCCGATGATGATCGCCGGCGGCTGCGGCGAGCTACTCATTGTCCTCCGCCAGATACTGCCGAAGGTCGGACGACGCCCGCATGCGGTCGATGAGCTTCTGGTTGAACGCTTCCGCCGGATCGACGCCGCTGTAGCGGAGTAGGTGATTCATGGCGACGACTTCCGCCACCACCGTGATGTTCTTTCCCGGGTTGAGGGGGATGAGCACCTTCGGAATCTCGACGTCGAGAATCGTCGTCGTCTGCACGTCGAGACCGGTGCGATCCACGGTGGCCGAAGTCGATGCCTTGTCCCATTCCTGCAAGGAGACGACGACCTCGATGCGCTTCTGCTGTCGAACAGCGCGGATGCCGAAGATCGTTTTCACGTCGATCACCCCGACGCCACGAATCTCCATGTGATGCCGCTGAAGCTCGTGCCCGCGCCCGATGATGACGTCGTTCCCGCGGCGATGCGCGATGACGAGGTCATCGGCGACCAACCGATGTCCGCGCTCGACCAGGTCCAGCACGCACTCCGATTTTCCGATGCCGCTCTGGCCGACGAACAACAACCCCACACCGTACACGTCGGCCAACGACCCGTGCAGTGTCGTCGTCGGCGCGAACTCCTCGGCGAGCACCGGCTTGACGCGACTGTAAAACTCGGCGGTTTTCAGCGCCGACCGCAGTACCGGCACGTTCGCCTTCGTCGCCGCGCTCACGAACTCGTCAGGCAGCTCGAGCCCCTTGGTGACGATCGCGCACGGCACCGGGAAGGAGAAGAACAGATCGAGCACCCGCGACCGTTGCTCCTCTGGGAGCGACGCGAGGTATGACACCTCCGTCTCGCCGAACACCTGGATGCGATTCGCGGGAAAGCGCTCGACGTAGCCGGCCAGCACCAGCCCAGGACTCGAGACGTCGCTGCTCAGAATCTCCCGCTGGAGCCCATCGGACGCACCGACCTGCTCGAGCTGCAGCGAGTCGCGCAGCAGATCGAGAAATCGAGCGACGGTGAAGGCCGGCTTTTTCATGCCCGAGCGGCAAGACGCTTCCGCGCCTTCGGCGTTCGCTTCTTGTGAGCGAGCTGCGACTGCACATTTTCCAGCGCCTCGGACAGCGCGGGACCGTAGGTGCGGCCGAAGCCCTGCCCGATCAACGGGCGCATTCGCGGAGCGTGTAGCACGACTTCCACGCGGCGAACAGGGCCATCTTGTTCGAAACGTACGACAGCGTCGACGAGCCGTCGCATTCGACCGGCGATCTTTTCGATGTGACGCTCGGCGCGCTGGCGCATGGTGGGGGAGATGACGGCCCGGTGTGCGTGAAAGATGATCTCCACTGCGTCCTCCTACGATGCTACGGGGCTGCGGTCCGGCGAGCTGCTCAGTGGCGCGTGCACGACCTCCGATAGGTGGTCCTCGGTCTGTCGCGCCGCGTCGTCCCATGTGAAGCGCTCGGCGAAGGCGCGCGCGCCGACGGCGAGACGACCCACGAGCTCCGGTGACTCGGCCAGCCGGCGAAACGCATCGGCCATTGCGCTGACGTCAGCGTGCCGCACGAGAAATCCGGTTTCTCCATCGCGAACGGATTCGCGGAGACCGGGGGAGTTCGATGCAACGACTGGCGTGCCGCTGGCCGCGGCTTCGAGGTTGGTGATCCCCCACCCCTCCTTCGGCGACGCGAACGCCAGCGCCCACGCGCGCCGGAGCAGCGCGCGCTTCTCCTCCTCCGAGATGAACCCAAGAAACCGCACCCGTTGGCCGAGGTCAAGCGATGCCGCGAGCGCTTCCAGCGTGGGCCGATAGTCACCCGTCCCCGCGATCTCGAGCGTCGCCGTCGGGTGACGAAGCTCGGCGAACGCTCGCATGACGATGTCGACACCCTTGTATCGTTTGAGCCGACCGACATAGGCGAAAACCGGATTGGGCGCGCGCTCGTCAGGGCTCGGCGTGAAGTACACGGTATCGACACCTGGATAGATCACGCGAATCTGATTTCGCGGGATGCCGCGCGCCGCCAGATCGTCGGCCGTGCTCTCACTGATCGCATGAAATGCCGAGCGACGATAGATCGGTGTGATCGGTAGCTCGGACAGCCACACCATCGCCGCCAATGGAGGTGAAACTTCACGGAATGCGGTAGTGCCGAACAGGTGGGGGACCAGCGTCACTACCTGCTTCGCTCCCCATAGTGGTGTGAAGAGCGGCACCTTGTTGATGTCCTCGATGAGGACGTCGTGGTCGGCCGCCGCCAGATGCTGGCGGTAATATCGCCGCGCGAGAAATTGAAATGTGTAGCGCGTGCCGACACGATGAATCTGGATGTCGTCGAGCTCGACGCGACGCATGCATCCCTTCCAACCACTGCACAGCAGCGTGATGTCGTGACCGCTGGCAGCCAGGCGTCCGAAGAGCTCGTGGAGATGGATCTCCGCGCCGCCGGCCTCGGGGTTCTCCCGATCCTGCCAGTTGACGAGCAGGATGCGCACTAGAGGCGACCCATGCGGCGGGCCAGGGCATCGAGCACGCCGTTCACGAACCGTGCACTCTGCGCGCTCCCGTAACGCTCGGCGAGGCGCACTGCTTCTTGAATGACGACGCGCGGCGGAGTCTCGCCGATCATGAGCTCGGCGCCGCCGAGCCGGAGCACCGATCGCTCGATCGCGCCGAGACGCTCCAGCCGCCAGTTGGTGGTGACGTCGCGCAGCGTGTCGTCGAGCGCTCGACCTTCGGCGACGACGGTGCGAACGAGACGACCCGCCATGGCGCGCTCGTCAGGCGGAACGGCCAGATCGTCCCAGATCTGCGTGGCGACCAGGTCGAGCTGTTTTTCTCCGCGCATGTCCCACGCATACAACGCTTGAAGCGCCCGCGCTCGGGCACGGGTCTCAGTCTTCCGGCGCGACATGCAGACGGTCGAACAGGTCGGCCATCTCGAGCGCGGCCAATGCCGCGTCCCATCCCTTGTTGCCGTGCTCGCCACCGGCGCGCGCTTCCGCTTGCTCCTCTGTATCACACGTCAGGACGCCGAATCCGACCGGCGTGTCGAACTCCGCGCTGGCATCAGCCAGGCCGCGAGACGCTTCGTTGGCGATGTAATCGAAGTGCGCCGTCTCACCGCGGATGACGGCGCCGACAGCAACCAGTGCGTGATAGCGCTCTGATGCGAGGAGAAAGCGCGCCGCGGCGGGAAGCTCCCACGCCCCCGGCACCCACACGACGTCGATGTCGTCGTACATCGCGCCGTGGCGCGTGAGGGCGTTCATGGCGCCTTCGAGCAGCTTGGTAGTGACGCTCTCGTTGAATCGGCTGACCACGACGGCGATGCGCTTTCCCTTTCCGTTCGGTGTTCCGGTGAACTCGGCCATCAGTGCGCGAGCAAGTGGCCGAGCTTCGAACGCTTCGCGTCGAGATAGCCGCGGTTCTCGGTCGTCGCGGCCATCGTGAGCGGTACGCGTGATTCGATGCGCAGGCCGTAGCCCTCGAGCCCGACCATCTTCCGTGGATTGTTGGTCATTGGACGGATCGACTTCAGTCCGAGATCGAGCAGGATCTGCGCCCCAATGCCGTAATTGCGCAGGTCTGGCTCGAAACCGAGTCGCTCGTTCGCCTCGACCGTGTCGGCGCCCGTGTCTTGGAGCTCGTAGGCTTTGAGCTTGTTGAGCAGTCCGATGCCGCGCCCTTCCTGATCGAGATAAACGATGGCGCCCCGTCCCTCTTTCTCGATCATCTGCATTGCGGCGTGGAGCTGCGGCCCGCAATCGCAACGCAGGGAGCCGAAAACATCCCCGGTGAGGCACTTGGAGTGCACGCGAACCAGCACGTTCTCGCCGTCGCCGATGGTTCCGTACACGAGGGCGACGTGCTCGTGATCGTCGACGTCATTGCGGTAACCGATGATCCGCCATTCGCCGACTTCGGTGGGCAGACGGGCTTCGGCGATGCGGTGGACGAGGCGCTCGGTGCGAAGGCGATACGCGACCAGCTGCGCCACCGTGACGAAGATCAGTCCGTGTCGCTCGGCGAAACGCTCGAGCTGGGGCCGCCGAGCCGAGTCGCCTGTCTCGTCGTCCAGCACCTCGCAAATGACGCCCGCCGGATAGAGGCCGGCGAGGCGCGCCAGATCGACCGCGGCCTCGGTATGCCCGACGCGCTGCAGCACGCCTCCCCCATAGGCACGCAAGGGGAAGACGTGTCCGGGGCGTCGAAGATCGTTCGGCGTGCTGGACGGATCGACGGCGACGCGGATCGTCTTGGCTCGATCGGCGGCGCTGATTCCGGTGGTCACACCGAAGCGCGCGGCAGCATCGATGCTCACCGTGAACGCCGTGCGCTGCTCCTCGGTGTTGACCTCGCTCATAGGGGCGAGGCCGAGCTGGTCGCACCGTTCGGGGGTGAGCGCGAGGCAGATCAAGCCACCGGCGCGCTTGATCATGAAATTCACGACCTCCGGGGTCACGAGCTGCGCCGCGCCGATGAGGTCGCCTTCGTTCTCGCGATCCTCGTCGTCGGCCACGAGCACGAGCCGCCCGGCCCGAATGTCTTCGATCGCCCGCTCGATCGTTCCGAAAGGCATCAGTCGAGATTGGAGATTCGAGAACCGAGATTCGCGGCCGACGCATCGGCGCCGTACGGCGCCACCAGGCGCTGTACGTACTTGCCGATGATGTCGGCCTCAATGTGCACGCGGTCCCCGGAGCGAAGCGCGCCCAATGTGGTGTGCCGCAGCGTATAGTCGATGAGCGAGAGCTGCACCGTGTCCGCAGTCGGGAGTGCGTTCACGGTAAGGCTCACTCCGTCCACGCACAGCGAGCCGTGCGGCACCATCAGATCCGCCAGGCCGCCGCCTAACGCGATGTCGATCATCAGTGCATCGCCACTCCGGGACACGGCGGTCACGGTGCCCACGCCGTCGACATGACCCTGCACCAGATGGCCGCCAATCCGGTCCCCGAGGCGCAGGGCCCGTTCTAGATTAACGCTTTGGCCCTCGCGCCAGTGCCCGATCGTGGTGCGCCCGAGCGTCGTTTCGACCGCGGCTGTCGTGAACCAACCTGGCCCACGCTCTCGCACAGTTAGGCAGGCGCCGTTCACCGCAATGCTCTCGCCTTCCAGAAGGTCGTCGTAGCGGCATCGAACGCGTAGCTCGCGCCCCGCCGTCGTCACGGCGATGCGCTCGATACGCCCGACGTCGTCGATCAATCCGGTGAACACGCCAGCTCTCGAAGTGCGTACACGGTCATAAGATCCTCACCGAGACGTCGGCGCAGGAGCACCGGGAATCGTGACGCATCGGTGAGCTCGAATCCCCGAGCAAAATCGAACGCCCCCAAAGCACCTTGGCCCAATAGGATCGGTGCCTGAAAGATAATCAAACGATCCACGCGCGCCTCGCTCAAAAAGCTTCCGGCGAGCCTGGCGCCCCCTTCCAGCAAGAGGGAACGGACGCCGCGCGCGCGCAGCGCGAGCAGCGCGTCGTCAAGCGTATCGGCCTCCATGATCTCGATTCCCGCGTCGCGTAATGCGCGCGAGCGCGTGCTCTCACCGTCCTGAGTGATGACCACCGTTCGAAATTCGTTGGCCGTTCGCGCCAACGTCGACGCGAGCGGAAGGCGCGACTGCCGATCGAACACAACGCGGAGCGGCGAGATGCGAGGCGCGCGCGCGTGACGAACCGTGAGAATCGGATCGTCGGCCAGGATAGTTCCGATGCCGACCGCGATCGCATCGCTGTCGGCACGCAGCCGGTGCGCGGCCGCTCGTGCGTTCGCACCGGTGATCCATCTCGACTTTCCCTTGGCGTCGGCGATCGCGCCGTCGATTGTCGTCGCCAACTTGAGCCGAACCCAGGGACGCTCGGTTGCGAAGGAGTGGAAGAACGCCGCGTTCAGCTCGCACGCCTCACTCTGGGCGACGCCGACATCGACCTGGATTCCCGCCCGTCGCAACTTCTCCACTCCTCCACGTGCGACAGGATTTGGATCGCGCACGGCGACCACCACGCGGCGCAGCTGTGCCTCGATGAGTGCGTTGACGCACGGCGGCGTTTTTCCTTGGTGCGTGCAGGGCTCGAGCGTCACGTACGCCGTGGCGCCCTTGGCGCGTGCACCGGCTTCCTCGAGCGCCGCGACTTCGGCGTGCGCTTCACCGTAGCGTGCATGATGACCGGAGCCGACGATCCGACCGGCCCGCACGATCAGCGCGCCGACCATCGGATTCGGCGCGGTCCAGCCCCACCCTCGCCTGGCGAGCGCCAGCGCGCGACGCATGTACGCGAGGTCGCGAGCGTCGGAAGAGCCGTGTTCTGGCACGTTCGTCAGGGCGAAATGCGAACGCCCGCCGATCCATACCACCGTGCCGCGTCGGCCGCGGTGGCGAAGCTGTTGTACGTGTCGACGTCGCCGCCTGACGCGCGACCGATCTCTCCCACGAACTGAATGAGTGGAAGATTCAACGACACCGTGCCAAACATGTTGAGGCGCCGCACGCGCTCATCGACGCGAAGGGTAGCGGCGCCCAGTCCGCTGCGCAGACGATAGAAGAGGTCGCCACGCGACCGATACTCGTCGCGGCCGACGCCACCCGCTAGACCGAAGCTGAGAAAGCTCTTGCTGGCGACGACCCGCCAGCCCGTGGTGCGCACGCGAAGATCGTGGACGCCGAGCGAATCTTGCGCCGTCGTTCTGCCTGACAGCTCGATGTCCGGCGTCTCGCGCCGCATCCACGTGACGACGATCGCCGGCGTCACGAGGCTCTCTTGAAGAATTCCTACCCGTGCCCCCCATCCAAACCGGAATCGGGCGCCGCTCGGCTCGAGCCGCACGGAACCGTGCGTGACATCAGGGACGACAAATCCGGTTCCAATGGCTTCGATGCTGCCGACACGGAGCAGACCGAGCGGGATGCCTTCGAAGAGTCCGATCGCAACGTCGGCCGATGGCAGCGCGGCCCACTTCGAATCCACGTCGTAACTGTCGCTCACCGGTGGGCCGGAGGACACTCCGGGTCCGTTCAGGACGGGAACATGGGCGCGCAGCGCGGTGAGACGAATTCCCGCCGCGAAGCGCGCGAATCGAAGCGTCCCACCGTGTCCAACGGTTGCGTTCCCCCCTTGTACCAGCGTTCCCACTTGGGGATTGAAGTAGCGGAAGAGGTCGATCGCCTTCTGGCACGCGTCGCCACCGATCAGTGCTGGGCCGACGATCGCCGGATCGAGGCATTGCGGATCCGGTTGCTGCGCCACGACCGGCGCCGCGCCGGCAAGCAGGATACTCGTCAGGCAGAGTGCCCGCCTCACGCAATTCCCTCTTGCAAGCTCACTTTACCGGACCCGCTCATCACCCGACCGAGCTGCCACGCCGTGATGCCTGCCGTTCCGCTGCTGGCCAGAATCGTGGCGACGGACTCCTCTGGCGCGATCACGATCATCCCCACCCCCATGTTGAAGGTGCGGAACATCTCCTCGCGCGGAACTTCCCCTCCCTGCTCGAGCGCCAGGAAATCGTTCGGAATCACCCAGCTTGGAATATCGACCACCGCATCGACCGTATCGGGGAGCGCCCGCACGAGATTTCCCGGAATCCCGCCGCCGGTGATGTGCGCCATCGCGTGAATCTCGCCGAGCACCGGCGAGAGTGCGGCAAGGTAGGAGCGGTGGACCTTGAGCAGCACGTCGGCGACCGTCCCGCCGCCGCCAGGGAACGGATTGTCGACGGTCAGGCCGAGCTTGTCGAAGAGGATGCGCCGAGCGAGCGAATAGCCGTTGGTGTGTAGTCCGGAGCTGGCGAGCCCGATGAGGACATCGCCTTCGCGCACCCTGTTCGGACCCAGGACGTCAGTCTCTTCGACGATTCCAACGATGAAGCCCGCCAGATCGTAGTCAGGCGGCGTGTACAATCCCGGCATCTCGGCCGTTTCGCCGCCGATGAGCGCGCATCCATTCTCGCGGCAACCCGCGGCGATGCCGCTCACCACCTGCTCGACGATCTCGGGGCTCAGCTCGCCGAATGCGACGTAATCGAGGAAGAAGAGAGGGCGTGCGCCCTGCACCAGAATGTCGTTCACGCAGTGGTTGACGAGATCTTGCCCCACGGTGTCGTGACGGCCGGCGGCGATGGCGACTTTCAGTTTTGTGCCGACGCCGTCGGCGCTGGAGACGAGCAGCGGCTGCCGCGCGTCGTCAGGCACCCGAAACATCCCGCCGAAGCCGCCGAAGCGGCTGCGCGTGCCTGACGTGAACGTCGATTCGACCAGCGCCCTGATCCGCTCCTTGGCGTCGTCAGCGGCGTCGATGTCGACGCCGGCGGCGCGGTAATCGAGCGAGTCGCGCTCGGAGCTCACTCCACCAGGTCCTGATCGAAGGACACGAGTCGATGAAAATCACGCACGCGCTCGGTGATGTCCTTTGCACCGATCTCGAGAAACCGTTGGATCGAAAACCGCTCGACGGCGAACGATCCCATTGCCGAGCCGTAGACGACGGCGCGCTTCAGATTGGGCTCGGAGAGATCGCCGGTGCGCGCCAGATAACCGATGAATCCGCCGGCGAACGAGTCGCCTGCGCCAGTGGGATCGAAGACCGACTCCAGCGGAAAGGCCGGAGCATAGAAGAGCGTTTTCTTGGTGAACATGAACGCGCCGTGCTCTCCTTTCTTGATGATCACGTGCTGCGGACCTCGATCCATGATCCACCGTGCCGCGCGCAGCAGGTTGTATTCATCCGTGAGCTGCCGGGCCTCGGCGTCGTTGAGGGTGATCAGGTCCACGTGCTCGAGCAGCGCCAAGAGATCGGGACGACGACTCTCGATCCAGAAGTTCATCGTGTCGCAAGCCACGAGCCGCGGCTTCTCGACTTGCTTGAGCACATCGAGCTGGAGCCGTGGGTCGATGTTGCCGAGGAAGACGAAGGGCGCGCGCCTGAATTGCTCGGGGATCTTCGGTCGGAAGTGGGAGAAGACGCCGAGCCGAGTCTCGAGGGTTTCGGCGCTGTTGAGGTCGTGCCGGTACCGGCCGCGCCAGCGAAATGACTCGCCGTCGGCGCGCTCGAGTCCAGACAGATCGACGCCGCGTTGCTTCAGCGGCTCGAGCTGATCGACTGGGTAGTCATTGCCGACGACACCAACCAGCTGCACCGGACAGAGCAGACTTGCCGACGCCGCGAAAAACGTTGCGGAGCCGCCGAGGGCATCATCCGCTTTGCCGAATGGAGTCTCGACGGAGTCGAGAGCGACGGAGCCGACGACGAGGACGGTCATGAGCGTCGATCTGAAGAAAGTGTAAAGGAAGAAAGGGCGCCATCGGCCATCCGCCATCCGCCATCCGAGCGAAGCGAGCTTGCCGAATCGATAGCCGGATGGCGGATGGCGGATGGCGGATGGCCCGCTATCTCACATCCGATCCGGCGCATTGATGCCTAATATCTGCAACCCATTCCTCAAGACGATCTGCGCCGCGCGGGCTAACACGAGGCGCGCCGAGCGGATCTCGTCAGGCTCGTTGAGCACATACCACTTGTGGTACCAGGCGTGCGCGAGGCCGGCGGTGTCGTGGAGATACGATGCCACCCGGTGCGGCTCGAGCGACTCGGCGGCACCCGCGATCAACGATGGATAATCGAGCAGCGCACGGATCAGCGCTTGCTCCTCCGGCTTGTCGAGGACGTCGAAGCTCACGCTTTCAGTCGCCACGGATGCCGGGTCGATCTCGCCGACGCGGAAGATCCCCGACATGCGCGCGTGCGCCATCTGGATGTAGTACACGGGATTCTCGAGCGACTGCTTCTTTGCCAGCTCGATGTCGAACACCAGTGGCGAGTCGCCTTTCCGCATGAGGAAGAAGTAGCGCATCGCGTCGCGTCCGACTTCGTCGACTAGCTCTCGGACAGTCACGATGGTCCCGGTGCGCTTGGAGAACTTCACTTCTTCGCCGCCGCGCATGAGCGTCACCATCTGGTGCAGCACGTACTCCGGATACCCGGCCGGTATACCCATGTCGAGCGCTTGAAGACCCGCGCGAACGCGTACGACGGTACTGTGGTGGTCGGAGCCCTGCACGTTGATCGCGCGATGGAATCCACGCTCCCATTTGCTGACGTGGTAAGCGACATCGGGGAGAAAATACGTGAACGTCCCGTCGCTCTTCCGCATCACACGATCCTTGTCGTCGCCGTACTCTGTCGTGCGCAACCAGAGCGCGCCATCCTTTTCGTACGCGTGACCGGCGGCGATCAGCGCGCGCACGGTCTCTTCGACCTGCCCGGTGGTGTAGAGCGACGATTCGAGATAGTACGTGTCGAAGCGAACGCCGAATGCCTGCAGGTCGACATCCTGCTCCTGTCGCAGCTCGCGCACGGCGAATCGGGTAATCGCATCGAGGTCGCGCCCGTCACGATCCTCCGCATGCTCCGCGGCGTAGCGATCAGCGATCTCGCGCACGTACTCGCCGTGATACCCGCCCTCGGGGATCGCCACGTCGCGGCCCGCCTGACGAGCGAGATGCGCTTGCACGCTCAGCCCGAGGTTGGCGATCTGTGCCCCGGCATCGTTGTAGTAGTATTCGCGGGAGACTTCCCACCCGGTCGCGTCGAGCAGCGACGCGATCGCATCACCGATCGCTGCCTGACGGCCGTGCCCAACGTGGAGCGGTCCCGTCGGATTCGCCGAGACGAATTCTATGTTGACTTTCTCGCGGCGACCCGCGTCGCTGCGGCCATATTCAAGGTCGCGCCGGAGGATGCTCTCGAGCTCACGCGCGTTCGCGCCGGGCGCGACGCGGAAGTTGATGAAGCCCGGGCCCGCGATCTCGACCGCGGTCACGATTCCGCGATCCAAAGCGAGCTTCTCCACCAACCGTTCCGCGATGTCGCGCGGTTTCTTCTTCAGCGGACGCGCGAGCACGAGCGCCAGATTGGTCGCCCACTCACCATGCCCCGGATCGCGAGGCCTTTCGATGAGCGGCTCGATCGGCTCGGGCGCACTAAGCTCCCGCGCCGCGCGGACCAGAGCGGCGCGGATCAGGTCGGGCGCCGTAGTCATTTCTTGGGAGTGGACTTCGTGTCGGATTTCTTTTCCGGTGTGGCGGGCTTGGTATCGCCTTTCGCCTCGGCGCTCGTCGGTGCGCTGTCGGGCGCCCCACCCGAGCTTTCAGGCGCGCCCCCTCCGCCGGCACTCTCCGCCGGTTTCTTCCCGCCCTTACCGTAATCGGTGACGTAAAAGCCAGAACCCTTGAAGTGGAGCCCGGCACCTCCGGAAATGCGCCGGGTGGCCACCGCCCCGCACTCCTCGCACGGGAGTTCGGCGGCCGCATCCGCAATCTTCCGGAAAAACCTGTCGAACCGGTGACCGTTACTGCACTCGAACTCGTAAGTCGGCATCGTGTTGATACTTAGGAATCTCGCAAAGGCTTGCAATTTACCGCGCGCTGGTGCACCGTACAAGGACGTGAGCGATCCTCGAGCGCGCCCACATCGATGACCCCTCTCTCGCGCGCGCTCTCGAATGTCGGAGTTGGCGTCAATGCTCGAATCGGCTCGAGCACGAAAGCCGCGCGCGGTCGTTTGTGCGGCCTCCGCAGGCGGCTTCCCCACGCTGCTTCGAATTCTGCGGGCTCTGCCTTCGCTCTTCCAGCCACCGATCGTCATCGTCCTGCACGTGAGCCGCGCCGAGCCGTCGGCGTTGGCCGACGTGCTTCGGCGAGCATCCAAACGCAGCGTCAAGCGTGCCGAGCACGGTGAGACGCTCGAGGCAGGGATCGTCTACGTCGCGCCGCCTAACTATCACGTCGTCATTCGGCGCAACGGCACGATGGCACTTACGCACGAGCCGCCCGAGCACCACGTCCGCCCCGCCGCCGATCCCCTTTTCGTGTCCGCGGCCCGGGCGTTCAAACGCAACGTGATCGCAATCGTATTGAGCGGCAGCGGACGCGACGGCGCGACGGGTGCGCGAGCGATCCACGATGCCGGGGGCTTCGTGATCGTCGAGGATCCGAGCCTCGCGCAATTCCCCAGCATGCCGCTGGCCGCAATCGCGGCCGGCGCCGCTGACGAGGTACTCGCCTCGGGTGAGATCGCCGGAGCACTCGTCCAGCTAGCGTCGTAGGAAGGTAGCCAAGCACCCTGCAATCAAGCACGGGCCTTGCGGAACCAGCGTTTGCTCGAGTTGTGCGCGAAGCAAACGTCGCGAGGTGGCGAGATGGCCGGACGGGACGTGGTGTGCATCGGCGCTTCCGCTGGTGGAGTCGAGATGCTGATCGACGTCGTGCGACAACTTCCCGCTGACTTCCCGGGTGCGGTCTTCGTCGTCCTGCACGTTCCTCCCGATAACCCGAGCGTCCTGGCCAGCCTTCTGGATCGCCGCAGCGCACTGCACGCTCGGTATCCGACCGACCGCGAGCTCATCGAGCGTGGCGTGATCTACGTCGCTCCGCCCGATCATCACCTACTCGTCAAGCGCGGCCACGTCCGCATCACACGCGGACCGCGCGAGAGCGGATTTCGTCCGGCCGTGGATCCGCTTTTCCGAACCGCCGCCGTGGCGTACCGGGAACGGACAGTCGGCGTGGTCCTTTCCGGGAACCTCGACGATGGCACGGTGGGACTGGCTGCCATCAAGCGCTACGGTGGTGTTGCAATCGCGCAGGACCCAGTGGAGGCGATCTATTCCGGAATGCCGCAGAGCGCCATAGACCGCGTCGGTGTCGACCACATCGTCCGGCTCAAGGACCTAGGACCACTGCTGACTCGGCTCGCACACGAGCCTGTCGCCGTCAATGGAGCACCGATGACCGAAGAAGATGAAGAGCTCGAAATGGAGGCCGACATCGCTGAAATGGATTCGGAGGCGATCACGCAGGCAGTGCGTCCCGGCACCCCATCCGGCTACGGCTGTCCCGACTGCGGCGGAGCGCTCTATGCGCTGCGGAACGGAGACATCGTGCATTTCCGATGTCGCGTGGGGCACGCGTGGTCGACCGATGCGCTGATGAATCGGACGGGCGAGACGCTGGATGCCGCGTTGTGGACCGCCCTTCGCGCGCTCGAGGAAAATATGTCGCTGTCCCTTAGCGTCGCCGAGCGAATGCGCGCCCGTGGTAATGCACTCGGAGCCAAACGATTCGCGGCGCAGGCGGAGGTCGCGCATAAGAATGCCGAAACGATCCGCGCGGTGCTCTCCCAGGATCGCGGCGCCGGATCTATCGCGCGCGATCCCGCGCGGCTGCACAGCGATGCGACCGCGATCGTCAATGGAATGGAACCCAACGCGGGTTCGAATCTCTGAGCGCTCAGCGGGCACGTGCCTTGTGCGACTGCGGCGACGTTCGCAGCTTTGACTTGACGCCGCAGCGCGGCGCGAGGTGAGCCTCGGGAAGCAGGTGTCCATGTCGAGCCAAGAGACCAACCACGAGTTCGAGGCGCTTCTTCAGTACTTGAAGCGCACTCGCGGGTTCGACTTCACGGGCTACAAGCGGTCGACGCTCCACAGGCGCATCAGCAAGCGGATGCAGATGATCGGCGTCCAGGACTTCGGCGCATATCTGGACTATCTCGAAGTGCATCCGGAAGAGTTCGCCGCGCTGTTCGATACGGTCCTGATCAACGTCACGTCATTTTTCCGCGATCCGGAGCCATGGCAGCTGCTCGAGCACCAGGTCCTGCCACAGCTGCTCGAGCGCAGGCCGGCTCAGTCGATCATCCGGGTGTGGAGCGCGGGCGCGGCATCGGGCGAGGAGGCGTATTCAATCGCCATGATCCTTGCCGAGGTGCTCGGGCCGCAGGAGTTCCGGGATCGCGTGAAGATCTACGCTACGGACGTAGATGAGAACGCGCTCAACAAAGCCCGTGCGGCGGTGTACAGCGAGCGCGACGTCGAGGCAGTGCCGCCGACGTTGCGGGCAAAGTACTTCGATCCGGTGAATGGCGAGTACGTCTTCAAGAAGGACATGCGGCGCCAGGTCATCTTCGGCCGACACGACCTCATTCAAGATGCGCCCATTTCACGTGTCGACGTGCTCATCTGTCGAAACACGCTCATGTACTTCAATGCCGAAGTGCAGGCGAAAATCCTTGGCCGCTTTCATTTCGCACTCTCGGAGGGCGGCGTCCTGTTCCTTGGCCGCGCCGAGACATTGCTGTCGCACAGCGACCTCTTTGCGCCCATCGATCTGAAGCGGCGTCTCTCCATGAAGCTGGGTCAGCACAACTTGAGAGATCATTTCATGCTGATGGCGCAAGCGGACAACCCCGGCAACGGTTTTCAAGCGCGGGGCAGCGAGCAAGTTCGCGACGCCGCCTTCGACAGCTCGTCGCTCGCGCAGCTGGTGGTCGATGCCGACGGTGTGCTGGTGCTGGCGAACGAACGCTCGAGGAGTCTCTTCTCCATTACCCAGCACGACGTCGGTCGACCGATTCAGGACCTGACGGTATCGTACAAGCCACTCGAGCTTCGCTCCCGGTTGGAGCGGGCATATCGCGATGGCCGGGCTGTGGCGATTTCCGCCGTGGAATGGCCCGTGGCCAGCGGCGACATGCGTTGGTTCGATGTGTACGTCGCACCGCTGACGACTGGCGGCAAGCTGCTCGGCGCATCGATCACGTTCTCGGACGTCACGGGATTCAAGCGACTGCAGCAAGAGCTGGAGCACGCCAATCAGGAGCTGGAGGCCGCTTACGAAGAGCTTCAGTCCACCAATGAGGAGCTCGAAACCACGAATGAAGAGTTGCAATCCACCGTGGAAGAGCTCGAGACCACCAACGAAGAGCTACAGTCGAGCAACGAAGAGCTCGAAACGATGAACGAGGAGCTGCACTCTACCAACGAGGAGCTACAGACGATAAACGATGAGCTCCGCCTACGAAGCGACGAGCTGAATCAGGCAAACTCGATGCTCGCGGCGATCCTCCGGAGCATGCGCGGCGGGGTCGTGGTAGTGGACCGCGAGCTCGACGTGCTGCTCTGGAATAGCAGGGCCGAAGACCTCTGGGGCCTGCGGCGCGAGGAAGTGATAGGCCGAAACCTCTTGTCGCTCGACGTCGGCTTGCCCGTGGAGCAGCTCAAGCAGCCGCTGCGAAACGCCTTGGCCGATGCGTCGTTCGCAGGCAATTCGGATATTCCCTGCATCAACCGACGTGGGCGCCAGGTGACGTGCAGAGTGGCGACGCTTCCGCTCCTCAACGACGGCGGCACCGTGGACGGCGCCATCATCACGATGGAACAGCTCGACGGTCAACAACCCGAGCGTACTACCTGAGCTCGCGCTCCACCGGCGGAGGCGGGCCCGCCAGCGGAAGACGCACCGTGAAGCGGCTTCCCTGTCCCGGCTCGGAGTTGACGGTGACATCGCCGCCCATGAGCCGCGCCAGACGCCTGACGACGGCGAGCCCAAGGCCACTTCCGCCGTACGCGCGAGTTGCTTTCTGATCGACCTGCCAGAAGGGATCGAAGATCTGGTTCAGGTGCTCGGCCGAAATGCCGATGCCCGTGTCCCATACGGTGAACGTCATCCACTCGGCGGTCGCGCGGACGCGCACACCGACCTCACCCTCCTGAGTGAACTTCACGGCGTTGGCCATCAGGTTAACGAGTATCTGGCGAACCTTCGCCGCATCAGCGAGGAACGGCGGCGTGTCGTCCGGGACGTCGACGACCACTGACAGCTGGCGCACGCGCGCCTGAGTGGCAACCAGCGTCACGGCCTGGTCGACCGGCACCTGCACCCGAATCGGCTCCAACGACAGATGATCGCTGCCGGCCTCCAGCCGCGCGAACGCGAGAATCTCCTCGACCAATACCAATAGGTGCTCACTGCTCGCACGAATTCTCGAGAGCTGCTCTTTCTGAATTGGCGCCAGCGAGCCGACGATCTCGTCCTGAAGAATCTCGGTGTAGCCGATCACGGCGGTGAGGGGCGTTCGTAGCTCGTGAGACATCGCCGCCAGGAAATCGGATTTCGCCTGATTCGCTTTCTGCGCCTCGCGATAAAGTCGTGCGTTGTCGGCCGAGATGGCGACGCGCGCGGCGAGCTCTCGAGCCAGCGCTAAGTCGGCGGGCCCGTGCCGTCGGTGTGAGCTCGCAAACAGAAAGGTCACGGCTCCCAGCGTCTGTCCGCGTGCCGTGAGCGGGACGATGAGCGCTGAGGTCACGCCTAGCTCCATGAAGAGCTCTAGCTCCTCATTTGTCGCTGCCAGCAACGCGGCCAAGCCCGTCGCTCCCGGGCGGACGATTTGCGGCTGCCCGCCGGACAGTACTTCGGCAATGGCGGTGCGATCGGTGTCGAGGCGCGGAGCGCGAGACACGAGTGGAATGCGTGAGGCCAACGGCTCGGTAGGCGCGCAGGTCACCGTCGCGCGACGGACGTGTCCACTCTCGCTGATGACGTCGACGATGCACCAATCGCCCAGCATCGGGAGCGAAATCGTAGCGAACGCGGCCAGCGTTTCCTCATAGTCCAACGATCGGGACATGATACCGCTGGCCATCGCCAAAAAGGCGGTGCGTCTCGAACCGTTCTCTCCAGGAAGCGGAATTGCGGGAAAGGAGCCGGCGGCCTCCTGCTCGACGGTTGGATAGAAGAGCCACCGCGCGCCGGCGTAGATGCCGTCGCGGAAAAGAGCCGCTGCTGAGAAACTCCCCTCGAGCGGCCCGCCGGCGGGGCGGCGCAGACTCACGTGAACGCCGTCGACCCGCTCGACCGTCGAGAGCCGAATAAGCTGCGCTCGGATCGCTTGCCGCGATTCCATCGTGATGAACATCGAAAGCGGGCGGCCGAGAACGAAGTAGTTCGGAAGCTTGATCGCCTCGCACGCGATCGAATTCACGGCGGTGACGATGCCGTGCTCGTCGGTGCGAAAGTACGGCTCTCTCAGCAGCTCGCTCCAGCTGTCGTCTTCGACGCTTGGCGGCGTAGCTTCGGCGTGGTGGTCGACCGCGACAGCGGTCGTGGCACCGACCTTGGCGATGCGCTTGAGGAGTGTGCGCGCCTCGTACACGAGCTGCGCGACTTCGTCGAGCATGGATTCCGGGCGGACATCGACACCGGAGGCGCGGAATCGGAGCGCGGTCAAACGCTCCTCGACTTCGCCAATGGCTTTAGCCAGATCGATCGCCATACAGGGTGTCTGTGCTAGACAATTGGAAGGCGGATCGAACCGCCTCGCCCCAACGTGCGATTCAGACGTGCCTAGTCAGCTTACCGACGTAGACCGGCATAAGCTAGCGGCAGTCAGGCACGCGGACGATGTCGCCCCCACACGACGCTCAACGTGTCGCTGATTTCGCCCACCGATGCGCGCGCCCGAACGGCATCGACGATGAGCGGAACCAGGGGCGGCCGCTGCGCCGCGCCTTTATCGCTGGCGTACGCTCTTGCGGCTTCCCGAACGCGAGCCAGCGCGCGCCGGAGTACCGCCTCGTCGCGCCCATCGCGCGTGCGCGACAACCGCACAATCTGGTCCCGTTCGAGGGCCGAATAATCAGGCTGCGGGATGATCGGCGGCTCGCGGCCGTCCTCGAACTTGTTGACGCCGACGATGACCCGCTCACCCCGCTCGACCGCCATTTGCTGCTCGTAGGCGCTTCGGGCGATCTCCTCCTGTACGAATCCACTCTCGAGTGCCTGCGCCGCACCGCCCAGCTCGTCGACCCGTTCGATGAGCGCCATCGACCGCCCCTCGAGCTCACTCGTTAGGCGCTCGACGTAGTAGCTGCCGGCCAGCGGGTCGACGGTGGCGGTGACGCCGGTCTCGAAAGCGACCACTTGTTGGGTTCGGAGAGCGAGCATTGCCGCCTCGCTGGTGGGCAAGGCGAGCGCTTCGTCGTAGCCGTTGGTATGCAGCGACTGGGTGCCGCCGAGCACGGCGGCGAGTGCCTGGACCGCGACGCGAACCACATTGTTCATCGGCTGCTGCGCTGTAAGAGTGACGCCACCCGTTTGCGTGTGGAAGCGCAATTTGGCGCCTGCATCCGATGCACCGAAACGTTCCCGCATGATGCGCGCGTAGATCCGCCGCGCCGCGCGGAACTTGGCCACCTCCTCGAACAGATCACTGTGAGCAGCAAAGAAAAACGAAAGTCTCGGAGCGAACGAGTCAATGGATAGCCCAGCCTTTAGCGCGCGCGAGACGTACTCGATTGTGTTGGCGAAGGTGAACGCCAGCTCCTGCACCGCGGTCGCGCCAGCTTCACGAATGTGATAGCCCGAAATCGAAATGGGATTCCACTGCGGCACCTCGGCCGCCGCGAAGCGAAAGATGTCCGCGATGAGCGCTAGGCTCGGGCCGGGCGGATAGATGTAGGTTCCGCGCGCGATGTACTCCTTGAGAATGTCGTTCTGGATCGTCCCGCTGAGCTTGGCGCGCGGAATGCCGCGCTCCTCCGCCACCACGATGTACATCGCGAGCAGCGTCGACGCCGTCGCGTTGATCGTCATCGACGTCGAGACCTTGTCGAGCGGAATCCCATCGAGCAGTGCGTGCATGTCCTCGACCGAGTCGATCGCCACGCCGACGCGCCCCACCTCGCCGAGCGCCCGCGGCGAGTCCGAGTCTATCCCCATCTGCGTCGGCAGGTCGAACGCGACCGAGAGGCCGGTCTGCCCGGCGTCGAGGAGCAGCTTGAACCGCGCGTTCGTCTCCGCCGCCGTACCGAAGCCCGCGTACTGGCGCATGGTCCACAGCCGCGAGCGGT
>DATFBY010000093.1:0-29391 GCA_035253585.1 Gemmatimonadaceae bacterium | reverse complement strand
GTAGGTCTGATTGTGAAGCTCCTGGCGTCTGAAAGGCGGATTGGCGAAGCGCGGCCACCCCTTGGCACGTAGCCGCGGATCCCACGGATCGTCGAACGTGCGTGACGTATATCGCGCGCTGACTTCCACCGTGACCGGCTGCTGCACGAGCCGCGCACCGGCGTGCACGGCGGGAACGCGAAGAGAGTACTCCGGCGCCCAGTCACCCGTCTGCCGGTATGTCCCGCCGATGCGATAGCTGACGTCCTGCGTCCCGCCGTGCACGCTGGCGGCGTATCGCTGTTCGAGCGTGCGGCCGTCGGCGTATGGGCTTTCGATCGACGTGCCCGCTGCCTCGAGCTCGACTCGCGGCCGCGAGTCGCCGAAGGACCCTTTCTTCGTGAATATCTGCATCACGCCGCCCGCGGCATCCGATCCGTACAGCGTCGAGCCCTGCGGTCCACGAATGATCTCGATCCGCTCGATCGTGTTGACGTCGACCATCGCGAAGAGATTGTTCGACACCTCAACGCCATCGATGTACGTCTTGATGGTGTTCTGTCCCGTGATCAGACTGCTCGCCCCACGGACGGTGATGGAGTTGACGTAGTCGCCCCAGCCCTGATCCCACGAGATTCCGCCGGGCACGGTGCCACGAAAGAGTTGATCGACGCGTTGCACATGATGCTTGCGCAGATCCTCCGCCGTCACGACGGTGATCGGTGTCGGCAGCGCCTTCCGCTCGGTCTCGGCGATCGTCCCCGTAACCACGACATCGTCGAGCCGGCCGACACTCGGTCTCAGCACCACTTCGACGCTCGCCTCGCCACCCTCGGTCACGGCGACAGAGATCGTCGTGGGCGCATAGCCGATCCGCCTGACGCCGAGCCGGTGTTCCCCGGGCTGCACCCCGTGGAAGACAAAGCGGCCGTCCACCGCGCTCACCGCGCGCCGGGCAGTTCCTTCGAGGGAGATCGTCGCGCCTTCCACTCCGTCTCTCGACGCCGCGTCAATCACTCGGCCCGCGATCGCGCCAGCTCGTCGTTCATCGCCGGCCGACGTCCGCTTCGCGCGCTCGAGCACGACTTCTCCTCCGCTCGCCCGTCGCGCGGCAACGCCAGTCCCGGCCAGCACCGCGCTCATCGCTTCACTCACGCTCGCGTCGCGCACATCGACGCTCACCCGTTTTTCCACCGGCACCACGTCGTCGCTGTACACGAGCCGCGCGCCTGACTGCGCCGCCACCTCCCTCAACACATCCCCCAGCGCTCGCTCCCGCACGCTCAACGTCACCCGGCGCTCCCGCGAGGTATCTCGCTGCTGCGCCTCCGTGCCGTTCGTGAATGCGAGAAGACAAGCGACAACGACCACGCGACCGAGCAACATGGCTGCTCCCTCCGGTGGCAAGGTTCCTCCAGCGCCTAGCGCCTGGGCCGAAACAGCACACGGCCATCGACGCGCTCGTGTCTCACATCGGTTGCCGCGGAGATCGTGACCAGGATCTCGTCGAGCGATCCCGGCTCCGACCCGAACTCACCTGTCAGGCGACGGGCAGCAACCGATGATTCGACGTCGACCTTCACCTCGAACCATCGCTCGAGCTCGCGCGCGACCTGCTCGAGCGGTGTCGACACGAATGCCAACCTCCCGCGCGTCCAGGCCAATGCCTGCGTCGTGTCCGCTGCCTCCACTCGAACGACCCGTCCCGTCACCGCGCCCCGTTGGCCCGCATCTACCCGGTGCCATGTGGCGTCTACAGTGTCTCGGAGGCGCACGGCACCCGTCATCACAGTCACTCGCACACCATCGGAATTGCGCCGAGCGGTGATGAGGAAGGAGGTGCCGATATCTTCGGTGATGGTGGAGTGGGCACGGACCGTGAGGCCGAGCGCGTGGCGTACATCGAAACGTGCCTCGCCTTCGAGCACGACCTCGCTGCGGCCCCTGCGCGACGATCGCCAGCGGAGCTCCGACTCGGGCGCCAGGACGACATCGCCCGCGTCGCCTAACGCGATCCGGCGACGCTCGCCGTTCAGCGTGCTGGCGACATGCCACTCGTCGGGCGTCCCTCGTTCGCGCATCCACATCGCCGAGCCGATCGCGGTCGCCACGACCACGAGTCCAGCAGCAGCCAACCACGTGTGACGCGCGCGTGACGCCCGCACGCGCATCGGCGCTGCACCAATCGCTCGCCGCATCCGATCGCTCGCCCGTTCCACCTCCGCCCTAGGAACCGCAATCGCCCGCTGATCGACATCGCGGAGGGCGTCGCCCAGTGCCTGACGAACCTCCGGACGCTCCAGCCAACGCTCGACACGCGCCGCCTCGCTCGCGTCGCACTCACCTCGCAGATACTTCGTCACCAGCTCCCACTCGATGTCGTCGGCCATGTTCGTCCTCGGTGCAGTAGAAACGAAGGACGGAGCGAAGAGCCCTGTATCGGCTCCCGCTCCGTCCGCGCTCGGCGATGAAAACGTCTTGCTATCTGCTTGTATTACAATGTACTACGGCATCACGCGCGCTTCTAGCCTAACTTCGCTGGCGTCTCGCCAGAGAGAACGCCAGGTGCCGCCGAACAAGTCGCGTGAGCCGCTCGAAGCCCTCGTGCAGTTCCGTCTATCCAAGCGGGACGCCGCGCGTTTGCGCCGGGTAGCCGAAGGCGATCACCTGAGCCCCGGGACGTGGGTGCGGCAAGTCGTTCTGCGCGCACTCGACGCGCGTGAAGCGCGTCTCCGCGCCGTCGCCGAGCGACCGCCGCGCGGCGAGTAGCGCTCGCCGAAGAGCTAGCCTCTCGCCAAACGACCGCGCAGCGCCGCGAGCGCGCGCGTCACGTGCATCTCGACGGTCTTCACCGAGATGCCGAGCAGCCGAGCGACGTCGGCATTCGGGCGTTGCTCCAGCCACCGCATCCGCAGCACCTGACGAGCACGCGGCGGCAAGCCATCGATCGCACGCTGAATCGCACCCGCCAGCTCCTCGCGGAGCAGCTCGTCGACGACAGCCGGCGGCGCACCGCGCTCACCGTCCGCCTCCAGCACGCGTTCACGCTTGGCTCGACGGAGGCGATCGATCGCCTCGCCGCGCACCGCGAGATACAGATATCCATCGATCGCGCTTTCGTCGGACCAATCGCCGCGTCGATCCCACAATCGCACGAACGCGTTGTGGACGACGTCTTCCGCCGCCGCGCGGTCGCGCACGTACCGATACGCAAACCGAAGGAGGCGCGCATACCGCGACTCGTAGAGTCGCGTGAAGCGTTCGGCATCGCTCGATGGGTTTTCTCGGCGCGGCGGGTGCACGCGCCGAGTGTATTACAATGTCATACAGGGAGCAAGAGCGCGGTGAGGAGAGAGGGTTGCGCGAGCTCCCAATCGAATTCCTGGACCATCTCGTCAGGCCTTCGAAGTATCGTGTGCAGCGCGACCTCGACCGCGTACCGATGCGAGCGAAGCCACGCATCCATGCGTGCCGACTCGCTTCCGTCCGCTCGGCCAGTCAGATGACGGCAGAGCGCGGCGAACTCGCGGTCGGTCAGCGAGTCAGTTGGCACGTGGTGATCGGCCGTTCGTCAGGCCGGCAGCGATCTCGCTCAAACTCAGGCCTCCGACCAGACGGTCGCGGAGAACGCCGCGCGTGCGGGATGGCAGATCGTCCATTGCAACCTGGAACGCGGCGTCGACGTCGCGCTGCGCGACAACCTTCTCCTGCAACCGTGAGATCGCTTCGGCACGCACGGCGGCGTGCAGCATTTCCTCGAGGTTGGTCGAGTCGAGTTCACTCCCCGACCGCTCCCGCCAGAGCCTGACGAGCGCCGCGCGCACGACCCGCTCCGCGCTCGGGCGCCGCCGGGTGTAGCGGTACGCGAATCGGCACAACCGGCTGTACCATGGCGCGCACGCGGCCAGGTAGGACTGAGCGTCCACGATCACGCATCCACTGAGGATGCGATACCGTACTACATTGTAAGACAGCATCGCAAGAGTGCTCATGACGCCTGTCGTTTCAAATTCCTGCGCGTGCGGGCGCCTTGTCGCTTGGGGTGCGGATCGCGCAGCACGTGCCGCAGTGTCTCCAAAACGCAGCGCAGCCCGCCCCGCTCCCGTACCTCGCTCGGACTGAGGCCGGCGTAGCGGCGCAGCATGTTGCGCAGCGCCGTCGCCGACGGGAAGTCGAGTGCCAGCGCCACGTGCTCGATCGAGCGCGCGGGATCCTCGAGCAGCCGTGCAGCGAGGAGCAACCTACACCATCCAATGAGCAAGCTCGGCGTTGGGAAGCCGGCGTCGCGCGAGCGATTCACCAGCGTCTTGCGGTGCACGCCGAGTGTGCGGGCGAGACCGGCGACGGTCTGTGTTTGCGCGCCGCGCTCGAGACAGTGCCGGATGAGCGGCCGCATCGCGGGCGGGATCTCGCTCTCGAGCTCGCGCATGACGAACGCTGCCGCCGCCTGCTCGCGTGCACGCGCCAACGCCGCGCGCATGGCGAGGCCGAGATCATCGAAGCCGCGAATGACGAGCTCGTGCACGCCGGCGCGGGCGAGCGAGAGAATTCCTTGCGAGCCGCCCGGAGTGAGCATCGCGTACGCGATGATGGGGAGCGACGGGTAGCCTTCCCGCAACCGCTCCGCCAATGCGGCGGTCGGCATGCCTGACGAGTCGACGGGCTCGAGCACCACCGCGTCCGGCCGCTCCACCGGCAGCACCTCCTCCAGCTCGGCGACGGTCGACACGAAGCGCAGGTCGCCCATTCCGCGCGTGGCGTCGCGCACGCGCGCGCGTGCTTCGCGGTCGATGACGAGCGCCGCGATCATGGCCTCGGCACCATCGCGCGCCGTCTTTGCGCGGGCGGTGACAACTCCGCGGTGCGTGTTCCCATTGCGTGTCCGTCGCCGCGTCCGCTCCTGCCTAACGATAGCGCTCCCTTCACCAGGAGCTGATCATGCGGACGCTGCGCCTTGCTTTGGTACCGGCCCTCGCCCTCGTGGGGATCGTTCTCGGAGTGGCAGCCTGCGGTACGAGTCCGACGGAGCCGGCGGTGCGGGAGCAACCGTTCGTCGGCGGAGATCCACCGCCGCCACCGCCGCCGCGCACGACGTGCGACTCTACGGGCGGCAGCACGTGTCACGGGACGTTACCGTGGTACTAGATGGACGCTGCCGCGGAGGCCGAGGGGTCGAGTGACTCGATCGCTCGGAGCACGCCCACCGCGCCGTCGCTCAAGCTCGGTGGGCGCCTCGCCTCCGTCGTTGTCGTGCTACCGCGCGGCATCGACTCGGCGCGATGCACCACTTCGTAAAATCCGCGCTCTTCCGCCAGCTGCAGTGCGCGAGTGCGGTACGCGTCGCGCCGGCCGGTATCCCCGAAAATGGCAAACGCCTCGGCGAGCTCGACGAGGGTGACCGCGTGCTCGTACGGCTCGGCCACTCGCGAAATCGTCTGCTCCGTCTCGGCGCTCAGCTCATCGAGCGCGCGACGATCGCCCAGCCGTGCGGCCGCGATGACCGCGCCGCCTAGCGCGCCGAGCCGGATCGTTGCGAGTGACGTGAACCGAAGCGCGGTGCGATAGGCGCGGAGCGCCGCCGCTGGACGCGCGATGAGCAGGCAGATCTCGCCCAGGTTGGTCAGGAGCTCTGCCTGACGATGCCGGTCGCCGGCGGCGTGCTTGAATGCGTCCCAACCGTGACGCAGCGCCGCGTCGAGATCGCCCGCCGCGAGCGCGGCGCGCAAAAGGCCGTGATGCGCCGCGCTGGCGTGCACCTGTAGGCCGTGCGCTTTCGCCACGCCGAGCGCGCGGCTGAAGTGGGTGCGTGCGTCGGGATAGTTGCCGCGGATGACGGCCAGGACGCCCTGGCCGAGCACGGCGCGCACTGTGACTTCGGCATCGCCGCTTGCGTGGCCTGCTTCTTCGGCTTGCGCGTAGAGGTCGGCGGCGGTGACGACATCTCCGACTTCGCGGGCGATGCGCCCTTGCTGCGCGAGGATCAATCCGAGCGCGCGTCTGCTGTTGGCGGTGGCGGGGATCAGCTGGCGGAGTGCGGCTAGCGCGCTGTACGTCAGATTGAGCGCGCCGGCGCGTTCGACCGTAGCAGCCCAGCGTAGAAGGACGGCGATCGTTCTGTCGTCCGTGTCGTCGTCGAGGCAGGCGCCGAGTGCGGCCGGCAGTGCGTCGACCGTGGGGTCGGTGTCGGCGTCTGCTGACCAGCCGGCGAGCGCGTCAGCGAGACCGCTTATGAGTGGGCGTCGCTCGTTGTGCGGCAGATCGGCGAGTCGGGCGATGGCTTGCGCGACAGCGAGCCAGAGAGGGTCCGCGTTGCCGAAGGACGCGCGACCGGGCGCCGCCGCGAGATCCTGCCGATACGCCTCGAGCGCGGGAAGCGGAACGATCATTTTGCCTCGACCGGACGGGCGTCGGCAAAATTACGTTGCGTGGTGCGTCGCGAAGGTGTGCCTGAGGGCATGACTCCCTTCTCCATGGGCAACATGACCTTGATGCCCCGCCCCCACTCCTGCCCAACCAATTCTACGCATCACCAAGCATTTCCGCCCGCTTGACTTTCGCCCCTGAAAGAGGGAAATCGAATGCACCACACGCATCCTCGTCCTCGAGGAGGTAGCCGTGTTGCACCCGATTTCCCGTACGTCGCGGGCGTCCCTTCTGGTGGCGCCCGTTCTCCTGCTCGCGCTCGCCGCGTACCGGCTGCCTGACGAAACGTCATCAACTGCACCGAAGCCTGCACGGATTCGCGTGCACGGCAACACGACGGCGGCCGGCACCCTGAGAAATGGCGAGTTGACGCTTCGGATCGAGGCCAAGGTTGGGCAGTGGCATCCGAACGGCGAAGACAAGCCAGGCGCGCCCATCCAGGCGTTCGGGGAAATCGGGAAGTCGCTCCAGATTCCCGGGCCAATGATCCGCGTCCCCGCCGGAACGCGCGTCACGATGTCCATCCGCAACTCGCTCTCCGACTCCGCGCTGATCGTACACGGTCTACACGATCGCCCGTTCACGGAGGTCGACAGCATCGAGATCCGTCCTGGCGAGACGCGTGAAGTACGATTTCGGCTCGATGCGCCCGGCACGTATTACTACTGGGCGACGTCGATGCACCGCCCGCTCAACTTCCGAACGAAGCTCGACTCTCAGCTGTCGGGCGCGATCATCGTCGATGGGCCGGGTGAGTCTGCGTCGCGCGACCGGGTCCTGGTCATCGGGCATTGGGGCGACACGGTTGGCGGCGCGCCGCTACGCGAGGGAGGTCGGGACCTGCTCGTCATAAACGGTCGGAGCTGGCCGGCAACCGAGCGGTTCAAGTACCTGCAGGGCGACACGATTCGCTGGCGAATCATCAATGCGTCGTCGGACATCCACCCGATGCACCTGCACGGCTTCTACTTCAACGTAGAGCGCCGTGGAGACTCGAGGGTCGATACGGCGCTCGCCGAGTCGCGGCGGCCGCTCGTCTACACGGAATTCATGCGGCGCGGCACGACGATGTCGATGTCGTGGGTTCCCTATCGGGCTGGGAACTGGCTCTTCCACTGCCACATTCCCTCGCACTTCGATTATCGAAAGCCGCTGGGAATCATCGTTCGCGAGCAGAATCGAGGACCCGACCACATCGCTCACGGTAACCATGCACTCGAGGGGATGACTGGACTCATCATGGGAGTGCATGTGATGCCTGACCCGAAGAAACGGGAGGCGGCGAACGGCACCGCTCGTCAGGCGGAGCGGCAACTCAGATTACTCGTCAGGCCCAACCCTGGTGGGAAGAGCGATTCACCAGGGTATGCGTACACGTTGGTCGAGAACGCCTCCGACGCGCCGATCGATGGCACGATGAGAGCCGGGCCAGCGATCATCGTGCAGCGCAATCAGCCGACGGCGATCACCATCGTGAATCGGCTCACGGAGCCGACGGCGGTGCATTGGCATGGCATGGAGCTCGAGAGCTACTTCGATGGCGTCGCCGGATTCAGCGGAGCCGGGCGGCAGATCACACCCGCCATTGCACCGGGCGACTCGTTCGTCGCCCGGTTTACACCACCGCGAGCCGGGACGTTCATGTACCACTCGCACGTCTCCGAGCCGCGGCAACTGCGCGGCGGACTCGGCGGCGCGCTGATCGTCGTCGACTCGCTCCAGCGATTCGACCCGACGGTCGATTTCCCGATGGTTCTTACGACACCCAAGGACAGCGTCGACCGAGCCGACGCCAAAACGCTGCTGAATGGTCGGCTCGATCCGGCCCCCATCCCGCTGCGAGTGGGCGGCGTCTACCGCTTCCGCTTCATCAACATCACCACCGACCGTCCAGGGAGCAGGTTGGAGCTCAGGCGCGACACCACGATCGCGGAGTGGAAGATCGTCGCCAAGGACGGAGTGGATCGCGCCCCGCAGCAGCGCCAGCTGTCGCGCGCGGTCCTGCCCATCAGCATCGGCGAGGCCTACGACATCGAGATCGCGCCGACGGATCGGGGGAGACTGGCCATACAATTCGTTGCCAACAACGGCAGGACTCTGGTCGACGTACCGCTCGAGGTGTCGCCGTAGCGTCGTCGTGCCGGGCGTTCAGACGCCGCCGTCGATTGCCCGCTTGAGCGCTTTTATCCGCGCCTCGTCGCGCTTATAGAACGTCCACTGCTTGATGCGCTTCGGGCGGAGAAGCCCGGCGCGCACGAGGATGTTCAGGTGCTCGCTGGCCGTGGGCTGCGAGACGCCGAGCTTGCGGGCGATGAACACGCCGCAGACGCCGTCGTCGACCAGGTCGCCATCGACCTGCGGCGGGAAGTGTTTCCGGGGCGCCCTGAGCCACTCCATGATCCGGAGCCGCCGTTCGTTCCCGAGGGCCCGCATGGCGCTGGCGACTTCACGCGCGATAGGCATATTGTTATTTTGCCAATTGGCTAAGTGATGTCAAGGGACACCGAGATTCGAGATTCGAGATTCGAAACGCGGAGCGGCACACCCGTACTCTCCGAATCTCGCCGACGAATCTCGAATCTCGAATCTCCAATCTCGGATTCCATGTCTCTCCCCACCCCCGACCAGATCGCCGCGACCGAGCCCGTCATTCGCCCATACATCCGCCGTACCCCCACGGTGGAGATCGACGGCGCGGAGCTCGGACTCGACGCCGCGCGGCTCACCTTCAAGCTCGAGCTCTATCAGCACGCCGGCGCCTTCAAGTCGCGCGGCGCGTTCGCCAATCTGCTGCTTCGAAAGGTCCCGCCGCCCGGCGTCGTCGCGGCATCGGGTGGCAACCACGGCGCCGCTGTCGCTTACGCGGCAATGACGCTGGGAATTCCGGCCACGATCTTCGTCCCGAGCATCTGCTCGCCCGCGAAGATCGATCGCATACGGAGCTTCGGCGCCACACTCATGGTCGGCGGCGAGCGCTACGGCGATGCGCTGGCGGAAAGCGAGCGATTCGCCGAGCGCTCCGGTGCGCTTCGCGTTCACGCCTTCGACCAGCACGAGACAATACTCGGCCAGGGCACGCTCGGTCTCGAGCTCGACCAACAGGCGCCCGGCCTCGATACCGTCCTCGTCCCCATCGGCGGCGGCGGTCTCATCTCCGGCGTCGCCAGCTGGTTCGCCGGCCGCGCTCGCATCGTGGGAGTCGAGCCGGAGCTGTCGCCGACGCTCACGCGCGCGCTCGAAGCGGGCCGTCCGGTCGACGCGCCCACCGATGGGATCGCCGCCGACTCGCTGGCGCCCTCTCGGGTGGGTGAGCTCAACTTCCCGATCGCAAAACGCTGGGTCGATCGCGTCATCCTGGTCACCGACGACGACATTCGGCAGGCTCAGTCGCGGCTCTGGCAGACGCTGCGCGTCGTCGTCGAGCCCGGGGGCGCGACGGCGACTGCCGCGCTGCTCGCAAGACGATATCAGCCGCGACCTGGTGAGCGAGTGGGCGTCCTGTTGAGCGGCGGGAATACCGTCGCCGTCGACTTCGCCCGCCAGATGACGCCGGTCGCCGCCGATGTCGCGTCGATGGCCGCGCGATGAAAGCGATCCGCGTCGTTAGGCACGGCGGACCGGAAGTTCTGCGCCTCGAAGAGGTCGCCGATCCGGTACCGGCCGCCGACGAGGCACTCGTTAGGCTCGACGCCGCCGGCATCAACTTCATCGAGATCTACCAGCGGAAAGGCCTCTACCCGTTGAAGCTTCCCTATACGCTTGGCACCGAAGGCGCGGGAACGGTGGTGGCCGTCGGTAGTGGAGTGAGTGCCGTGCGCGTCGGCGATCGGGTCGCGTCGGTCGACTTTCGCGGAACGTACGCCGAGCTGTCGATCGCCAAGGCCGAGCGGCTCATCGTGCTGCCGCGGAACGTGGAGACGAGAACGGCGGCGGCGCTCGTGCTTCAGGGGATCACCGCGCACTATCTGGCGACGTCGACGTATCCGCTCAAGCGCGGGGACGCCGCGCTCGTTCACGCGGCCGCGGGGGGCGTCGGGCTTCTGCTCTGTCAGATCGCGACGGGCCGCGGAGCCCGTGTGATCGGCACGACCTCGACGCCGGAGAAGGCAGCCCTTGCTCGAGGGGCGGGCGCACAGGAGGTCATCCTGTACACGAAGCAGAATTTCGTGGAGGAGAGCCGACGCCTAACGAGTGGCCGCGGCGTACAGGTCGTCTACGACTCGGTGGGAAAGGACACGTTCGAGGGAAGCCTCGACTCGCTCGCGCCGCGCGGAATGCTGGTACTGTACGGCCAGTCGAGCGGTCCCGTGCCGCCCCTCGATCCTCAGATCCTCAATCGCAAGGGCTCGCTCTTCCTCACGCGCCCCACGATCGCGCACTACACCGCAACCCGCGACGAGCTCACCGCTCGCGCCACCGATCTCCTCGACTGGCTCCGCGACGGCGACCTCACAGTCCGAATCGATCGCACGTTTTCGCTGGAGGCCGCCGCCGAGGCGCATACGGCGTTAGAAAGTAGGGAGACGATGGGGAAAGTGCTCCTTACTAACTAGAACGGCGGCAGTTCAGTCAATGCCTAGTCCCTACACCCCTCCACAAACTCTCTCTTCACCTTCTTCGGATCGTTGATCGTCGCGTAGAACTGATCGTAATAATCCAGCGTCTCGCGCACGAACTCGGGAAGAAGGAGCTTGCCAATGTCATCCCGATACAGCGCGTAGATCGCGTCTTTCTTCTGATTGAAGAGCGCGAAAACGGCGGCGAGCTGCTCGGGCGTCGCGCACATGCCGCGATAGAGACGCTGCCTGACGTGCCGGATCGGGATCTTCGGGTCCGGCGTAGCGTATGGCGCATTCACCGCCCCCGAGAAATCGAAGTCGAATGCCACGGGAAGCAGCGCGCCGTCGTGACGCCTGACGACGAGCTCCACGTTGTGGAGCATCAGCGTCGACCAATCGGTGTTGGCCGCGAAGTACTGGAAGACGCCGAACAGAAGATTCTGTTGGGGATCGAGATCCTCCTTGTCCGCCCCCTGCTGCTCGAGCATCTGACCGCCCAACCGCTCGGCCATCGCGTCAGGCTCCTCGACGATGATCGCCATGCGCTTCGCGTGCGTCTTCCCGCTCGCGCTGTCGACGTACGTCATGTGCACCAAGCGGGCGCGATGACTGGCCGGCGTCAACAGCTGATAGACTCGATACAGCTGCAGCTCTTGCAGCACGTACTGCTCGAAGCGGTCGTTGTTGCGGCAGTAGTTGACGAGCTTTGGCTTGTCGAGCCCCTCGAAGACCGTTCCCTGTGCCTGTACTCGAACGAAATTCAGTCGCAGCGGCGGGAACTCGCAGTTGTTGAGACGCCAAATGCCGCGCGTTCTCACTCTGATTGGAAGCACGACCGCCTGGCCATCGGCACCGGCGAACTGAATCGACGCCGCGCGCCAGGGTGCCTCGTCCTTCTTGTCGTTTCTGATCTGCTTGATGTTGGTGGTGAGCGTGGCGGCCAGCGGCGTCTCGCTGTCGAAGAACTTCGTAACGTGCTTCGGAGCGGTGGTATCCTGCGGAATGTCCTGCGCCAGCGTCACAGTTGGTGCGAGCACCAGCGCGAGCAGGTTCATCCGCGCAATCCGAATCATCATCGAAGCTCCGCGTCTACCAGGTCCGATCCAGCCGCCCCGCGAATGATAGAGAGCACTTCGTCCGCACTGACCTTCTTGCGCAGCTTCACCACGTACTCGACCACCGGCGTCCCATCGCTGCCATCTCGCACCCGATCGAAGCTCCACCGCTTCACGTGGAGGTCCAGAAGCGGCTCGGCCACCTGACGAGTCCGGGCCGGCTCGCGCGTCCGCAAGTAGAGACGCAGGTCGAACGTCTGCATCGTCGCGCTGTCGGACTTATTCGGGTGCGCACGACGCCAGGCACGCTGCGCCAATCCCTCGAGCTGATCCTTCGTCATGTTGCGCAGCACCTCGTCGTCGATGCGCGCCACGAACGTTCCAGTCCGCGCCAATTCGCGCGCGCGCTCCAGCCGCCGCTCGGCGATCCTCCCTTCGAGCTCCACCGGCGCGTTACCGAAGTCGGTGTACCAGAGCACGAGCACCGTAGCGTTGAAGACGATCGAGACCGCCACCGCCACCGGCACGTCGACCGCCGAGGCGAGCCCAACGCCAATGGCCAGGAAGACGTAGACGGCGTCCTTGCTGTCCTCGAGCGCGTTGCGGAACCGAACGGCCGCGACAATGCCCGCCAGAGAGAAAGCGAGGGCGATGCTGTACTTCACCAGCACCACGATGCCGGCCACGATGATGGGAAGAATGACCAGCAGCTGCACGACGGACTGCTGATATCCCTGCTTAGCGCGCGTGAGCTGGTATACCCAGGCGACCGGGATGGAGAGCAGGATCGCCGCTACCATGGAGAGCACGGCGGTCATCGACAGCGAGCCGCTGGTAACCTCCGCGGCCGGCTCCGCCGCCGGTGCCCTGCCGAGAAGCGCGTCGATCGAGTACTGTCCGACAAGCGCCGATTGCGGCAGCGCCTGCCAGAAATAGGCGCCCACCGCGATGAGGATCGCGTAGTAGATGAGCGCCTTCAGAACCACCTTGGTCGCGGGCGAGAAGAAGGAGCCCGCGGTGGTGGAAGCCATGGCCAGCAGCTCCATGAAACAGGTGGAGGAACACTAATTTGCGTCCTACCGAACGAAGCGCCATAGGGAGCGCCACGAAGGAAGGCAACCGGAATTTCCTCGGCCGCCTGATCGCGGCGCTGACGGCCTTGAGTACGCTGGCAGGCTGTGCCGGCGCGCAGAGCTCGGCTAATCGCCCCGCAGCCGATACGAAGCCGACGTTGGTAGTACTCATCACGGTCGACCAGATGCGTGGGAACTACTTCGACCGATTCGGCTCGCAGCTGACGGGCGGACTCGCCAGGCTGTCGCGCGGTGGCGCGTGGTACTCCAACGCTCACCACGATCACGCGATCACGGAGACCGCGCCCGGGCACGCGACTCTTCTTTCCGGACGCTTCCCCCGCTCCACCGGCATCACCGCCAACCGCGTCGGAGTGATTGACAGCACGTCACCGCTCATCGGCTCAGGCGTCATGGGCGCCTCACCGCTTCGCTTCCGGGGGACTACACTCGTCGACTGGCTGATCGCCAGCGACAGGCGCACGCGCGCGCTTTCCATCTCGATGAAGGATCGGGGCGCCATCCTCCCCGTCGGCCGTTCCAAGCAGGAGGTGTACTGGTACCCGGGGAACGGCCTCTTCACGACCAGTCGCTACTACCGCGATTCGCTTCCGGCATGGGTGCAGGCATTCAACGCGCGCCACCTTCCGCAGAAGTACGCGGGAAAGGTCTGGACGCTGCTGCTACCGGATAGCGCGTATCCGGAGCCGGACGATCAATCGGTCGAGGGAACGGGAGCCGAGATCCTGTTCCCCAAGGCGCTGCCCGACGACAGCGCCAGCGCGGCGAGTGGTGTGCGGACGATGCCCTTCATGGATGAGCTCACCGTCGCCATGGCGCTCGACGGCGTGAACGCGCTCGGGCTCGGTAAAGGTCCGCACACCGACGTACTCGCCGTCTCGCTCTCGGCCACCGACTTGGTGGGGCACCGGTACGGACCCGACTCGCGTGAGCTGCACGACGGGATTCTGCGTCTCGACCGGACGATCGGCCGCTTCATCGACTCGCTTTATCGTCTGAGAGATTCGTCGCGCGTGATCTTCGCGCTGAGTGCCGACCATGGAGTCGGCACCGTTCCCGAGCTCGCGTTCTCGCGCGGCGACCAAGGAGCGACGCGTGTGAACCCGGCGACGCTCTACGATTACTTGATGAAGCAAGCGACCACCGTCGGCGCACCACGCAATGCGATCGATTTCGATCTCCAGCTTCTGTTCATCGATCGGACGGCGCTCGGTCAAGCGAAGGTCAATACTGACTCGCTCGTTGCGGCCTTTCGCGACTCGGCGCTGAAGGTTCCCGGCATCGCTCGCGTCGACCGCTACCGGGCGCTCATGGCTGACACGGCCAAGGATCCGATCGCGCGCCGGTGGGTGCATCAGCTCGGTGATGCCCGAAACCTCGAGCTCGTCGTCACACTCACCCCGAGTAGTCTGTGGGGAACGACGATCGCATCGCACGGATCGCCGTACGACTACGACTCTCACGTACCGCTGATCTTCTACGGTCCGGGGTTTGCGCCCGGGCGACACAACGAGTTCGTGCGCACGGTGGACCTCGCGCCGACGCTCGCCGCGCGATTGGGAGTGAGGCCGCTCGAGACACTCGACGGCGTGGCGCTGCGAAACGCTCTTCGCTGAGCGTTACACCCAGCGACCCGCGTATTCGATGCTGTGCGGCGCGGCCTCCCTAGCCACCCAGTCGTAGTGGAGCTTGGTGAGCTGCTTGACGTGGAGAAGATCGTGCGCCACCCACGATGCGGCGATCACGCCGGCGGTCATCGCACCCATGCTCGGATGGTGATGCGTGACGGTCCAATCCGGATCGGGCAGCCGGCTTAGCCACTCGAGTGACGACTGCCGCTCCTCTCGGAATCGAGCCAGTGAGTCGCCGAGGTCCCGATCGTTGTAGGCGCGCTCGATCACGGCGCGTGGGGGGTCGATCGGCGGCCACGGCTTGGCGGGATCGGACAACACGAGACCAAGTCGCGTGCGGAAGTCCTCGACCTCCTCGTCGGCCAGGTGGCAGACGACCTCGAGCACCGACCATCGATCCGGCGTCGGCTTCCACCGCGCTTGATCCGGGGATGTGTGCTCGACCAAGTCGACGATCGCGGAGGCGCTCGATCGAAGCCGAGTCCGCATCTGCTCCAACGTCATCCGCATTGCGAGCCCCCAGGCAGGATACTGGGCACGATACTGCGCCAAATGCTCGACGCAATCTTGGGCGGCTAATCGCGCAATTTTTCGATAGCCGAGGGACAAACGGTCCGTATCTTCGACGACATGAGGCTCTCCGGGCGCCTGCACTCCGCGATCGCCGCACCCGCTAGCTCCGCGGGTGAGGTCGAGCTCTTCCGAAGTGAGGTGGTGAGCATCGTCGACTGGCGATGCGCGGGGCACGACTCCACGCGTGAGGAGCTGAGCACGACGCACCAGGTGATCGTCACGCGCCGCGGCACCTTCGAGCGGCTGTCGGAGGGGACGCGGACGCTGGCCGATCCGTCGACGGTGTGCTTTTGGAATCCGGATGAGACGTATCTCGTCAGGCACCCGGTGCCCGGAGGCGACAGCTGCTCCGTCTTTCAGCTACCGCTCGGTGCCCTTTCCGCGCTCTTGGCCGCGCACCACCCAGCTGCGCTCGACGATGCGCGATGTCGCTTCCCTCTGGCATCGGCGCCGCTCGACGGCCGGGCATATCTGCAACATCGGCTGGCGGTCCACGCCGCGCGGCAACCGGGCGAGATGCCGCTGGAGATCGAAGAGCTGGCGGTCGAGTTCCTTCACCGCGCGCTGGGGGCGCCCACCGTTACTGGTCGCCTGCCTAACAAGACGGCGCTGGAGTACGCCGCTCGGGTGCGTGTGCTGATCGCGACGCGGTACCGAGAGCCGCTGGCGCTGGCTGACATCGCGCGTGCCGTGCACTGCTCCCCGTACCACCTGAGCCGCATGGTGAGCGCGGTCGAGGGTGTCTCGATTCACCGGCTGCTGGTGCGACTTCGCTTGCGCGAAGCCTTGGAGCAGATGCTGGAGACGAGCGATGCAATCTCCGCCATCGCTCTGTCGGTCGGGTTCGGATCACACAGCAGGTTCAGCGAAGCGTTTCGCCGGGAGTACGGCGTCGCGCCGCGAGAAGTGCGCGCGCTCACCGGCGCCGCGGTGAGAACGCTGCAGCTGGCGAGTGATGAGCGCGGATTTTACGGGAGACGACGCGCATGAAGATGAGTGCCCCCTCGACGGTCGACACTACTTACACGCCGCCGGCCGCGGCCGGCTCAGAGTCAGCGTCTCCTCGAAACGGACGCATCGTGTCGCTCGACATCGTGCGCGGCGCGGTCATGATCCTGATGGCGATCGACCACGTGCGAGTGTATGCTGGCGTTCCGGCGGGTGGCCCAAGCCCCGGCGTCTTTTTCACGCGGTGGATCACGCACTTTTGCGCGCCGGCATTCATCTTCCTCGCCGGGACAGCGGCATTTCTGCACGGGCAGAAGCTGTCGAGCAAGCGCGAGCTGTCGATCTTCCTGCTGACGCGCGGGTTGTGGTTGGTGCTGCTCGAGCTGACCGTGCTTCGTTTCGCGTGGACCTTCAACTTCGACTATGCGAATTTCACCTTCGCCGGAGTGATCTGGGCGATCGGGTGCTGCATGATCCTCATGGCTGGACTCGTTCACCTCCCTGTCGGTGTGATCGCCGCGCTGGGCTTTCTGCTCGTGGGAGCGCACAACATCGTGGGCAGCATGACGCCCGCACTCATGCCGCGAATCGAAGGTAGCTCACTCGAATGGCTGTGGCGGCTCCTGTACTTCGGCGGAATGTTCCAGCTTAGTGACGGGGGACCCACAGTCGCCGTGCTCTACTCCATCGTTCCCTGGATCGGCGTGATGGCACTTGGATACGCCTTCGGAACCGTGATGCGCCTGCCGATGGAGGAGCGGCGGCGGGTGACACTCTCGTTAGGCATCGCCGCCGTCATCGCGTTCCTCGTGCTGCGCGGGTTCAACCTATACGGGGATCCGCGCCCCTGGCCGGCACAGCAGAACGTGCCGGCTCCGATCGCGTTTCTGAACACCGCCAAGTATCCCGCATCTTTGCTGTTCCTGCTGATGACGCTCGGACCGACGCTGATCGCCGTCGCGCTGCTGGAGGGCGCGCGCGGACGCGTTGCACGTTGGATCGCCGTGTTCGGCCGCGTTCCGTTCTTCTACTACGTCCTGCACATTCCGCTCATCCACCTGGTCGCGGTGCTGATCTCTCTCGTCCGCACCCCCGAATCGACCGGCTGGCTCGTCGGCAATCACCCATTCCTGCCGCCCGACGTTCCCGAGGGCTACCGCTACAGCCTGCCGTTGTTGTACGCCGTTTTCGCGCTGGTAGTGGTTGCTCTCTACTTCCCGAGCCGGTGGTTTGCCGAGTTGAAAGCGAAAAGAAAGGAATGGTGGCTGAGCTATCTCTGAGATCTGAGACAAAAAGCGTTTTTGCAGTTGTAACAGCTCTCCGCACGGGCGGCTGACGATCCAACCCTTGACCACTTAGGTATTCCATCCCACTATACCTAAGTCAACAAGGGTTGTGTCCGCTCTGTCAGGAGTGGCTGTGCTTCACATCATCCTCCTCGCGCTCGCCACCACTTCCGACTCGGTACTCGTGTCGGCCGAGTGGCTGGAGCGCAATGCGTCGCGCAAGGACATCGTCATCGTCCAGGTCGGATGGGATGCGCGTGCCTATCGCGCCGGCCACATTCCCGGCGCGCGGTTCCTTCCGATGGAGTCCTTCGCGGAAATGCACGGCGAGCTCCACGTCGAGCTTCCGTCGGTCTCTCGAATCGAGGCTGTTCTCGAGCAAATCGGAATCTCCGACCGTTCGCGCGTCATCCTTTACGGGCCACCCGTACCAGTCTCCCGTCTCTTCATGACGTTCGAGGCCGTCGGACTCGGCGACCGCGTCTCGGTGCTCGATGGCGGAATCGAGGCGTGGAAGGCGGCCGGTGGGAAGGTCACTGCCGAGGAGCGCGCCGTCGAACGAGGCGATGTCACGCTCAACCCACGGAACGTCTTCGTCGACGCGAAGTGGATTGCCGCGAACAAAGCCAAGCCCGGAGTGAAGGTCATCGATGCGCGTGCCACGCGCTTCTACACGGGCGAGGACGATGGTCAGCAGCCGCGGGGCGGCCGTATCCCCGGCGCGGCGAGCATCCCGTACACCACAATCACCAACGACGCCAGCGACTTCGTCGATCGCCAGGAAATGGCTCGGCAATTCTCGGCTGCCGGCGTGAAGTCGAAGGACGTCGTCGTCACGTACTGCCACATCGGAATGCAGGCCAGCGTCCTCTACCTTGCGGCCCGCGCGCTCGGCCACCAGGCCCGGCTCTACGACGGGTCGTTCCAGGATTGGAGCAGCCGGTCCGAGCTTCCGGTGACGACCGGATCTCAGCGTTGACTCGTTAGGCACCACCAGGCGTACTCATGGAGCGACGGCATGGCAGGTAGCGATCTCTACACCGGCACGCTCGACGTGCTGATTCTCAAGGCGCTCAGCTGGGGCCCGATGCACGGCTACGCCATGGGACGCTGGATTCGTCAGAACACCGACGAAGAGCTTCAAGTACAAGAAGGTGCGCTCTATCCAGCCCTCCACCGTCTGCAGCGGAAGGGGTGGCTGGCCGAGGAGTGGGGGCTCACCGAGACCAATCGTGAGGCGAAGTACTACTCGCTCACACCCGCCGGAAGGAAAGCGCTGCGGGAAGAAGTGGCCCGGTGGAACCGCTACTCGCGGGCCGTATCGGCCGCGCTGCGGACACGGGGAGCCGAGACATGAAGAAGCGGCGCTTTCGGCTCAGCTCGATCCTTCCGAATCCGCGGCGTGACATCAGCAGCGAGATCCGATTTCACATCGAGATGCGCGCGCGCGAGTTCATGGCGGCCGGCATGCCGCCTGACGAGGCACGCCGGGCGGCGATCGACGCGTTCGGCGATGTCGTCGCCATCGAGGAAGCATGCCGCACGGAAGACGTCCAGAGAATTCGCGTGCATCAATGGAGAGAGACCATGCAGAGCATCTGGCAGGATCTGCGCTTCGCCGCGCGAACGTTGGCGAAGACGCCCGCCTTCACCGTCGTCATGATCGTGACGCTGGCGCTCGGTATCGGCGCCAACACCGCGATCTTCAGCTTGATCAATGGCGTACTGCTGCAGCCGCTGCCCTACGCCAGCGGCGACCGCATCGTCGAGCTACACCAGCCCGTCGCCGCGGCTGATGTCGAGAACGCCGGCTTTTCGCCCGTAGAGTTGAGCGACTACAGGCAGTCGGCGCGCTCGCTCACCGGCCTCGTCGAGTATCACTCGATGCCCTTCATCCTGCTCGGTGGCGACGAGCCGCGCCGCGTGCAGACCGGCGTCGTCTCGGCCGAGTTCTTCGACCTCCTGGGCGTGAAGCCGATCCTCGGGCGGACGTTCCGCGCGGGCGAAGATTCCATTGGCGCCGAGCCTGTACTCGTGCTCAGCTACGACTTCTGGCAGACCGAGTTCGGCGGTGATCAGAGCATCATCGGCCGCACGTTCACGATGAACGACCACATCCATACCGTGGTCGGCGTGCTGTCGGCGGTGCCGCAGTATCCCAATGAGAACGACGTCTACATGCCGGTGTCGGCGTGTCCCTTCCGGTCCGGCGAGCATGTGCGCAGCCATCGTGGCGCGCGCATGCTCAACGTCTTCGGCGTGCTCAAGTCCGATCGCACGCTGGACGAGGCCAAGAGCGAGCTGACGACGATCGCCAACCGGCTTCACGCCGATCATCCGGACGAATATCCGGCGGCCCGACGCTACGGGACCACGGCCGTGACCCTCCGCGAGGAGCTGACGGCGAACGCTCGCCCGACTCTGCTGGTGTTGTTAGGCACCGCCGGCTTCCTTCTGCTCATCGTGTGCGCCAACGTGGCCAACCTCACGCTGGCGCGTCTCATTCGACGCGAGAAGGAGATGGCGCTGCGTACCGCGCTCGGCGCGTCACGTGGGCGCCTCTTCCGCCAGCTGCTCACCGAGAGCGCGCTGGTGACGCTGGTTGGCGCGGTCGCTGGACTGCTGCTCGCGTACGGCGGGCTCGATCTCCTCAAGGCGTTCGTGGCCCGATTCACCACTAGAGCCGCCGAAGTGCGCATCGACTCGGCGGTCCTGCTCTTCACGTTAGGCATCTCGACGCTGACGGCGTTCGTGCTGGGCGCGCTGCCCGCGCTGCCGTCGCGTTCGAGTCTGGTGGATGATCTCAAAGAAGGAACGAATGCGTCGGCCGGTGGCGGCCGTCACCGCGCTCGTGGTGCGCTGATCATCGCGCAAGTGGCCGTGTCGGTGGTGCTGCTGGCCGGCGCTGGCCTCATGATGCGGAGCTTCATCGCGCTGCTGCGGGTGAATCCGGGCTTCGACGCGCAGAAGGTCGTTACCGCGCGTCTCGACCTGAATTGGACGAAGTATGAGACCGACGATCAGATCCGCGCGCTGACCGATCAGCTTCTAGCGAGGATCCGCACCGAGCCCGGTGTCGTGTCGGCGGCGGTGTCGAGCACCTTCCCGCTCAACAATACGGGATACTTCAACAGTCGCGTGACGGTCGAGGGGATGCCGGTCGCCGAAGGGGATATCGGACCGCGGGCATATCTGCAGACAGGCTCGCCTGACTACTTCCGCACCATGGGAATTCCGCTGGTGATGGGGCGCACCTTGATCGATGCGGATCGCGACACGGCGAACACACCGATCGTCGTCAACCAGACCGCGGCGCGGCGCTTCTGGCCGGGCAAGGATCCACTCGGCCGACGGATCAGCTTCAACAACGGTGAGTCATGGGCGATGGTCGTCGGTGTGGTGGGAGATGTGAAGGCGCTCGGTCTCGATCAGGAGGTGAGCGAAGAGGTGTACGGTCCGTGGCAGGTGAATGCGTTCCGCGATCTGCGTTTGACGGTGCGCACCATGGCCGCCGAGAATACCGCGGCGCGTCAGATTCGTGAGGCCGTGCGGGCGCTCGATCCGGGGCAGCCCGTCACCGAGATACGCACTCTCGAGGAAGTGCGCAGCGAGTCGCTGGCCTCGCCCCGGCTGACGACGACGCTGCTCGGTCTCTTCGCGGCGCTGGCATTGGTGATCACCGCGACCGGCCTGGCAGGCGTGATCGCGCACTCGGTTGGTCAGCGTACGAGGGAGATAGGCATCCGCATGGCGCTCGGCGCCGAGAAGGGGCAGGTGTTGCGGATGGTGCTGAATCAGGGTTTGGGGTTGGTGGCGGCCGGACTCCTCATCGGTGGGCTGGGCGCGCTCGCGATCACGCGCTTGATGTCGGGGCTCCTCTTCCAGGTGACGCCGCGCGACCCGATCACGTTCGTGGCAGTGTCGTTCGTGTTGATCGGCGTCGCGATTCTGGCGTGTCTAGCCCCGGCGCGCCGAGCGACGACGATTCAGCCGATCATTGCGTTGAGAAGCACGTAGCGGGAAGCGGGAAGCGGGAAGCGGGAAGCGTCGACGGATTCGGAGCTCATCCGGTGAGCTTGCGCTTCCCACCTCCCGCTTCCCGCTTTCCGACCTCTACCTGCCTAACAAGCGTCTTCGGCGCCACCGCCTTGTAGCTCTCGTCCAGCCACTCCTCGCATTGCGCGCGGAGCTTCGTCGCGGGCGGGCGGAGCGTGACTGTCACCCAGCCGGACTTCCCGAGTCCGTACTCCGTCGGCGCCGCGTTCGGAAGCATCAGTGCTTGGTGTCTCGTGCGCGGCAGCTTGACCGTCAGGGTCACGGTGGCGCCGTCGGCCGTGATCCAAGCGAACGTCTTGCCACGCACCTTCATCGCGCGATGACCCCACGGGTGGTCCTCCGTCGCTTCCGGATATCGCGCGGCGACCTTGGCCAGCGCGGCCTCCAGTTTCTTCGCCGGTGCCGTAGGCTTCGCTTGGACGCTCATGATGGGCTCGGCTCGAGGGATCGCGACTATATCCCCGTTGGAGATCGGTGCGCCAGGTCCGCAGCCGCTCCGCACGCTGGCACCCAAGCTGCAGCCGCAACCCGGTCTCAGTCGGCGGTACGTTGACTCCCAGAAGGAGGTTGGCATGGACCAAACCGCCCTGATTGCCATTGTCGTCGGTATCGTCGTGCTCGCACTCGTCGGCCTGCTGGTATGGCAGCGGCAGCGGACGCAGTCGTTACGGGCGCAGTATGGTCCCGAATACGACCGCGCAATCCATGACGTAGGCGACCGCCGCAAAGCCGAGTCGGAGCTCCTGAAGCGCCAGGAGCGCGTGAAGCAGCTGGACATTCGTCCGTTGCGGGCCGAGGACCGGGCGCGCTTCACCGGCGATTGGCGTTCAGTGCAAAGTCGATTCGTCGACGATCCCAAGGGCGCCGTCACCGACGCGGATCGCCTGGTGGAAGACACCATGCGCGTGCGCGGATATCCCGTCGCCGATTTCGACCAGCAGGCGGCGGATCTCTCGGTGCATCATCCGCGCGTCGTCGACAACTACCGCGCGGCGCGCGACATCGCGCGTCGTCATCGCCGTGGCGAGGCAACCACCGAAGACCTGCGCCAGGCGATGGTCTACTATCGTGAGCTGTTCGTTGATCTGCTCGAAGACCGCGAGAACGCGGGTCAGGAGACACGGCGATGAGAGAAGAAGATCGCGTCAATCAGAACGATCAGCTGTCCACCGCGGATCTGGCCGCGGCGGCCGACCGCGCGGAAACGCGGACTGAGCGTGACCTCAACGAGCGCGTCGTCGATCGCGAAGTGTCGACCGATGCGGCGACGGCGGAGGAGCTTCAGGCCCGTAGCGAGCCGCTGCTTCCCCGCGATTCGGTGGTCGAGCTGCGGGAGCGGTGGGTCGACATTCAGGCCAGCTTCGTCGACGAGCCGCGCCGCGCGGTGGAACAAGCCGATGGCTTGGTGGCCGATGCGATCAAACGTCTGGCCGAGTCGTTCGCCGGCGAGCGCTCGCGTTTGGAGGGACAATGGGATCGCGGTGGTGACGTCTCCACCGAGGATCTTCGTCAGGCGCTCCAGCGGTATCGGGCGTTCTTTTCGAGATTACTGTCGGCGTAGAAACGGGACTCGGGACTCGGGACTCGGCGTGTGGCGATCGATTACCTCTCGCCGAGACGCCGAGTCCCGAGTCCCGAGTCCCGTTTCTTAGCTCCTCTTGCTATACCGCCCGTCAAATACCGTCGTCCACGTCTTTGCATCGTCGGACGACGACTCCCAATGCTGCCGCACGCCACCGCCATCGAGCGGTGTCCACGTGACGCGATGGCGGACCGTCTGCCCCTGCGCGTTCTTCCCCTCCGCCTCCAACACCATCTTCCCGTCGCGCAGATTGCCGTTCAGATAGAGCGGCGAGCCGGAGTTGTCGATCCACGTCTGATGCCACTGGCGTGACGACGAATCGTAGAAGTTGAGCGACGTACCGCGGTTTTGCCCCGTCGACGTCCAGTTCTCGATGAGCGTGCAGCCATTGAGAGCGCGCTCGATCCTGTTGTGACCGACGACGCGGCCGTCCGGCCGCCGCACCTCCCAATCGCCGATCCAGAAATCGAACTGCCGATGCTCGGTGGCGCTACACGGCGCCGGCTGAGGCGCGCTCGTCGACTGCGCTCGCACGCTGAGCGGAATGGAAAGCGTGACGAGTGCGATGATCGCGGCTGTTCTGACTGCGTGTGAGATCATGTTACGGCTCGGGTTGATGACTCCCGAGTTGTAACGCGCGAGTGAACGAGCTCTCAAGAGCGCGGTGACTACGCGGACGCAGGTGGGGACGAATCGCGTGCGCAGCAACCTCGATCGCACATGCGCGAAAGCCATCGCGGATAGTGATTGCATCTGCGATCGGCGATGCAATCACATGTCCGCGATGGCGTTCGCACATCTGCGATGGTGCTTTACTGAACCTTCGTTCCCTCTTGCCGGATGATCCTGACCGTGTCCGCGCCGACGCCGGGGCCGGAATATCTCGCCACCGTCCTGCCGACGAGCTTGCCGTCCTGCTGACGGAACACCGTGCGAGTCGTGACCTGCGTGTTCGGGCGCAGCGCACTCGAGTACGGCCCGGCCTCGGTCACGATGCTATCGCCGGAAACCTCGACTACGCGTAACGGTACCGCCTCGGTGCGATCGGTGAAGTCCAGCGACCACCCTTCGCGCGTACTGGTCGCCGTCATGACGTACGTGAGCAGCGTACTGTCCGAGTTTTCAGGCATGCCGCGGAAATTCCAATTGCCTGCTAGCTGCGACAGATCGAGGCCCGCGGGCGCCGGGGCCGCAACGGCACCAGATGCGGCTGCGGTGTCCGAGGCGGGTGTCTGGGTGCCCGCGCAGGCCATGACGAATGCGATGAGGGAGAGTGCTGCGAAGCGGCGCATACGACCTTCCGTGGTTGGGGGAAATCAACGGAAACAGCGCGCAATACGAGCGCCCCATCGAACATACCCCTTCCAGGCTTGGGCGCAATCACTCGTGTCGCAGCGCCGCCAATGGGTCGGTGCGCGTCGCCCGTCGCGCCGGGAGATAGCTCGCCAGCAAGGCCACACCCACCAGCACCAGTACCACCAGCGTAAAGGTCAGCGCATCCGTTGCCTGCACACCATACAGCAGAGTCGACATGAGTCGAGAAAGCGCCAACGCGGCCGCCAGCCCGGCCACCGCGCCGACAATGGCCAACGTCATCCCCTGACCGATGACCAATCCGAGGACGTTGTGCGGCTGCGCGCCGAGCGCGATACGGATTCCGATCTCGTGCGTGCGGCGCGAGACGGAATAGCTCATCACGCCGTATATCCCAACCGCCGCCAGCAGCAGCGCCACCACCGCGAACGCGCCTAACAACGTCAAATAGAACCGCGTGTCGCTCTTCGCCGCCGACACGACCTGTTCCATCGTCTGAATCTCCGCCAGTGGCACCGCGCGGTCGATCGAGCTCAATGCGTCGCGCACCGCGGGAACGAGCACGCTCGCATCACACCGCTCAGCCGCGCATTCCCGCCGCACCACCAACGTCATGTACGCCACGTGCGCGCCTTCGCTCTCCAGATACTGCCTGTTCTGGAGATAGGGCGTGTACATCTCGTTCCAGATCTCGCCGGTCCAGTCGCTTTCGCGTGTGTCCTTGGCGACGCCTACCACGGTGCGCCACACCGGCGGCTCGGGATCGGTCGGATTGTCGAGTGTCAACCGCTTTCCGACCGCGTCCTCACCGGGCCAGAACCGACGCGCCAACGTTTCATTCACCACCACGACCGGCGGCGAATCCATCCGATCGCTGGCCTGGATGCCGCGGCCATGCACCAGAGGAATGCGCATCGTCTCGAAGTAATCCGCCATGACGACGCGGTATGCCCCGCCCTGTCCTTCGCCGGGCTTCGGTGTCGGACGTCCCTCGATCCAGAACGGATAGCCCCAATAATCGCCGGCCAGCGGGAGGTGATTGATCGCGCTTGCCGACTCGACGCCCGGCACGGCCGCGACTCGCTCGAGCACCGTCGAGAAGAAGGGCGCACGCCGTGCGGGCTCCTGCTGCGCCGTCCCGGCAATCGGAACGACCATCGTCACCACGTTTCGCGGGTCGAATCCCGGATCGATCGCGCGAAGCTTCACGAACGTCCGCATCATGAGACCCGCACCCACGAGCAGCACCAGCGCCAGAGCGAACTCGGAGACGATGAGCGTGCTTCGGGCGCGGTTCCGCGCGATCCCTTCCGTAGATCCACGCTCGCCCTCGCGCAAAGATTCGCCAAGCTCCGCACGTAGCGCCTTCACCGCGGGAATGATCCCGAACACAAGGCCTGTGAGCAGCGCGACACCCATCGCGACACCCAGCACGCGGCTGTCGAGCCTGACCATCTCCAGTCGCGGAAGATCGCTCGGCGCCAGCGACAACAAAGTACCGACGCCGACCCGCGCGAGCAGCATGCCTAACAATCCACCGGCCAGTGACAGCAGCAGCCCTTCGGCCAGACATTGCTGTACGATGCGCAGCGGCGATGCACCGAGCGTCGTACGCACTGCCATCTCCCGTCGCCGGGCCGCGGCCCGCGCGAGCAGCAGATGCGCCACGTTCGCGCAGGCGATCAGCAGCACGAAGGCGACCGCGCCCAGCAGGATGAGCAGCGCGGGCCGTACGCCGCCGAGCACCCGCTCGGTGAGCGGCACCACCATGACGTTGCGGTTCGTGCCCGGATACTCGCGCTCGAGGCGCGCCGTGATCGTCGCCATCTCGGCGCGCGCCTGCGCCAACGTCACGCCGGGACGGAGCCGCGCGAAGACGCGCAAGCTGTTCCCCCCGCGCCTGCCGAGCCGGTCGGCGAGCGAGTTAGGCACCCACAGCTCGGCTCGCGTTGCCCAGAATGGTGCGAAGCGAAAGCTCTCGGGCATGACGCCGATGATCGTGTACGTCTGCCCATTGAGCACCATCTCTCTCCCGACGATCGCTGGATCGGCGCCATAGCGACGTTGCCAGAGCGAATGGCTCAATACGACCACACGGTCGCGTCCCGGTTGATCCTCGTCAGGCAGGAAAACGCGGCCGCGCGCTGGCTGAACGCCGAGTAGCGGGAAGACGTCTGGAGTCAGCTTGAGCGCCCACACCTTCTCTGGCGTTTCGGTGCCGGCGAGATTCGGCGTCCAATAGTCGGCCGCTCCCATGCGCTCGAACGAACGGCTTTCACGCTGCCAATCGATGAAGTTGGCGACGGCCACCGGCTGCGTGCCTTCGTGCAGGACGACGACGAGCCTGTCCGGATCCTTGTAGGGTAGCGGACGCAGCAGCACGCCGTTGACCACGCTGAACACCGCCGCCGTCGCGCCGATGCCGAGCGCCAGCGCGCAGATCGAGGCAATGCTGAACGCGCGTGCGCGGCCTAACGATCGAAAAGCGTAATGGATGTCGCGGCGAAGGTTGTCGATCACGGCGCCGGCGCGAACGTCCCGAACGTTTTCCTTCACGTGCTCGACGCCGCCCATCTCCACCAACGCCGCCCGCCGCGCAGCATCGGGTGTCATCCCGGCGCGAACCTTCTCGGCCACCACCAGATCGATGTAGGCGCTCAGCTCATCGTCGAGCTCGCGATCGGCGCGATGCTTTTGAAAGACGTTGCGCCAGAGGGTGGCAACACGTACGCGAAGCGACATGGCGGTTCCCCTTCAGGTTGCGCGGAGCGCCAGGCCGATGGCGAACGAGATCCGGCTCCACTCTTCCGTCTCTTCCTTGAGCTGGCGCCGGCCAGCGGGCGTGAGCCGGTAGTATTTGGCTCTGCGGTTGTTTTCCGACTCCCCCCAGTAGGACTCGAGCCACCCCGCCTGCTCCATGCGATGGAGCGCCGGGAAGAGCGACCCAGGCTTCACCTGAAACGCGTTGCTGGTGATCTGCTCGACACGGTTGGCGATGCCGAGCCCGTGCATCTCGCCTAGAGTGAGCGATTTGAGGATGAGGAGGTCGAGTGTCCCCTGGAGAAGGGAAGTTTGTTTGGGCGCCATGCGATTCCTACAGAATGTCTATAGGTAGTATGGCGTCGCTCGTATAGAATGTCAATAGGAGCGGCCTGCGGCCTGCGGGGTGCGGCGTGCGGGAGATGTCCCAAAATGACCAGCGGACGCCCCATTGCAGCCTTTACGGGTGCAGCCGGACGCTCATTGTTGCGAGCGATCCCAGAGCACGGAAAAGGAGGAGTGCCTAACCAACAGTCAGACCCACTCACCCTCACACGCCGGAGGTTGCATGCATCGATTGTCGATCGGCGTCATGGTCGCACTCGCGATGAGCGCCCAGCCTGCTTTCGCTCAAGCGGTAGCGACCGTCGAGATCACCAGAAAGGCCGTCGGCAAGGCGCAACCCGCCCAATGCGTCGTCAAGGCGGCACCGTACGGCGCCGAGTCCATTCAGGCGCCGGACATTCTCCGGGTCCGCATTGTTCCCGATTCGGCCATAGCGATCAACGCGCAGCCTACGCTTCACGTTCTGCTGGATGGCGACAGCGTGTTCAGCATTGTTGATGACAGCGTCGGCAGCCGATCATTTGGCAGAGGACATCTGACGGGTCGGGTCGTCGCACTCAAAGCTCAAAACACCGTCGAGCCACTCTGCATCGTGATTCCCTACCCGAGTCCGATCACGACCCTCGTGATCTCGGGTGATCGCACGTCGTTCGTTGCCGACGGTGCGGTTGCCGCAGGGCTGAAGAGCGGTAAAGCTGCCTCGCAAATCACAGGATCGCTCGGAATCCTTCACGATTCCGACAAAGAGGGCGAGCGCAGACGTCGGGCACTTTGCGCACCATCCTGGTTCAAGCCGCCGAACAGAGCGGATAGCGCGAAGGCAGTCCGCGAAGCTCTGCAGAAACTCGGTAGCGTGCGGGAGTTCACCCCTACTAGCGCTGAGAGCGCGCTGGTGAAAACGGAGGCGCTGTCGCGCGTGAGAGGAAAATTCCGAGGGTGGGGCGCACTCAAGGTGGTGCCAGTCCAATTTCTCGCGCTTTTCAATAGCCTGTGTATGGATCCGCTCGCTGGCGAGCGTCTCAAGTCGGTTGTGACACTGGTGAGCTCGCTCGACAGCGTGCGATCGACCGACCCCCTTGATTTCACACAAGCTGTGCTCGTGCCATCCCTCGCGGCTGGACAGCGCGGATCTGGCTTGATCGACTACTATGCGTTCGAAAAGCGCGGCAGCAGCGGTAGTGGCACGCAAGGCGTGAGAGTCAATCTGAACGTGCTTCGCTTACGGTGGCAGATACCGACCCATTCCGACACGCTACCTCGAGAGGTCTTTCTAATCGGACTGGATCTTCGCAGACGCTGGTCATTCGTCGATCACAGCGCTGATGACCGAGGCAATACCTTCGCATTTACGGTGGAACTCGGGCCAGCCGTGCGCTTCATACGCGCGACGGGAAGAGATTCTAGGGATCGGCGAGAATTCATGGAGAAGGCGATCGGTACGGACCACAAGTTTGATGGAGGCATTGCGGGCAGCTTCTCCATACGGCTGCGTCAGGTCACAGCCTCGGTCGAAGTTCCGTATCTCTATCAACAGCGCAGGAACTTCCAACCGGTGATCGGCATGCGTTTCGACGCGCCCTTCTTCACTCTGTAGTAACAGAGGGGCACGCGGCCTGCGGCGTGCGGCATGCGGTGATGTCGCCGATCTCGTCACCACGCCGCGGGGCACACGCCGTAGGCCGCGCGCCGCTATTCTTCTCTCAACGCCACCGTCGGATCCAGCCCCGCGGCCCGACGCGCAGGAATCCAACACGCCACCGCCGCGATGGCGAGGAACAACACAGCC
>DATFBY010000092.1:0-67153 GCA_035253585.1 Gemmatimonadaceae bacterium | reverse complement strand
GCCGATCGCACAGTGAACGATTGGCTGAACGCGCAACTCCGGCGGACCGAGTTCATGCCGTTCGCACCGATCTCGCTATGGGAGGACGCCGAGGAGTATTTCGACGTTCGCGAGGGTGAGAAGCACGCGTGCGAGTTCATGACGCTCGTCGTAAACTGCACCGACCGAATGCGCGCGAACTGCGCAGCAGCAGTTCACGTGGACGGTACGGCGAGACCGCAGCTCGTGCGGCGCGACGTCAACCCCGGGATGCACGCGATTTTGGAGGAGTACAAGAGGCTGACCGGGCTCGGCGTGGTGATCAACACGAGCTTCAACATGCATGAGGAGCCTATCGTGCGATCGCCCGAGGAGGCGATTTCTGCCTTCCAGCAGAGTCACCTCGACTGTCTTGTGCTCGGGCCCTTTCTGGTGCGGGAGCAAGCCAAGGACGAGAGGGATGCGGTTTCGATTCGGGGAAGCATGGCGGGAGTACCCGGGCCGGGACTCGAACCCGCTGACCAATCGTCACTACGCGCACCCGCCGCCACTTCGACGGCGTATGCTGGCGGGACGTAAGCGGTTTCCCGACTGGCATGCTGATGACGGACGGGCGGCTCCTACGGAGCCGCCCGTCTCTATTCACCAGAGGAATACCCGGGGCGGGACTCGAACCCGCAAGACACTCGCGTGTCGGGGGATTTTGAGTCCCCTGCGTCTACCAATTCCGCCACCCGGGCGCTCACCGAAATCTAGCGGCGCAGTCGGCACGATGCGATGACGCGGACATCGTCGCGCGCAACTGGACGGACCCCGGTCCGCGGGCAAAGTTCCCGCCGTGCGCTCTCGTCACGTGCCGGTCACCATGGGAAGCCCGCGCTTCCACACCGTGGATGCGGGCGCATTTTCCGTGACCGATGCATGGTTTCCTCCCAACGAGGTTCTCCCGCTCCACAGCCACGACCGCCCGATCTTCGGCGTCATGCTCGACGGAGCATTCGAGACCTGCATTGCCGGGCGCGCCTTGGACTGTCCCCATGCGTCGGCTTGGGTGGAGCCGGCCTCCGAGCGTCACATGAATCGTATCGGAGTGGCGGGCGCACGAGTGCTCGTGATTCAGCCTGACGTCGGAGCCGCGACGTTCACTCCGTTTGCCACATTTCTGAGTCGGGTCGCGCACCTGAGGAGCGCCGAGCTGGCTACGTATGCAATGCGCTTGCGTCGAGAGCTTCGCGAGCGCGATGACGTCGCTCCGCTTGCAATCAGTGCGCTGGCGGTGGCCATGCTGTCGAGCGCCGCTCGTGCCGAGCGCAAGGACGCCGCACGATTTGGTGATCCGCCCTGGCTCGATCGCGTGCGCGAGCTGCTGCACGACCGATTCCGAGAGCGGCTGGAGCTTGGCGAACTGGCGCGCGTCGCCGACGTCCATCCGTCGTCTCTCGCCCGCGCGTTTCGCGCTCGATATGGTGTGACGATCGGCGAATACATTCGCCGCCTGCGCGTCGATTGGGCGCTGGATCGCCTGGCGCGCTCCGACCTGGCCTTGTCCGAGATTGCGGCGACGGCTGGCTTCGCCGACCAAAGCCATTTCGCGCGCGAGGTCAAGCGCCGACTCGGCGTCACGCCCCTGCGTTATCGTCGAGAGTGCCAAAGCCGGGACTGATCTCGCGTCAATTCCGTTCGAGCTCGGTCAATTCGCTTCAAGACAGCAGTCGCGCGGATTCCAGAACTTCGGCTCCTCATGCGCCTCCAGGGCGGCGGCGCATTCCTCGAACATTCGAGAGGAGCCTATGCGACACGTTTTCCGTACGATCCCACTCTTGGCGTTATTGTGGAGCGGCTGTGAAAGCCCGACCGCGAACGAGACTCAGCTGAGCACTGGCGCTCTTGGCTTCTCGCGTGGCGTCGAGCACGCCGCTACGGGCGGCGGACACTACTCGCTGCAAAACACATTCGACACCAAGTTCGCCTTCAGCGCCATCGCACACGGCGATGGCATCGTCAGGGGAAACTTCCATCAAAAGCTCGAGCTCGAAGGCGAGTCGGTCGACTTCCGCGGTCGCGTCACCTGCCTTGCCTTCGATCCGGCCAACGACCGCGCTTGGGTCGGGGGTGTCATCGTGGCCAACAACTCCACGCACCCGAGCTTCCAGCAGTCGTTTCACGAGCCGGGACACGATGTGTGGTTCCGTGTCGTGGATTACGGCGAGGGCGCTGCCGCGGCGCCAGATCGCACGACTTTCCTCGGCTTCGAGAACACGCCTGGCATCCCGACGTCGGAGTTCTACTGCAACCTCCAGCCATGGCCCGACGATGACGCGCGCACGTGGCCGGTGACGAACGGCAACATTCAGGTTCGTTAGGCAGCGACGTCGGCGCTTAGAAGCGGGGCGTGCGCGGGCGCGGACGCAGCGGACCTTGCTGCCTGTTCCGCGCCCGTTCCTGCATGCGCTTCCGCAGTTGCTCCTGCATCGCTGCGAATTTGGCGCGCTGCACCGGCGTCAGGAACGAAGCCAGCTCTCGCTGCTCCTGCTCCACCAGCTCGATGCGCTGTCGCTGGACGGCGATCAGCTGGTCCAGCAGGCGCGACACGCGCTGCTGGTTCGCCTTGTCGTCGCCGGCCACGAGCTCCTGCCGAAGGCCCATGCGCGCGTCGCGCTCCTGCTCCAGCAACAGGCGGCGGCGCGCCTCATATTTGCGCGACGTCTCGCCGAGCTGTCGAAGCTGCTCATCCGTGAGCGCAAGCCGCTCCTTCACGACCCGCGCGAACTGTTGACGCACTCGCTGCTCGACCTCGGCGCGTCGCTGTCCGCCACGCGGTCCGACCCCTTGCGCGCCTGACGATGATGTCGCCGCCATGGCCAAGAGCGCGACCAGAAAGACCAGTCGTGTCATCGCTGAACGTCTCCGTCGACGGCGGGCAGGCTCGGAAGCTCTTCCGACGGCTCCAGCTCGGTGAGACCATCGAGACTACGAATGTCATCAAGGAGCGCGTCGAGCTCGGCATCTCCCATTTCGGGGTCGCTGACGATCGCCACCGCAACTTCGGCCGCCGACACCCCGGGCGACGGCCTCGTCGGTGGCGCCGGAGGTGGTGTCCGACCCGCTCCTCGCTCGTTAGGCACCGGTGTCCGCGCGATCGACGGCGCGACCGTCGTATTGGGAGCCGCAACCGTATCAGGACCGCGGGCAGCGATCTGCGACTGCCGCTCTCGTGATGTCGACAGCCAGAGTGCGCCCGTAACCATGAGCGCGACTGCCGCGGCCAGTGCCGCCACACGCCAGTCGCGCTTCGATGCGGTGGTCCTGGCCACGGCCGGCTTCGCGCCGCGGACGGCACCCGCAATCTTGGCGATGTCCATTGCCGGAGCGCGAGAGAGCGCGGTCCGCGCCACCCGCAACAGCTCGAGCTCGGCGGCGCACTCTGCGCACGAGTGCAGGTGCTCCTCGACTCGGGCACGCGTGCCGTCGTCGAGCGATCCTGCCATCAAATCCGGCAACAGGTCGCGGATCTCTCCGCGCGGACAATCATTCATCGAAGCACTCCTTTATCGATCGCATCGCATTGTGATAGTGCACGCGCGCCGCGCCCTCGGTCGACTGCAGCACCTCCGCGATCTCCTTGTACGACAGCCCTTCGACGACTCGCAGCGTGAACACCTCACGTTGCATCGGCGATAAGACGGCCACCGCACGTCGAATCCGCTCCTCGGTCTCCTCAGCGACCGCGCCAGACAGCGGATCCGGATCGGTGACCGCATGCTCCTCTTCGATCGGCACTTGGCGACGAACCTTCGCGCTCCGTGCGCGATCTCGAACCAGATTACGCGCGATCGTGAAGAGCCATGTACGAAACGAGCTCTGCCCGCGAAATCCATCGAGCGAGCCAAACGCTCGCACGAACGCATCCTGCACCAGCTCGTCGATCTCGTCGCGGACGCCGAAACTGGCGACGAAACGCGCGACCGCATCGGCGTGCCGCTCCACCAGCAGCGTCGCCGCGCGCTCGTCGCCTCGTCGCCAACGCGCGATCAAGTCGGCGTCGTCCGCGCATTCGACCGCGCGGGTGCCGACAGCGCCCCCGCGGCGGTCCGAGCTGCCAGGTTCAGTCATTCCCGCACAGGTTCGACGTTCGCCCCCTCCCATCGTTAAGGACACGATCGGCTGGTTGGGGCGATACTCGCCTTGACTCCCCCTCCGCGAGGGGGTACGTTGTCATCTGAACGCTCGTTCGAATGCCTCCAGGGGTGCCCATGGCGCACGCGGCCCGCGATCAGAAGCTCGATTCCCTCCTTTCCGCCGCCGCGAAGGTCTTCGCGCACCAGGGCTTCCACCGAACGAGCATGCGGGATCTGGCCAAGGCCTCCGGAATCTCGCTGGCCGGGCTCTACTACTACGTACAGAGCAAGGATGAGCTCCTCTACCTCATCCAGAGCCGCAACTTCGACGCGGTCATCGCCGGCATGGAATCGGCGCTCGAAGGCGTTGCGGACCCGATCGAGCGCCTCTCGCGTTTCATCGACAATCACCTCGACTACTTCGCGGCGCACATGGCGGAGATGAAGGTGTTGTCCCACGAAGCGGAAGCGCTCGAGGGCGACTACCTCGAGCAGGTGAACGAGAAGAAGCGCGCCTACGTGCGCTCGCTCATGGACATTCTGGCCGAAGTGGAGAAGACGCATGGTCCGGCGCACGCCAATCGCCGGATGGCCGCGTATCTGCTGTTCGGCATGATGAACTGGATCTACACCTGGTATGATCCGCTCGGCGACCTCGGCGTCGAGCTTCTTGGTCAGACGGTCTGCCGGATGTTTCTCGGCGGATACATCGGGCTCCCGGTGTCGGAAGCGGCGTTGCCGCGCGCCGGCGCGGGCTGAGTCCGCAACGAATCAATTCGTTAGGCATCGGGCGCTATCCAACGGCTAACGACAACAATCTCTCAAACAAGGCGCGACGAAATGGCTGCGACACTTACCGAACGCGAGACCGCGACGCTGGTCACCTACAGGAAGGACGGCAACATCGCGGTGCTCGAGCTGAACGATCCGCCCGCGAACACCTATACCCACGAGATGATGCGCCAGCTGGACGACGCCATCATCCGCGCGCGGTTCGACAACGACGTTCAGGTCATCATCCTCCGCGGCGCGGGCAACAAGTTCTTTTCGGCCGGCGCCAACATCAAGATGCTCAATGAGGTCGATCCGACCTTCAAGTACTACTTCTGCCTCCATGCCAACGAGACGTTGAGCCGTCTCGAGCAGACGCCCAAGCTGGTGATCGCGGCGCTCAATGGGCATTGCGTGGGGGGCGGCCTGGAGATCGCGATGGCTGCCGACATTCGTATCGCATGCCAGGATGCCGGAAAGATCGGACTGCCCGAAGTGAATCTCGGCGTGCTCCCCGGTACCGGTGGTACGCAGCGTCTGGCGCGCATCGTCGGCAAGGCGAAGTCGATCGAGCTCATGGTGACGGGCCGCACCTTCTCGTTCGAGGAGGCGCAATCGATGGGCCTGGTGAACGAGGTGTATCCACGCGACGACTTCTGGGAGAACGTGCTCCTCTACGCCCGGCAATTCACCCTGCCTAACAAGGCGGCGATGGCCGTCGGCCACATCAAGCGGTCCGTGCAGTCGGGCCTTGAAGTGCCGTTCGAGTACGGGCTGGCGCTCGAGCGTGAGCTCCAGAGTCTGCTCTTCAAGAGCAGCGACGCCAAGGAAGGGCTGGCGGCTTACGTCGAGAAGCGGCAGCCCGCGTTCAAGGGGAAGTGAGCCGTGGCCACCGCGGTTGCTGCTGATCGCTTCCCGACGCAGATCGTCATCGGCGGCGAGCGTCTCGACGCGCAATCGGGCCGCACGTTCGCCGTAGAGAATCCGGCCACCGAAGAGGAGATCGCTTCGGTGGCGGAAGGCGACGCCACTGACATTGATCGCGCGGTTCGAAACGCGCGTGAGGTGTTCGAGTCGGACAAATGGCGCTCGACGAGCGCCAGGCAGCGCGGCGAGGTGCTCTACCGGTTGGGCGAGCTGCTCCTCCAGAACGCCGACGAGCTGGCGCGCCTCGAGACGCTGAACAACGGGAAGCCGCTCTTCGAGTCGCACATCGACATCAAGCTCACCGCCAACACGTTCAAGTACTACGGCGGGTGGGCCGACAAGATCCACGGCGAGACGATCCCCGTGGATGGTCCGTTCTTCAACTATACGCTGCGCGAGCCGCTGGGGGTCATCGGCGCGATCGTGCCCTGGAACTTTCCAATGTCGCTCGCGGCGTGGAAGATCGCGCCGGCGCTGGCATGTGGAAACACGATCGTTCTCAAGCCGGCGACGGAGACGCCGTTCACCGCCATTCGCATGGCCGAGCTGGCGCTCGAGGCGGGGCTCCAGCCGGGCGCATTCAATTGCGTTCCGGGTCGCGGCACGACTGCCGGAAACGCGCTGGTCGAGCACGCCGAGGTCGACAAGATCGCCTTCACCGGATCGACCGAGGTCGGAAAGGAGGTCATGCGGAAGGCGGCAGGCACCGTCAAAAAGGTGTCGCTCGAGCTAGGCGGTAAGTCACCGAACATCGTGTTCGCTGATGCCGACCTCGATGCCGCGGCGCGTGGCGCGCTCACGGGAATTTTCTACGGAAAGGGTGAAGTGTGCGCCGCCGGCTCTCGCCTGCTCGTCGAGGAGTCGGTGCGCGAGCCTCTTCAGGAGAAGATCCTCGAGCGTGCGAAAAAGATGGTGGCCGGCGATCCGCTCAATCCGAAAACGCGACTCGGCGCTTTGGTCTCCAAGAAGCAGATGGAGAGCGTGCTGCGTTACGTCGAGAGCGCGAAATCCGAAGGCGCTTCCCTGCTTGCTGGAGGCGAGCGGACGCCGGTGAACGGCAAAGGGTATTTCGTCGCACCGACCATCTTCGGCGACGTCTCGCGCGACATGACGATCGCCCGTGAGGAGATCTTCGGCCCGGTGCTGGCGATGATGACGTTCGGCGACGGGATCGAGGGCGCCGCTTCCCTGGCGAACTCGACGATTTACGGACTCGCTGCCGGTATCTGGTCGCGGGACATCAAGAAGGCGTTGCGAGCGGCGCGCGCCGTCCGCGCCGGTACGGTCTGGATCAACACGTACAACATGTACGACGCGGCATTGCCGTTTGGCGGCTACAAGCAGTCCGGCTTCGGCCGTGAGCTCGGCATGTACGCGATCGAGGGATACACACAGATCAAGAGCGTGTGGGTGGATCTGTCGTGAGAACGAAACTGCGCCTATGACCGCGTTAATCGTCGATGCGGTACGCACTCCGATCGGTCGCCACGGCGGCGCGCTCGCGCGCGTGCGCCCGGACGATCTGGCGTCGTACGCCATTGCCGGACTGGTCGAGCGAACCGGCGTCGATGCAGGCTCGGTGGACGATGTCATCCTCGGCTGTGCGAATCAGGCCGGTGAAGACAGCCGCAACGTTGCGCGCATGGCATTGCTCCTGGCCGGACTACCGGTCGAGGTCCCGGGACAGACGGTGAACCGGCTGTGCGGCTCCGGATTGCAAGCGATCGCTAGCGCGGCGCAGGCAGTGCGCGCCGGCGAAGGCGAGTGCTTCATCGCCGGCGGTGTGGAGAGTATGACCCGCGCGCCATGGGTCACGCTAAAGCCTGACGAGGCCTTTCCCCGTACCGCGCCGCAGATCGCCGACACCACGGTCGGCTGGCGATTCGTCAACCCTCGTTTCCCCGCGCAGTGGACCATCTCGTTAGGCGAGACCGCCGAAGAGGTCGCCAAGCGCTACGGCATCACGCGCGACGAGCAGGACGCATTCGCTCACGAGAGTCAGCGGCGCGCTGCCTGCGCGATGGGAGACGGCCGCTTCGCCGAGGAGATCGTCCCCGTTCGCATCCGCGATCGCAAAGGAACCGAAGCCGTCGTCGACCGGGACGAGCATCCGCGCCCCGACACTACGATCGAGACGCTTCGCGCCATGAAGCCGGCGTTCGTGCGCGACGGTGGCACCGTCACCGCGGGCACGTCGAGCGGCATCAACGACGGCGCCAGCGCGGCGCTGATCGTTTCCGAGCGGTTTGCGAAAGACAATGGCTTCGCACCGATGGCTCGCGTCGTCACCACCGCCGTGGCTGGCGTGGCGCCCGAGGTGATGGGAATCGGACCGGTTCCGGCGACTCGAAAGGCGCTCGCCCGCGCCGGTCTCCGCATCGACGACATGGATGTCATCGAGCTCAACGAGGCGTTCGCGGCGCAGGCACTCGCGTGCATCAAGGAGCTTGGCGCCGATCCGGCGCGCGTGAATCCGAACGGCGGTGCGATCGCCCTCGGGCATCCGTTAGGCGCGTCCGGCGCCCGAATCGTCGCCGGTATGGTGCACGAGCTACGGCGCCGGCGCGCCCGCTACGGCCTGGCGACGATGTGTATCGGCGTCGGTCAGGGGATAGCGACAATCATCGAGAATCTGTCCGCATGAGCTACGAGAACATTCTGCTCGACAGCAGCGACGGCATCGGCACGCTCACGCTCAACCGGCCGGACAAGCTCAACGCTTTCGCCGGGCGTATGCGTCAGGAGGTGTCTGAAGCGCTCGACGAGCTCGAGAGCGACGGGAGCGTGCGGGCGATCGTAATCACCGGCGCGGGCCGGGGCTTCTGTGCCGGCGCCGATGTCGCCTACATGAGCGAGCTCATCGCAAAGCGCGACGTCGAATCGCTGGCCGCACTGGTAGAAGCCGGACGCAAGGTCGTCACCACGATTCGCAACTCCAGCAAGCCGGTCATTGCGAGCGTAAACGGTGTCGCAGCCGGCGGCGGTGCCAACCTCGCGCTCGCGTGCGATCTCCGCATCGCCAGCGATCGCGCGAGCATCGGTCAAACTTTCAACCGCATCGGCCTCCATCCGGATTGGGGCGCCACCTACTTCGTGCCGAGACTCGTCGGCCCATCGAAGGCACTCGAGCTGTTCTGGTTGGCCGAAGTGATCGACGCCGAGGAGTGTCTGCGACTCGGCTTGGTGAATCGCGTCGTACCGCACGACGAGCTCGAGCGCGAGACGCGCGCGCTGGCCTCCACGCTGGCCGCGAAGCCGGCGCTGCCGATCGCGCTCTCGAAGCGTGCGGTGTACGAGTCGCTCGATCGTTCGCTCCCGCAAATGCTCGACTACGAGCTCGAAGCACAGCTGCGCTGCTTCCAGAGCGGCGACGCGGCCAAGGGGATCGCAGCGTTCCTGGAAAGCAAGAAGGTGAAGGTGTAATCGGGACTCTCACCGAGTTCCCGCATCAACCCGAGGTGTAGACGATGGCTCTTACGAAGATCACGAACTTCGACGACTGGATCGATCTGTTCAAAGTCTGGCAGCAGGACATCGGCGTCGATGCCAAGGAGCTTCGCGACTACAAGTTCGAAGTGAAGCTCGCCGACCTCGATGTGCCGGAGATCGAATTCGGTCACTACAAAGGGACACGAAAGTGGCCCACGGTAATGCACATCCCCGATCAGCGCATTCGAGACGCCCTCCAGAACCTCATCATCTTCCAGGGCGACACCGAGTTCGCGTCGGTCGAGCAGCAGCGCGCGCTCTTGCAGAATGCGCCGAGCGACTACGATCTGCTCTCGATCTACCGCGTCATGGCGGAGGAGATGCGGCACGGCTGGCAGATGTCGTATCTGCTCGTGGCGCACTTCGGGGACGAAGGAAAGCGCGAGGCCGAGAAACTCTTGCAGCGCCGTGCGGATGAGCACGAGCGTCTGCTCGGCTCCTTCAACGAGAGTGTCGAGAACTGGCTCGACTTCTTCGCGTACACGCAGTTCATCGATCGTGACGGCAAGTATCAGCTCCAGATGCTGTCGACCTCGGGCTTCGCGCCGCTCTCACGCTCGATGAAGCCGATGCTGAAGGAGGAGTCGTACCACCTTGGCACCGGGAACAATGGACTTCTGCGCATCATTAGGGCCGGACGCATCCCGATTCCCATCATGCAGCGCTACTTCAACAAGTGGGTATCGACGGCATTCGATCTCTTCGGGACCGACAACTCGTCGTCGGCGCAGTGGGCGTACACGTGGGGCCTCAAGGGCCGCTTCGATGAGCGCTCCAACCCGCAGCCAGCGGACGCTACGGCGCTCAACGAATCCGCGCGCGAGCTCTATCGCCAAGAAGTCCAGGGACTGATCGATCGGCTCAACACCTACGTGCCGGCGGATCAGGACAAGCTCAAGGTGCCGAGCGTGAAGTTCAATCGGCGAATCGGCAAGTATAAGGGTCAGACGTTCACCATCGACGGCGAGCCGATCGAGCGCGAGAGGTACAAGGAGTACGTCGAGTCGGTGCTCCCGACGGCGGAAGACCGGGCGGTGCTGCACGAGATCTTCAAGGAGAACGACTGGATTCTGCCGAAGAAGATGGAGGAGGCGTAAGGCTGCAACTGATCGCACACCGCGGCGCTTCGCGGGAAAAGCCTGAGAATACGATCTCCGCGTTCAGGCGGGCGCTCGAGCTCGGTGCCGACGGCATCGAGCTCGACGTGCATGCGACACGCGATGGCGTGGTGATCGTGCATCATGACCCCATTCCGCGCGCCAGATGCGACGAACGGGCGCTCGCCGGCCGCGCCATCGCCGAGCTCACGCGCGCAGAACTGGACCGATTCCGCGTGGCGGACAGCGAGCCGATTCCGACGCTCGACGAGGTGCTCTCGCTGGTGGACGGGCGCGCCGATGTCTACGTGGAGATCAAGGCGTCAGGAATCGAAGCCCAAGTCGTCGACGTGATCAGAGGCTCTCCTGCCCCCGCGCGGTGCGCCGTCCACAGCTTCGATCATCGCATTCCGCGCAACGTGCGGGCGCTGGCACCGGAGATCCGCACCGGAATTCTCCTCGTGTCCTATTTGCTCGATCCGGGCGCCGCGCTTCGCGACGCGGGTGCGCTCGACCTCTGGCAGCAATGGGAGCTGATCGATCCTCCCCTCGTCGCGCTGGCGCAGCAGAGCGGCGCGCGCGTCATCGCCTGGACCGTCAACGATCCACATCGTGCGCGGCAGCTGATCGACTGGGGCGTCGACGCGCTCTGCTCCGACACACTTCCGACGATTCGTCAGGCATGACAGCGTTCAGGCACGTTGCCGTGATCGGCGCTGGCACCATGGGTCATGGCATCGCCTATGTCGCGGCCCTCGCCGGCCATCAGGTGCGGCTCGCGGATGCCGACGCCGCCACGCTCGAGCGCGGGCTCCAGCGGATTCGCACGTCATTCGACACCGCCATCGCCAAGGGCAAGTGCACTCCGCACCAGCGCGACGCCGCGTTAGGCGCCCTGACCACGTGCGGCGCGGCGATCGACGCGGCACGCGATGCGGACCTGGTCATCGAGGCGGTGCCGGAGAAGCTCGAGCTCAAGAAGCGCCTGTTCGCCGAGCTCGAGCCGGTCGTCGCTCCGAATGCCGTGCTCGCCAGCAACACATCGTCCCTCTCGATCACCGCGATTGCTTCGGCGTTGACGCATCAGGATCGCGTCATCGGGATGCACTTCTTCAATCCGGTTCCGGTGATGAAGCTGCTCGAGCTCGTCCGGGGCGAGCGAACGAGCGATGACGTCGTCGAGCGTGCTCGAGCCTTCGCGGAGCGCATCGGAAAGACGCCGATCATCGTGCGCGATACTCCTGGGTTCGCCACCAGTCGCCTCGGGGTCGTGTTGGGGCTCGAAGCAATCCGGATGCTCGAGCAAGGTGTCGCCAGTGCCGAGGACATCGATCGCGCCATGGAGCTAGGCTACAACCACCCGATGGGTCCGCTGCGCCTGACCGATCTTGTGGGGCTGGACGTTCGTCTCGCCATCGCCGAGCATCTCCACGCCACCTTCGGCGACGACACCTATCGTCCGCCGGAGCTCCTTCGCCGTCTCGTCGCCGAGGGTCGTCTCGGAAAGAAGAGCGGACACGGTTTCTATCGTTGGGAGACGAGCACATGACTGAAAGTCACGTCCTTCGTAGCGAGATACGCAATCGGATTGCGCTCATCACGGTCGATCGGCAGGAGAAGCGCAACGCGCTGAACAGCGAGGTGCGCGCGGCATTCGTAGCCGCCGTCGACGCCGCGAATCGGGACGCGAACGTCCGTGCGATGATCGTCACTGGTGCCGGGGACAAGGCGTTCGTCGCCGGCGCGGACATCGGCGAGTTCGAGGGACGAACGGCCGTCGATCAATGGCGGACGATGAAGGGCCCGACGATCTTCGAGGCGGTCGAACGCTCTCCGAAGCCGGTGATCGCCGCGGTAAACGGTTTTTGTCTCGGCGGAGGAATGGAGCTGGCGCTGGCCTGCGACGTCCGCATGGCGTCGACGAACGCGAAGTTCGGTCAACCGGAAGTCAATCTCGGAATCATTCCTGGCGGAGGCGGCACGCAGCGGCTACCGCGCATCGTCGGTCTTGGTGCCGCGCTTCGCCTCATTCTGAGCGGTGATCTGATCGACGCCGCCGAAGCCCATCGCATTGGACTGGTCGAAGAAGTTGTCGCGCCGGCCGACCTGCTCCCGCGCGCGTTCGCGCTGGCCGAAAGCATGGCGTCAAAGAGCCCGGTGGCGCTGGCAGCAGCGAAAGAGGCTACCCGCGCGGCCTTCAGCCTTCCCCTCGATGAAGGGCTCAAGCTCGAGACGTCGCTCTTCCAACTGTGCTTCGCGAGCGAAGACAAAACCGAAGGAGTGCGCGCATTTCTCGAGAAGCGCCCCGCGAACTTTACGGGTCGTTGATGGTGCCTGACGCGGGGGAGATGGCCGCGCTGCGCGTCACCGACGTGCACGTCCACATCCAACCGTGGACGCAAATGAAGCCAGCGGTACTGCAGACGATGCGACGCGGCAAGGAGGAGCATTGGAACTTCCTCATGCAGCTCATGGAAGAGCCCAAGCTTCTGCTCGAGATCATGGACAAAGAGCGCATCGACCGGCTGGGGATGGTGAACTACGTCAGCCCGAACATCATGGGCTTCACGCCGGAGACCAACGAGTTCGCGGCGAGATACGCCGAGGCGGATCCGCGACGGCTCCTGCCCTACGGTGGCGTCGACCCGATCAGCACGCCTAACTGCACCGCGGCGGTCGAACATCTCCTCGAGATCGGTACGCGCGTGCTGAAGGTGCATCCACCGCACATGGGCTTTGCCGCGAACGCGTACACCGACGGCCTCGACCGTCTGGCCGACATTTACCGGTTGTGCGAGGCCAAAGGCCTACCAGTAATGATCCACACGGGGACCAGTATTTTCCCCGGCGCGCGGAGCAAGTTCGGCAATCCCATGGAGATCGACGATGTGGCGATCGATTTCCCCGATCTGCAAATCTTGATGGCGCACGGCGGCCGCCCCTTGTACATGGCGGAAGCGTTCTTCATTCTCCGTCGGCACAAGAACGTGTGGCTCGATCTCTCCGGTATTCCGCCAAAGACACTTCTCGAATACTTCCCGCGTCTCGCCGAAATCGGCTCCAAGCTCCTCTGGGGGACCGACTGGCCGAGCCCCGGCGTCGCCAGCATGCGAACCAACGTCGATCAATTCCTCGCGCTGTCGCTGCCTGACGAAGTGAAGCGCGCGGCAGTGCAGGACAATCCTGAGCGACTTCTCCCGACCAGCGTCTGACGTCAACACTTTCCTCTACTCTTCCACCTTCATGGCGCCTTTACAACGAGTGAGCCTGCAAGCGGTGCTACTCCTTGCGATCGCCGCGTGCTCGCGGGCGACACCATCGTCGCAAAGTCCGACTCCGGCCCGATCGGCGGCGGATACGAATGCCAACCGCCCTGGCCTCGGCGCCGTTTCCATGCCTAACGCGGATCCATTTCCGAGCACCTACAGGGCGTTTCCGGCACGCGTCACCGTCATCCGCAACGTGAACATCTTCACCGGAACGGGACCGGTGATCCGTGGCGGGTCGGTACTGCTACGGGATGGCAAGATTGCCGGCGTCGGCGCGCAGGTGACGGCGCCTACCGATGCGGCCGTGATCGAGGGGAACGGCCGCTACGTCACACCCGGACTCATCGACACGCACTCGCATCTCGGCGTGTATGCCTCGCCCGGCGTGCAAGCGCACAGCGATGGCAACGAGGCGACGAACCCGGTCACCGCGCACGTGTGGGCGGAGCACTCCGTGTGGCCGCAGGATCCGCAGTTCCCGCGCAACCTCGCGGGCGGCGTCACGACACTTCAGGTGCTGCCTGGCTCCGCCAATCTCATTGGCGGACGGAGCGTGGTGCTCAAGGTGGTGCCTGCGCGCACCGTGCAGGCCATGAAGTTCCCGGGCGCGAAGTACGGGCTCAAGATGGCGTGCGGCGAGAATCCAAAGCGCGTGTACGCACAGCGCGGTCCTTCCACCAGGATGGGGAACGTTGCCGGCTATCGCGCCGCGTGGATCGGTGCGGAGCAGTATCGCCGCAAGTGGGACAAGTGGAACGAGGACAAGAAAGGTGATGCGCCGCAGCGCGATCTGGGGAATGAGACGCTGGCCGAGGTGCTACGCGGCAACATTCTCGTGCACAATCACTGCTATCGCGCGGACGAAATGGCGCAGATGATCGACATTGCGCGCGAGTTCGGCTACAAGATCCGGTCGTTCCATCATGGCGTCGAAGCGTACAAGGTTGCAGACCTGATGGCGCGCGACTCGATAAGTGGCTCGCTCTGGGCCGATTGGGGCGGCTTCAAGCTCGAAGCACTCGATGGAGTGCGGGCGAACATTGCGATGGTGCACGCTGCAGGTGCGCGTGCCATCGTCCACTCCGATGATCCGTCCGGCTCGCAACGGCTGAATCAAGAGGCAGCGAAGGCATTGGCGGCCGGACGCCGCGCCGGGCTGCAGCTGACGGAGGAGGACGCCATCACCTGGGTCACGCGCAATCCCGCCTGGGCACTGGGCCTCGAGGATCGCATTGGCACGCTCGAGTCCGGCAAGAATGCCGACGTCGTGCTCTGGTCGGCACACCCGTTGAGTATTTACGCGCGCCCCGATCTCGTTTGGATCGATGGCGCGGTCATGTACGACCGCAGCGACCCGAGACAAAAATGGCGGACGGACTTCGAGCTTGGGTACGTGCCTGACGACAGGGGGACACAGCGATGAGCATCGATATTCGGTCCGCCGCTGTCGCCGCCCGACGCGCGCTAGGCGCGACGCTCCTCACGGTCGGTGCGATCACGCCCGCCGCGGCGCAAAGCGTTGCTATCACCGGCGGACGAGTTCACACGGCCACCGGCGCGCCGATCGACGGCGGTACGGTGCTCATACGCGACGGCAGGATCGTCGCCGTTGGAAGGGACGTCACCATCCCGCAAGGAGTGGAGCGAATCGACGCCACCGGAAAATGGGTGACTCCGGGACTGATCAACGCCAACACGCAGCTCGGCCTGATCGAAGTAGGACAAGTCTCCGAGACGCGGAATGCGTCCGCTCGCGGCCGCGGCGATGCGATCAACGCGGCGTTCACAGTGTGGGACGGACTCAACCCGGCGTCGGCGTTGCTCGCGCAGGCGCGCGATGACGGTGTGACGACAGTAGGAATCATTCCGACGGGCGGCCTCATCGCCGGTCAGGCAGCCGTGATCGATCTTGTCGACGGCAGTGTGTCCGACATGCTCGTTAGGCAGCCGGTGGCGATGGTCGGCCAGGTCGGCCGCGCGGCGGCGGCGAACACGAACGCACGCGGCGAGCTCATCGTCAAGCTGCGCGAGCTCCTCGAGGACACCCGCACATACTCGCGCCGCCGCGCCGACTTCGAGCGAGCGGAGACGCGGCCCTTCGCGGCGAGCCGTCTCGACCTCGAGGCGATGATCCCCGTCGTGCAGGGACGCCTTCCCTTCATCGTCGCCGCCGACAAAGCGAGTGACATCGAAGCCGTGCTGGAGCTCTCCAAGCAATATGGACTCCGGCCGATCATCTCCGGCGGCGCCGAAGGATGGATGATCGCCGAGAAGCTCGCGGCGGCGAAGGTGCCGGTGATGGCGGGTGCGATGAACAATTTGCCTGGAGATTTTTCGACGCTCGGCACACGTCAGGAGAACGCCGCGCTGCTTCGTCGCGCCGGCGTCACCGTGCTGCTGATCGGCAATGGGCCGGGCGACCCCGAATCGTTCAACGTGCGCAACGTCAGGCAGGAAGCGGGAAATGCGGTGGCGTACGGAATGTCATGGGATGATGCGTTCCGCGCCGTGACCATCGTGCCGGCCGAGGTTCTGGGCGTCGCCGATCGTGTCGGAAGCCTCGCCGCCGGACGCGAAGGGAACGTAGTCGTGTGGAGCGGCGATCCGTTCGAGCTGTCGACCACGCCCGAGCGCGTCTTCGTCCGCGGGAGAGAGATCACCGCTCCTACGCGTGAGGAACTGCTGACCGAGCGCTACAAGCGGCTGCCGCCGACCTACAATAGCCCGTAACGAAGTGCGATCCGTCACAATCGATGGGGCGGGAAGCGAAGGCTTTTCCGCCCTGTTGTTTACCCGTTAACGCGGCGAGAAGCGCCCCAAGTGGGCAACCACGGAACGGCCGGACAGAGTCTGAGGTAGAAGGTGACGGGAGCGGGCCCCGAACGGCTCTGAGGGACTCGCCTAACGCCTTTCGGGAATGCTGTTTGCACTATTGACTGCGTTCCTTTGGGCAACGCGCCGTAGAGCGCCTTTGCGGCAACACTTCGACCTCTCTTGACTGACACGATGGATTTCGGGTTCTACTCGATCCTCCTCGGCGCCGCCGCACTCTTCGTGTTGGCTCTGCTGCTCATCGGCAAGCTACGCGCTCGCCGTCGAAGTCAGCTCGAAGCCGACCTGCCGCTGCCTGTCTTCTTCAAGATTCAGCCGCAGCCGGAGTCGCACGCGAGCAGCGGCTTCGGGTCGTCGAACGGCCGCGCGTCGGCACGCCCGCCGGCGCGGCCAGTCGCAGAATCGCTGAGACAGACGCCGGCGTCAGCGCCGTCGCCAGCGGCCTCGTTCCGGCGCGACACGGTCATCGAGCCCGCGCCGATGTCGACGCCTCGCTCCACGCCCATCATCACGCCGCAGCGCGGCGCCGCGGCGGCCGCGATGCACATCGCGCCCGCGACGTCGAGCGATCGCGCGATCGATCGCGCGGCTGCTCGGCAGAACATGCCTGACGAGAAGACGGTCGTCTTCAAGCGTCACACTGATGGTCCCCTCGAGCTCTTGCCCGGCCGGCTCGAGGTCGTAGAGGGCGAGGGTGAAGGGCGCGACATTCGCTTCATGCGCGCATGGGGTGAGCCGCCGGAGGTGACCTTCGGCCGCGCGCGCGGTCCCGCGCACCGTCACGTGCAGCTCGTCGCGCCGACCGTCAGTCGCAATCATGCGCGGATGCAGCTCGAAGGCGACCGTTGGAAGATCACGAATCTCTCGGCAACCAATCCCGTCGTCATCAACGGGGAAGAGTTGCCTCCACAGACCGCCCGATATCTCGGCGAGGGCGACCGAATCGAGATGGGCGAGGTGATCTTCCGGTATCGGGAGCGGTAGCTGATGGGTCGGTCTGGCGCGCTCCGCGCCGACTCCCTCCCGCGCCAACGCTGGGCCGCGCTGAACGCCGATTACGAGCTCGTCGGTGAGCTCGGTCGTGGCGGCATGGCGGATGTGTATCTGGCGCGCGATCGCCGCACAGGTGCGAACCTGGCCGTCAAGGTGATTCAGGCGCGCACCAGCGACGATGAAGAATCGCTGGCGCGCTTTGCGCGCGAGGCGCGCACGACCGGACATCTCGAGCATCCCAACATCGTCTCGATCATCGCCACTCGCGAGCTGGAAGATGGCAGCCTCGCGTTAGTGATGCCGTACGTGCCCGGTGAAACGCTGCGCGATCTGGTTCGCCGCCGCGGCGCGCTCGCCAACAACGAAGTCGAGCAGATTCTGCGTGATGTCGGCAATGCCCTCACGGCTGCGCACGCCGCGGGGATCGTGCATCGCGATGTGAAGCCGGAGAACATCTTCATTCACCAGGAAGACGGCCGCGCGCTTCTCTCGGACTTCGGCATCGCTCGGGCGATCGACAGTGAGACGGTGGTGACGAAGACGGGTATGTCGATCGGAACACCGGCCTACATGTCGCCGGAGCAGATCGACGGACGTCACGTCGATGGGCAGAGCGATCTGTTCTCGTTAGGCCTCGTCGGATGGGAGATGCTGTCGGGAATGCGGCCGTGGGCGGGCGAGAGTCTGTACAGCGTGATCTACAAACAGATCAACGAGGAGCTGCCGCCGGTCGCATCGCTGAACCGCGAAGTTCCGTCGAATCTCGAGCTGGCGATCGAAGGCGCGCTCATCAAGGATCGGAACGCGCGCTGGAGCTCGGTCCAAGACATGTTGGCCCAGCTCGATCACCGAGACGGAGCCCTCCCCACCGATCGGGGAGCACTCGTCGCCGAGCGCGTTCGGGCTCGTCAGGCAAAGGACGTGGCGGCTCAAGGCGCCGGCGTAACCGCGGTGTTCGCGCGACCGGTGCTGACGCCGCCCGTCGAGCCTAACGAGTCCGTCGAGCTGAGCGCGGAGGATCTGGCGCTCGTCCGGCCGCGCCGCCTGCGCGCGTCGACGCTGCTGCCGGTTGCGGCGGCGATCGCGCTGATCGTGGCGCTCGCGATGCGGGAGACCGGCACGCTGCCGTCGCTGGCCGCGAACGATAAGCCGCTGATCGAGAACGGTCAGCCGCTGGTCGAGAACGAACGAGATGGCGCGGTCGGCAGCGGTGTCGCGCCCGAAGCCAGTGCGACGCCGCTCGGCACGTCGGACTCCATCGACATCACCACATCCGGCGACTCGGCGACCGCCAGCGCGGAAGCTACGGCCGACACTAGTCAGGCAGCCGGGTCAGTGTCGAGTGAGCAGGTGGCAACACCGGAGTCGTTGGCCGGTGCATTCAGCGACCGCGACGTCCCGGCGATCGTGACCCCTCCCGCCGAATTGCCGGGGGCAAGCACTCCGCCTGCTTCGACGGCGCCCACACCTTCAGTGTCCCCGCCGCCATTGCGATCGAGCGCTACGCCGCCGCCCTCACCGGTCGCTCGGACTGTGGCCGCCGGCGGGATGCACAGCTGCGCCGTCGCCGCTAACGGCGAGCTCTTCTGTTGGGGCAGTAATGACCGCGGCCAGCTCGGATCGGGCGCCACCACTCGTCAGGCAGATCCAACACGCGTGGCGACCGACGTGCGTTTTCGCAGCGTGTCGGCCGGTGTGGCGCATTCGTGCGGCCTGGCGACGAGCGGCGACGCTTATTGCTGGGGCGCCAACGACAAAGGCCAGCTCGGCGACGGCAGCACAACGCCGCGTCCCACGCCCGTTGCGGTCAGCGGAGGGCGATCGTACCGCGTGATCCGTTCGGGGATGGCGCACACCTGCGCGCTCACGACCGGTGGCGAGGTCTACTGCTGGGGTACCAACGCCGTCGGCCAGTTGGGTAACGGGTCGACCAGCAGCTCGGCGCGCCCGGTTCGCGTGCTCGCACCAGGACGGTTCGTGGCGCTCGACGTCGGATGGAATCATGCCTGCGCAATCACCGACGATCGCAAGCTGCTCTGCTGGGGACAGAACGCCGCCGGCCAGCTCGGCGATGGCTCGACGACGAATCACTACGCGCCGACGGCGGTCATGGCCAACGGTCCGTTCGAGGCGGTCGCTACGGGCGGCACACACAGCTGCGCGCTCGTCAGTGGAGGTGAGGCGTACTGTTGGGGCCGCAACAGCGGCGGACAGCTCGGAGATGGCACCACGGACGATCGGTTCGTCCCGACGCGCGTCTCGACGCAGCTTGCCTTCCAGTCGATAACGGCTGGAAGCGTACACACGTGCGCGCTCACCAGCAGCGGGCAGGCCTACTGCTGGGGGCGCAACAGCTATGGTCAGCTGGGCGACGGTAATACGTCGATGAGCCCGGCACCGACCCGCGTCGCGGGCGGGCACGGCTTTTCCACGCTCGACGCGACGGGTGCACACACCTGCGCGCTTACCAGCAGCGGCGAGAGCTTCTGCTGGGGGTACAACGTCGAGGGTCAGCTCGGCGACCGTACGCGCGCGCATCGCGCCCGCCCGGTCTACGTCGACAAGCCGAGTGGGTGATTGCCGTTGATCGCTTCGCGGGGAGTCGTACGATGAGTTGGGTTTCTTTCGCCGGACGCTTGGCCCTCATCGGCCTGGTCAGCGCCTCGCTTTCGTGCGGCGGTGAGAGCGTTGGTCCCGACGCCGGGCGCGTCGCCTCGGTGACTGTCATTCCGTCGTCTACCAGCTTGGCTCTCGGCGCGACGCTGCCGCTGCAAGTGACGACGCTCGACGCCGACGGGAACGTGCTTACCGGTCGCCGAATTTTCTTCGCCTCGAATGACGATAACGTGGCGACGGTGACCGATGACGGCGTAGTCACCGCGCGGACGCTCGGCACCGCGCAAATTGCCGTGAGCTCGGAAGGACAAAGTGCGATCGCGGTCATCAACGTCACGCAGCGACCGGTTGCTACCGTAACCGTGTTGCCTGCGACGGCGCAGACTTCGATCGGCAATACGGTGCAGCTCTCTGCCGCCACGTTCGATTCCGACGGGAATCTGTTGTCGAACCGGACGGTGCTCTGGAGCTCGAGCAACGAGAGTGTCGCTACCGTCGACCCGCAGGGGCTGGTGCGAGGAACGGGGCTGGGCACGGCGACGATCGGCGCCACGAGTGAGGGGAAAACCGGCAGCGCGACCGTGGACGTGCGGCTCCTCCCCGTAGCGAGCGTGACGGTCGCTCCGGCGACGTCCACACTCAGCCCTGGGCAGCAAACGCAGCTCACGGCGACGCCGCGCGACGCCTCGGGGAACGAGCTGTTCGGCCGCACCGTGAATTGGTCATCGAATGCCACGTCCGTGGCGACGGTATCGTCCACCGGTCTGGTGACGGCCAGCGCAGGCGGCGCGGCGGTGATCACCGCGGACATCGAAGGCCAGACCGCGACGTCATTGGTGACTGTCATTGCCACGCCGCCGCCGACACCGGTGATCGATCGGGTGACGATCAGCCCGAAAGATTGGAACGCGCGCATCGGCCAGACCAAGCAGTTCGTGGCAAGGGCGTTCGACAAGAACGACGTCGAGATCTCGAACGTCACCTTCGCCTGGTCGTCGAGCAACGCGCTTCGAGTAGTCGTTTCCCAAACCGGCTTGGCGCTGGCGCTCTTACGCGGTGATGCGGACATCATCGTCTCCGCCGGAGGCAAGTCTGCCAAGGCGGATGTGAAGGTCGAGTGAGCTGTACTCGTCAGGCCCTTGCGTTTCTCGCTCTGACACTCGGGGCTGCGTCCGCCGAAGCGCAATTAGGCACGCCGAAGCGTGGTGTCGACGGTGGATCGGCGCGCTGTCCCGCTACCGCCAAACCGGCGGCGCCCTCGCCGAGCGCGCGCGCGAAGGCGAGAGAGCTCACCACGCTCGGCCAGCAAGCGGCGATCACCGGTGATGACCGTGCGGCGCGCGATCTCTTTCGTCAGGCAGCGGAGTCCGATCCGACCGACGCAGCCATCGCATATTATCTGGGACGGTCGCACGAGTCGTTAGGCGACGCAGCGATGGCCCTGCGCGAGTACTGCCGTGCGCTATCGCTGGCTCCCAGCGGTCCCGATGCCGGCGACGTGCGGGAACGACTCGGCCGGCTGGCCGGCGCGCGCACGCTGCCCGAACCTGCGTCATCGCAATTCCGAGCCGGCATCGAGCACTTGGAGAAGCGTCGCTATCACGACGCGATTGCAGCATTCGATGGCGTCATCACCAGCGCCCCTGATTGGGAGCCGGCGTGGTACAACCGCGCGCTCGCCAACGTCGCGCTCAGACGGGCTGACCGCGCCGTGCGAGACTTCGAGCATTACCTCGAGCTGTCGCCCGATGCGCCCGATCGTGTTGCGGTTGCGCGCGAGATCGCGCGGCTGCGCGAGACCGCGCTCAGTCCGTCGACGGCACTGGTCGCGGGCATGATCCCGGGTGTCGGACAGTTCTACACTCGGCGCCCGCTACTCGGCGTGCTCGTCGCCGCCGGCGTCGGTGGCGCCACCTATCTCGCACTGCGCGAGAAAAACGAGACGCACATCGAAACGTTCGTCGATCCTTTCGGAAACCTGCGGGAATTCGAGGTGACGGAGCGCGTCCGCCCGCACTACACGGTGGGTCTGGCGACGGCCGCCGGCGTCACCCTGGCCGGCGCGATCGAGGCGTACTTCTACGCGCGACGGTCGCGCGCTCGTCTCGCGCCTCGCGCGCCTTCGACTCGTCAGGCACAGGGCGCCGCGCTGTCGCCCGTCGTCTCGCCGGCGAGCGACGGCGCGGTGCAGCTCGGTCTTCGACTCTCGTTCGGCGGCCTCTGACCTACGGGGTCGCGCTCGGTCCCGCGGTACTCTCGGTGGAAGAGGCTGTGCCGCTCGTGGAGCTGCCGCTCGCGGAGGCGCTGCCTGGTGAGCTCGTACTCGGGGGGCTGTCGGCGCGTGAGGCCTGCGATGGACGATCGCTTCCCTTCCTCTTCGCCACCAGCTCGTCGAGCTTCGCCTCGAGACGTGTGACGTCCGCTTCGTGCCCGGCGAGCGTGCTGCTCAGCCGCGCGTACGTGTCGATATCGACGTCCTTCCCTTCCTGCCGCGCGCGATAGATGGCGTAGCCCAGCGCCTGCGCCGCCTTGTCAGCGAGCTGCCGTGCGCGAAAGGCCTCGTGTCGAATCTTCCCTTCATCGATCATCGCATTGGTCGCTTCACCGGCGCGATCGAGCTCCTGCTTCACTTTGTCCCAGAGTCCCATGTCGCCCTCGTTGATGGACTTCGTCCGTCAGTGCTCCCTACGTGTCCCGTGACGCAGTGTTTCGATGAGAACGGTGACTAAAAAACGACGCCCCCGCCTGGGCGGGGGCGTGCGGCGCGATTTTCGAGCCAGCGCTCACGCGGCTGGCGTCGAGCGCTCCCGCGCGGGATAGACGCTCACCTTGAAGCGAGCGCGGTTCTTGTGCTCGAACTTCACGACGCCGTCGATGAGCGAGTAGATCGTGTAGTCGGAGCCGAGGCCGACGTTGCGTCCAGGGTGATACTTGGTGCCGCACTGCCGAATGATGATGCTGCCGGCACGCACGCTCTCACCGCCGAACTTCTTGACGCCGCGATATTGCGGGTTGCTGTCGCGGCCATTTCGGCTCGAGCCGACGCCTTTCTTGTGAGCCATATACTTCTCTCAGCCGAGGGAAATGTCGTTGATCTTTACTTCGGTGAAGCCCTGCCGGTGCCCCTGTTTCCGCGCGTAGTTCTTCCGGCGCTTGAACTTGAAGACGACGATCTTCTTGTCCTTCCCGTGGCGCACGACTTCGCCGGTGACCTTCGCGCCCGAGACCAGCGGCGCGCCCGCGTGCACGTTGGTGCCGTCGGAGCCGAGCAGAATCTCCTCGAAGGTGACGGTGTCGCCGACCTGGGCTTCGAGCGAGGGGATACGGATCGTTTTTCCGGGCTCGGCGCGGTATTGAAAGCCGCCCGTGCGAATGATTGCGTAAGGCATTGCTAAGGTCCTGGGACGCGGTAACTGGTATAGCCTAAAGAACTTAGTCGAGGGGAGCGGCTGAGTCAACTGCGCCATCAGCCATCCGCCATCCGCCATCCGGCTTGCGCCATCGCGAAGTCCTTTCAGTGGCAGACAACCTTCGAATCATACCGGACATCATGCGGCCAAGGTTATCACAGTCGGCGAGCACACCTGCGGCGAGCTCACCTCCGACGGCGCCGATCCCAACTCCCAGCTCGACGAGTGTCTCTAACTCACGAAGTGAGCCGTTCGCGATGGAGAGAAAGCGAAGATAGTCGCCGCGAGAGTCTCGACCGTAGCCTTCGGCGATATTGGAAGGAATCGATACGCATGCCCGCCTGATTTGACTCGCGAGTACCGCTCCTTCCGCCCCACGCATTCGCCGACACAGTACGATTGCGGCGATAGACACGCGCATGCCCTGCTGCCACACTCGGAGCCCGCGAAATCCATGGACGGCCATATCCGGATCTCCATGCGAGACCCGGATGGCTAATGGCCGATGGCGGATGGCGCAGTATCAGTAGAATCCGATTCCAATCACGCTACCGCATACTGTCCCGTAACATCCCTCTCCGCCCCCTTCACAACCAACTTGAACTCATCCGGCTTAAGTAGCGGATCATCACGCATTTCCAGTCCGATAGCCGCTGCCTTCTCGAGCTTGCGCAATAAATCCTTCTCGTTCTCGAGCACGTAGAGCGCAACCTCAGGGTGCAGCTTCACGATCAGATTGTCCTTCCTCCCTTCCACCGCCATCCGCTTGATCGCACGCTCCACCCGACGAATGGTGCTCTCGGGGGTGAAGACGCGGCCGGTGCCGGCGCACGTCGGGCACGGCTCCGTCATGTTGTGCAAGTGGCTCGGCCTCACCCGCTGACGCGTCATCTCCACCAGGCCGAGCTCGCTGATCGCGAACGCCTTCGTGCGGGCGCGGTCGCGGGCCAGATGTGTGCGAAGCTCCTGCAGAACCTTGTCGCGATTCTGCTTCGTCTCCATGTCGATGAAGTCGCAGACGATGATGCCGCCGATGTCGCGAAGCCGGAGCTGACGCGCCACCTCGCGGGCTGCCTCCGTGTTCGTCTTCAAGATCGTCTTTTCGGGATCCTTCTTTCCGGTGTAGCGCCCGGAGTTCACGTCGATGGAGACAAGCGCTTCGGTCTGCTCGATGATCAGGTATCCACCGGACGGGAGATCACACCGGCGCTTGAAGAGGTCACGGATCTCCTGCTCGATCCCAGCCTTGTCGAACAGCGGCACCTGATCGTCGTAGAGGTGCACGCGCTCGGTCAGCTCCGGCGCGATCCCCTTGAGATACTCCAGTATCTCACCGTGCACCTGCTTGGAGTCGACCGTCAACGAGTCGACCTTCGTGCTGAAGAGATCGCGGATGATGCCTCGCGTCAGCCCTTGTTCGCGGTGAGCCAGCGATGGCGGGCGAAGGAAGTGCGTCTTCCGATTGATTCGCCGCCACTGGTTCATGAGCGTGGTCAGCTCACGCTTGAACGTGTCCTGCGTGACGTCCTCACCGACCGTGCGCACGATCACGCCGCCCGAATCCTTCGGGAGCACCGCCTGCACCTGCTCGCGCAGCCGTTGACGTTCGGCGCGCTCGCCGATCTTGCGGCTGACGCCGACCCGCGAGGCGAAGGGCATGTAGACGAGGAATCGTCCGGCGAGAGAGATCTGCGCCGTGACGCGCGGCCCTTTCGTCGAGATCGGCTCTTTGGAGACCTGGACTAGGATCTCCTGCCCGCGCTTGAGGACATCCTGGATCGCCGGCGCCTTGACGCGCCCTGCTTTTCCCGCGCCGCCTCGATCGTCGTCTTCTTTCTCGTCCTCATCATCGGCGCCATTGGCGTCCTCGTCCTCATCCTCGTCGTAGACGAGGTCGGACGCATGGAGGAACGCGCTCTTCTCGGTGCCGATGTCGACGAAGGCGGCTTGGATGCCGGGAAGGACCGCCTCGACTTTCCCCAGGTAGATGTCCCCGACCATCCGTCGCGTCTCGGGGCGATCCACCATCAGCTCGACGAGCTGATCATCCTCCAGAATCGCTACGCGAGTCTCTCGTGGATTCGCGTTTATCAGAATTTCTCGCTTCATGTACGGACGCGCCCCTTCCGGCGAGCGGCGACTCGGCGGTCGAGGAAGAGGCACGCAGGGGTAGAATGGTGTCGCGCAGAAGCAAGCGCCGACGGCGGTGGAAGCGCGATGGCTTCGACGCCCGAACGAGCCGCGGTTCGCCGCGGCCGCTCAGCGTGATCGTGCACGAGTGCCCCGCCCCGGAGAAATGCCAGAGCCGCGCCCATTCCGCGAGGAAGAGCACGATCAGGAGCTCGGGGTGATGACAGGGATTCGAGCGATCAGTCGCCGACATGTGGCTTGGTGCGCGCGCGGGTGGCGGCCTCGAGGGTGCCACACCGCTCGCATCGTACGCGCACGGCAGGCCTCGAGTCGCCAGGCATACCGCACGTCAGAAAATCGGTTGTCGTCGCACCACGCACGGTGGCGCGCACTCCCTAACGACGCCGAACACGGCGTCGATGTTTCGCTTTGAGTGCAAGATACGCGCGCCCGGACGAACGGCGCAACAGTCCGAAGCTCAGTCTCCGACGCCGCGCAGGAGCTCGCGAGCAATGACGATGCGCTGAATCTCCGAGGTGCCTTCGCCGATCTCGCAGATCTTGGCATCGCGCATCATGCGCTCGACCGGATACTCCTTGGTGTAGCCGTAGCCGCCGTGGATTTGAACAGCCTTGATCGTCGCCCGCATCGCCAGCTCCGAGCAGAATAACTTGGCGATGGCCGCTTCCTTGACGAACGGCTTGCGGTGCTGCGCCAACCATGCGGCGTGGTAGACGAGGTGCTTCCCCGCTTCGATCTCGGTCGCCATGTCGGAGAGCTGAAACTGAATCCCCTGGAACGCAGCGATCGCCTGCCCGAATTGTCGGCGCTGCGTGGCATACTCGAGCGCCTTCTCAAACGCGCCTTCAGCCAATCCGAGCGAGAGCGCGGCAATGCCGATGCGACCGGAGTCGAGAGTCTTCATGAAGTTGACGAAGCCCATCCCCTCTTCGCCGAGAAGATTCTCGGCCGGCACCTCTACGTCCTCGAAGATCAGCTCCCGCGTGTCGGACGCACGCCAACCGAGCTTGTCCTCCTTCTTGCCGGCGCGGAAACCCTTCATCGCCGGCAGCGATGAGTCGTGCCCCATGCCGATCTCGCGTGTCTTCGCCAGGTCGGTCGTTTCCTTGGTGAGGATGAACGCGCTGATGCCGTGCTTTCCCTTCGAAGGGTCGGTCACCGCGGTGACGACGAAGATCTCGCCGACGCCGGCATGGGTGATGAACCGCTTCGAGCCATTCAGCACGTAATAACCATTTTTCCTTACGGCTGTGCTCCGCGTTCCACCCGCATCGCTTCCCGCGGATTCTTCAGTGAGCCCGAAGCCACCCAGCACCCGTCCGGTAGCCAGTGGCGGCACATAGCGGCTGCGTTGATCCTCGTTTCCGAAGTTGACGATCGGCGACGTGCCTAACGTGGTGTGAGCGGAGATCGTGATCGCATGCGATGCATCGACCTTGGCCATCTCGTGGATCGTCGAGATGTACGCGAGGTAATCGAAGCCGGCGCCGCCGAGCGACTCCGGCCATGGGACGCCGAGGAGGCCGAGCTCTCCCATCTTCTTCACCGTCGCCCAGGGAAACTCCTGGGTAGCGTCGAAGTGCGCGGCGATCGGCGCGACCTCGCGCTGAGCGAACTCGCGGACCATCTCGCGGAGAGCGAGATGCTGCTCGGTGAAGTAGAGAGAGTCGTCCATGTCTGGAAATATCTCGGCTGACGCGCGAACGGGCAACTTGGCGGCGTAGCTGCTACGTCACGCCAGGAGCCACTTGCTCAAGCGCTGCGCGAAGTGTTCCGGGCTCCAATCCTGGATCTGAACACGGGGGAGCTCGTACGCCGGAGCGCCCTCCTGAGCCGGCGCCGGGATGTTGGCGCACGCAGAGGTGAATCCTTCGCTTCGCAGGAGCTCGATCGTCGAATCGTCGTAGTCTGCGCGGCGCCCGAACGGATATGCGAAGGTGGTCACGGGTCGATTCGTGATGGTCTCGATTGCGCACTTCGATTCGACGATCTCCTGTTGTTGCTCTCTACGGGATAGCGTGACGAGTGGCGAATGCGACACCGTATGCGCCCCGATGTCGACGCCCGGCGTACCCGCTAGCTCTCGCAGCTCAGCCGCCGAGATGACGCGGTGGGACGCGCGCGGCTCTCTTGGTAGGCCACTCCACTCCATGAGGGCGTCGAGCGTGCTCGCTCGCGTCGTGGCGTCCAATGAAAACAGCAGGTCGTAGAGCTCCTTGTAGAGGGTCGCGCGCGCACTCGGAGGCGGATCCCAGACGCGCCAGCTGATGTGCTGTGTCACGCGTTCCGAGTTGCACTCGGCGTCTTCCCCGAGCTCGCGGACCATCTCGGTGCCATCCAGCGGCAAGCGAAGTGTTTTCGGAAGAGTCGGCGACTCCAGAAGAACTCGCGCCAGCTCATCCCACCAGAACTCGCGCGAATCCACCATCGGACCCGTACAGACGTACGAGGTCAAGGGTACGCCGAAGCGAGTGGCCACGCTGGTCATCTCATCCAGGTGCGCGGCATAGCCATCGTCGAACGTGACCGCGATGGCGCGCGAAGGCAGCACTCGCCGTTGGATCTTGTCATGCAGCTCGACGAGCGACATGGGCCGAAATCGCTTGGCGACCACTCTCATCTGCTGCGCGAATCGCTCGGGCGAGACGCCTAACGACCACGGGTCCACCGATGCGTGTCCGAGCCGGTGATAGAGGAGAATGAGCGCCTTCGCGGGACGGCCGCGAAGCGCAAGCGCTGCCCGGCCGGCGATCGCGCCTACCGACTCCAGGATCACGCGTGCTCCCTGCCGGCGAGCGATGGACGCCGCGCGAAAGGCAACCGGCCCCGAGCGTGCCGTATTAGTCCGGAAGGGTAACGCCGGGCCAGCACCGTGGCGTCACGGAGCGCGGTACGCCATTGCCGCGGATCTCGCATGTGCTTCGAGAGATCGAGAAGGAGCGGCTCACCGTAGTAGTTCTGGTAAAGCGTAACACCGCTCGCGTACGCTTGATCGAAACGAGCGTCGCTTCCCGGGACTGGTCGGTGCCGGTCGAGCACGCGAAGCACGCTCTCGAGCATCAGCGCGTTGTCGTGCGACATGTTGTCTGCATGCAAGCGATACTCGGCGACAATCGCGTCGTGGCATCGAATCGGAAGCCAGCGCGCAACACGAAGGTAGACGTCGTAGTCCTCGCATGCTGGCAGCGTTTCGTCGAATCCACCAACGGCCGACAGCGTTTCGCGGTGATACATGACCGCGGCGTGCATGGCGATGAAGTTGCTTTCGAGGAGCTTCAAGTAATGATCTTGCTGAACGACTGGCTTCCCCGATGGACGGACGAAGGTGCCCTCGCCGTCGATGATGTGATAACCGCCCGCTACGAACGCGGGTGGGACGGTGGCCCCGGCCGCACATTCCAATCCGCGCTCCAGGGCGTTTGGCAGTAGACGATCGTCGGCATCGAGAAAGACGACGAACTCGCCGCGGGCAGCGAGCAAGCCTGTATTTCGTGCGGCTGCGAGGCCACGATTCGCTTGACGGATCCACCGCGCGCCAGCTCGCTCGGCGACGCGGCCGCTGTCGTCGCTGGAGCCGTCGTCGACGACCAGAATCTCGAGTGCCGGATGCGACTGGGATCTGACACTGGCGATCGCGTCGCCCAGAAAGTACGACTGATTGTAAACGGGAATGACGACACTGACCGCTGAATCGCGGCTCGCCATACTCGCCGAGGCAAGAGCACGCACGTTGTCCGGGAACGGCACCATTGGCTCGGGCGAAGGAGATGCCGGAGCGAGTCGAAGCGGCTCATCGGGCTGCCGAATCCGCTTGTGTACGCTCTCGAGCCAGGTGAGCTCAGCCGTGCTCGCCGCATCCCGAACGCCGTTCCAGTAGTGCGCGCCCTGCACCCGCGCGGCAGCCCCTGCCCACGTCCGTCCGCCGTGCCTGCCTAACAACAGAACCAATCGCTCGCCCCACGCGACGCCTCGGGCATCCCAGGACATCCGCGGAACTGAAGACAATCGCATGATCCGCATGACCGCTTCCGGGTGCTTGCGAGCGAAAAGCACGTCGGCCTTGCCGATCGAGTAGAACTGGCGAAGCCACTCCAGCGGCTCCTTCTGGTAGCGATGGGTGCCGACGGCCGATGGCACATACACGAATCGCAAGCCGCAACGCGAGAGACGATAGCCGAGCTCGTAGTCTTCGCGTCCGTAGCCGGTGAATGCAGCGTCAAAGCCGCCGACTCGGAGCAGGTTCTGGCGCTTGACGGAGATATTGCCGGTAACGAAGTCGCGGAAGCCACCTGCGTACGACGATGCAGCCATCCGCTGCTGCTCCGATTCCCACCATTCGCGCACGATCCGGTGATGTGCCGGTTCGCGATCCCGCGGCGCGACCGGGAGCGCGCCGACCGCGATGACGTCGTCGCGGCCGTCGTGCGCGGCGAGATGCGCGGCAAGAAGTCCGGGACCGGCGGTAATGTCGTCGTCGAGCATCAACACGATCTTGCCGCGCGCCTGATGAATCCCCACGTTGCGCGCTGCGCCCTGCCCTGCCTTCGGCTGCTCGAAGTAGCGAACTGCTACGCGAGACGCCGGGGCAACGCCTTCTATTACTGCGCGTGTAGTAGGGCTCGGCCCATCGCTCACCACGATGATCTCGGTGAGCTCCGGATCAGCCTCCTGCGCCAGCAGAGCTCGAAGGGTGGTCTCGAGCTCTCGCGGGCGATCGTGCGTGGGGATCACGACCGTCAGAGCGTGCTCGGGAGTATGTCCTGCGCTCGGCGCGCTCATGCGGGGCTCGGGCGTGTAGGCGCCGACGGCGGCGGGCCGGCCGCACGTCTTGCCCGCATGTACGCGAACGGCCCATAGAGCGAGCCCGCCACTTCCGCCAACACCAATCCCGCAGGTAGCTCGTCATCTTTGCCGAGGAGGGCGCGTGGAAGCCGATGGGCGAGATGCCACCAGAGCGTGCCGCCGGCGAAGCGCATCGCGTCCGCGTCTCGCGCGTGCACGATGCGATGAGTCCAGTACGCATACACGCCCACGCCGTAGCCGAAGAGCTGCGCTCGAAGCTCCCGGTACGAGCGACGATGCCGATGCCTGACGACCGCGCTCGGCTCGTATGTCAGACGATACCCAGCGGCCAGAAGCCGGCCGAACATCTCGGTATCACCGCCGCTGCGCGTGGCCGTGCCCCCGTCGAACGCTTCGTCGAACATTCCGACTCGCTCGAGCGCGTCACGCCGAAAAGCCATGTTGGCGCCGGCGCCCACCTGCCCCGAGGCCGCGGGCGAGAAGGGCTCCTCGTAAACACGCCGCTCGGTTCGCGGGCGGCGCCGCGTCATCCGCTCCAGATACCGCTCGAAGAGCCTTTGCGCGGAGGTCTCCAGCTCGGACGGCAAAATGGCGCCGGTCATGGCAGCGACGTCTCCGCTGCCTAACGACTCGGCGATGATCGTCGTCCAGTCGTCGGCCGGAATGGCATCGTCGTCGGTGAACGCGAGGATCTGGCCGCGCGCCGCTCGGAGCCCGGCGTTGCGCGCGCGATCGAGACCGGCGCGCGGTTCCACGACGTATCGCACGTTGTAGCGCTCGGCCATCGAGCGCGTGCGGTCGCTCATTGGCGCGTTGTCGATGACGATCACTTCGAGGGGTGCCCTGACCTGGCGCCGCAGCGCCTCGAGACAGCGCGCGAGGTCGACAGGGCGTTCGCGCGTGCAGACGATCACCGAAATGTCGTTCGCGTCGGCTGTCACGTCACGGCTTCCGCCGATCCGGAACCCGAGGCCCGAGGAGTACTACTCACCGCACGCGGGGCTCGTAGCGCCATGACCAGCTCCCGCTGCCACGCCTCGATGGCGCCGCTCGCGCGCGAGAGAAGTCGAGGAGACAGCTCGGCGGCGATCGCCTCCCGCATTCTGGACACGCCGACTGGCGCGCCAGCGTGCCTAACGAGTACGGTGCCAACGTGGCGTCCGCGCGCCCGCACCTGTAGGCGTACCGTCGACGCGCGATCGACATCGGTAAGCGGTTGCAGCGGATGCGAGAGGTCGACCTCGCGCTCGACGACGCTCGCTGTCGGCCGCGGACGCGGCGCTCGGTACGGGACGGGCACGGCGTTGCCGTGCGTCACGTACTCGCCGCGGCCTTCCGTCAGGCCGCGCAGCTCGCGCAGGACCAAGCGCCGCGGAAATTGCTCTCCGTCTTTTCGAAGGGCGATCCGTCGCAGATGCCACGACGCGGCGAGCCACATGGTGAGCAGAGCGAACGACGCGCGCTCTTCGGGGAACCGTCTGGAGGCTGCTTCGGCATAGGCAGCGAACCCGCGGCCCCAGCTCGTAATCTGCTGCTCGAGCGCGTTGAGATCCCTTCGATGCTCGTGGCGGACGACCACACTCGGCTCGTAGGTCAGCGTCCCACCCAACTTCAGGACGCGAAAGAACATTTCGAGCTCGCCGCCGCAGCCCGCGGCGGTTCCTACATCGAGCGCCGGATCGAACGCGCCTGCCCACGCCAGCGCCTCGCGGCGGAACGCCATGCTCGCACCGGTGCCATAGCTTCCCGCATTCCCAATGCGGTGACCGACGGGCCGATGCGGCTGCTCGGCCCACACTCGCCGGCGATCGAGGCCGCGACCGAATCCTCCATAGGCCTCGAAGAGGAGCTGTGCCGCGGTCTCCAGTTCGAGTGGCACGACGAGTCCCGTGACCGCGCTGACCTCCGGATTGCCGGCGAACGCGCGCGCAATCGCCCCAACCCAGCCGGCGTCAGGGACCGCATCGTCATCAGTAAAGGCGATCACGTCGCCGCGCGCCGCCAGCACGGCTCGCTGCCGCGCGAGGTTCAGCCCCCGCCTCGGCTCGCTCAGGTATACGGCGTCGTGCTCCTGCACGATGCGCCTTATTACGTCGGTTTCCTCGCCGTTCTCCACGACGAGGATTTCGCGCGGGCGATGATTGTTCTTCGCCAATGCCGCGAGGCAGCGACCGAGCATCTCCGGCCGCTCTCGAGTTCCGACAGCCACTGTGACAGTGGGCGCCGATTCCGGGACCGGCGCCGCCGGTGCAAGCAATTCTTCAGCCGAGAACGGAAGGCGTTCCACCGGGCGTTCGAGCGCGCGCTCCAGGAGCCACCAGACGGCGCGAACTCCCTGGGTCGACATGACCGCACCTAACAAGGCTTCGCGATCGCGCGGCATGCTTCCGGGCCCGCACCAGAGTTGAGCCATCGGCCTCCCGTGGAGGCGCACGAGGACGTAGGCGCCACGATCGGCCTGCGGAAGGAGCGACCCGAAGCTCTCCGTGAGCTCGATATCGAGCACCGGCACCGGTGCCGTCAAGTTGGGCGGCATGGAGGGTCCGATCATGAATCCTCGTGCGCGTACTGCTCGTACGCATCCAGCACCGGGCTCACGTCGCCGCTCATTCGTACCTCGCCGTGGTCGAGCCAGAGTGCGCGGGTGCACAAGGCGCGGACGCTCTCCAGATCGTGGGACACGACCACCAGCGTGCCGCCACCCTCGTGGAACGCTTGCAGGTGCTCGAGGCATCGGCCGCGGAAGCTTTCGTCGCCCACCGCCAGCACCTCGTCGAGGAGCAGAATCTCCGGCTCGGCGCAGACGGATACCGCAAAGGCGAGCCGCGTGCGCATGCCTGACGAGTAGTATTTCATCGGCACATCGATGAACTCGCCAATGTCGGCGAACCCGACGATCGAGTCGAAGCGTGCACCGATCTCGGCGCGCGTGAATCCGAGAGCGGCACCGTAGAGCTCGATGTTTTCGCGGCCGGTGAGATCGGTGTGAAACGTCGCGCCGAGCTCGATCACAGCAACCACGCGGCCATGGCGCTCGATCGTACCTTCGCTGGGAGGGTAGATCCCCGCCATGAGCCGCAGTGCCGTACTCTTGCCCGACCCATTGGCACCGACCAGCGCGATCGCTTCGCCTCGCGCCACCTCGAGCGTGAGTCCACGTAGCTGAAAGTCAGCCTGTCGAACGTGAATCGGCTTCCGCCAGAGCACGCGCATCACCAGCTCCTGCAGCGTGGTAGTACGATGCTCGTAGTGATAGAAGCGCTTCACGACGTGTCGGCACACGATGGCCGGCACGAGCGCGAGACGCGGCTCAGACGATCTCGGCGAGGAGCGCTCGATACCGACGGAAGAATGCATAGCCGATGACGAAGATCAGGATTGCCGCGAGAGACACGACAAATAGGTGTGAGGCGCTTGGGAATCGGCCCTCGTAGAGCACCCGATGAAAAAGAGTCAACACTCCCGCGATCGGGTTGAGCATGTACAACATGCGCAGCCGATCCGGCACGAGATCGACGGGATAGAACACGGGCGATATGTACGCGAGCATCGTCAGTGCGACCGGCATCGCATGCTGCACGTCCCGGAAAAAGACAGCCAGACAGGCGGCGGGCAGCGCAAGGCCAACCGTCATCAACAAGAGGATCGTCACCAGGACGGGTAATAGCACGAGGCTGATAGGGATGCCGCCGTGGCGGACCACCACGAGCACTAGGACCACCAGCATCAGCTCGGCAACGAGCTCGATCAAGCGCGACGTCACGGCGCTGAGCACCAGGATCTCGGTAGGAAGGGCTACGCTTTTCACGATCGACGCTTGCTCGGAAATCGCGAAGGTACTCGTCCCCAGTGTGTGCATGACGAAGACCCAGGCGAAGTACCCGCTCAGCAGAAAGGCCCAGTATTGCTCGACGGGCAGGCGTATGATGACGCCGAACACCCCCACCAGGATCGCGATGGTGAGCAGCGGATTCAGGAGTGCCCAGGCAAAGCCCAGCACCGACCGCTGGTAGCGCACCTTGAGGTTGCGTATCACAAGACGGCGCAAGAGCTCGCGGTAGCTCCAAAGCTCGCCGAAGACGCCGTGGCTCGCCCGGGATGAGTCCAGTGACGCGGACGCCTGTACTGCGGACGCGTTCACGAGGCCGCGATTTTTGGCGAAAACGACGTATGCTGGATGGCGTACTCCTGTCGAGAGTGATGGGAACTCACGAACGAGGCGTGCCAGCACCAAGCTATCCTGCGCGCCGCCCGGCGGCGTACGGAACGCTTTGATCTATGACAATATGTTGCATCGGCCCTTCAGCGTGCTCTGGCGGCATCGCCATAGGGGGGCCTCCGGCCTACCTTGCCTAACCAGCGGATGGCCGCAAGCTTGCACCGCTAATCGCGAACTTCAGCCACCGGAGGATTCCAACGCGGACGAATGGTCGAATGACGCTCGACCATGCTGGTACCGGTTCGACTGACAGTTCTGGTCCCATGTTCAGTGTGGTCATCCCTACCTATCACCGGCGAGACGAGCTCCGCGCGTGTCTCGCGGCGATAGCCAACCTCGAGACCCCGCGGGACCAGTTCGAGGTCATCGTCGTCGACGACGGGAGCCCTGAACCCGTGCACGATCTCGTGCGCGTTTGGGGCGGCGCGGTCGACATCACGCTCGTCGAGCAGCGCAATGCCGGCCCCGCAGCCGCGCGGAACGCCGGTGCGGCTCGGGCCAAAGGGCGATACCTCGCCTTCACCGACGATGATTGCGCGCCAGACCCCAACTGGCTGCAAGCATTCGCGCGGCATTTCCACGAGGCGCCAGCCGCGGCCATCGGCGGCCTGACGGTCAACGCGCTCCCCGATCCGTATTCCGCGGCCAGCCAGAAGCTGATCGACTATCTCTACCGCTATTACCACGTGGTCGGCGCCGAGGGACGTTTTTTCACCACCTGCAACTTCGCCTGCCCCAAAGCTGAGTTCGATGCCCTCGGTGGATTCGACGAGTCGTTTCCCCGTGCGGCGGCGGAAGATCGTGAGTTCTGCGAGCGCTGGATCGCCGAGGGCCATCAATTGCGCTACGCCGATGACGTAGTCGTCAGGCACTCGCATCTGATGTCGCTCGCGGGCTTCTTACGCCAACACTTTGGGTACGGTCGGGGCGCGGTTCATCTTCATCGGGCCCGGGCTCGCCGGGGTGGCGACCGGGTGCGACTCGAGCCGCTTCGCTTCTACGTCGACCTGGTGCGATATCCGTTGGAGCACGGAGTCGATCTAGAGAGCTTGAGAGGGTCTTTACTCATGGTCCTCTCGCAGGTCGCGTACGGTAGCGGTTACTACAGTGAGCGCTTTTCGCAACGTCGCTCGAAACCGAACCGCTCCCCCGAATCAGTTCCTTCAAGCACCTGACGCTGCTCGTCAAGCAGCCTCGGTGCTGTCGCCGTTGCGAATGGCGGCGAGGAATCGCTCACCGTATTTCTCGAGCTTGGCGGGCCCGACGCCGCGTACTTCGCCTAGCGCGGCGATGGAGCGCGGACGGATGACGCTCATCTCGACCAACGTGCGGTCGGGAAATACGCAATACGCGGGCAGCCGTGCGTCGCGTGCCAGCTGGCCGCGCAACGACTTGAGCGCTGCAAGCAGCTGCGCGTCCGCGGGAGATAGCTCGTCGGGCAGCTCGACCGGCAAGGCGGCACGCCGGCCACCGCGAGCCTTGGGCGCGCTGGCTCGCTCGCTGACGCGAGCCACTTTTTTCTCTTTCTCTCGAACTGCCGCTGTCTGCGTGTCCCGCTTCCGGGTTCCCTCGAAGACGCGGCGCGTTCCGAGACAGTTGTCGCAACCATCGCACTTCGATTGCGCGGCGGGATCACCGAAGTACCGAAGTACGAACGCGCGCCGACAGCCCTTGGTGTATGCGTAGCGTTGCACGGCTTCGAGCTTCGACATCTCCGCCCGGCGTCGTCGGTCGAGCGCGGCCCAGTCGACGTCGAGCGCAGACGGGGGCGCAGACGGCCGAGTTAGGCGCAATCCTCCACCCGTGCGTTCCCATACGAGGAATTGCCGCGACTGCAGCCGGTCCAGAAGGCCAGTCACGGCTGTATTGCCACCGAATCCAGGTGGCAGTCCCGCCGGATCGATGACGGCGCCGTCCTGAAGTCGAGGGCCTACCGCTCGCCATAGCGCGCGCAGCAGCTCCAGCTCCGCGACCTCGCCCGCCAGCTCCTCCCGAATACGCGTTGGCGCCGCGAGCAGCCGGACGTGCACGCGCGAGCTCGTGCTCGGCTCGGTCGACACTGCCTTGGCATGCGCGAGGACGCGGATCGATGACTCGACGTCCCGCTCCTTCGTATCGCCGCCGATCAGATCCGCGAGCTCGACCGTGGTCGCCCTGACCAGGCCGGTACGATCGGCCGAGCGCCGGAGCGCGCCGTAAACGCGCTCGACAGTATTTCGATCGGGGTTCGCGCTCTGGATGAAAAACTCGTGGGTGAAGCGGTCCTGGAATGCGTGAAGGAGTACGCAATCCGAATGCTCACCATCGCGGCCGGCGCGCCCTGCCTCCTGATAGTACGCCTCTAGCGAGCCCGGCATGGCGCAGTGAATGACGAGCCGCACATTTCGCTTGTCGATCCCCATGCCGAACGCATTCGTCGCCACGATGGCGCGCGCCGACTCGTTCATGAATGCGTCCTGCACCTCGTGCCGGTGTGAATCGTCGAGTCCCGCGTGATACGCCACCGCGGAGATTCGAGCACGCTCGAGCACACCCGCGATACGGTCCACGGCGCGCCGCGTCGACGCGTAGACGACCGCTTGGCCATCACTTGCCCGTAGCGTCTGAACGAGCGCTTCGTCCTTGTCGGCGTCCGTGCGGGTGCTCACGACGTGATAGTGCAGATTGCGCCGGTCAAAACCGGTGATCACGGTCTGCGGCTTCTCGAGACGCAGCTGCCTAACGATGTCGGCGCGAACCTCCGGCGTGGCCGTCGCGGTGAGCGCAATCGTCGGCGGCGCACCCAAGCGCTCGCGCACGTTGGAGAGCCGAAGATAGCTCGGCCGGAAATCGTGTCCCCACTCGCTCACACAGTGCGCCTCGTCGACAGCGAGCAGCGAGACGCCTCGATTGCGCAAGCGATCGGCGAGCGTTCCGAGATCGAACCGCTCGGGCGCCACGTAGAGCAGCTTGATTTCGCCGCGCTCGACACGCGCCAGCCGGCTCGCCACCTCCGACGCGCCGAGCGCCGAGTTGATGGCAGTCGCCGGCAGGCCGCGAGCGGTGAGCGTGTCGACCTGATCCTTCATGAGCGAGATCAGTGGCGAAACGACGACGGTGAGCTGCGGGAGAATGAGCGCGGGCACTTGGAAACACAGCGACTTTCCGCCGCCGGTCGGCAAGATCACGAGCGTGTCTCGCCCAGCCAGCACCGACGCCACCGCTTTTTCCTGCCCCGCTCGAAAATCGGCGTAGGCAAAATACTCGCGAAGTGCGCGACGCGCGTCGTCGAGTGTGGGCGCGTGCGTCGACGTCGGCATCAGCGGAGCGTACGGCGCGGTGAGGGAGTGCGCGACATCGGTCGAGCCTCCAGCCAACCCTCAGACTGCACGCGCGAAATGGCCTCGCGTGAACGCACTTCCGACGACCTCACGAATGGGCTCGACGGGCGCCGAACGCTCGTGGGCCACCGCATCGAGCAAACGCCGATAGCGTGCAACCAGCTCTCCCACCGGCTCGCCAGGAACATTGAAGAGCAGTCGGAAAGAACGGAAACCTGCGCGCCACAGCCGAGGCACGAACTCCGATCCGTCGATCGGGCGGGAGTGAAGCAGACGGTTGCGACAGGCGCTATCGGTAGCCACCGGAAACGTGTAGCCGGACGGATCCGTTAGCTCCACAATCGGATGCTTTTGGACACAGAGATCACGACAGCTTGCCGGCTCCCGATCGAAAGCGGCCGAGAGCACGCAATGCTCGATCGTCATCCCTTCCGGCCGACCGTACACGAGGATGTCGAATCCCTCACCACGCCACGGTGCCGCGAGCTGCGCCATTTCGTCCGCCGTGAGCTCCACCGAGAGGACGATGCGCGTTGCGCCGAGCCGGAAGTATTCAGCCGCGGTGTGCTGATTGAAGCAGTTGACGGCGTAGTCGGCGACGACGTCCCGCCCAGCGGCCGCGAGATCTGCTACGAGTCCCAGGTGTCCAGACACGACCGGCAAGCCGAGTCGAAGCCATTTGTCCAATGTGCCGCGCTCGGAAGGGCGCACTATCGTCGGTGTACGCAGGCGAAGCGTGACGTTCCGGCTCTCGAGCTCGGAGGCTAGCGCGCGGAGTCGTGAGACCGGCGGAACCGGGTGTCGTAAGAACGGATCGAACGACACTTCCGTTGCACCAGCCTCGGCTGCGGCTCGCGCGTCCTCGACGCGGTGCACGTCGGCTGCCAGCACATATTCGTCGCGCTTCGTGCCAGGTACGGAAGAGCCAACGTCGCGCACCGCGGCCTCTATCGTCGACCGACGGTGGTCCAAACGTGCCTGACGAGCCCAATCCCGCGAGAGAATCAGCTGCTCGGTGGCGTGCTGCCGAAGGTGATTGATCTCGCTGACGGGAATGAACAAACCGGACGCGAGACCACCGGTGTCGACGTCGCCTAACGCGAAAGGTGTCTCGCCGAGCTTACCGAGGTGCTCGCGGAGCATCGCGACATCGATCGCCCGACTCCGCGCCGGCGTCAGCTCCTTCTCGCTCCGAACCGACACGGATTCGCCGTCCGCGGTGAAGACGAGCTTGAGCGGCGCACCCGCCCCGCCGAACGCGCGCACGTCGAGTCGTGCCCGCCGAGGACGCGACGTCGCCGCCACCGCGGCGTAGCTGGCGCGGGCGCGCTCGAGGAGCGCGGCGTGCGCAGTTCGAATGACGCGCCACCCTACCGGCACATTCGTGCGCGTGGCGACTGCCTGACGAGTCATGCCGTCGCGGGCCGCGATCGTTCGCACCGACTGAGCGACGAACCCTGTGCTCTCCGTCCCTCGTATGTCGGATTCGAAGCCGAGCCCGTCTCCAACTTCGATCGGCGTGGCCACATCGACGATGAGCTCGCCGCCTTGGCGGCCTACGACGACGCCAAGAAGCACGCCGCGATTGTCAGGCTGCTCGCGGGTGACGTAATCGCGTCCCACGCGACCACCATACATCCCGCCCGTGAAGCCGCGGCTGTAGATCTGGAGCAGGTCGCGCCGCTCATCCTCCGATGGCGTCGGCTGCTCGCCGCGCGCCAGCCGTTCCAGCGCGCCGCGGTACTGGCGCGTGACGGTGGCCACATATTCGGGGCGCTTCTTTCGCCCTTCCACTTTGAGGCAGACTATCCCGAGCTCGGCCAGCGCTTCGAGATGATCGACCGCGGCCAGATCGCGCGCGGAAATCAGGTAGCCGCGATCGAGCTCGGCATGCGTGGCGGAGTCCGTGAGCACATAGTCTTTCCGGCACGACTGGGCGCACGAGCCCCGGTTGGCGCTCCGCTCGGAGATCATTCCCGACATGTAGCACTGGCCGGAGTACGAGATGCACAGCGCTCCGTGCACGAAACTCTCGAGCTGTAGCTCAGGAACTGCCTCGCGAATGGCGCGGATGTCCTCCAGCGTACTCTCGCGCGCCAGCACGACGCGCGGGACGCCGAGCGCGCGCATTACCGCAGCGCCTGACGAGTCATGGACCGTCATCTGGGTCGAGCCGTGGAGCTCGAAGCCCGGATAGACGCGCTGGATTAGGCGCACGAGCCCGATGTCCTGAACGATCGCGGCGTCGACGCCGCGATCGATCGCGTCACCGAGCAGCATCAGTGCGTCGACCAGCTCTCCGGGCTTGACAAGCGTGTTGAGCGTCAGATACACGCGCGCGCCGCGCCCGTGTGCCAGGCGACAGGCGATGTCCAGCTCGTCGACGGTGAGCTGTGCGCCCTCGTCGCGCGCGTTGAACCGCTCGACGCCCAAGTAGACGGCGTCGGCGCCGTTGGCTACCGCGGCACGAACAGCGTCCAACGAGCCTGCGGGAGCGAGCAGCTCAGGGACGCGGCGAGGGGGATGGGACATTCGCGAAATATAGCGGGACTCGGCCATCGGCACTCGGCGCTCGGCGCGTGGCGATCAAGCACGTCGCCCCACAACGCCGAGCCCCGAGTCCCGAGTCCCGATAATCAGGCCGCTACATCTCTCAGCGCCTGCCCAACCTGTCCCTCTCTCAATCTCCGCAGCGCGCGATCGCGAAGCTGGCGAACACGCTCGCGCGTCACGCCGAGCATCTTGCCGATCTCGTCGAGCGTGTGCTCGCGATCGCCCTCGAGACCGAAGTAGAGACGCAGAATCTTCGCGTCGCGAGGCGGCAACGTTTCGAGTGCGCGATCGAGCTCCGCCGTGCGGAACGAGTTCAGCACCTGCGCCTCGGCGTCCGGCATCTCTTCGACCGAGAATCGCTCGATCAGTGCCCGGTCTCCGTCCTTGCCGATGGCCGCATCGAGGCGCACGTCGGCGGTGTTGAGCGACATCAGCGCCTGTACGATCTCGTGAGAGATTCCCGTGAGCTGCGAGAGCTCCTGCGGCGTGGGCTCGCGCCCGAACTTGTCGCGCAGCAGCGCCGATGCCTTGATCACTCGCGAAAGATCCGCCGTGCGGTTGAGTGGCACGCGTACCGTGCGTCCCTGGCGGGCGAGCGCCGAGAGGATCGCCTGGCGGATCCACCACACCGCGTACGAGATGAACTTCACTCCCTGATCGGGGTCGAACTTCCGCGCCGCGGTGAGCAGCCCGACGTTCCCCTCACCGATGAGATCGATGAGCGGAAGGCCGCGGTTCTGATACTTCTTGGCGACGGAGACGACGAATCGGAGGTTCCGCTTCACCATCTCGTCGATGGCCGCCTCGTCTCCTTTTTGTATGCGACGCGCGAGGGCCTTCTCCTCGTCGGTCTTCAGAAGCGGATATCGGCTCACGTCCGCGAAGTACTGATCGAGGATGTCCCGGTCCGCCTCGCTCGGCGCGATGTCGGCTGGGCTTGCGTGGCGTCTGCGACGTTTCGCCTGCGTCATGGTCGGGGCCTCCTGGAATCCGCTCATTTGCAAGCAACAAGCGAACCGCGGAGCCCGCCGATCGAGGACTTTTCTTCGGGTCTGGAAGGCGCGGAGTACGCCGATCGGGCCCCTAGCTCGCTCCCTCCCTTCGCCGCAAGAATCGGAGCAGAAAGGCGATGGCAAGTAGCGCTATTCCAGCCCAACGCACCCCGGCGTCCTCGATGCGGGCTCCGTGGGCCCAAACGAGGACTCCTATCCCGGCCAGCACGAGCTTGGCACGGTTTAGCATTTCCGGGGCGCGCAGATCGTGGGACGCCGGCATCATCGATCCCTACGAACGAAGCGGCGTACGCCGTCACGAAAGTCCTGGGTGGAGCGCGCCTCGACGTTCGTCAAGACGCCCAGCGCGAGACCCTCTCCGAATTCCCTGCCATCGAGCGCGTAGAACAAGCGCTTCGTCGCGTGTAGTGCGGCGGATGGCGTGCGTGCCAGCTGTTCCGCCATCTTCGAGGCCGCTGCATCGAGCTCCGCGTCAGGCGTCACGCGGCTCACCAGCCCCATTTCGAGCGCGTCACGAGCAGTGATCGATCGGCCCGTCGCCACCAGCTCGAAGGCGCGTTTCTCTCCGACGCACCGTCGTAGCATCGTCATCACCATCGCCGGAACGAAGCCGACTCGAACTTCCGGATAACCGATCTGCGCTCCTTCGCCGGCCACCACTACATCGCAGGCCGTGGCGAGCCCCGCGCCACCGGCGAGTGCACGACCGCGCACTACGGCGATGACGGGCTTCGGCGTCGTTCGCAGCAGACGGAATACGTTAGCCAACGCCTCGGCATCTTCGAGGTGCGCGTCGGGACCCTTGTCCAGCATCGCCTCGAGGGCTTCGAGGTCGGCACCGGCACAGAAATCTTCGCCGTCGGCTCGGATCAGGATGACCCGAACACTGTCGTCGGTTGCCAAGCGCTCTAGCGCGATCGCCAGCTCGCGGGTCGTTTGCAGATCGAGCGCGTTCTTTTTCTCTGGACGCGCCAGTACGATCGTGCCAATCGGCGCCTCGACTTCGACCCGAATGCGAGTCACGCTCTCATTCCGGGAAGCGACAGCTCTCGCACCACATTGTCGGGGATGTCGAGGACGAGGCGGAGCAACGCCGTCGAGTAGACCTTCCCCTGCGCGTCGGTCTTGAGCGACAACGTACCGCCGCCGCCAAGCGCGCCATGGAGGAGGAAATTCAGCGCGTAGATGTTCGGAAGCTCGAAGCGCTCGACACCCCCTTCGATCATTCCCCGAAAATGCCTGACGACGACGTCGCGTGTGAGATAGCGCTCCAGCACCGTGTACCATTCCGGGCGCAGCGCGATCACACCGACGTTGGCGGTGTCGCCCTTGTCACCTGAACGGGCATGCGCGATGTCGACCAGGCGCACTTTCACGCGCTCCCTCCGATCACTCTAACGGACGTGTCGACCACCGACTTGTCGATGAGTGCCGGCCAATACGCAACGACTTCCTCTACCTTCGGCCGTCCCCCGGCGAAACCGGTGACGCTTGGTGGACCGTTGAGGACGAGCGGCGCCAGCTCGCGCGTGAAGCGCTCGACCGCGCCACGATCGTCGCCCCGAACGCCGATCCGAAGCTGCACTTCCGGAAGATCACGCGGTGTGTTCGCCAGTGGCCCGTGAGTGGCGGACGCGCCGAGGAACTCGCTGTGAACCTGCTCGAAACGCAGACCGAGCATTGTTAGGCGATCGCGCAGTACCCGGTCGGCGAGCTCGGCCTTTTCGAGCGCGTCCGGCCACGCATATACCAGCGTACCGACGGCCTTGAAGCCGGCGCGATAGGCAATCGACACCTTGAGCTTGTCCGTAGGCGCGCGCCCCTCGATGCCAAATACACGCACGCGATCGTCGCCGGCATTCTCCAGACGGATCGTGGTGAAGTCCGCGATGACATCCGGCGTGATGTAGGTCCTCGGATCGCCCATCTCGTATACCAGCTGTTCGCTCACCGAGTGCACGTCGATACGGCCGCCGGTGCCGGGATGCTTGGCAATGATGAACGTCCCGTCGGGAGAAGCCTCCACGATCGGATAGCCGACGTTGGCCAGGTCGGGGATCGACCGCCAATCGTACAGGCAGTTGCCCCCCGAGCATTGCGCGCCGCACTCGATGATGTGGCCGGCGATGATGCCGGCCGCGAGCTTGTTCCAATCGTCAGGCGCCCACTCGAACTCGTGGAGCATCGGCGCCATCGTGAGCGCGGTGTCGGTCGAGCGACCGGTGATCACCACATTCGCCCCGCGCCGCAGCGCCTCGACGATCGGCCGCGCTCCGATGTACGCATTTGCCGACAACACGCTGTCGCGAATCGCCGAAAGCGGGTCGCCGGTATCCATGTTGGCGAGCGGATGACCCTTGGCCAGCAGCTCATCGATTCGCGGCAGAAGGTCGTCACCCGTGACGACGCCGATGCGAAGCGCGCCGGCGACCCCCTGCGTATCCGCCGCGCGACGAACGGCTTCGGCGCACGCGTCGGGATTCACACCCCCGGCGTTGGCGATGACCTTGACGCCGCGGCTGGCGACCGCCGGGAACACGCTCTCCATCGCACTCACGAAGTCGCGCGCGTAGCCCATGTTGGAGTCGCGCTCCTTCTGCTTCTGGAGGATCGACATCGTAACCTCTGCCAGGTAGTCGAGCATGAGGTAGTCGATGGCTCCTCCCTCCACCTGCCGGCGAGGCGCGTCGAGCCAATCGCCCCAGAACCCTTGCCCCGCCGCGATGCGCACGACGCGACTCACGGCGACTCCGCGAGATGCGGGGGAAGCACGAACGGTCCGAGGTGAGGCCCGGGGTTGTGCAGCGATGCTCGGAGCGCCATTGCCAACACGGCCCGCGTTTCCTCGGGATAGACGATCGCGTCGATGTATCCACGAGCGCCGGCGAAGCGGGCATCGAGCTGATGCTCGTAGTCCTCGCGCATCTCCTCGACTGCTTCGAGCACTTCACGAGGAGGCTGCACGCCGGAGCGCTTCGCTTCATCGAGCGACGGGCCGTGCACGGCCTGAACGGCCGACTCACCTTCCATCACGGCCATGCGTCCGGTCGGCCAGCTGAAGATGAAATCGGGATCGAACCCCTGCCCCGCCATCGCGTAGTAGCCGGCGCCTGACGCGTGATTCACGGTGAGCACGAGCTTGGGCACCGTGGCCGTCGCCATCGCCTCGACGAAGCGCGCACCGGCCCGGATGATTCCTTCGTGCTCCGCTTCTGGACCGACCATGAAGCCGGAGACATCCTGCACGAAAAGGAGTGGGATCCGAAGCCGGTCGCACCGCTCGATGAAGTACGCGACCTTCTCCGCGCTCTCCGCGTACACGATGCCCCCGAAGCGCGGCTTCTCTCCCTGACGACCCTTGATGAGCCCGCGCTGGTTCGCGATCACGCCGACCGCAATTCCTTCGATGCTTCCATCGCCGCAGATCATCTCTTTCGCCAGCTCCGCCTGAAACTCGTCGAGGCGCCCGTCATCGATGATTGCGCGAAGAACAGCGTGCATGTCGTAGGACATGCGGTGGTCGGAGGGGAGAAGGTCGTAAAGATCGAGATTCGAGATTCGAGATTCGAGATTCGGGGCCGAATCTCCTTCGAATCTCGAATCACCCTCGAATCTCGAATCTCGAATCTCGAATCTCGATGGCAACCGGTGCACCATCTCCCGAATGTGCTCGACGCACTCCTCATCATCCTTCACCCGATAGTGCGCGACACCGCTGATCTGCGTGTGGGTGCGGGCACCACCGAGCGTTTCGGCGTCGATTACCTGACCAGTCGCTCCCTTCACCAGGTTGGGACCGCCAAGTCCCATGAAGGAGCTTCCCTCGACCATGAGGATCACGTCGGATAACGCCGGCAGATACGCGCCGCCCGCGATGCACGGGCCCATCACCGCCGCGATCTGCGGAATCCGCAGATAGCGTCGCATGATCGAGTTGTAGTAGAAGATTCGGCTCGCGCCGTATTGGCCCGGAAAGACACCGCCCTGGTATGGCAGATTCACGCCGGCGGAATCGACCAGATAAATGATCGGGATGCGGCAACGCATCGCGATCTCCTGAGCGCGCAGCATCTTCTTGATCGTCTCCGGCCACCACGAGCCCGCCTTGACCGTCGCATCGTTGGCGACGATGACGACTTCACGACCGTGCACGATCCCAATGCCGGTGACGACACCAGCGGCCGGCGCTTGCTCATCGTACTGATCGTAGGCGACGAGCAACCCGATCTCGAGGAAGCGCGCATCGTCGTCGCACAACAGCTCGATGCGCTCGCGCGCGGTCAGCTTACCCTGCTTGTGCTGCCGCTCGATCTTGTCGGCGCCGCCACCCAACCGCAGTCGCTCTTCGAGCGCGCGAACCTGGGTGCTGAGCTCGTGGAGGCGGGAGGTCACGCTTCCTGTTGCTGGCGCGCGGAGAACCACTCCTTGATGTAGGCGGCAAGATCGGAGGTCGCCGTACCGGGTCCGAACAGCTTCCCGATCCCGCGTCGCTGCAGCTCCTCAATGTCTTCCTTCGGAATGATCCCGCCGCCCGTGAGGAGAATGTCGTCGCGTCCCTGCTCGCGAAGCAGCTCCTGGACGCGCGGGAAGAGTGTCATGTGCGCGCCGCTCAGGATCGACAGACCCACGACGTCGACGTCTTCTTGCACTGCCGCCGACGCGATCATTTCAGGCGTCTGATGCAGCCCGGTGTAGATGACTTCCATTCCCGCATCGCGTAGCGCGGCCGCGACGACCTTTGCGCCACGGTCGTGACCGTCGAGTCCAGGTTTGGCGATGAGCACACGAATGGGACGCATGAGCTAGTGCGAGAGTCGGGAAAGAAGTAGCGAGTAAGTTACGAGAGACTCGAGGGAAGCGGGAAGTGGGAAGCGGGAAGCGCAGGCGAAGACGGTAGCCATCAGGTGTGCTGCGCAGTCGCTTCCCGCTTCCCACTTCCCGCTTCCCTCAAAAGAACACCGGCTCCCGATACGCCCCAAACACTTCCTCCATCGACGCGCGAATCTCGTACAGCGTGGCATCGGCACGCGCGGCGTCGAGAATCAGAGGGATCAGGTTGGCATCGGTCCGAGCCGCATCGCGAAGCGCGGCCAGCGCGCGCCGGCAGCGCCCATCATCACGCGACGCACGGAGGTCGGCCAAACGCTGGCGCTGGTCGGTCTCGGCGTCGTCGCCCACACGAAGGATGGGGATCGCCAGCTCCGGCTCCTCGGTGACGAACTCGTTCACACCCACCACGAGCTTCCGTCGCTGTTCGAGCTCCCACTGCTGCCGCGCCGCCGATTGCGCGATCTTGCGCTGCAGCCACCCCGTTTCGAGCGCGCGCACGACGCCACCAGCCGCCGCGATCTCTTCGAACAGCTCCTCCGCCTGACGTTCCATCGAGTCGGTGAGCGCCTCGACGTAGTAGGCGCCGCCCAGAGGGTCGATCACGTTCGGCACACCGGTCTCGTACGCCAGGATTTGCTGTGTTCGCAGCGCAACCTGCACCGCTTGCTCCGTAGGCAGCGCCAACGTCTCGTCCATCGAGTTCGTGTGTAGCGATTGGGTTCCGCCCAGCACCGCCGCCAGCGCCTGATAGGCGACGCGTACGATGTTGTTCATGGGCTGCTGCGCCGTGAGCGTCACACCAGCGGTTTGCGAGTGGAAGCGCATCATCCACGAGCGAGGATCCTTGGCACCGTACCGATCCTTCATGTGGCGCGCCCAGATGCGGCGAGCCGCGCGAAGCTTGGCGATCTCCTCGAAAAAATCGTTGTGGATGTCCCAGAAGAAGGAGAGCCGCGGCGCGAACTCATCGACATCGAGCCCACGAGCGATCCCGCGCTCGACGTAGGTGAATCCGTCGGCGAGCGTGAAGGCGAGCTCCTGCACGGCAGTTGCTCCCGCCTCCCGGATGTGATACCCCGAGATCGAGATCGTATTGAACTGCGGAGCGTGTTTCGCGGACCAGGCGAAGCCATCGACGATGAGGCGCAGCGCGGGCTCGATCGGATAGACCCACGCGTGCTGCGCCATGTACTCTTTCAGAATGTCGTTCTGAATCGTTCCGCGCAGCTTGTCAGGCGACACGCCCTGCCGCTCCGCGGCCGCCACGAAAAAGCAGTAGATGATCAGCGCCGGGCCGTTGATCGTCATCGACACCGACACTTGATCGAGCGGGATCCCATCGAACAGATCCTGCATGTCGCGCACGGACGAGATCGCGACGCCGCACTTGCCGACCTCGCCTTCCGACCGCGGATGATCGGAGTCGTAGCCCATGAGCGTCGGAAAGTCGAACGCCACCGAAAGGCCCGTTTGCCCGTGCTCGAGCAGATACTTGTACCGCAGATTCGTATCGCGCGCGCTGCCGAAGCCTGCGAATTGCCTCATCGTCCACAGCCGCCCACGGTACCCCGTCGCGTGAATTCCGCGCGTGAACGGATAGACACCCGGCGCGCCGACGTCCGCCGGATCATCGTTCTGCACGTCCAGCGGCGTGTATAACGGCTGCACTTCACCAACGGAGTTGGTGAACCCGATGTCGCGCTTGGTGCCGGCCTCGTAGCGCTTACGCCAGGCCTCGATCTCGGCCCGCAGCCGCTCCAGCTCGGCTCGCTGCTCTCGAAGCTGTTCGCTCAGCGTGTCGATCGTCGTCATAGACCCGTTCTCATCATGAGCTCCGTGCTTCGCTTCACCAGCTCCTCGGCAACGGCAAAGGGCGTGCGCTCTCCGCTCTCCAATGAATCGAGCTGCGCGTCGAGCCAGCGGAGGGTTTCGGCATCGGACCAAAGGCGCGATCGGATGTCGCGCTCTACCGCTTCTACCACCCTCTCGCGGAGACGCCGGCGGCGACGATCTCGCAACGTGCCGCTCCGTGCAAGATAATCGAAGTGCCTATCGAGGGCCGTCATGAGATCGTCGACCCCATCGCCAGTGTGCCCGACTGTGGCCAGCACCGGCGGCGTCCACTCATCCCTCGATTCGCGAGCGGCCTGGCGCGCCGCCTTCGCGGGATTCATCGGGTTTACCACTGCCTGGTGATCCACACCGTGATGGGCCGGGATGTTCCGGAACACCTGGCCCATCCGAAGGCCAAGCATGAGCTCGATCTCTTGTCGAAGACGATCGGCGCCCGGCCGGTCGGACTTGTTCACCAGAAAGAGGTCGGCAATCTCCATCAGCCCAGCCTTCAGAGTCTGTATGGAGTCGCCCGACTCGGGCACGAGAATCACGACGGACGTGTCCGCCGTTCGCGCGATGTCGAGCTCGCTTTGCCCGACACCAACCGTCTCGATGAGAATCCGGTCGAAGCCGAACGCATCGAGCACGTCGGCGACATCGCGCGTGGTGCCCGCCAACCCGCCGAGTGAGCCGCGCGTTGCCATCGACCGAATGAAGATTCCAGGATCGAGCGCCACCGTCTCCATGCGGATCCGGTCGCCTAACAACGCGCCTCCGGTGAACGGAGAGGTGGGATCGACGGCGATGATGGCAACAGTGAGCCCGGTAGCGCGGTATCGCTCGGCCAATCGGGCCGTGAGTGTGCTCTTCCCCGCGCCAGGAGGACCGGTCAGACCGATGCGGCGTGCGCGCCCCAGCCTCGGGTGCGCGGCCGACAGAATCTGCTCGTAACCGGCGCGCCGATTCTCGACCAGACTCACGGCACGTGCGAGCGCCGCCGGCCTCCGCGAGTCGAAGTCGGTCAAGCGTCGGTCCTGCGGCGGCTGGGACGTCACCGCCATCGCCGATAGCCTCGGAATGGATTGGCGAACAAGTGGAGCGGAAGCAGGAATATGACGAGGAAGAACAGCAGCGCCGCCAACAAGGACAGCGCGAGAATATACGGATTTCTATGCACCGTGTACGCCAGCGCGGCGACAATGGCGCCGACACTGGCGAACAACCCTAGCAATAGCCGGCGCGCCATCCGCGACATGAATTGCTGCATTTCCAGCATGTCACGCGGATGTGCGCGCACCCGAAGCTCGTCACGGCCGGTCCGGCGCAGCACGTCGCGTAACTCGCGCGCAACGTGTGCGGCCTCCGTCATCCAGTCGCGCACCATCTCCGTCGACCCGCCGAGCATGGCGCCGACGAGCTCGCCGCGCATTCGCGCCAGAACCGGTGTCGCGAACTGCACGCTGTTGAACTCGGGCACGTAGCGAACGCCGATCCCTTCCACCAGTGCCGCGGCCCGACCGAAATACACGAGCTCGCTCGGCATCGTGATCGGCCACCGATAGAAGGTGGACATCACTTCGTTCACGATGCGCTGGATCTGCTTCGGCTTGGAATCGGGCGTGAACGCAATTGCCATCAGCGCCCGGGCTGCATCACGGACTGTCCCGCGGTCGACATCGGTATCGAGCAGCCCGAGCTCGTAGAAGCCGGCGATCACACCATCGACATCCTGGCGCACCGCCGCCATCACCGTCGAGATGAGCCGCGCCCGTGTCTCCTGCTCGACACGCACCACCATGCCGAAGTCGAGCAGAACCAATCTCCCGTCAGGCCCGACCAGCAGATTCCCAGCGTGCGGATCGGCGTGGAAGATACCGTCGACCAGCATCTGCCGGACGTACACTTCCACCAACACTTCCAAAAGCTGCGGCACCGACACTTCTCCGGCCGCGATCCGCTCGTGGAGCTGGTCGACGCGTGTTCCCTCCATGTACTCGAGAACGAGCACGCGTCTGCGCGTCAACCCGGACAGAACCTTGGGCACGGCGACTCGCGGATCCTCAGCGAAGTTGGCGCGGAAAATGTCCACGTTCCGCGCCTCCTCGCGGAAATCCATCTCCTCGTCGATGCGCTTGGCGAACTCGCGCACGATCGTCGTGATCGATCGCGTGTGATTGTTCGGGAAGAGCACGCTCATGAAGAAGAGAATGCGGAACGCAGCGTCGAGATCGACAGCTACCAGCGTCTCCACACCTGGACGCAGCACTTTCACGACAACTTCCTGGCCGTCGAACGATGCCCGATGCACCTGTCCGAGCGACGCCGAGCCGAGCGGGTCGGAATCGAATCGATCGAAGAGATCCTCGACCGACTTTTCGAACTCGTGCGCGATGACGTCTTTGATGACGTCGACCGGCAGGGGCGGCACGCGGTCGGTCAGCGAGCCGACTTCGGTGAGATACGGCTCCGGGAGGATGTCGGCTCGGGACGCGAACACCTGAGCGAGCTTGATGTAAGTCGGCCCGAGTCCGGCCAACGTCGACGTGAGGCGTCGGGCGCGGCGGCGATGGTCGGCTTCGTCGAGCCGACGCGGCCGGCCGAGGACGATCCACCGCTTTCGATCACGCAGGAAGGCGACGAGAAACGGCGCCAGGCGCCAAAAGACGACCAGCGCCCGCACGTCAACGCGGAAGGCTGAGCGGCACCGGCGCGCCGGCGTCTGCCCGTTGGATCAACACTCGCTTGACGCGAGCCTGTTCGGCTTCGACCACGATGATATCGAGCCCCTCGAATCGGAACCGCTCACCAACGCTCGGAATGCGTCCTAGCGCACGCGTGAGCAATCCACCGATCGAGCGCTCCGTCTCCGGAAGCTCCATCTCCAAGCGCTCGGCTACCTGTCCGATCTCCGTCGACGCGTCCACGAGCAGCGCACGCTGGGGCGTTGCGCTCGCGTCACCGGCCGGTTCGTCGTGCTCATCGCGAATCTCGCCCACCACCTCTTCGAGGAGATCCTCGAGCGTCACGATGCCCGCGGTACCACCGAACTCGTCGAGCACCACGGCGAGATGCCGCTGCGTGCGAAGCATCTCGATCAGCATCTCCGTGCAGACCTTCGACGCCGGCGCCTCCGCCACCTGTCGAATCGCGGGCATGCGCTCGGCACCATGCTTGAGGATGTCGAGCACGTGGATCACGCCGACGATCTCATCGAGCGAGTCGCGGTATACCGGCACGCGGCTATAGCCACTCTGCGCCAGCGCGCACGCCAGTGCGCCGGGCGGCGTGGACTCTGGAAGGGCGAAGATCTCCGTACGCGGCGTCATCACATCGCGCAGCGTCTTCCCCTGAAACTGCATGAGCCCGGAGATGATCTCGATCTCCTCCGGCTCGCCGATGCCTTCTCGCTCCCCTTCGCGCAGCAGGGTTTCCATCTCATCGGTCGCCGTTCCTTCCGGCGCCGGTGAGCGCTTACCGAGGGGATGAGTGGCCCAACGTGCTGCGCGGAGGACGGGAGCGAGAAGAAGCTCGAGCGCGCGCAACGCCGGAAGCACGACCGGCATGAGCCGCGACGCCCAGCGGCGCGCGATCGCCCGCGGAAGGAGCTCGCCCAGGAAGAGGAGCACGATTGCGACGAGCACGAGGTCGCCCACCAGCTGCCAAGCGATCGCACCTCGCTTCGTGCCGAGCATTACCCCGACTCCGGTGATGACGGCCGCAATGCCGGCCAACGCCGCCGCGAGGAACCGTTCACGTCGTTCACCCGGCGACTCGACGGTCGTTCCGCTCGCTGCGTGCGCCTCGGCCCAGTGCCGCAGCCAGATGCGGCTCACCGAGCGAACGGCGCTTGCGGCCGCGCTCAGCGCGCCGAGCAAGGCGATGGCGAGAAGAATCAGAAGCGCCAACGTCATCGTGCCGCTCGCTCGCGCTTCTTCCCGAGGCGCTCGAAGTACACTCGCTCGACACGACGCTTGATGACTCGCTCTACAACGACACGGAAGCCGTTGATCGTTAGCTCGTCGCCGGACCGCGGTAGGCGCCCGAGCGCATCGAACACCAGACCGCCAACCGTGGTCACGTCGTCGCGCTCGAAGTCGTAGCCGAGCGTCTCGGACAGCTCGTCGAGCGAGACCTTCCCGGCTACCCAGTAGAAGCGATCGTCACGCGCTTCGATGGGTGCTTCTTCGCGGTCGTACTCATCACGGATGTCGCCGACGATCTCTTCGAGCACATCCTCGAATGTGACCAGGCCAGCGGTGCCGCCATATTCGTCGACGACGATGGCGATGTGCAGTCCGGTGCGCCGAAAGTCCCGCAGCTGTGCGTCAGCGGTCTTCGACTCGGGGATGAAGGCCGCGGGACGGAGGAGCGAGATCCAATCTTCAGGTGGGTTGCCGGACGCAACGGCTTCCACGAGGTCCTTGGCGTGTAGCACGCCGATGATGTGATCGATCGAATCGCGGTACACCGGCAAACGTGAATGCTCGGAGCTGCGCACCCGCTCCAACACCTCCGACCACGGTGCGTCGTGCTCCAGCGCGACGATGTCGACGCGCGGCACCATGATCTCCTGTACTTCGGTCTGCCCGAGCCCGAACACGCGGTCGAGAATCGCCTGCTGCTCGGCCGGAATTTCTGCTTCGGCCTGGACCACCTGCCGGAAACGCTCAGCGGTGTCCTCGCGCTCCGTCTCACTCGGGGGCGCCACCGGAAAGGCGCGTCGCAGCCCACGATCGAGGGCGAAGCTCACACTTACCAGCGGCTTGAGCAGCGTTTCCAGCACACGTACGAAGGGATACAGCGTTCCGGCGAGTGGTGCGCCCGCGGTGTTGCCGATGGCGCGAGGTATGGCCTCGACGAAGATCAACGCGGCTGCCACGATGAGCAGCGACTCGAGTAGGGCGACGGCCGGCGCCTCGTTAGGCAAGCCGAGCGCAAGTGCTGTCGCCGCACCCGTCACCAAGAGCGAGAGCAGCATGGTGATGGTCAGCGCCCGATGCGAATGCTCGCGCCACGGCCGAAGTGATGGCTCTTCCGACGTGTCGGTTCGTCGATCTTCATCGCCCCGGAGCAGAGCGCCATCGGCGGCGGCGGCTGCGGCGCCGACGAGCGCCGCGATCAGCGCGACGAAGGATGATAGGAGGCTCATGCGCCCTTTCCTCTTCCCCACCGAGCGCGTGTGCGCTTCAGCAGCTTCTCCTGCGCGCGCCACATTGCCGATCGGGTTCGGCCTTCCCCTTCCGGATGATCGTGACCGAGCACGTGCAGCGTCCCGTGAATGACGAGGCGCGCCACTTCTTCGCGTGCGCTGACGCCGAGCCGTTTGGCGTTGGCTCGGGCGACGGCCGGGGCGATGTACACGTCGCCGATCACTGCCGATTTGGGAGCCGCGCGATCGAATCCGAATGCGATCACGTCGGTCGAACCTCGCCGGCGAAGGTGCCGGCGATTGAGCGCCGCCATTGCGCCTGACGAGACGAACGTGACCGAGAGGAGCGCGTGATGGACGTCTTGCGCACGCAGCACGGTACGCGCGACCTCCCGTACCGCGTGTCGCGATAGCGGCAGGCGCCCGGTCTCGTTCGCCACGTCAACCACGAGAGTCATACGTGGCGAATTCGGCCGTGATTCCGCCGCTCGACGCCGGGTAATCAATGCGGTTGTGATTCATGCCGCCCAGCACCCGCACGAACTCTTCCTTGACACGATCGAGCTGCTGGAGCGTGAGCGGAGCATCGCGGAGCTGGCCCTGCTCCATCCGCTGCCTAACGATGTGATCGATGACTTCGCGAATCCTCTCGGGCGAGGGATCGGGAAGCACGCGTGATGCGGCTTCCACACCATCGGCCAGCATCGCGATCGCCGTCTCCGGACTCTGCGGTACCGGACCAGGATACGCGAACTCGGCGGTGTTCGGCACCGATCCGTCGCGCTCGCGGGCCTTGTCGAGGAAGTAGCTGATGGGACCGGTGCCGTGATGCTCCTTGATGAACGACGCGATCGCTTTCGGGAGGTGATTCTCCTCGGCTAGCTCGACACCTTCACGCACGTGATTCCGAACGATGGCCGCGCTGGTGTTCGGTTTCAGCTTGTCGTGCGGATTTCGGCCGCGTGGCTGGTTCTCCACGAAGTACTGGGGCTTTGCGAGCTTGCCGATGTCGTGATAGTAAGTGCCGACGCGCGCCAGCAGGCCGTTGGCACCGATTGCATTTGCGGCAGCCTCCGCCAAACTCGCCATGCGCATGGTGTGCGCGTACGTGCCCGGAGCCTCGAGCATCAGCCGCCGTAGCAATGGACGGTTGAGGTCCGAGTACTCGAGTAGCGTGAGGTCGGTCGTGGTTCCCGTCAGGCGCTCGGCCAGCGGTAACAGGAACATCGCCAGCACGACCGACACCAGCGCGTTCACGCCGCCGCGTAACGAGCTGAGAGCGATCTGTTGCGCCGTCCAACCGAGCGTGAGGCCCAACGCGACCGCGGCGAACAGGTAGGCCCCGGCCACGATCAACACCGAGTAGTACGCCTGGTCGCGGCGCCGAATGACGCGCATGCTGAGCGCTGCTGCCGCGCCCCCCACCAGATTGATGAAGAGTGCGTTCGTTCCGCGGAAAAGCCCTTGGCCGCCGACGAGCACCGCCAGGATCATTGCGGCGATCATCGAGATGCGCGGATCGAAGATCACGCTCAGGATGATGGCGGCCAACGCAACTGGCACTACCTCAGGGTACACCTCGCTCGTACGCGCGGCGATCGCGGCACCGGCGAGCACTGTCGTGAAGAGCAGTGCGAAGAGCGCGAGCGACCGAATCGATTCGTAGAGCTGCGGACGGAACAGGACGATCGCCACGCCAAAAATGGCGAGGACGAGCGCGTTGTAGAGAATGGCACCGAGGACGCGGCCGACCTTCCGCTCTCCGACGGTGCGGCTCTGCAGCTCCTCGTGCAGAGCGCGCAACTTGTCGAACTCCGCTTTGCCGACGACTTCGTGCGCGCCGACGATCTTCTCTCCCTGCCTGACGATGTACCGGGTGGCGTCGACGGAGTTGCGCAGCTCCTGACGCCGGCGCTCGGTGGCGGCGCGATCGACCGAAACCGTCGGATGGAAGAACGCGCTGAGCATCTTGAGGAAGAGCGCGTCACCGACCGACGAATTGGGGTCCGGGTGCATGCGGCTCGCGCGCGCCAGCATACTCGAGAACGTCAGGATGCTGTCGGCGAGGACATTGCGTTCCTCGTTACCGCGACGAACGATTGCCTCGCCGCGCACGTCGTCGATCGCGCCATTCGCCGCCACGCCCTGCGTGAGCCAGCGGCTGTACACGCGACGAACGCCGTCGACCATGTTGCGACGGCGTCCTTCGAAGCCGAGATATTCCGCTTCCGCCGGAGACAGCGAGATTCCGGTGCCCGATGCCGCGCGCTGGATCGCGGTCACGTCGCGCGTGCGGGCCGCGTTGCCTACCGCTTGAGCGAATGCTCGCAGCTGCCGCTCCGCGGTGTCGGCACCGGCGCCGGAGTAGGTGAGTACCGGCTTGGCCGAGCCAGCCAGCTCGTCCCGCTCGCGTTGGAGCTCTTGGTCGGACTTGCGAACCGTATAGGCAAAGGGCGCGATGACGGTCTGCGTCGCCACCGAGCCGACTTCGAAGATCGGCGACTCCACCGCCGGCGATGCCGGGAAAAACGCGTACGTGACTCCGGCGAGCGCGAGCAGTAGCCCGACGCGCACACCGTGAAACGCCAGACGCGACGGCGGCCGCGGCGGCTCCGCGACCTCGTCCGCTCCCTCGAGCCGCGGCCGCAAGTCAGGATTCGTCACTCGCCTCCCGAGTCTCGCGCGTACGCTTTGATGATATCGCGCACCAGACGGTGCCGGATCACATCCGCCTCCGTCAGATAGTGGAACGCAATGCCGTCGATCCCATCGAGGATGCGCTCGATCTGAATGAGCCCAGACTGCTCGCGGGCCGGCAGATCGATCTGCGTCTTGTCACCGGTTATCACCGCCTTCGAGTTCACACCGAGACGGGTGAGGAACATCTTCATCTGCGCGCTGGTCGCGTTCTGCGCCTCGTCGAGAATCACGAATGCGTCGGCCAGCGTCCGCCCGCGCATGTACGCCAGTGGAGCGATCTCGATCACTCGAGTCTCGAGCGCTTTCTGAACGCGCTCGTTAGGCATCATGTCATCGAGTGCGTCGTAAAGCGGCCGGAGATACGGATCGACCTTGGCCTGCATGTCGCCGGGGAGGAAGCCGAGGCTCTCCCCCGCCTCCACCGCCGGCCGCGCCAGCACGATACGCCGGACGCGCTTCTTGGTGAGCGCATCGACAGCCGCCGCGACCGCCAGATAGGTCTTCCCCGTCCCGGCCGCGCCGATGCCGACGACGATGTCATTCTCCTGCATCAACCGCATGTACGTCGCCTGCCCTGCCGTCTTCGGCTGGATGATGCGACGGACGCCCGGAAGGACGATGCGCAGATCTTCGGTGCCTGGCCCCGCCCCGTTCCCGCTATCGCCGACGCCATCCTCGCTCAGCCGCAGCACGTCGTCGGGGTCGAGCGTCAGCCGCTGCTTGGCGGCATCCACCATCCGTTGGGCAACGGGGGCTGCCCGCTCCACGAGCTCGAGCGGGCCCGTGAGCGTGAGCGTCTCGCCGCGCAGCGACACTCGTACGCCGGAGAGCCGCGCCAGCTCCACCAGGTTCGCGTCGTTCACACCGGCCAGCGTGAGCAGGTCGGCGCCCTCCGTCGAGATGCGGTGTACCACCGCCTCGTCGCTCATTCGGTCACCCGGAGGTGCAGCTCGCGTAGTCCATCGTCAGGGACCGGACTGGGCGCGCCCTCGAAAAGCGCGCGCGCGGCCGCCGTCTTCGGAAACGCGATGACGTCGCGCAGCGAGCTGCCTCCGGCCAGCAGCATGGCCACGCGGTCGAAGCCGATGGCCACCCCACCGTGCGGCGGCGCTCCGGCTCGGAGCCCTTCGAGAAGAAAGCCGAAACGCTGACGCGCCGTCTGGTCATCGATGCCTAACAACTCGAAGACACGAGACTGCATGGCGGGATCGCTGATGCGGATGCTGCCGCTGGCGAGCTCGAGGCCGTTGTACACAATGTCGTACGCCTGCGCGCGCACGCGCGCGGGCTCGGTATCCAGCAGCGCGAGGTCGTCCGGATGCGGCGAGGTGAACGGGTGGTGCTCCGGCACCAGGGTGCCGGTGTCCTCGTCGATCGCGAAGAGCGGGAAGTCGACCACCCACAAGAAGCGATGCTCTTTGGACGGTACCACGCCAGTGAGTCGAGCTGCTTCCTGGCGCACGCGATCGAGCGATGGATTGGCGATTCGGTCACGCGCCGCCACCAGCAGGACGAGGTCTCCCTCTTCGACCGCCAGCTTCTCCGCCGCGCCCTCGGAAAGAAACTTCGCCGCTGGCCCCTCGAGCGATCCGTTGGTGCGCTTCAACCGCAGGAGCCCGCCCGCGCCGGCGCTCTTCGCTACGCCCTCCAGCTCATCGACCTGCTTTCGCGAGAGGGCAGCACCCTTCGGCACGCGAATGCCGCGCACGCGGCCACCGCTCTCCAAGGCACTCCGCGCAATGGTGAATTCCGTCTCGCGGAAGGCGTCGCTCGCGTCGAACACCTCCAGGCCAAACCGCAGGTCGGGACGATCGGTGCCGAAGCGCTCCATCGCCTCGGCGTACGTCATCCGCTCGAACGGCGTCTCGATCTCCTGACCCGCTTCCGCCCACGCCGCATGAAGCACCCGCTCACCGACTGCGAACACGTCTTCCTGCGTCACGAACGAGGCTTCGATGTCGATCTGTGTGAACTCGGGCTGCCGATCGGCGCGAAGGTCCTCGTCGCGGAAGCACCGCGCGATCTGAAAGTACCGGTCGAACCCCGAGACCATCAGCAGCTGCTTGTACAGCTGCGGCGATTGCGGCAGCGCGTAGAACTCACCGTGGTGCACGCGGCTCGGCACCAGGTAATCGCGGGCACCCTCCGGCGTGGGCTTGGTGAGAATCGGCGTCTCGACCTCGAGAAAGCCCATGTCGCTCATCGCGCGACGCGTTGCCTGCAGCAGCCGATGACGCAGGATGATGTTCTCCTGGAGCTCGGGCCGGCGCAGGTCGAGATAGCGGTAACGAAGGCGTTGCTCTTCGGCGGGAAGCGGCTCACCCTTGCCGCGAGCAACCGGAATCGCCGGGATCGCCGCAGGACCGACGACTCTCAGGCTCGACGGACGCACTTCGACGTCTCCCGTAGCCAGCTCCCGATTCCGCATGTCGGCGGGGCGCGCCACCACTTCGCCTTCCACCAATACGACGGTCTCCGGCGTGAGCGCCGCGGCTTCTTCGATGAGCTTCGCGTCCACCGTTTTCGGATCGAACGACACCTGTACGAGGCCGGCGCGATCACGCAAATCGAGAAAGACGATCGCGCCGAGGTTCCGACGACGGTGCACCCACCCGCCAAGACGTACACGCTCGCCCACGTCGCTCTCGCGGAGCGATCCCGCGAGCCGCGTCCGCATCTTGGTTGCAAACGGATTCGAAGACGTCACGTAACCGGCTCCCGCCGCAACACTCGGAACCGCGCGGCTGCGACGCCTAACAACGCGCCAAACAGATCGGCGGCCCAATCGCGAAGCTCGGGCGAGCGGCCCGGAATCCAGCGCTGATGCCACTCGTCGCCGGCGGCGAACAGCGCCACCGCGATCAGCAGTACGCCCACTTGAAGCGGACCGCGGCTGGAGCCCGGTGCGACGGCCGTCGCGCGCGCCGCGAGCCATCCGAGCACGAGATACAGGGCGCCGTGAAAGAGCTTGTCGGCGGCTGGAATGCCGACGTCGCCGACGTTGGGATTGGGGATGGAGGTCAAGACGAGTATCAGTGCCGCCCAGATCGCGGGCGGCAGCCATCGTCGAGCGCTCACGCAGCCTCCGAGTCCCGGACGATGCGCAGGAACTCGTCGGCGTCGCGCGCGGCCTGGAGTGATGTGCGGAGCGGCTCGCGCCGAAGGAGTCGCGAGATCCGGCTGAGCGCTTTCACGTGAGCGCCGGCTGCACTCTCCGGACCCACGAGGAGAAAGAACAGACTCACCGGGCGACCATCCAGCGCGTCGAAGTCGATCGGCTCGGCGGAGACGCCGGCCGCAAGCATCAATTGGTTCACGTTGGGAGACTTTCCGTGCGGGATGGCTACGCCGCCGCCGATCCCCGTACTCAGCACGCCTTCACGCTCTCGCACAGCAGCGAGGACCGCGTCCTTGTCAGTACTGCCCCTGCCATCAGTGACGAGTTGGACCAGCTCGAGTAGCACGTCCTGCTTGGAACGGCTCCTGAGTGGTACCTTGACCCGTCCTGGCGCGAGCAGCTCAGATAGCAGCACTCAAGCTCCAGGGTCGCATTGCGTTAGCCTGTGAAATTTAATCGGCCGGGCATCCCCTCGGAAGACGCGTTGCTTGACCTTCCGGTCAGTTTCCGATAAGCTCATCTCTATGCGCTGCTTGATTTTAACAGCCGTATGCCTGTTCGGCCAGGCGGCACTGCCGAGGCCTGATCTGGCCGCACAACGGGTGCCCGCACGCGAGCTGCTCCAGTTCCCCCTCGGCACCATCGACCGTCCGCCGGCCCTGGGCAGCGCCATCGGCGACGGTCTCGGCAACCCGGCGAGCATCGCGCTCCCCGAGTCGGATCGGGCGCGCGTTGGGATCGGCTCACTCCAAACCTCGAGTGAGCAAGGAGTCGCCATCTACCTCGCCGCCGCCGCGCTGAATCTCCCAAAGCGCTTCACCGCGGGGATCTCTGCCGTTCGCGCGACAGTCGACGACATCTATCGCACGACGAACGATCCGACAGCCATTGGCACGCAGATCGAGTACAACACCACCGTGTACTCGGCGAGCATCGCCCGGCAGAACGGCGGGCGCATCGCAACCGGTGTTGCCGTTCGCTACCGCGTTGGTGAGCTCGATCGCGCGAACGGCGCGGCTGTCGGCCTCGATGCAGGCGTCCTGCTTCAGGACCTGCCATTTGCCGACGCGAATGTCGGTGCGGCAACCTTCCTGTGGCGCCCCGCGAACGCCGACGACGAGCGCACCAGTCTGAACCTGGCCGCGGACTTGCGCGTGATCGGGACCGATCGGCACGGCGCCCGAGCCGGCTATGGGGTGACGATCACCGAAGGGCGCGAGCGCGACCATTTTGGCTTCGCTGTCGGTCGCTACGGGCGATGGGAGGGCACGGTGGGCGCGCTCTACACGCAGACATACGGCTCGACCTCGTGGCGTAACCGACTCGGCATCCGCCTGCATTATGGCGAGTACTTGGTCGGGGTGGCGCGCGAGAGCCAGGAGGCGGACATCTCCGCGACCTATCAGTTCACGCTGGCGATGACTTTCCGTGGTCGATAAGAACGTCGCTAGCGACGCACCGAGCAGGACGAATCTGCTCGACCTGACGCCTGACGACGCGGAGCGCGTGTTGTCCGACTACATGCGCGAGATCGACGAGCCTGGCTATCGCGCGCGGCAGGTTGTAGCGCGGCTCTGGCAAAACGCAGCGTCAGACTTCGAGTCGATGAGCGAGCTGCCCACCTCGCTCCGCACACGGCTGGCCGAGCAATTCGAAATGCCGCGGCTCACGATCGTGGCTCGTCAGCGGTCGGCCGATGGAACGGAGAAGTTTCTCTTTCGGCTGCCTGACGGCGAGGCGATCGAGACGGTAGCCATTCCGGAAGGAAATCGCCTGACGCTGTGCATCTCCTCGCAGGCGGGCTGCGCGCTCCGCTGCTCGTTCTGCGCCACCGGCCGCATGGGCTTCTCGCGCAACCTCGCGGTGTGGGAGATTGCGGGCCAGGTGCGTGAGATGCGGCTACTCGACCCGCCAATCACGGTCACCAACATCGTGTTCATGGGAATGGGCGAGCCGCTCATGAACTGGAAGTCAGTGGACCCGGCCTTGACGATCATGAACTCGCCACGTGGGCTCGGCATCGGCGCCCGGCACATCACCATCTCGACAGTCGGCGTCCTCCCCGGCATCGTCGCGCTCGGTGAGCGGCCCGAGCAGTTTCGGCTGGCGATTTCGATTCACGCGCCGAGCGACGACCTGCGACGGCAGCTGATGCCGATCAACATCAAGTATCCATTGGCGGACGTGATCGAGGCAGCGAAGAAATTCGATCGGCGGGTCACCTTCGAGTACGTGATGCTGGGCGGCGTGAACGATGCCGAGGAGCACGCGCTGCAACTCGCGCAGCTTGCACTGGAGTGCGGGGCGTTCGTCAATCTGATCCCGCTTCACCCGGGCGGCGCGGAGGGATTTCACCCCACGCCGCCTAACGAGATCGTGAGCTTCGCGCGCGAGCTCCGCCGGGAAGGAGTGGAGGTAGCGATCCGCAAGAGCCGCGGCGTCGACATCGCCGCCGCCTGCGGCCAGCTACGGGTAGAACGGCTCGGCCGGCGGCCGCCACGTCGAGCCGATCAGGACCGTCACGTCGACGTGGCGTGAGCTGTCCGGGCGCGCTTCGACGGGCGCGCCACCCATGGCCAGTCCAACGAGTCGCGCCCAGTCGGGGTGCGCGGTCCGATCGACCACCAGCGTCGTGTCGCGCTGCTCGCGCGACGTACCGGTGAACACGACATCGAATCCGCGATCGCGAAGGTGCATCGTGGCGCGCCGAGCGAGTCCACGCGTCTTCGTGGCGTTCAGCACTTCGACGCGAATGCGAACTCCCTGCGGAGCACGGGCGTCCGGTCCGTACGGGGCGGTCGGTCGAGCTTCATCGGCAGCTCGCGACGCATATACGTAGACGCCGGCCGCGAGAACGATCACCAGCAGCGCACCGGCAGCGATGGCGAGCCGACGTCGTCTCAGCGCACCGCGTTCCACAGTGCGATCGTCTCGGGAAAGAGCTCGTTCCCTTCTCTGAGCGACCATTCGAGTCGGATGCGCACGACGTGGCGCAGCACCGAGTCGAAGCTCTCCGGCACCTTCGCGGCGAGCGCGGCTCGATCTTCTCGCATGAAGCGGCGTCCCGGATCGAGAAAGTCAGCCAAGTACAGCGCACGGCCCACTCGGTCCCACGACCCACATCCGATCGTGTGCCACCGGATCGCCTCCAGAACGTCGACGCGAGATTCGCCGTCGCGCGCCAGGCGAGTAGCCGCCGCCGGGCCATGAAGCATCTCGGTGCGGTAAGAGAGACCTTTCGTCAACGCCCGCAACTCCTCGTCAGGCGCGTCGCGCAGCGCGTCGTGCCAGAGACCCGCGTCGCGCCAAGCTGCCCGTTCGTCAGGCGAGATGTTCATGGCGTCGGCCCACGCCAGCAGCAGCGACGTGACACGCGCGATGTGGGCGCGGCGACGATCGCTCACCACCGCCCACGCGGGAAGCTCAATCGTATCCGCGTCGAACATGGGGCTCGAGGACGGCGTGGTTTCGAATGGCGGTTCGCGAAACGTAGTTCCATCCCTTGAGCTCGACGCCGCGTCCGATCGTCGCGTCCACCAGCCGGGAGTAGGGGCCGATCACGCACTCGGGTCCGATCTCGGTCTGCCCCTCGAGGACAGCGCCGGGATAGATCACGGTATCCGCTCCGATCCGTACATCGGCGTCGACCCAGGTGGTGGCAGGAAGGATGAAGCTGACGCCCTTGGCCTCGTGCTCGCGCACGATCTGGTCGCGAATCGCCACCGCGGCGTCCGACAGCGAATGTCGATCGTGCACGCGAATCAGCTCGGCTTCGGACGTCGGCGCCACGCGCAACGGGGCAACCGGGTGACGCGGATCCTCAGCCGAAGCGAGTGCGGGGCCTTCACCGACCAGCGCGAGCGCGACACCATCGCTCGACATGAGAGCGGCAGGCGCGCCCTCGCTCACGCGGAGGAGCCGTCCGATCGTGGTGGACGCGAGCAGCGGCGCCGCACCGTCGGCCAGGACCTTGACGCCCGGTGTCGTCAGCGCCGCGCGAAGCGCCACGCTCTCGCTTCCTGTCGGAACCGGCTCCGCATCCACCGCCACGGGCAGCGACGTTGGCAGCGCCATCGGTATGTCCGCCAAGTGCAGAATGCGCACGTGCTCAGGGGGTGGCGCTGCATCGCAGAGCGCCCGCATCACGTGCCACGCGATGGGACGCCCGGCAAGCGGATGCAGGTACACGCTCACGCGCGAACGAAAGGTGTCGCCACGGTCGAGCGCCGCAATGACAGCCGACCAGCTCACAAGTCCAGGATCACGTTGTCGATGAGGCGCGTCCGGCCGACGCGCGCGGCGATCATGACGACGGTCCCGGGGGACACGGCGGCTACGGGCTCCAGCCGCTCGGGATCGACAAGAGCAAGATAATCGAGCTGCACCGCCGGCTCACGCTCCAGCACCTCTTTCCCTGCTCGCTCGAGCACGACGGCATCGCGCTCGCCGCGCTTCGCTCGCTCGGCGATCGCACGCAGTGTGGCGGACAGTACGAGCGCGCGGCGTCGCTCGTCTGGCGAGAGGTAGCTGTTGCGGCTCGACATCGCCAACCCATCCGACTCGCGCACGGTAGGCGAGACCACGATCTCCAACGGGAAATCGAGATCTCGCACCATCGCGCGGATGAGCGTCGCCTGTTGGATGTCCTTCTGGCCGAAGATGGCCACGTCAGGCGCCACCAGGTGAAAAAGCTTGGCAACGACGGTGAGCACGCCGCGAAAATGTCCGGGGCGAACTGCTCCCTCCCATCGGTCCGCGACCGCGATCGGCTCGACGACGACTGTGCGCGTACCCGCGTACATCTCTTCCACCGCTGGAACGAAAAGCAGATCGACGCCGCGACTCTCCGCTTTTGCGGTATCACCTGCAACATCGCGCGGGTATCGCTCGAAATCTTCGTTTGGACCGAATTGCAACGGATTCACGAAGATGCTCATCACGACGAAATCGCTGCGACGGCGTGCCTCGTCGACGAGCCGCAAGTGACCCTCGTGCAGGAACCCCATCGTCGGAACGAGACCGATTCGCGCGCCCGTACGGCGACGCTCGTCGAGCACCGCACGCAGGTCGGACACTCGCTCGACTGTCCGCACGGGCGTCGCGACCCTAGAAGCTGTGCTCGTCATCCGGGTAGCGCCCCTGCCGCACCTCGTCGCCGAAGCGCGACACCGCGCGCCGCACCTGGTCGGCGAGATTCCCGAATCGCTTGAGAAACTTCGGCGAGAACTTGTCGTTGAGACCGAGAAGATCGGGGAGCACGAGCACCTGGCCATTGCACTCCGGTCCGGCGCCGATGCCGATCGTCGGAATCGTGAGCGCGCCGGTCACCTGCGCTGCGACATCGGCCGGCATGAGCTCGAGCACCAGCGCGAACACGCCGGCCGCCTCCAATCGTCTCGCGTCGGCGATGAGTCGCTCGGCGGCATCCTTCTCCCTGCCCTGCACGCGATGTCCGCCGATGGCGAGCACCGACTGCGGAGTAAAGCCGAGGTGGCCCATGACCGGAATTCCAACGCGCACGAGCGCGCGGATCGCGCGAATGACCTCGTCGCTCGCCCCTTCGAGCTTCACCGCCTGCGCGCCTGTCTCCTGGATGACGCGGCCGCAGTTGCGCAGCGCCTGCTCTTCGCTCACCTGATAGGTGAGAAACGGCATGTCGACGATCAGCAGCGCGCGCGTCACGCCTCGACGCACCATCGACGCATGATAGATCATCTGGTCGAGCGTGACTGGAATCGTCGACGGCAGTCCGGCGATCACCATGCCGAGCGAATCGCCCACCAGGATCGCGTCGACCCCGGCCTCGTCGACCAGTCGGCCGAACAGCGCATCGTAGGCGGTGGTGAGCACGAGCTTCTGCCCGGCTTGCTTGCGCGCGATGAAATCGCGCACGCTGACCGGGCGCGCTGAAGGAGTCGGCGTTTCGGTGTTTGTCGTCATGGTGCGCCCTCGATCCGCGCACTCTTCAGCTCGGCGAGCTCACGCTGCCAAAAATCGCGATTGGGAAGCTCTGGGTGGGGCACCGTGAGATCGGTCTCGCGCACGGTCTGCCGCTCGAAGCAAACGATGTCGAGGTCGAGTGTGCGCGGACCCCATCTCACGTCACGCGTGCGGCCCGCCGAGCTTTCGATCGCCTGGAGCGCGGCGAGCAAGGCGCGTGGCGCGAGCGATGTTTCCAGCGCGATCATCTGGTTCAGATACGCAGGCTGCGGCACTCCGCCCACCGGAGCAGTCTCCTCGATCGAGGACTCGGCGAGCACTCGACTGTCGGGGAGCGCGGCGAGCGCCGCGCGCGCGGCGGCAAGCATGGCGTGGCGGTCACCGAGGTTGGAGCCGAGCGCGACGTAGGCGACATCACGCGTCGCTTCGCGTATCGCGTCAGGCATCGCGCTGCTCAGCGGCGGGTGGAACGTCGCGCGCAAAACACGAGCGCCAGACGCGCACCCGCGTCGGCGCGGTGGCCTCTGACGCTCATCGTTGACACGGCGGGAACGTACGGGCATCGTGCGCCCGTGTCAAACGCCGGCGCGTGGACAGTCTGACGACGCATTACGTCGCGCGCGAACTGGATGCGCGCTGGCGCGGCCGACGCATTCTCGCAGTCGCGCTGCGCGATGCTCCTCGCGCGGCCGTAGTGCACGTCGACGGTAGCGATGCCATTGCGTTCGATCTCTCCGCCCCTGAGCCGTGTGTGCGCTGGGATGACCCGCCGCGCGACGCGGCGCATCTCGCCGGCTGGTTGGTCACGGGCGTCGAAGCGCCACTCGATGAGCGCATTATCTCTATAACGCTCGAACGCCCCGGTAAGTTCCGCGGTTCGCCCACTCGTCAGGCAGTGCTAGACGTCAGCTTCATCCCCAGCGCACGTGGCGCGACGCTGCGCGCGGTCGGCGGGAACGTGCTGGCATCGGTCGGAGCGCGTAGACGCCGAGCGTCATCGCCCCGGCCCGAGCTTGCCGCGGACGAGGTCGCTCGCGCCGTTCATGAGCGAGACGTGGAGGCGCTGTTGCGTGGTCGCTGGATGAGCGGTCATCTGGCCGCCTGGCTAATCGCGCACCCGGAGTCCGCGGCGGAGCGCTATGGGTACGTGGCCTCGCGTCCCGAAGCGCGCCCGTCGCGCTGCGATGACCGCGTCGTTCCCCTCCCTCTGTGCGACGCGCCCGTGGCGGTCGACTCGCTCATTCTCGAGCGCGCTGCGAAAGCGCCAGCGCAGCATCACGCCGAGCAGTCGTCAGCAGCGCGTGCCCTGGCTCGCATGCGCACCGAGCTGGAGCGGTCACGGGAAGCGCCGCAGCTGCGCGAGGTGGCGGACCGCTTGATGGTACTCGGTGATACGCCGGCGCCGGCAATGATCTCGTTAGGCGACGGCACCACGGTGCCGAGCGACGCCAAGCCTAACGAGTCAGCCGTCCACGCGGCCGAGCGCATGTACAAGCGCGTTCGATCGCTCGAACGCGCGGCCGAGCGGCTGCCGGCCCGGATTGCGGCGCTGGAGAACGCTCCGAGCGCGCCTGGGCGGGCGCCGGCGACCAAAGCCGGCCCTGGGCGCGCGCGGATCGCGGGTCGGTCGCTCCCCTATCGGGTGTATCACTCGTCAGGCGGGATCGAGATTCTCGTCGGCCGCGGCGCCACCTCCAACGACACACTCACGTTCAAGGTTGCGTCGCCGAGCGATGTCTGGCTTCACGTACGAGGTGCTTCCGGCGCCCACGTAGTGTTGCGGTGGGTGAAGGACGAGACGCCACCTGCACGCGACCTCGAGGAAGCGGCGATCCTGGCAGCCTGGCACAGCAAGGCACGCGGCTCGGCGGTGGTACCAGTGGATTGGACCCGAAAAAAGTACGTGCGTCGGCCCCGCGGCGGTCAGCCGGGCGTGGCGCTCGTCACGCAGTCGGCGACGATGATGGTGCGTCCCGACGCGGCCGTGGAGCGCGCTCTACGTCGAGTGCCTAACGAGTAA
>DATFBY010000091.1:0-6138 GCA_035253585.1 Gemmatimonadaceae bacterium | reverse complement strand
GTCGGGCACCCCGCTCCTGCCACTCCGCCGCGCGGCCGCCGCCTACCAGCGGTAGTGCGCGAAGGCCTTATTCGCCTCGGCCATACGGTGCGTGTCGTCCTTCTTCTTGATCGCGTTCCCCTCCCCGCGCGAGGCCGCGATGATCTCGCCGGCGAGCTTCTCCGCCATCGACTTCTCGTTGCGGTCGCGCGCGTAGCTGATCAGCCAGCGCATACCGAGGGCGGTGCGGCGGTCCGGCCGCACCTCGACGGGCACCTGGTAGGTGGCACCGCCGACGCGGCGGCTCTTCACCTCGACCACCGGCTTCACGTTCTGCAGTGCCTGCTTGAAGACGTTGACGCCGGGCTGTCCGGTGCGCGACTCCACGAGATCCATCGCCCCGTAGAACGTGCGCTCGGCGAGCGACTTCTTCCCTTGAAACATCAGCGCGTTGACGAACTTGGAGACTGTCTGGCTGTCGTAGCGCGCATCCGCGAGAACGGGACGCTTGACCGCCTTTGCACGTCGGCTCACTTCTTCCCTCCGGCAGCGCCCTTCGGCTTCTTGGTTCCGTATTTCGAGCGGCTCTTGTTGCGTCCGTTGACGCCCGACGCATCGAGCGTCCCGCGCACGATGTGATAGCGGACGCCCGGCAAATCCTTCACACGGCCGCCGCGAATGAGCACGATCGAGTGCTCCTGGAGGTTGTGCCCCTCGCCCGGGATGTAAGCGGTGACTTCGAAGCCGTTGGTCAGGCGGACACGCGCGACTTTGCGCAGCGCCGAGTTCGGCTTTTTCGGCGTGGTGGTATAGACGCGGGTGCAGACGCCGCGCTTCTGGGGATTCCCCTTGAGCGCGGGCGCTTTCTCTTTCTTCTCGACGTCCTGGCGGCTCCGCCGGACGAGCTGGTTGATAGTCGGCATGACCTCGTGAGGCGCGAAATGCTTGCTAAACGGTACAGACTTAAAAAGTTACGCCATTTCGAGGAGAGTGTCAACCCGACTCGGGACTCGGGACTCAGGACTCGGGACTTCGAGCTCGGCTCGTAGCCACCGAGTATGCGCTGCCAAGACGCCGAGTCCCGAGTCCCCAGTCCCGAGTCCCCGTTCTTTAGGTTCCCGGCGCCCTTGCGCTGTTGTCCTTGTAGAACACGAACTTCCAGGTGAGCCAGGCGCGGACCTTCGCGCCGTCCTTCTTGGCGGGGGCATAGCGGTACTTCGGGAGCACGCGCACGAGCTCGTTCGTGAAGGCCGAATCGGTGGCGCTCACGACGGTGAAGGTCCGCATGTCGACGCATCCAAGCGTGTCGACGACGAAGCGGGCCACTACCTCGCCGGAGACACGGTCCTTGTAGTTGGCGTCGAACGTGGCGCTTCCAAGGAGCACCGACGGAAATGCGGGTGCCTTGTTCCCGCGCTTCGGCTTCGCAAGAACGTCGACCTCGAGGTCGGAAAAGGTCTTGTCATTCTCGGACAGCATGGCGACACCGGCCTCGCACTTCACGTCGCGCGGCGACGGTAGGGCCGGGTAGGCCGCCATGTCGCCGCTGCGCACGATCAGGACGGCGGCGGACGCCATTCCAAGAACCAGAAATCGCTTCATCGAAACGAGCTCCCTCTCGCGGGTACGGCATTTCACGGGTCTGTGAGATTAAAATGGTGCGCGCGCTCCGGCAACGACGCCTGACGCGTGACCCGGCGCCCCAGTCGGTCGCCTTACCAGTGACGCTTGCTGGAGCATCCATGATCCGCGCGCTGTTCCGCGCCCTGCCGTTCGCCGCGCTCCTCGGTGCGAGCGCACCAGATCCAAATCGACTCGAGCCGGTCCGTCCGCTGATCGGCGGAAAATGGGTCGGCAGCGGCTTCCTGCCCGGCGTAGGCAATTACTCGAGCACTCGCCAATTCGATTGGACGCTGGACGGAAAATTCATCCAGATGCAGCACGTGCTCACCATCAAGGACAGCGTGCTGAGCGAAGCGGGTTACTTCGGATGGGATGCGCAGCGCTCCGCCGTGACGATGTGGGGCTTTGCCTCCGACGGCAGCCACACCACCGCGCGGCTGATCAGCTCGCGCTCGGGCACCATGGTGATCGAAGGAAACACCGTCCGCGAAGCCGACATCCACTGGCGCATCCTGCTCCGCATTCGCGGCAAGGACGAGCTGAGCATCATCACGGAACACGAAAGAAAGGGGAGCTGGGTTCCGTATACGAGTGCCGTGTACAGGAGACGGCGGTAGTTGAGGCGAGATTCGAGATTCGAGATTCGAGATTCGCGAGCACGCCTGATGCGCCGACCCGTAGTCGCGAATCTCGAATCTCGAATCTCGAATCTCGACAGCGCTCAACGCAGCGCCTCCATCACCGGCAACGCATCCCTCTCCCTCACGCCCTCCGCGAACGGGCCTAACAAGTGCGCAATGCTGTTCGCGTAATAGCTCACGAGCACCCGGCTGCCGGGAAGCACTGCGTAGCCGTCGCCGGCCGGGGCGAGAATGCGGCGCATCGACAACATGCGCCACGCCCGCTCGAACGTCTCCTCGATGTCGCGATCGGCGCGCAATACGCGCGCATTGAGCTCGAGCAGCACCGCGCGTAGCTCCGCCATCCGCTCCAGGAGCGCGCGGCGCGACACGAAATCACTTTCCAGGCTCTGAATGGCGGCGCACGCCAGCGGCACCGGCGTCACCGGGATCACCGCGCCGATGCGCGACATGACGTCGTCGCACAACGACTGCACCCGCGCCAACCGCTCGGGTCGCGCCAATGTGAGCGGATCAATGCCTAACGCGCGCTCCGCCAGCAGCCAATTCGCCACCATCAATGGGCGACCAATCGTAACAGCGGCGCGTCCGTAACGCTTCCACCGGCCTCCCAGCATCCGCAGCAGGTTCCATCCCACGTACCGCGCCACCTCGCGCAGCTGCGTGAGCCGCGGAACCACGACGCCGCCTTCGGTCCTCGCTAGCTCCCTCAGCAGCGAGCGGTCCTCCAGCACGCGATCGTAGTTGATGGCCACGGGAATGATCACCATGCGCTCGGCCATCGCGGGCTCGCGCGCCACGCCCAGCGCGTAGTCGAGCAGGCCGATCTTCGCCGGACGCAATCGTCCGTCGCGCGTGAGACCGCCCTCCGGGAAGATCCCCTGCGTCACCCCGTTGCGCGTGATCAGCTGCACGTATCGCTCGAGTACTCCGTGATAGAGCGGCTCACGATAGCGCCGTCGTATGAAGTATGAGCCGAAGCTCTTGAAGACGTACTCCAGCGGAAAGGCGCGCGCCCATTCGCCCACCGCGTACGAGATCGACACGTCACCGGCCAAGACGTACGCCAGCAGCACGTAGTCGGCGTTCGACCGGTGGTTGGCGAGATAGATGACGACGGAATCGTCAGGCAGCCGCTCCAGCGCCGGAAGATCCTCGTAGTCCACCGATACTTTGTACAGCAGATTCAGGACGACGCGGCTCACCGCGTAGCCTAACGAGTAATAGGCCAGGATGTTGAAGTAGGGGACGATCTCGTCGATGTAGCCATCGACCCGCTTCCAGACATCCCGCTCGTCCAGTTCATGCTCGTGCGCGTGCGCCCGCACCGCCTCGGCGATCGCCGGATCGGCGAGCAGCTGCGCCTTGATGTACGAGCGACGCGTGAGCTTGAACCGATTGACCCGCGCCCTGAACCGGTGCACCGCTCGCCGTGCAGCGCGCCGCATTGCGCGGCGGATGAGGAGCGCGAGGGCCAACGCGCCGATCGCGGCGCTGGCGATCGCCAGAGCGAGCGTCTTCTCGGTCACCGCGAGATTCGAGATTCGAGCTTCGAGATTCGTTGGGGCACACCTGATGATTTCCGAATCCGCCGGCGAATCTCGAATCTCGAATCTCGAATCTCGCTCCTCGCCATCACCCCTTCAACGTCACAATGATCGCCCCCGCCTCATGCCCGCTTCCATAGCGCGTCACCGCATCGCGCCCATCGATGTACCGGATGGATTGCACCTGAGAGCAGAGGATCGTACGGAGAGCGTCGAGCTCCTCGAATCGCGCATCGTCGATGTAAACCACCGTACGTGCATTCTGGAGATTGATCGAAGAGCGGCCGCGATTCTTGCGCAGGAAATCCGGCCGAATTCGCTGGAGTGCCTGATAGACGTTGGCCGTCGCCATGGGCTCCAGCTCCTGCTGGCTCACGAAGTTCCGGTCGACCGAAGGCGCCGAACCCGGAGTAGCACACGCCGCAAACGCGGCGCCCAGCACGAAGGCGACGAGAACACGAGACGTAGTCACGCGCACGCACCTCACAGGAGGGATTCAAAAACCAATCTTATCGAAGGACAGCGAGGACGCCATAAGTCGAGATTCGAGATTCGAGATTCGAGATTCGACCAGGGAGTAAGAGGAAGGGCCGGCGAACGTCGCCGGCCCCTCGTTTCGAACCTCGAATCTCGAATCTCGAATCTCGATCTCGAGTCGACCTACAAATCGTCCTCTCCCCCAAACCCCACACTCGCCACATCCCCCACCGGCAGCGGCGCGAAGGGAGACTCGGCGCCCACGCTCGGACCGCCGTCCCCAGCCTGCGGCTGGACGGGAATGAGTCCTTCCTGCCCCTCGATCTCCACGTCGGAGTACCGGTACATCCCGGTACCCGCCGGAATCAGGTGGCCGATGATGATGTTCTCCTTGAGGCCGAGCAGATCGTCCTTCGCCCCGCGAATCGCCGCATCGGTCAGTACCCGTGTCGTCTCCTGGAAGGAGGCCGCCGAGATGAACGACTGCGTCGTTAGGCTCGCCTTCGTGATGCCGAGCAGCAGCGGCTCCGACGTGGCCGGCTTGTGAGTCTTCTTCTGCGACCGCTCGTTCACCTCGCGGAACACGCCCTTGTCGACGTGCTCGCCTTCCAGCAGCTCCGTCTCGCCCGGATCGAGGATCCGAACCTTCTGGAGCATCTGGCGAACGATCACGCCGATGTGCTTGTCGTTGATCTTCACGCCCTGCAGGCGATAAACCTCCTGAACTTCATTCAAGAGATATTCCTGCACGGCGCGTGGACCCTTGATCCGCAAGATGTCGTGCGGATTCACCGGACCTTCCGACAGACGATCTCCGGCGCGCACGCGGTCGCCCTCATGCACGCGGAGGTGTTTCCCCGCCGGCACTTCGTAGAGCTGCGCCGGCTGTGAGTCGTCGGCCACGAACGTCGTGTCGTCGAGCACCCGCACCGGCTGCACGAAGATCTCGCGCTTGCCCCGCTTGATGTCGCCGAAGCGAACGATGCCGTCGATCTCCGAGATCGTCGCCGGATCCTTCGGGCGACGCGCCTCGAAGAGCTCCGCCACTCGGGGCAGACCGCCGGTGATGTCGCGCGTCTTGTACGCCTCACGACTGATCTTCGCCAGCACCGTACCGGCCGAGATCTGCTGCCCATCGTCCACCGTGAGCTGCGCGCCCACCGGGATGACGAAGTCGCGAACGCGCTTCTCCTTCCCGCCCTTCTCCTGCACGATCTCGATGTGCGGGTGGAGCTTCTTCTCACGATCCTCGATGATCACACGCTGCCGGAGACCGGTGAGCTCGTCCAGCTCCTCGGACACCGACTCGTCTTCCACGATGTCGACGAACTTGATCGTACCGGCGACGTCCGCGATGATCGGCGTAGTGTAAGGATCCCAGGTAAAGATGACCTGCTCGCGCCGAACCTCGGCGCCGTCCTCCACCATGAGGATCGCGCCCAGCGGAACCTGGAAGCGCGACACCACCGCCGAACTCGGCTCGGCCGATCCGCGGATGATGATCTCTCCCTCGTACGACGTGACGATCTTCTGTCCGTCGGAGTTGGTGACCGACACCAACCGCTCGCCGTATTGCGCGAAGCCCGCGACCTTCGACTTCCGCGCCGTCTGCTCGGCGATACGAGCCGCCGTGCCGCCGATGTGGAAGGTGCGAAGCGTGAGCTGCGTGCCCGGCTCGCCGATCGATTGCGCGGCCAGAATGCCGACCGCTTCGCCCAGGTCTACCATGTCCATCGTGGCCAGGTTGCGGCCGTAGCACATGCGGCAGAGCCCGCGCTTCGCTTCGCAGGTGAGCACGGAGCGGATGCGCACCGTCTCGATCCCCGCGTCCTCGATCGCGCGCGCCGTGTCCTCATCGATCAGCTCGCCCG
>DATFBY010000090.1:0-3743 GCA_035253585.1 Gemmatimonadaceae bacterium | reverse complement strand
GGCCGCGTCGTCGAGATCCGGGCTGCTAGTCTCGAGCAGGCGAGCGCGCGGCTGACTCAGGTCGAGCAGTTCCAGAACGCCGGTCGCGCCGCCAGGTACGATGTTCTTCGCGCACGAGTGGAACGCGCCAACATCGAGCCGCTCGTCATCCAGGCACGGAGCGACGTGGAGCTCGCCATGCTCGAGCTCAAGCGGCTCATCAACGTTCCGCTCGACCGTCCTGTGCGCCTGACGACTGTCATCGAGCCCCGCGACGTTCAGGCGATCCTCGCATCGAGTGACGCCATTCAAGGCACCGGAGAAGAGCGCGCGTCGATCCGCGCAGCCGAGCTCACCGCTCGTGCGCGGCGCGATGCGGTGACCGTCGCCCGCTCCGACTTCTTCCCGACGATTTCCGCTTTCATTCAGTGGGGTTTCGCCGCATTCCCGTTAGGCGGGTTCCCCACAGCGCGCGGTGAGATCGGCAACACCTTCTGCCCCGGCGGAAGCGATCCCAATCGCATCTGCAACAACGGCGGCTGGTTCGAGGACCGATTCCTCGGCGTCAACGTGAGCTGGCCACTCTTCGATGGTCTTCGCACCAAGGGGAATCTCGATCTGACCCAAGCGCAGCGGCGATTGGCGGAGGCCGAGCTGACGCGGGAGCGTGAAGCTGTCGCTACGGAAGTTGCGACCGCACGCGCCGAGCTCGAGCGTGCGCGCTCGGTCTTTGCCGCGCGTCGCGGCAACGCGGACGAGGCCGACGAAGCCTTCCGCCTCGCCTCACTTCGTTTCAATCGTGGACTGGGAACGCAGCTCGAGGTGTCCGACGCCCAGCTCGCTCTCTTGATCTCGAGAACCGACGAGGCGAGAGCGACCTTCGATCTCTATCTCGCGTCCGCCGAGCTCGCGCGGGCGCTCGGCAAACCTCTTCCGATGCCGGCGCTCGCCGACACCGGAGCTTCGAATACATTCTCGGACTCAAGTGCGTCGCCTAACGATCCGTAGACGTCTCGCCTTCGTCGCTTTACTCGCGATAGTCGCTGGCTGCTCCGATGACGATGGCGGCGCGGCGACGCCAGCGTCCGCCGCTCCGGCGAATCGCGATGGCGCCGGCGCCGCTGGCGCTGGAGGCGCGCCTGGCGGGCGCCCCACGCCGACGATCGCACTGTCCGCCAGCGACGTGCTCACCATTGAGAAGGGTCCGATCGACGACGCGATCCCTGTCTCGGGCGATCTGCATCCGATCGAGACGATCGATGTGAAGGCGCGCATCGAGGGCGATCTCACGGGCGTGTTCGTGCGCGAGGGCGCACCGGTCCGTGCAGGTCAGATCCTCGCGCGCTTCGAGGCGAGCGAGCAGGAGAGCGACTACCGAAGCGCTGAAGCGGAGCGTAGCGCGGCGCAGAGCGCATTGGCGACGGAAGAGTGGAACGCCGAGCAGACCCAGGAGCTGTTCAAGGCCGGTGCGGTGGCCGAGCGTGACGTGCGCACCGCGCAGCAGACCGTCGCGTCGGCGCGCGCGCGGCTGGCGGCAGCCGAGGCGCGAGTTCGGTCGACGCAGTCGTTCGTGGAGGACACGCGAGTCCTGGCGCCGACCACTGGTATCGTTGCGCGCCGGTTGGTGGAAGATGGTGAGCACATCGCGCGAGGCGCGTCGATGTTCACCGTCGTAAGAAACGATGTGCTGGAGCTAGCAGCCGCGGTGCCGGCTCGTCAGGCAAACTCCGTGACTGCGGGGCAGACCGTCAACTTCACGGCCGATGGCCGCTCGCTGCTGGGTCGCGTGGCGCGCGTGAGCCCGACGGTGGATCCGAATACGCGCTCGATCACCGTGTACGTTCAGGTCCCGAACCCTGGCGGCACGATCAAGGGCGGTACGTTCGCCACTGGCCGTGTCGTTGGCCGCACCATACCCGACGCGCTCACCGTCCCGACTACAGCACTTCGACAGTCGGCCGAGGGCGGCTCTCCGTACGTCTACACCGTCGTCGACCGCACCATCGACATCGCACCGGTGCGTCTGGGCATCGTGGACGAGACTCGGGGCATCGCCCAGGTTGTGGAGGGCTTGAAGGAAGGCGACCGCGTGATCGTCGGCAACGTCGGAACGCTTGGAAGAGGAATGAGAGTAAACATCATCGCCCGCGAAGGAGCGAGATAACGAGAATGTGCGCCTAGCCTGAGCCATGTTTCTTTCAGATATCTCCATTAAACGCCCGGTGTTTGCGACCATGATGATGGTCGCGCTGGTCGTGCTCGGCGTCGTCGCTTACGGACGGCTGGCAATCGACGAGTACCCGGACGTCACCTACCCGGTCATCGTCACCCAGACCCAGTACCCTGGCGCGTCGCCGGAAGTCGTCGCCCGAGAAGTCTCCAAGCCGATCGAAGAAGCGCTCAACACCGTGCAGGGCGTGCGCGAAGTGTCGTCGACTTCCTTCGAGGGCGCGTCGCTCGTTAGGCTCGAGTTCTTGTTAGGCACCGACGTCATGGCGGCGCAGCAAGACGTGCAGGCGAAAGTATCGCGCGCTCGCCGCCAGCTCCCACCGACAATCGAAGATCCGGTCGTCGTCCGCTTCGATCCGAACGACCGGCCGATCATGTCGGTCGCGGTGCAAAGCAATGAGCGCTCGCTCCGAGAGCTCACCGACATCTCCGACGAGATCGTCGCCACCCGCTTCGAGGCGATTCCGGGTGTCGGCGGTGTGAACGTCGTCGGCGGCGCGATCAGGCAGATCAAGATCCAGCTCGATCCCGCTGCGATGCGCGCCTATGGCGTGAGCCCGCCACAGGTCATCACCGCACTCCAACGCGAGAACCAAGATGTTCCCGCCGGGCGCGTTCATCGCGGCGAGACGGAGCAGCTGGTACGCGTCACGGGTCGCGTCGTCGACCCGCTGGCGTTCGCCGACATCGCCGTCTCCATCCGTCAGGGCCCGCGCGGCCCAGTCGCCGTCAAGCTCCGCGACGTCGCTACCGTCGTCGACGGCGAGGCCGAAAAGCGGAGTGCGTCGGAGCTCGATGGATCGCCCGCGGTATCGATCGACGTCCTAAAGATCTCGGGCTCCAATACCGTCGAAGTCGCCGACGCCGTGCGCGCGGTGATGCTGGAGCTCGAGCGTTCCCTCCCAGGCGATGTGAAGCTCAGCGTCATCCGCGACGACTCGCAGCGCATCCGCGAGTCGCTGACTGCCGTGCAACACGAGCTCGTCCTCGGGGCGCTGCTCACCATCTTCATCATCTACCTGTTCCTCAACTCCTGGCGCTCTACGGTCATCACCGGCCTCACGCTGCCGATCAGCATCATCTCGGCGTTCTTCATCATGTGGGTGGCCGGCTTCACCGTGAACACGATGACGCTGCTCGCGCTCTCGCTCTCGATCGGCCTCCTGATCGACGACGCGATCGTCGTGCGCGAGAACATCGTCAGGCACATGGAGCTCGGGAAGGATCACCATCGCGCCGCGCGCGAAGGAACGAGCGAGATCGGCCTCGCCGTGATCTCGACCACGCTGGCGGTGATGGCCGTCTTCATCCCCGTCGCGTTCATGGGCGGGATGATCGGCAAGATCTTCTTCCAGTTCGGCGTCACGGTCGCGTTCGCCGTGCTCGTGTCGCTCTTCGTGTCGTTCACGCTCGACCCGATGCTCTCGAGCGTGTGGCGCGATCCCGAGGTCGAGCACGGCCTCCTCGCCGACGCGAAGGACAGGAAGAAGCTCAACCCGATTCGGCGCTTCGCGCTGGCGTTCAACGAGAAGTTC
>DATFBY010000089.1:0-29201 GCA_035253585.1 Gemmatimonadaceae bacterium | reverse complement strand
GAGCTCGCCTGGTAGAAGCGGGCGTTCGGCGCGGCCTTGCGCATCGCCTCCAGCATGCGCGTGACGCCCATGGCCGTGAACTCTCCGGTGAGCACCGGCTGCGTCCAGGACGTTTGCACGAAGCTCTGCGCGGCCAGATTGTAGATCTCGTCAGGCTTGGCCTCCGACAGCGCGTCGACCAGAGAGTGCTGGTCGAGCAGATCCGCCGAGAGGAGCTCTATCTTGTCGACCAGGTGTCCGATGCGCTCGTACGGCGTGGTCGAGCTGCGCCTAACGACGCCGACGACGCGATATCCCTTGTCGAGCAACAGCTCGGCGAGGTAGGAGCCGTCCTGGCCGGTGACGCCGGTTATGAGTGCGGTCGACATGGAACTGGCGAGATTAGAGATTCGAGATTCGAGATTCGAAGGGCACACCCGATGAGCTCCGAATTCGCGGCCGCGAATCTCGAATCTCGAATCTCGAATCCCGATGGAAAAAAAGGGAGCCCGATTCAGGCTCCCTCATTTCGATCGCGCAACGAGCTCGCGCCGTCACGCGACCTGCTTCCCTCGTGGGGCACGCTGGATCTTGCCGGCGTTCAGGCAGCGCGTGCAGACCTTGATCTTGGTCGGCTTGCCGTCCACCAGAATGCGCGCGACCTGGAGATTCGGCTTCCAGACACGGCGCGTCTTGTTGTTGGCGTGCGAGCGGTTGTTCCCGAAGGTCACGCCCTTCCCGCACACGTAGCACTTGCGGTTCTGCATGGTCACTCCTCGATCAGCTCGATGCGCGCCATCTCGGCGCCATCGCCCTTGCGGTGGCCTGTCTTGAGAATGCGCGTGTAGCCGCCGGGCCGCTTGGCGAACCGCGGTCCGATCTCCTGGAAGAGCTTGTCCGCCGCCTCACGCTTGTGAATGTGACGACCGGCCAGCCGCCGCGCGTGCAGCGTCCCGACCTTCGCCTTGGTGATCAACTTTTCGACGAACGGCCGCAGCTCCTTCGCCTTCGCCTCGGTCGTCACGATCGCTTCGTGCTCGATCAGCGACGTGGCGAGATTGCGCATCAGCGCGAGCTTCTGCTCGCTCGTGCGCCGAAGCTGCCGTCCAGCCTTCCGGTGCCGCATGTGCTCTTACACCTCCTCGTCGTCCGGCGCAGCGGCGGCAGCCCGGCTCGGCGGCGTTCCCCAATCGGTGATCCGCACGCCATCAGCCGACTCCTCGTACCGCATGCCGAAGTTCAATCCTTCGCGCTCGAGCAGATCAGCGATCTCCTGAAGCGACTTCTTGCCAAAATTCTTGACCTGAAGCATCTGCGCCTCGGTCTGCCTAACGAGATCGCCGAGGGTGCGGATGTCCGAGTTCTTGAGCGAGTTGACGCTGCGCACCGAGAGCTCGAGCTCGTCGATCGGCGTCTTGAACAGCTGCTGGAGCCGGAGCGCATCACCGGAGTGATCGCCGCCGCCCGTCAGCATGCCGGCCGAGTGCGACCCGAAGTTGGCGAAGTACTGGAAGTGCGTCTGCGCCAGCGCCGCGGCGTAGCTCACCGCTTCTTCGGGCGTGATGGTGCCGTTGGTCTCGACCGTGAGCGTGAGACGGTCGTAGTCGGTGCGCTGTCCGACGCGCGTCTCGGCCACCGAGAAGTTCGCCCGGCGGACGGGATTGTAGATCGCGTCGATGCGCACGAGATCGATCGGCAGCCCGCGATCGAGCGGGTGCTGATCGGCCTCCACGTACCCGCGTCCCTTGTTGACGTACAGCTCGATGTTGATCTCGCGGTCGTCCTGCAGCGTGAGCAGGTGGTGCCGCGGATCGACGATGCGCACCGCGCCGGTCTCATCGATGTCGGCGGCGGTGACCGGGCCCGCTTCCGTCTTGCGGATGCGGAGCACCGTCTCGTCGACGTCGTCGGCCAGCGAGAGCGTCAGCGTCTTCAAGTTGCCGATGATCTGGTGGACGTCTTCCACCACGCCGGCGATTGTCTGGTGCTCGTGGAGCACGCCATCGATGCGGAAGGCCCAAATGGCCGACCCGCGCAGCGACGAGAGCAGCATGCGCCGCATCGCGTTGCCGAGCGTGTGGCCGAAGCCACGCTCGAGCGGCTGCAGGCGGAATTCAGCTACGTTGGGATGCTCGTCGCGCTTGGTCGCTTCGACGAGCTGCGGCCTAACGAGGCCGGTCAGATCGATTGCCGTTGCCATTGTATGTCTGGTCCTGTTCTGGTCTCATCGAGGCTACGTCCTCGACGACGCCCTACCCCGCCCCTAACGCGCGGTAGGCTCGTGTGGGAGTTAGGGTCCCGACCGCATCGAGATTCGAGATTCGAGATTCGAGATTCGGAACAGCACACCTGACGAGCTCCGAATCCGCAGTTCCTAATCTCGAATCTCGAATCTCGAATCTCGATGCTATTTCGAGTACAACTCCACGATCAACTGCTCCTGCGCCGCGATTGGAATGTCGTTGCGGCCAGGGCGCTCGAGCATCCGTCCGCTGAACGTGTCGCGGTCGACCGCGATCCATGACAGAGGAGCGCCGCGCGACGACTGGTCCATCGAGGTAAGGATCGCCGCCTGCTCCCGCGACGCGGGACGCACGCGAACTTCCTCGCCGGGACGCACGAGATAGCTCGGCACATCGACCTGCTTCCCCTGCACCTCGATGTGCCGGTGCCGGATGAGCTGGCGCGCCGCCTTGCGGCTGGGCGCGAATCCCATGCGATAGACGATGTTGTCGAGCCGGCTCTCCAGCGCGGCCAGCAAGTTGTGGCCGGTGACTCCGGGCATTTTGTTCACGCGCTCGAACGTGTTGCGGAACTGGCGCTCGCTGACGCCGTAGATCCGCTTCACCTTCTGCTTCTCACGCAGCTGCTTGGAGTACTCCGAGCTCTTGCGCCGACGCGCGCCGCTCTGGCCATGCTGACCCGGCGCGTATGGACGACGCTCGACGGGGCACTTCTCGGTGAAGCACTTGGTGCCCTTGAGGAAGAGCTTCGTTCCTTCGCGGCGGCACTGACGGCAGCTTGGTCCGGTGTAACGCATCGATCAGACCCTCCGCCGCTTCGGCGGACGGCAGCCGTTGTGGGGGATCGGCGTCACGTCCTTGATCGACTTCACCTGCAGACCCGCGGCGGCTAGCGCCTGAATCGCGGACTCGCGGCCGCTCCCCGGACCCTGCACGCGCACGTGCACGCGCCGCACGCCGAGGGAGAGCGCCTCGCGTGCGCACTGTTCCGCGGCCACCGTCGCGGCAAAGGGCGTGGACTTCTTCGAGCCCTTGAACTGCGCCTTGCCTGACGAGGACCACGACACGGCGTTCCCGTGCATGTCCGTGATGGTGATGATCGTGTTGTTGAAGGTCGCGTTGACGTGCGCGATCCCTTCGGAGTCGACCACCCGCTTCGACTTTTTCGCCGTGCCAGTACGTGCTGTCGCCATGAAACTCGGTGTCTCGATATGGAGTGCTGTTGTCGCTTACTTGGTGACCTTCTTCTTGCCCGCGATCGCCCGGCGTGGACCCTTCTTCGTGCGCGCGTTCGTGTGCGTGCGTTGGCCGCGAACCGGAAGTCCCCGGCGATGCCGCACGCCGCGATACGAGCCGATGTCCATCAGTCGCTTGATGTTCATCGCCGTCTCGGTGCGCAGCGCACCCTCGACCCGATAGTCGCGCTCGATCGCCTGACGAAGCTTGTTGATGTCTCCGTCGTTCAGATCCTTCACGCGAATGTCGGGGCTCACGCCCGTCTCGGTCAGGATCTTCCGCGCGCTCGCGTGTCCGATCCCGAAGATGTACGTCAATCCGATCTCGACTCGCTTCTCGCGCGGGAGATCGACGCCTGCGATGCGTGCCATATCAGCCCTGCCGCTGCTTGTGCTTAGGGTTGCGCTTGCAGATGATGCGCGTTACGCCGGCGCGCTTGACCACCTTGCAGTGCTCGCAGATCGGCTTCACGCTGCTGCGGACTTTCACGGAAACTCCAGGGTTCTAAACGTCGGGTTTTCAAGTCAAGCTTTGAAATGTAGCCCACTTAGCTGGGCCATACAAGGGCCTGACCTACCCGACGAGACCCTCCCGGATCTCCTCCAGCGTGCCTCTTGGGTCGGCCGCTCCAGTCACCGGGCGGCCGATCACCAGATAGTTGGCGCCGGCCCGCGCCGCCTCGGCCGGCGTCACCGCCCGGGCCTGGTCGTGAGCCGCGGAACCGGCCGGCCGTATCCCGGGGACCAGCAAGGCCAACGCGTCGCCGTAGCGCGCTCGGACTAACGCGGCCTCGGCGCCACTGCAGACAATGCCGTGAGCGTCAGCCGCACGCGCCAGTTCCGCCAGGCGGAGCACCTCGTCGGCGACCATAGGCGACTCTCGCCCCCAGGCGGTGCCGAGCGCGGCGGCGTCGAGCGATGTCAGCACGGTCACGGCGAGAATCCTCGTTTCCCTCCCCGCACCCTCTGTCGCCGCCTCGATCATCGCCCGTCCACCGGAAGCATGCACCGTGAGCAGCGAGACGCCTAACGACGCCGCGCTGCGCGCCGCGCCGAGCACCGTGTTCGGGATATCGTGCAGCTTGAGGTCGAGAAAAACCTCTTTCCCGGCATGGCGGAGCATCTCCACCGCGGCCGGACCCGCCGCCGTGTACAGTTCGAGCCCCACCTTGTAGAAATCGCACGCTTCACCCAATCGCTCGACGATTGCCCGCGCGCTGCCCACGCTCGCCACGTCGAGCGCGACGATCAGCCGCGGCCTCACCGACCCATCTCCACCGTTCCCACGACATCGCCTAACGATTTCACGCCATGACGCTCGGCCCAGGCCCTGAGCTCGCCAACGATCCGCTCCGGCGCGCGGGGATCGCGCAGTGCCGCCGTCCCGACGGCAATCAGCGACGCGCCCGCCATGATGTACTGCAGCGCATCCGCGCCCGTCTCGATCCCGCCGACTCCGATGATCGGCACCGATACGGCGCGACGCACCTTCCACGTCGCCAGCACGCCCACCGGTCGCAGCCCAGCACCGCTCACTCCGCCCGTGCCGAAGCCTAACGCGGGACGCTTCGTCTCGACATCGATCACCAGACCCGGAATCGTGTTGACGACGCTGATACCATCGGCGCCGGCATCAACGGCGATTCGCGCCGCGGTACCAATGTCGGCCAGCGTCGGTGACAGCTTCACGAAGATGGGACGCGACGTCGCCGCGCGCGCGCCGCGCACGACCGCCGCCAGCGTGCTCGGGTCGGCGCCGAACTCCATACCGCCAGCCTTCACGTTCGGGCAGCTCACGTTGAGCTCGTACGCGTGAAGACCGGAGGCGTCGTCGAGTCCTCCCACAACCGCCGCGTAATCTTCGACGACGTCGCCGACGACGTTCACGACTACCTTCGCTTCGCGCACGTTCGACGCGAGCCATGGTAGCTCGGTGCGACGCACCTCATCGACGCCGGGATTCGCCAACCCTACGGCGTTGATCATCCCCCCAGAAAACTCCGCCACGCGCGGCGCGGGAGCTCCCTCGCGAGGCGAGGGCGACACGGCCTTCGTCACCAATCCACCGAGCCGATCGAGCGACATGACGTCGCTCAGCTCCCGGCCGTACGCCGCGGTGCCCGCGGCCAACAGAACCGGATTCTGAAAGCGAAGCGATGCGGCTTCGACCTCGAGGATCGACCGATTCGCGCTCGCTGCGCTCACGGCCGCGCGGGCGGGCTCGACGTTGTCGACGTCGTGGACGTCGTCGATGGCGGCGTCACCGGCGCACGTGGATCGCGTCGAAGCTGCGCCACGCTGTCGGTCCAGGCCTTGGTCACCGACACCCAGAGCTCACCCATCGCTCCATCGAGCACGGCCACCGAGTCGCGCATCCCACGGTCGTTTCGAACGGCGAGCGCCGTATAGGGCGACCGCGGGAATCGCTCGCGCGCCATCTCGATCAATACGTCGGAGGAGTCGCCAGAGAGCGCAGCCGCCGCCAACAACGCTTTTGCGGCGAACGGCGATCGGGCACCGCTTTCCCCGATCCGCCGAAACATCGAGCGCGCCAACGCAGGCGCGCGCAAACTGTCGCGCGCCACCTCTGCCGCCAGAAACATCCCGGCCTCGCTGGCATCGTTCCGCCGTTCCAGAAGCTTGATCAGAAGAAGGCTGTCCTCGAGCCTTCGGAGCAGCTCCGTTCCCCGCGCTCGGTTGCGCACGCCCGCGACGGTCGCCTCCGCCTCGGCCAACGTCGTCGCCGCGCGCACGGCGAGTGTCGCGCGTCGCGCGGCCGCTTCCCGAGATACCAGCGTGTCGCGCGACACTCGCGCTGCACGCTCGAAGTGCACGGAAGCCGCCGAGTCGCTGGCTCCCTCGAGCCAGAGATCGCCGACGGCAATATGCAGCCTTCCCAAACGTGGCGGCGAGAGCCGCGAAGAATCCGCTACGTCGATTACGCGCTCGACCCCACGTCGCGCGCCACGCGCCCACAGCTCGAGCAGGGCCGGCTCGAGACGCGGCGAATCATCGTTGGCCCTCACACGCCGCACGAGCGCGCTCTCGGCCGCTGCCAGCTCGTTGCGTGCGACGTGATGCGCGACCAGCTCCCAGTCGCTCGCGCCGTTGCCGATGATTTGGAAGTAGGCACGCGCCGAATCCGATTGATCGAGCGCCAGCGACGCGCGTGCCGCCCAGAGCGCTGCTTGCCGAGCCAGCGCTCGATCTCGCGCCCGCACCAGTGGCGCGAGCATGGCGCGACCCTCGGCGATCTCCTTTCCGCCCGAGATGCGGCAGATGCCGAGCGCGAGTGTCGCGCGTTCACGCCGCTCGCCAGACAAGCCTTCGGGGCGAAGGATCAGCTCGAGATGCGGGATGGCTCGATCGCAGTGTCCGGAGAGCGCCCATCCACGGCCTGCGAGGTAGCGCGCCTCGTGCACCCAATCGGTGCCGACCTGCTTGACGAGAAGTGTCTCGGCCTGCGTGGCGGTGGATTCGTATGCCGCTACTGCCTGCGTCGCGCGCCCGGCGCGGGCGTGCCGGTCGCCGCGCTTCTCCGCCTGACGAGCGTTGTAGACTCCGTTGAGATAGGCGCAGCCGGCGATGAGCGCGAGACCGATCACCGCTGCCGGGCGGATCACGGCGAGATCGTCCCCAAGCGGCGCTCGTAGTGCTGCACGTACTCCACCGTTGCGTCGGCGATTGCCGAGGCGATCTCGGTCTGTCGCTTCGGATCGGAGAGGAAGCGCGCTTCCTCACGGTTGGTGCCGAAGCCGATCTCCACCAATACCGCCGGCATGTATGCCGTCACCAGCACGCGGAATCCGGCTTGCTTCACCCCACGATTGGGCCCCGGATGCATCGACACCAGTTTCCGCTGAATGATCTCGGCCAGATCGCTCGACTCTCGCAGGTGCTCGTTCTGCGCCATGTCCTTGATGATGAAGCTGAGCGGATCATCGTCGGCGGCGCTGGCGCCGGTCTCGAAGCGCACCGCGTCGTTCTCCATCTGCTCGACGCGCTTCGCATCCTCCGTCCGCGCCTCGGCCAGGAAGTAGGTCTCGACGCCGCGCGCTTCCTGTGGCCGCCTCCAGCGAAGGTTGGCGGCGTTCACATGAATGGAGATGAAAAGGTCGCCCTTCTTCTCGTTCGCAATGCGGCCGCGATCGGAGAGCGCAATGAGTGTGTCCTTCGTTCGCGTCATGACGACATCGAACTTGCGCTCCCGCAGCTCCGAAGCGAGACGCTTGGCGACGGCGAGCGTGATGTCCTTCTCGCGTATCTTGCGCGTCGAGCCGATCGGCCCGGTCATTCCATCGTCCGGCCCACCATGGCCGGCGTCGACCACGATCCGGCGCTGCTCGCCGAACTTCGTCGGCTTGGACGAACCCGATCTCCTCGGCGGCGTGGCACTCCGCTCGTCAGGCGCGAAGACGACATTACTCGGCGGCACGTCGGAGCCGATGAGTCGAAGCTCGTTTTGCGCGCGGTCGTATCGCAAACGCGAAGGCACGTACCGCGGGAGCAGATCGGTGACGAGCTGCAACGGCAGGTACAGCCGACCTTCCTCCACGAACGGCGCGCCGGTCAGTGGAACTACGTTGCCGCTGATGGTTGCGAATGGAACGCGATCGGTGAGGCCGAGCTCGACACCGGAGAAGGAGACGGCGAAGCGCGCGTTAGGCAGCGCGCTGATGGCGATGGGGATCACCGGCGCGAGAAGGTGCGCGGCGACCGCGGTCGTCGTTCCGGAGCGCACCAGCGGCACATCGGCCTCGCTACCGGGTGCGCGGACCTTGAGCACCGACGCCGAGGCCGCGATCTGCAGTGCGAGAATCGCCGCGATCACCGGACGCGCGCCGCCCGGGCCATCTCGCGCTCGTCTTCGCGACGGCGTGCGTCAGCCCGCTTGTCGTGCAGCTTCTTCCCCTTCCCCAACGCCAGCGTCACCTTCGCGATCCCCTTCTTGAAGTACAGATCGAGCGGAATGAGCGTCAAACCCTCACGCTCGGTGCCGCCGATCAGCCGTCGAATCTCCTTGCGGTGCAGCAGAAGCTTCCGCGTCCGTGTCGGCTCGTGGTTGAACTGGTTCCCCTGCTCGTACGGCGCGATGTGAAGATTGTGAAGGAAGATCTCCCCGCCGCGCACCGTAGCGAAGCTGTCTACCAGATTCGCCTTACCTTGTCGCAGGGATTTTACCTCCGTACCCGTGAGTACGATTCCCGCTTCCCACGTGTCCAGAATGTGGTAGTCGTGACGCGCGCGCTTGTTCCGCGCAATCGGCTCGACGGCCGGCTTTTCTGCTCGGTTCGCGGATCGCGCTCCGTCGGAGCCGGGGACGTGGGCGGGAGCTCGGGCCATCACGGACAGTGGAGAGACGGCTGCGGCGCGAAGCACGTCACCGCGATCGCGCGTGTGGATCGAGGGCGCAACTTAGACGGCTCCGTCAATGCAGGCAACGCTCTGCGCGCGTTGACTTTGCGTCGTTTGCTCGGTAATTTTCGAATCTCGCCGAAGTGGTGGAATTGGTAGACGCGCTGCGTTCAGGGCGCAGTGGGCGTATGCCCGTGGGGGTTCGAGTCCCCCCTTCGGCATGAGCGCGGATGGCGTCACACACGCCGTCCGCGTTTTGTTTGTCAGGCGCTCAGCGCGCGCCCGATCCCAGCGCCGACGGAGCGACATCCTCCGGCAGCGCGGCCGCGCCGAACTGTTCGCGCAACGCCTCGTTTGCTTCTTCCAGATATCGCGCCGCGACGTCGCCCGCTTGCGCCACATCCGCGGGATCGACCGCATCGCGCCGGCCGGCGAAGCGCAGCAGGGCGCGACCGAGATGCCAACCAGTCCCGGCCCCTTCGCGGTTCACGATCGCCTCGCGGTACGCCGCCAACCGCGCGTTCAGCTGCCGCTCGGCAACCTTGAGCTTGCCCGGCGCCACGTTCGGATCCGCCGCCAACGCACGGCCCAGCGCGCGAGCGACGACCGATGCCGTTCTGTCATCCAGAGCATCGCGCTGCGCCGCCAGCAGACACAACGCGCGTCTGGCGTATCGCAGCTCCCACCGGGCGTGGTCTACGTCCCCGCCCGTCGCACGCGCGGCCAGCCAGTCGACGTCGGCCTTTGATGGTTCGGTCCATAACGCGGCGACGTACCGTCGCGCGCGCTCGTCGAGCGCGCGGCGAGCTCGCCATTCCTGCCAAATAGTGAAGAGTCCGGGCGCGCGGGGCACGGAGCCCGGCGTCAGGCCTGAAGAACCGGCAGGCCGACTCTCTGCCTAACGATTGGCTCCTCGTACAGCAGATCGGCCAGGCAGACGCTGTCGAGCACATCGTCGATCTTACGCTGCAAGAGCTGCCACACGGGGCGAATGCTGCATTCGTGCGATGCCGAGCAGCGCTCTTCGTCCACCGGATGCGAGACGCAATGCAGATCGAACGTTGCCAGCTCGGAAGCGCGAATGACATCGCGCACGGAGATCTCCTGGGGCGAGCGCGCGAGCATGTAGCCGCCGTGCGCACCGCGCAGACTTCGCACGATGTCCGCGCGGCGAAGACGGAGCAGGATCTGCTCGACGTAATCCGCCGGCAGCTTCTCGCGCGCCGCGATCTCGCGCCCGGTCACTGGACCGTCAGCGCTTCGCTTGGCGAGGTGGAGCGAACAGATCAGGCCGTACTCGGCCCAAGTGGTAATTCTCACGATTGCACGATAGGAAAGCGGTGGCGGGCGGACAAGGCCAATTCCGCGCGGCCTAGTGATTATCCCGCGGAAACGCCGCCGTGCGCGCCGCCTGGAACTCCGATTTCAGTCATTTTCTTGAGATCGAGCACGTCGTCGATCTCATCCGCCGGCAGTACCTGCTCATCGCGCACGAGGTCGCGGATGAGCTTCCCCTCGGCGACCGATCGCTTGCTGATGTCGGCGGCCTTCGCGTACCCGATCTGCGGCGCCAACGCGGTTGCCAGCGCAGCCGATCGCTCCAGCCAGTACTGACACTGCTCCTCGTTAGCGGCGATCCCCTTCACCGTCCGCTCGGCCAGCGTCTCCATGGATGTCGCCAGGATCTGCATCGACAAGAGCACATTGTAGGCGATGACTGGCATCATCACGTTCAGCTCGAGCTGTCCATGCTCCGCCGAGATGGCGACGCACGCGTCGTTACCCATCACCTGGTAACAGACCTGATTCACCATTTCCGGAATCGATGGATTCACCTTGCCGGGCATGATCGAGCTACCCGGCTGCACTGCGGGGAGCCGAATCTCATCCAATCCGGTGCGCGGACCGCTGGCCATGAGACGGAGGTCGCTCGAGATCTTCCCAAGGTCGACGGCCAGAGTGCGCAGCTGTCCACTGAACGCGGCGACGTCCCCCATGCTCTGCATGAGCTGTATGCGATCATCGCCTTCACGTAGCGTCAGGCCGGTGATCGCCGACAGATGCTTGATCATGAGCGCCGGATACTCCGGCTCAGCATTCACGCCAGTGCCGACGGCGGTCCCGCCGATTCCGAGATCGCGAAGATCGTCAGCCGCGCGCTCGATCCGCCGGCGATTGCGCTCGATCGTCCGGCCGTATGCGCGGAACTCCTGGCCGAGCCGAATCGGCATTGCATCCTGCAGGTGCGTGCGACCGGACTTGATGATGTTGTCGAACTCGTCGCCCTTGGCCAGCAGTGCGTCTCGCAAAATGCCTAACGATTTCGAGAGCGGGCGGAGCAGTGCCAAGGATGCGAGCCGAATCGCGGTCGGTATCACGTCGTTGGTCGATTGCGCCATGTTGACGTGATCGTTCGGGTGCACCGGCGAGTACGTTCCGCGCTTCTGGCCGAGCAGCTCGTTGGCGCGATTCGCCAGCACCTCGTTCGCGTTCATGTTGTGCGAGGTGCCTGCTCCCGCCTGGAAGACGTCGACGATGAACTGATCGCGATGCTGACCGCCTAACACCTCGTCGGCCGCGCGGACGATCGCGTCCGCCAGCTTGGCATCCAGACGTCCCGTCTCTTTATGCGTCAGCGCGCCGGCCTTCTTGATCCAGACGGTCGCGTCGACGAAAACCGGAAGCGGACGGATCCCGCTGATCGGGAAGTTCTTCGACGCGCGCAGCGTTTGGACGCCGTACAGTGCGTCAGAGGGCACCTCGAGAGGCCCCAGCGGATCCTTTTCCGTTCTCGTATCTGCCATTTCGATCTCTAGAAAGTTCGCGTGCTGGATTCGCCAAAAAAAATCGCGCGGCGAGAGGGATATCCTCTCGCCGCGCGTCGACGGGTCATCACGGGAAGGTGGTCTTGGTCACCGGGAAGCTCGAGATGAACGCAAGCTGCACGTCACCTTGCACCACGATCGTCGAGCGGTAGCGGCTGGCGATCACCCGACGGCTTCCGGCCTGCGCGTTCCGCCATCCGAAGAGCTGGCCGTTGTCGACGGTGAACGCGCCGTCGTCATCGAGACGGCAGATCACTTCGTCGGTCGGCGTCGTACCGCTGGTGCTGTACTGGATGCGGAACTCCACTTTTGCGCTGTCATTGGCGGTTGTAGTGGGAGTCCAGCTGAGCGCGAGCCCCTGCCCGGCCGCGGGATTCGGATTGATCGGACCGATTCCGGTCAGCGGCTCGGCCAAGCGCGCGGTCACTGCCATCGCTGGGAAACCGGGGTCGGCACCCGGCACTGTCAGCGTCACCAGAGCGCCTGGCGTGGCCGCAATGCCGGCGGGCGACGGCGCCGTGTAGGTGATGACCGTTCCATTCACCAGCTTCACCAGCTGAGTGTTGTTCGCGCCCTGCTGCCAGGAGAGCGTCGGGCCGGCATCGAGGAACTCGATGGTGCCCGCGCCACCGCCGCCAGTCGGGATGGCCTGCGGTCCGCCGCAAGCGTCGCCGCGCGCGGCACTGTTCTCGACGCTGAAGAACGCGTTTCGTGCGAACTGGACCTCGGGGTGAGCAACGAAGTTACCACCGCCGTTGTCGGCCATTTCGACGACTGCGATTCCGACGTCAATGTCGTCGGGGTCGAGATCAGTGGAGAGGTTGCACGCGCCGAGTGCGGCGAGCGCGCTGGAGGCAGCAAGAACGGCGATCAGACGTGGCGTAGGTGTCATGAATGCCTCGGTGGAAAGCGTGGACGCGCGGCAGGAAACGCATGATCCTATCCCCGCCGATCGAGTAACAATCTTATGAGTGTAACGTCGTCGCGCGAGGGCTCAGCTGTAGTACAAAGGTTTGGGCACGCAAGAGCGGTAAGAGCGGCATCCGCCATCGGGGCATCCGGCATGCGGGTCTCAGCGACGGAGACTCTCCGCCCAAGACCCGGATGCCTCATGCCGGATGCCGGATGCCGCCTAACCTCCTGCGATCCGGGCCATTCCGTTCAAGAACGGATTGTCAGCCTTCTCTCGCCCAATCGTCGTCTTCGGTCCATGCCCGGGATATAACACCGTCTCATCCGGAAGCGTGCAGATCCGCTCCAGCGAGCGCGCGAGATCGGGGCCGTGCGCGAATGGGAGGTCCGTGCGCCCGATCGAGCCGGCGAAGATGCAGTCGCCGACGAACGCGATTCCGTGTCCATGAATCACGACGTGTCCCGGCGCATGTCCCGGCACGTGCATGACGGAGAATTCGAGCGACCCGACGCGAAGCGAGTCGCCGTCGGCGAGCTCGCGCTCGGGCAGCGGCGGCTCCTCGACGCGATAGCCGAAAAACAGCGCGTGCTGCACGGCGTTTCGATATAGCGGCAGGTCCGCCGGATGCAGATAGACCGGCACGTCATGATGTCGTTTGACGGCGGCAATGCCACCGACGTGATCCACGTGCGAATGCGTGAGCCAGATCGCGTCGAGCGTCGCTTCCACATCTCGAACCGCGCGCACCAGCCGATCGCCTTCGTCTCCCGGATCGACCAGCACCGCACGGTGCTCGACGTCATCGATCAGAAGGTACGTGTTCTCCTGAAAGGGACCGACGGCGAAGGGTTGAACCTTCACACTGCGTATCCGCCCGTGGCGACGATCGCCGGCTCGAGCACTCCGTCGCGTCGCGCCGCAAGATATTTCTCGACCGCGATGGCGGCGGTGGTTCCGTCGCCCGCCGCTGTCGTCACCTGACGAGTGAGCTGCGCGCGCAAATCCCCCGCGGCAAAGAGACCACGGATCGATGTCTCCATGTTCGCGTCGGTGATGATGTAGCCCATCGAATCGTGCTCGATGTGGCCTTCGATCACGCCAGTGTTCGGACGGAATCCTATGAAGACGAAAAGTCCCGTGACGGGAAGCTCACGCTTCTCTCCGGTCTTCACGTTCTTCAGCTGAAGACTCCGAACGAGATCCTGCTCGTCGCCATTCACGGCTTCGACGATCGTATCCCAGATGACCTCGATCTTCGGGTTGTCGAAGACGCGCTTCTGAAGAATCTTCGACGCGCGGAGCTCGTCGCGCCGATGAATGAGGTACACCTTGGCGGCGTAACGCGTGAGGAAGTCGCTCTCTTCGGTTGCCGCATCGCCTCCGCCGACGACCGCGATCGTGTGATTCTTGAACAGCGCGCCGTCGCAGATTGCGCAGTACGAGACGCCCTTCCCCGCGAACTCCAGCTCTCCGGGAACTCCGAGCTTTATCGGCGTGCCGCCGGCTGTGAGAATGACGGTCGGCGAGCGATAGACGTCGCCCTCGGTAGTGATCGTCTCGAACGTTCCGTCGGCCATTTTCCGAACCGTCTCGACGGTCACGAAGGTCTTGATCTCCGCGCCGAACTTGCGTGCGTGACTCTCGAACCTGTCAGCCAGCTCGCGGCCGAGGATGTGCTCGAAACCCGGATAGTCCTCGACGGTCTCGGTGTTGAGCAGCTCCCCGCCGCACGCGTAGCGACCTTCGAGCAGCACTGCCTTGAGCATGGACCGGCCCGCGTACAGCGCGGCCGTCAAGCCCGCCGGCCCTCCACCAATGATCACGACCTCGTACTCGAAATGCTCAGCCACCGAAATCAGCCTCCTCGCTGAACGGCACGTGTCCGATCGTCGGACACTTGGTGCAAGAAATGTCGCGCTACGGGGCGTGAATGTGAACCAGTCACGCCCCGATGGCCATCACATTTAAAGCGCCGTGGCAATGGGATACGGTTCCCACCAGCACAGTGGAGGGCCCCCCGGCGGCCTCGCGCGCAATGCGGCGATCGGCCTCGATCACCGCCGCCGTGTCGAACATTCCGACACCGTAGGCGCGATGCTCGCAGTGAAAGATCAGTGGCCCGATCAACGGATGTCCTCGTGCGCGCTCGGCGTCGACATATGCGCGAAGCGCTGGTGGCATGCTCCACGTTCGCGGGCCGCTGATCTCGGGACACAGCGGCGGCTCGATGCAATTGATGGGGCACGTCCACTCGGCAAAGCTCACATAGTGCGTGCCGTCTGGTGCCGCTTGCTGCCATGGCATGGACGGCGGACGCGCGAGTGGCCGTGTGTGCACAGCGCGGTCGGGCCATCGCTCGCGCGCTCGTTGCAGCAGCCACTCGAACATGAGATGCGGCATCAGTGGTGACGGCACGATCGCGTCGGCGCTGGTGGAGTCGTCGTCCGCGGAATGCGCGAGATAATGCGCAAAGAAGCTCGACCACTCGGCCCGCTCGACACGCTCGCCTAACGCTGCGTCGACGATCGCGGCGACGGCGCACGCCTCGTGGCGATCCACGACCAGCACGTGTTCGACCGAGATCGCACCGGCTTCGCGCGCCCGCCGGAGTTGTCGCAAGTAGTAGCTGCCATAGCAGCCGCCGCCCACAATGACGATCGTCGCATAGTGACGAGCTGTACCGACCGGCTCGTGCGCGACCAGCTCAGCGCACATTCCGGCCTCCGTCGACGACCAGCACCTCGCCCGTGACGTACTCAGCTTCCAGCAGATAGAGCACGGCCTGTACGACGTCGTCCGGACTTCCGAGCCGCTTCAGCGGCGTCGTTCGCGAAAGGCGCTCGGCGTCCTCCGCGCTCCAATCGTCCGGCAGCAGCACCGCACCCGGCGACACCGCATTCACGCGTATCGTCGGAGCCAAGGTTCGCGCGAGCGCACGTGTCATATGAATGACGCCGGCCTTGGAGATACCATGCGGAATGTATCCCGGCCACACTTCCATCCCTGCCAGATCCGCGATGTTGATGATGACGCCACCGCGATCCCTCATGGCCCGCGCCGCGGCCTGAGCGCAGAAGAACGGCGCGCGAAGGTTCAATGCGAAGATGTGGTCCCACACTTCGGGCGTTGCCTCATCGACCGGCGTCCGGACCATGATGGCGGCCGAGTTGACCAGGACGTCGAGTGCGCCGAAATGCCTGACGACGCTGTCGATCAGCCTGCCCGGCTCCGTCGGCTGAGTGAGATCGCCGCCGACGCTCCAGGCCTCGCTGCCTGACGAGACGATCTGACGCACCGTCTCATCGGCGCCGCCGGCGCTGGCATTGTAGTGGACGGCGACCTTGAGACCTCGCGCGCCGAGTCCGAGAGCGATCGCGCGTCCGACACGCCGGCCCGCGCCGGTGACCAGCGCCACTCGTCCGGCGAGGGGACGCGGGCCGCGAACCGTTCGATCGTCAGGCATGGAGCGACTGCCTAACGTGCCGACAGCGACGCCAGAATCTCGGAGGGAGGCGGCGCGCCACGCGCGGCGAACGCGATGGTGCCATCGTTCCGGATGGCGTAGACGCTGCGCTGAATTCCACGACCATCGTCCTTGAGCGCGCCGTATGCATGAGCGATTCCTCGATCTCCGTCGCTCAGCAACGGGAAACCGAACGACATCTTGTCCGCATAGCGGGCGTGACTTTCGGCACTCGCCGGGTTCACGCCGAGCGGCTGTACACCTGCCTTCTTGAAAGCGTCCATCTCATCGCGCACGGCGGAGAGTTGGCGGTTTCAGCCGGGCGTATTGTTCCCGGGATAGAAGATCAGCACGACGTGCCCGCGCTGGAGCTGCTCGCTCAGCCGTATCTGTCGCCCGTTGTTGGCCGTCGCCGCGAACTCGGGAGCGCGCTCGCCAACCGTCAGCAGCTTGTGACTCACGCGACTCTCTCCCGTGCTTCACGCTCACGCACGCGTGCCTCCTGTCGGTCCAGCCACTCGGCCGGAATCTTCATGCAGCCGATCGCTCGCGCACCATCGGGCGCGCCATGCCAATCGGAGCCGCCACTAGGGACAAGCCCGAAATGCTCGACGAGGGCGTTGAGCTGAGCGACCTCGTCAGGCGAATGTCCGGGATGCCGCACCTCGAGACCATCGAGGCCGGCTTTCACCAGCGTCTCCACCCAGCGCCGGTTTCCATCGGCGCCTGGATGCGCCAGAAGCGCGAGACCCCCCGCGCAATGGATCAGCGCGATTGCGTCGGCGACGCTGACGCGGTGCTTGGCCACGAACGCCGGACGATTGGCACCGAGGTAACGATCGAAGGCGTCGCGAAAATCCATGGCCCACCCGTTTGCAACCAGCACTCGCGCGACGTGCGGCCGACCGATCGCACCACCGGCTGCCTCGTGGAGCACGGCGTCGAACGTGATCGGAACGCCGAGCCGGTTCAGCGCTTCGACGATGCGCTCGGCGCGGGTGCGGCGTGCGGCGCGGAACACCGCCAGCTGTCGCTCGAGCTCTTCGAGTCGGGAGAGGTGCAGGCCCAGCACGTGCACTTCGCGGTCGCGTTCGATGGCACTGAGCTCCACGCCCGGAATGACTCTGACTCCGAGTCGTTCACCTGCCTGACGAGCCCCGGCGACGCCGGCGAGCGTATCGTGATCGGTGAGCGCGATCGCCTGGAGACCGGCAGCCTTTGCCGCCTCGACGACGCCGGTCGGCGCTACGGCGCCGTCGGACGCCGTCGAGTGCATATGCAGATCGACGTAGTCGCCCACTGGCGGCGCGGTCCTGGCGGGAGTGCTTACTGACGTCACCGCGCGTATCCCGCCTCGGGTGAGGTAAAGCTCGGCTGCGACATCTCGAAAAGGCGCTGGAGGTCCGAATCGCCGAGCTCGCTCAACGACTGATCGCGCCACCGCGCGCCCAATGGAGAGTAGCGCGTGACGCGAACCTCGCGCTTGTCTCCGTCGCGACGGATGAACATCAGCCCGAACTCATCCTTGTCATATTGCGTGATGCGTCCGGTGGGGCGCACTTCCCAGCGCTGTCCGTTCACGGTAATGGCACGTACCGGCATCTAGTCGAGCTCCGCTTCTTTGTAGATGCGACTTTCGACCACTTGATCGGGAGCGCCTCCGAGCGCCGCGCTGAGCGCATCGGGATCGTTCGCCTCGATGAACTCGATGAAGGCGCCGGAGAGTCCAACCTCCTCGAACACCCAGAATCGGCACGACGCGCCGGTGTAGTACGCTCGACGCGCGCGAAGGCGCTCGAAGTATTTCTTTCGCTCGGACGGCGTGACGACGGTCCGTTGGAAGGTCAGCGCGCGAGGCATCAGATGGCGTTCTCGGGAAAGTTCTCGATCCCTTTCTTGACGTGGGCCAGGAACTGATCGGCAACCGCGCCGTCGATGATCCGGTGGTCGAACGAGATCGAAAAGTAGGAGCAGGTACGAATGGCGATCGTGTCCTCACCATCGGGGCCGGTCATCACTTTCGCCCGCTTCTCGATCGTGCCGACGCCGAGGATGGCGACCTGAGGCTGGCTGATGATCGGCGTGCCCATGAGGGAGCCGAAGACACCAGGGTTCGTGATGGTGAAGGTCCCGTCCTGCACTTCGGTCGGATTCAGCTTTTTCGCTCGCGCGCGCGCCGCGAGATCGTTGAGCGCGCGAGTGATTCCGGTGAGCGAAAGGTCATCGGCGCGCTTGATCACCGGCACGATGAGGCCCCAGTCGAGCGCGACGGCGACACCAATGTTGTACTGCTTGCGGTAGATGACGCTCGTGCCGGCAACGGAGGAGTTCATTACCGGGAACGCCTTCAGCCCATCCACCACGGCTTTGATGATGAACGGCATGTAGGTGAGCTTCTGTCCGCTCGCGGCCTCGAACTGCGCGCGATGCTTGGCCCTGAGCCGCGCGACGCGAGTGAAGTCGATCTCCATGAACGACGTGACGTGCGCCGACGTACGGCGCGACACCACCATGTGCTCGGCGATGCGCTGGCGCATGACCGACATCGGCTCGACCACGTCGCCAGGCCACGGCTCGGGCACCGGCCCGTGATGATCGACGCCGGCGGGTGCGTGCATGGAGGGAGGTGCGGCGATCGCGGGCGCGCGATGCGCGCCGGAGTCGATGTATTGCAGGATGTCGCGCTTGGTGACGCGTCCGGCAACGCCGGACCCCTGCATCGACGCGATCTCGATACCATGCTCGGCGGCGATCTTTCGGACCAGTGGGGACGATTTGGTGCGCAGGCGCTCTTCGAGCGTGTTGCCGTTGCCTGACGATGGCGCGGTTGCGGGCGCGCGCGATGGATGCGAGGGAGCGGCGGGCGCGGGTGTAGATTCGGTTTTCGGGGGGGCCCCCCCGGCCACCGAGGTGCGCGACGCAGTGGGAGCGCTCGGCGCGGGTGGCGCACTTGCAGGCGCGACCGCATCGCCACCACCCGCCGCGGCGCCCACCGGCGTCGCTTCCGCCGGCGCACCCGTGAACGCGCCTTTCTCCGTCTCCAGGCGCGCCACCACCGTCTGCACCGGAACCGTCTGCCCTTCCTGTACCAGAATCTCCGCCAGCACTCCCGCCGACGGCGCCGGAATCTCCGCGTCCACCTTGTCCGTCGAAATCTCGAAGATCGGCTCGTCGCGCTTCACTTCGTCGCCGACCTTCTTCAGCCAGCGCGACAGTGTCCCCTCCGCGATCGACTCGCCCATCTGCGGCATGATGACGTCAATACGTGCCACCGATCATTCCTCTCTCAGATGTCCCGCTTCGGTGCATTGCTCTGCCACAGTCGCCAAACGATCAGCGCCGGCAGCGACACGAGCCCAAACAAACTGCCAACCTGCAAATACATCTCGAAGTTACACGCCGGAAATCCATCCGCTGGCGTGCACCGCTGCAGCGACCCGACGATCTTGGCGATCGCCACACCCATCATACCGCCCGCGAAATATCCAACGATCGCGAACCACACCGCGACCAAATATCGCCACTTGCTCCGCGGCGCCTCTTGTACGCTCACCGGAGATCCGCTCAATATGCCGCCACCTTCCGCGCGACCGTCACGATGTCGGAGGTCTGCGGCAGCACGTAATCCTCCAGCGGCGGCGAGTAAGGCAGCGGTACATCGGCCGCCGTCACTCGAAGAATCGGCGCGTCCAGCCACTCGAACGCACTCTCGTTGATTCGCGCCGTCACTTCGCCGGCAACTCCGCCCGTCCGCGTATCCTCGTGCACGATCATCACGCGGTTGGTTTTCTTCACCGTCGCAATGATCGCGTCATCATCCATCGGCAGCAGCGAGCGCAGATCGAGCACCTCTACCTTCAGCCCGTCTTCCTTCTCCAGCTGCTCGGCCGCTTCGAGCGACTTCCACACCGTCGCCGCGTATGTGATGATCGACAGGTCCTTCCCTTCCCGCGCGATCCGCGCCTTCCCGATCGGCACCACGTGGTCGCCGTCAGGCAGCTCTTCCTTGATGCGACGATAGAGATACTTGTGCTCGAAGTAGAGCACCGGGTCGTCGTCGCGTATTGCCGACTTGAGCAAACCCTTCGCATCGCTCGCCGTGGCCGGATAGACGATCTTGAGACCGGGCGTGTGGAGGAATGCCGCCTCCGGATTCTGCGAGTGGAAAGGGCCGCCGCGCACATAGCCACCACTCGGTCCGCGCACCACCAACGGACAGGGGAGAAACGCGCGATAGCGCGACGTCGCCACGTAGTTGGTGAGCATGTCGTAGGCGCACGAGATGAAATCGATGAACTGCATCTCTACCACCGGACGCATCCCCATGTGCGCCGCGCCTGCCGCCGCTCCGACGATCGCCGCTTCCGAGATCGGCGTGTCGATGACCCGCGATTCGCCAAACTTGTCGAGCAATCCCTCCGTAACCTTGAACGCACCGCCGTACGCGCCGATGTCTTCACCCAGGCAGAAGACGTTCGGATCGCGCTCCATCTCCTCGAAGAGCGCCTGACGAATTGCTTCCAGATACGTCGTCTCAGCCATCGTACGTCCCCCAACTCGCGGCGCGCTCGTGCGACTCTACGGCCGACTTCCGTCCTCCGCGGTACCAGAGTGGCTCAATGACCGGAGGATCCGCGTAGACTTCGCTCAGCGAATCGAGCGGCTCGGGCATTGGCGACGCTTCCGCCAAGTCGGTGGCCTCGTCGATCTCGGCCATCACCCTCTCGTCGATCGTGTCGAGCCTCGTTTGCTCGACGCGCTCATCGTCGCGAAGCACCTTCACGAACCGGTCGAGCGGGTCATTCTCTGCGGCCCACCGTTCTATCTCGCCGGTCGGAACGTACGACTGATTGTCATGTTCGGCGTGTCCCTTCCGTCGATACGTCAGCAGCTCGATCAGCGTTACCCCTTCGCCTCGCCGCGCACGGTCCACGGCGCGCTTGGTGACGTCATACACGGCGAGCACGTCGTTACCATCCGCTTGCACCCCGGGAATTCCATAAGCGAGCGCCTTGTCCCGGAGATCGGTCACCGCCGTTTGCTTCGACAGCGGCGTCGAGTAGGCGTAGCCGTTGTTCTCGACGATCACCACCATCGGGCAGCGCTGCACCGCGGCGAAGTTGATCCCCTCGTGGAATGCGCCAGTGCTGGTCGCGCCATCGCCGACGTACACCAGGCCGACCCGCTTCTCGCCGCGCATCCTGAACGAGAGCGTCACGCCGGTCATTACCGGCACCATGTCGCCGAGATGTGAGATCTGGCCGATGAATCCGCGCTCGAGGTCGCCGAAGTGGATGTTCAGCTCCCGGCCACGCGTGGGGGAGTCGCCCTTGGCCATGTACTGCCTGATGATCTCCACCGGCGTCGCGCCCTGCACCAGCATCGAGCCGAGGTTGCGGATGAGTGGCGACAGGAAATCGCCGGCGCTCCGGTCGAGCGCGTACGCGCTCCCGACGGCGTCAGCTTCCTGGCCTAACGAGCGAAATAGCCCGCCGACGACCTTCGTCTGGCGGTAGAGATTGACCAGTCGCTCCTCCAGCGATCGCGTCAGGCGCATGTAATAGTAGAGCTCGAGCTTGGCCTCGCTCGGCAACGCCTTGCCTAACGAGTGCGGTCCGCCTGGAAGTTCCGCGGATACGTGTCCAGCTCGGTTGCGCTCGGAGGTGACCGGTACCGCCATCAGTAGGCCGCCGTCAGTCGATGCGTCGGCTCCGCGCTCCGATGGACGAGGACGTAGAAGCGCTTCACGTTGCGATCGAGGCGGCTCTCGCCGACCTGATCCGTCTCCGCTTCGATCATGACGTAGTGGCCGCCCTCCGGACGCGCGGAGAGCGCGACCTTGCCGAGTGGTCCACTGTACGAGCGGCTTCGTGCATCCGTCTCGTCGCGCGACAAGCCGATCGACGGGAAGAACTCGTCGGCGAGCGCGAGGACGGTGTCCGGATCGATGTGCGTGCGATGAAAGTGACGCATGTCCTCAGGGAGTAGCCGCGCGCTCGTTGCGAATCGCCTGCATCCAGTCGATGCGCTCCAGCGGCGCGGTCGAATCGCGGCGGAACTGAATGGCAACCGCCCAGTCGCCGGCGGTCAGAAAACGAAGATTGCCGTAATAGGTGCCGACTTCGGGCCCCGGGATGAGCGCGTCCCACGTCCGCACGCCGTCACGACTCTGCGCGAAGATCCGGCCCTCACCGTCGGTGATCGGCTGCCCCGTCTTCTTGTCCTTCACCGCCACCTTGAAGAGCGTGCGCTCGCGCGCGAACGGTGGCACCGGATCCGATGACACGGTCAACGAATAGTTGTCCGTCATCGCGCGATAATCCGTGGGACGGGATGTCGTGGGGCCGCACGCGGCCGCGAACGTGGCCGTCAGCGCGAGCCCGAGGGCGGCGCGCAGCATCATGTGGCGTAATACTCCAGCCCGAGGTGCGTGATCTGCTCCTCACCCATCAGATGCCGAAGCGTGTTCTTGAGCTTCGTCTGCTGAATGAACAGATCGTGCTCCGGCTGCAGACCGGGTGCGGCCATCGGACTCTTGAAGTAAAAGGAGAGCCATTCCTGAATCCCCTTCATGCCGGAGCGCTGCGCGAAATCCATGAACAGCGCGAGGTCGAGCACGATGGGGGCCGCCAGAATGGAATCACGACAGAGGAAATTCACCTTGATCTGCATGGGATAGCCCATCCATCCCAGGATGTCGATGTTGTCCCATCCCTCCTTGTTGTCACCACGCGGCGGATAGTAGTTGATGCGCACGACATGGGAGAAATCGCGGTAGAGCTCGGGATACATCTCCGGCTGCAGAATCGTGTGCAGCACGCTGAGCTTCGACTCCTCCTTCGTCTTGAAGGACGCCGGATCGTCGAGCACTTCGCCGTCACGATTCCCCAGAATGTTGGTGGAGTACCAACCGGCGAGACCGAGCATGCGCGCCTTGAGCCCCGGCGCGATGACGGTCTTCATCCATGTCTGCCCCGTCTTGAAGTCTTTGCCGGCGATCGGCACACCGCGGTCTTGCGCCAGCTGAAGAATCGCCGGAATGTCGACGGTCAGATTGGGCGCGCCATTGGCGAACGGCACTCCTTCCATGAGCGCCGCGTAGGCGTAGAGCATAGAAGGCGCGATCGCTTCGTCGTTCCGCTCCATCGCCTTCTCGAACTGCTCGAGCGTCGCGTGCTGCGGGCCGGGCTTGATGTAGACCTCGGTCGACGCGCACCACACCACGACAGCGCGGTCGCATTTGTTGCGCGTCTTGAAGTCGCGAATGTCCTGTCGGAGCTGCTCGGCGAGATCGCGCTTGGTCTTTCCGCGCTTGACGTGCTTGCCGTTGATGCGTGTCACGTACTTCTGATCGAAGACGGCGGGCATCGGCTCGATCCCCTTCAGAAAATCGGCGATCGGCGCGATGTCCTTCTCGTCGAGCACGCCGGCTTTCCGCGCCGCGGTGAGCGCATCATCCGGAATCGGATCCCACGCGCCAAACACCAGATCGTCGAGCTCGGCGAGTGGAACGAGCTCCTTGATCAGCGGCGAGCGATTGTCGGTGCGCTTGCCGAGACGGATGGTGGCCATTTGCGTCAGCGAACCGATCGGCTTGCTGAGGCCGCGTCGAATGCTCTCCACACCGGCGATGAACGTCGTGGCAACCGCACCGAGGCCGGGTGTGAGAACGGCGAGCTTACCGGTGGCCGGCCGCGGTCCCTGCGACGTACCGCGCGAGGTCGAACCCTTTACCAAGTCATTCTCCTTTGCCAATGGCGGGCGCGATGGGAGCGACGGACACGGGCATTGCCGCCGCGCCCACTCCTTCACGCGCCAAACTTGCTGCCGCATGCTCCCGCCGCGCGGCGCGATATACGAACACGATCCGTTGCGCGGCGGTCACCCATGCGGTGACGGTCAAGAACACGATGATCGCGATGAGGACGAGACCGTCCAACGCGAGTCCGAACAGCGCCTGCGGCGCGGAGAGCAACACGACCCGCTCCGGACGCTGGATGATGCCGACATTCGCTTCCAGCCCGAGGGCCTCGGCGCGCGCTCGAGTGTATGACGTGACGAACGATCCGATCAACGCCAGGATGCAAACCCCCAGCATCGCCGTGCCGACGGGATCACTCCTGGTCGAAAAAAACACCGCGAGCCCGCCGAGCACGAACCCGTCAGCCACGCGGTCGAGCGTGGAGTCGTAGAACGCGCCAAACGTCGAGCTGCGGTTCGTGCGCCGCGCGACCTCTCCATCGAGGACATCGGATAGCGCGGTGATTCCGAGCACCCACCCTCCAAGTCGGATCTGCCCCGTCGCGTACAACAGCCCGCCCGCGATGGTGCACAGCGTACCGATTGTCGTGATGGTGTTCGGCTGCACGTCCCGGCGCACGAGCCAATCCGCGACCGGATCGACGGTGCGCAGGTACCCTTGCCGGAGCCACTCCGGAAGCAGGTTCATGAATCCATGTAAAACGGGCCGGAGCTTGGCTCCGACCCGTAAAGTTACCCGTCCTCAAACCGTGGAGCAACCAGTCGTTACGGCACTTAGGGGACTTGCCAAGCGACGGTACCACTCAGCACCACATTCGACTTCGTGTACTCGCGCGTGCCGTCCGCCGTGCGTGCCTTCAGGGTCACGTTGGCTCCCGAGGCGACGCCAGAAACCGCGAGGTGCTGCGAGCTGTTCGCGGGCACCTGGCCCACGAAGATGTCGTTGCCACCGCTCGTGACGTACACGTTCACGGCCTGACTGGCGCTGTTGGTGACGTTCAGCGCGAGATCGCCCGCGGGCGTTGGTGCGGTCTCCACCTCGACGGTGCGGCTGCACGCGGAGACGACGGCCACTAGGAGCAGGGCCAGTATCGTCCTCATTGTCGTTCCTCCTGGAGAGTGCGGTCGTGAGTTTCGGGCGCAGAGTGCAAGAGCCGTGCGCCTACGAGGCGCTCGAGCTACACATTACCGATACAGCCAATACTGCCGCGTTCGCTGGCGGAACGCTACGACCTCCGGTAGTGTGCGATCGATCACCATTTCGGGATCGTCGCCGCGCAGCAGTGCTTCCCGCGCCGACGGCGATCCGAATCGATCGTCGAACGAACCGGCGTTCACGCGAAGTGAATCGGGTGTCGTCCGTGCGATCGCCCATAGCAACGCTGCGCCGATGCGCGTCGGCTGCACCAGATTGCGATTCGTGACGATGATCCGAACGCCGGGAATCTCGCGGCCGCCATACTTTCTGTCGGTCGGATTGTCAGGCGAAAACCGCTCCGCCTCGAAGCGCGCGCCAGGAAAGTTGCGATCGCGCAGGAGGTTCACCACTCGTGAGGCATCGAGCCAGGGCGCGCCGAGTCGCTGAAACGCTTCGGGCGTCCCGCGTCCCACGGACAGATTTGTGCCTTCGAATGGCACCAGTCCCGGGTACAGAATGGCGCTGGTGAGCGACGGCATGTTAGGCGACGGACGAACCCATGGCAGTCCGGTCTCGTCGAACCAGAGCGACCGCTCGTAATTGCGAACGGGGATGACGTGCAGCGTCGCGCCGATTCCCAGAACGTCGTTGTAGTAGCGGGCGAGCTCGCCCATTGTTAGGCCGTGGCGCAGAGGGATCGGATGAAGGGCATACGCTTTCCCTCCGCGCTCGGCGGTGTGCGCGCTCGGGTTGGCAAGCGCACTGTCGAGCATCGGCCCTTCGGCGCGGGTTGCGGTGATCGGGTTTGGCCGATCCAGGACTATGACGGCGACCCGGTTTCGCGCGGCGCTCTGCATCGCGTACACCATGGCGCCGACGTACGTCCACGTGCGTGTCCCGAGGTCCTGGAGGTCGATGATCAGTGCATCGAGGTCTCGAAGCGTGCTGTCAGGCGGGGCGACCGTCGCGCGTCCGTATAGGGAATGGATCGGCAGCCCGGTGCGCGCGTCGCGTCCGCTTTCTATGTCTTCACGATCTTCTGTGCCCCGGATTCCGTGCTCGGGGGAGAAGAGTGACACGAGACGCGGTCCGTTCGGACGAGCACCTGCCTCGACGATGAGATCGATGTCGCTGCGACCCTTTCGATCGATCCCCGTCTGGTTGGTGATGAGACCGACGCGCTTGCCGGCGATGACCGCGGCGCTATCGGTGAGTAGCACCGTGATACCGGGCTCGACGCGACCGTCGTTGCGCGGTTCTTCGTCTGGATCGCCGGTTGCGCCCGGTGCGCTGGTGCATGCTACGGCGGCCAGAGCCAGCGCGGCCGATAGCTTCCTCATACAGGCATGAGACCTTGGCTTGAGCTCCGGCGGAAAGATACACGGGACATCGCACGGGTGTGCCACATCGCGGTGCTCGCCGTCCTGTCGAGTGGCTGCGCAATGCGCGCCGCTCGTGTCAACACCACAGCGTTCGCGCCGGCGGTCGCCGACAGCGTACGCAGTGTTCTCGAGCAAGCTTTGGCAGACAGCGTATTCCCCGGCGCGATCGCGGTCGTGGGTCGGCGTGCAGAGATCGTAGCGCAGCAGGCGGTCGGTCGTATCGATTGGCCCGAGAATGCTCCGGCGCCGACCGACAGCAGCATCTGGGATCTCGCATCACTCACCAAAGTCGTCGGTACGACGACCGCGATCATGCAGCTCTGGTCCGCGCGCCTCGTCGATCTCGATGCGCCGGTTGCACGATACCTCCCGCGCTTCACGACGCCCGGTGCCTCGGAAGTCACCGTGCGTCACCTGCTCACCCATAGCTCCGGCCTCCCAGCACATCGCCGCTTCTTCGAGATGTCGACGTCGCCCGCCGACGTCCTCGACAGTTTGTACTCCACACCGCTCGATACCACGCCGGGCACGCGGATGGTTTACAGCGATCTTGGCGCGATGCTTCTCGGGCAAATCGTCGAGCGCGTCACGGGCCTACCGCTCGACAGCTATCTGGCCAGACACGTCTTCGAGCCGCTTCGCATGCGCGAGACACTCTTTCGCCCCGCGCCCGCTCAGTGGGCCAGCGTCGCGCCGACGGAGCGTGATCCGTGGCGCGGCAGACAGGTGCGTGGCGACGTACACGACGAAAATGCGCACGCGCTCGGTGGCGTGAGCGGACATGCAGGTCTTTTCGGATCGGCGCGCGACCTCGTGCGATTCGCGCGTATGATGCTGAACGGCGGAGCGCTGGACAGTGTGCGGATCGTCGAGCGGAAGGCGATCCGCGAATTCACCAAGCGGCAGAACCGGAAGCTCTCCCATCGGGCACTCGGTTGGGAGACGCCGAACGGGACGAACAGCGCTGGGAGCCGCGCCTCGAGGAGCGCCTACGGACATACCGGCTTCACGGGCACCAGCATCTGGATTGACCCGAGACGTGACCTGTTCGTCGTCCTCCTGTCGAACCGGGTGAATCCTTCCCGGACCGGCGACGAGATCAGAGCTGTGCGCGCGAGGCTGGCCGATGCCGTGTTCGGAGCATATGATGCCGCGCGTTAGCGCTCCCTCCCCCCTACTCCCTCCCTGTCCATGCATCTGACAGCCGTCGATTGGGCCATCGTCTTCGCGTACTTCGCGCTGTCGACGATCGTCGGCCTGCTCTTCACGAAGAAGGGCGGCGAGAGCCTCGACGAATACTTCGTCTCGGGCCGCAAGGTGAGCTGGTGGCTGGCCGGCGCTTCCATGGTGGCGACGACGTTCGCCGCCGACACGCCGCTGGTGGTGACGGGCCTCGTCGTCGCCCACGGTGTCGCCGGCAACTGGATCTGGTGGAACTTCGTCATGAGCGGGATGCTCACCGTCTTCTTTTTCGCGCGCCTCTGGCGTCGCGCGAACGTGATGACGGATGTGGAGTTCGCCGAGATCCGCTACAGCGGAAAGCCGGCCAGCTTCCTGCGCGGATTCCGCGCGGTGTACCTGGCGCTGCCGATCAACCTGATCATCCTCGGCTGGGTGACCCGGGCGATGATCAAGATCCTCACCATCTCGCTCGAGATTCCCGCCTGGCAAGCGGTCGGCATCTGCTTCGTGATTACGGTGATCTACTCGGTCGCCGCAGGTCTCTGGGCCGTGCTGTGGACCGACCTGATCCAGTTCGTCATCAAGATGGCGGCGGTGATCATCCTCGCGGTGTACGCGGTGCGGGCGGTCGGCGGGATGGACGCGCTCAAGGAAGGGATTGCGGCCAAATTTGGAAGCAGCGATGCCGCGCTCTCGGTGCTGCCGGTCCAGTTCACGCCGGACGGCGGGATCCTCTCGTACGCGTGGATGCCCTTGCTGGCGCTCCTCGTGTTCCTTGCCGTGCAGTGGTGGGCGGCCTGGTATCCCGGTGCGGAGCCAGGAGGCGGCGGCTATGTGGCGCAGCGCATCTTCTCGGCGAAGACGGAGAAGGACGGCGTGCTGGCGACGCTGTTCTTCCAGGTGGCGCATTACGCGCTCCGCCCGTGGCCGTGGATCGTCACGGGCCTGGCCACGATCATCCTTTACCCGAATCTCGTCGACAAGGAAGCTGGGTACGTGCACGCGTTCGTCGATCATCTGCCATCGCCCTGGCGAGGCGTGATGATGGCGGGCTTCGCGGCGGCGTACATGTCGACCGTCGGCACGCACCTGAACTGGGGCGCGTCGTATCTGGTAAACGATGTGTACAAGCGCTTCATCAAGAAGGACGCGAGCGAGCAGCACTACGTGAGCGCGTCGCGGTTGGCGACGATACTCATCTTCATCCTCTCGATCGGCGTGACGTCGCAGCTCTCGTCGGTCGAGCAGGCATGGAAGTTCCTGCTCGCGTTAGGCGCCGGGACCGGGCTGGTGCTGATCCTCCGTTGGTACTGGTGGCGGATCAATGCCTGGTCGGAGATCAGCGCGATGGCGGCGTCTTTCATCACGTCGATCATCGCGTTTCAGGTCGTTCCGCAGCGCTTTGCGGCTGGGGATCCACGTGCCGACGCGTGGATCATGCTGATCACCGTGGCGGTCACCACGGTGACTTGGTTGGCGGTCACATTTGCCACGCGGCCGGAACCAGAGTCGGTGCTCCAGGCGTTCTACCGTCGCGTTCGCCCGGGCGGACCGGGGTGGGCCGGTGTATCAGAACGTGCCGGCTTCGGTCGCGAGCCGATTCCGGGTGGCGCGCTCGCCTGGACCAACTGGCTTGCTGGCGTCCTCGCGGTGTACTTCACGTTGTTCGGCATTGGAAAGATCGTCTTTGGCGATGTCGGGCTCGGAGCCGTACTCCTCGTGCTC
>DATFBY010000088.1:0-15114 GCA_035253585.1 Gemmatimonadaceae bacterium | reverse complement strand
TTCATGACGATCGGCCCGCGCCAGATCGCAGGCTGGTCGCGCTCGACCAGAAAGCCGAGGCTCATGAGCTTCACGCCGTGCGCCTCCAGCGGCATGATGCGATTGCCGATCACCGGCGGCGGCTGCGAGATGCCCATCATCCGCGGAATGTTCGGCCCGTAGATGTCGGCATCCATGAGCCCGACGCGCGCGCCGGACTGCGCCATGGCGATGGCGAGGTTGGTCGCCACTGTCGATTTGCCGACGCCGCCCTTACCGCTGGAGACTGCGATGATCCGCCCGAGATGCGGAAACGCGACGGGCGTCGGCGCGTGCGGGCGAGGCGCTGCCTGACGAGGCGGCTCCATGACGGGCAGCGTGCGCGGGCCGCCACCGGCCGGCCGGCCCGGCATCGCTCCTGGTGACGAGGGCGCAGCCTGCGACGGATCTTTGACGTCGACACGCACTTCAGTGATGCCGTCGAGCCGCTCGACCGTCTGGCGGATCTCGCGCACCAGCGACGCGGGATCCACCGAGGCGAGTACGACGCTCATGCGAACACGTCCGTCGTCGCTCACGGTGAGATCGCGGATCATACCGGCGGTAATCACGTCGCGGCCCACGCGCGGATTCACGACCGAGCGAAGCGCGGTGGTGATCCGCTCCCCCAGCACTCCCGTCATTCGCCCCCTCGCTCTTCGTCCTCGCCGACCGCGCGGATCTCGCGCAGCTCCGGGATCTGCGTTCGTAGATGCGCTTCCACCGCCTGACGAAGCGTGAGCGCCGACATCTCGCAATCCGGGCAATCGCCCTGGAATCGGAGAATGGCAACACCACTCCTCGCTTCGTACCTCACCAGCTCCACCGCGGCGCTCGGCAGATGGAGCATCGGCCCGAGTGCGGCCAGCGTGTCGCGTATTCTGGCTGCGACTTGGCTCCCGTTTTTGTCTCCACGTCGACGCCACATGCTCATACGTCGGAAGCTAGGAGGAGAAGCGGGCAATTCAAGTCGAGCTGCTGTTCACGTACTCGCGCGCCGCATCAACGACGCGCTTGCGCACGTCGTCGAGCGTACCAGGAATCATCGCACCCGACGCGCGCGCGTGACCGCCACCACCGAAGCGGCGCGCGAAACGATTTACATCCGTGTCGCCGGTGCTGCGGAAGGATACCTTCACCTGTCCGTGCCCCAGATCGCGGAAGAAGATCGCCATTCGCGTACCGGCGATCGCACGGGCGTACTCGGCGATCCCATCGAGCTCCTCGGCGCGCACCTCGTACCGCTCCAGCAACCCCGCGGGGAGCGTGATCCACGAGAGCCCGTGCTCGGCATCCACCTCCAGGGCGTGCAGGGCATCACGCAGCAGATGCATGCGGCCAAGCGACATCGACGCGTAGATGCGCTGGTACATCTCCTCGGGATCGACGCCGGATGCCAGGAGCTGCGCGGCGATCGCATGACAGCGTGGCGTCGTATTGGAGAATCGGAAGCCGCCCGTGTCGGTGAGGATCGCGGTGTACAGCGACCGCGCGATCTCCGGAGTGATGGTGAGATCGAGCTCGCGGGCGAGGTCGAAGATCAGCTCGCCCGTGGCGCAGGCAGTCGTGTCGGCAAGGATCTCGTCGCCGGCCGGCTCGCCGGCCGGCACGTGATGATCGATGACCAGCCGCGGCACCTTCATCGCGCGCACTGCTTCCGCGAGCACTCCGAGCCGCTTCACGTCGCTGATGTCCAGGACGATGAGCAGGTCGGCGCCGGCGAGCGCCTTCGCACCGTCGGCACTGCGCTCGCGCACGTCGTCCCCCTTGAGGAACTCGAACATCGAAGGCCACGCCGTGGGGTTCACGATCGTGCACGACACGCCGCGCTGAGCGAGCAGCCGTGCGAGTGCCGCCTCCGATCCGCAGCCGTCGCCGTCGGCATTGATGTGCGTCGAGAGCACCGCGCGCGTGTTTGGCACGAGGTGTTTCGCCAGGCGTTGGATCGCCTCCTGGCGCGAGGTTGAAATGGTGAGCAGATCGGGAAGTGGCGTTGACATCACGGTATCGAATGCGACAGGCGGCGCTCACTTTCGTGAGCGCCGCCTGAAGATAACACGCGGTGGGTCAGTCGCCCGCCGTCCCGTCGCCGGCCGCGATACGCGAGTGGTTCCTTCCGTAGGAGAAGTAAATGACGAAGCCGATGGCCATCCAGATGATCAGCCGCAGCCAGGTGTCTTTGGGCAGCCCAGCCATGAGCAGGCCGCAGCTGAGAATGCCGAGGATCGGCACCAGCGGCACGAGAGGCGTGCGGAATGGACGAGGAATGTCGGGCCGCGTGCGACGGAGGACGAGCACACCAGCGCAGACGATCACGAAGGCGAGCAGCGTTCCGATCGATACCAGCTCGCCGAGCAGGCCGATGGGGAAGAGACCGGCAACGATGCCGGCGACGAGACCGGTGACGATCGTCGTGATGTACGGCGTCTGGAACTTGGGATGAATCTTTCCGAAGACCGGCGGCAGGAGGCCGTCGCGCGACATCGCGTAGAAGATGCGCGGCTGTCCGAGCAGCATGACGAGCACGACTGACGCCAATCCGGCGATCGCGCCGACGTTGACCAACGTCTTGAGCCAGGCGAGACCCGGGCCTGCTTTGTCGATCGCCACCGTCACCGGGTGAGGAACGTTGAGCTCGGTGTAGTGCGCGAGCCCTGTCATCACAAGCGCCATCAGGATGTAGAGCACGGTACAGATCGCCAACGATCCTAGAATGCCGATCGGCATGTCTTTCTGTGGATTCTTGGCTTCCTGCGCCGCGGTCGATACCGCATCGAAGCCGATGTAGGCGAAGAAGATCACACCCGCGGCGCGAATGACGCCGCTCCAGCCGTACGCTCCGAAGGTGCCTTGGTTCTCCGGAACGAACGGATCCCAGTTCGATGGATTCACGAACTGGAATCCGAATCCGATGACGAGGAAGACGATCGTCACCTTCACGAACACGATCAGGTTGTTGAAACGAGCCGATTCGCGAATGCCGATGACGAGGAGCGTCGTCATCAGTGCGATGAGGAACATCGCCGGGAGATTGATCAGTGCGCCGGTGCGCTCGAGCGTGTGCGTTCCGATGACGCGGAACGGCGCGTTGGTGAGATTCGCGGGAAGGTGAATCCCGATCTGTCGCATGAAGTCGGTGAAGTAGCCTGACCAGCCGACCGCGACAGTCGACGCGCCGAAGAGGTATTCGAGGATCAGGTCCCATCCGATCGTCCACGCCACCAGCTCACCCATCGTGGCGTAGCCGTAGGTGTACGCGCTTCCGGCGATCGGAATCATCGACGCGAACTCGGCGTAACAGAGTCCGGCGAAGAGGCAGGCGATGCCGGCGAGGACGAAGGAGTACACGACGCCCGGCCCCGCGAACTGTGCCGCCGCCGTTCCCGTGAGCACGAAGATGCCGGCGCCGATGATCGCGCCGATGCCGAGGAGGACGAGGTTCGTGCCGGTCAGCGCACGTTTGAGTGTGCCCTGCCCCTCTTCGGAGGCTTCGGCTTGCAGGACGGAGATGCTCTTGGTGCTAGTCAGTCCCATGCTGGGGCTCCCGGGAAGGCTGCTGAAAGGGTGCGGAACTGCGCCGTGGTGGGATGGCGGACGGCACTACACAGGACTACAGAGGTGCTACATGGAAACGCCGACCGCGTCTGCGATCGGCCGCGCAACTTTCGGGAAAGGGTGAGAATTTGTCAAGGACAGAGCGGGACTCGGGACTCGGGACTCGGCGGGGAAAATGAATGCGCCGGTCGGCGGAGCCGACCGGCGCTTCCTTGCGTTCATGCCGAGTCCCGAGTCCCGAGTCCCGATGTCACAGGCTGTAATTCGGTGCTTCCCTCGTGATTTGTACATCATGCGGGTGCGATTCGCGGAGACCCGCCGCCGTGATGCGCACGAATTCCGTGTTCGTGCGAAGCTCATCGATGTCGCCGCAGCCCACGTAACCCATCCCGCTGCGAAGACCACCCACCATCTGAAAGATCACGTCGCTCACCGGGCCCTTGTACGGCACTCGTCCCTCGATCCCTTCAGGAACCAGCTTCCGTGCCGACATCTCCCCTTCCTGGAAGTAGCGATCGGCACTCCCGTCCTGCATTGCAGAGAGGCTCCCCATGCCGCGAATCATCTTGAAGCGGCGACCCTCGAGCAGGAACGATTCGCCCGGACTCTCTTCGGTGCCGGCGAGCATCGAACCCATCATCACGCACGAGGCGCCAGCCGCCAGCGCCTTCACGATGTCGCCCGAATACTTGATTCCGCCATCGGCGATGACGGGGACATCACCGGATCCCTCGACAGCATCGAACACTGCCGTGAGCTGCGGCACACCGACGCCGGTAACGACCCGCGTGGTGCAGATCGAGCCCGGGCCGACGCCGACCTTCACCGCATCGACGCCACGCTCCACTAGCGCCGCCGCACCGGCGCGCGTCGCAACGTTTCCCGCGATCAGCTGCACATCGGGGAAGAGATCGCGAACCTCGGCCGTGGCGCGCAGCACACCCTCGGCGTGCCCGTGCGCGGTGTCGATGACCAGTGCATCGACGCCCGCCGCAATGAGAGAGCGCGCGCGATCGAGATAATCGCCGCCCGCGCCTACCGCCGCCGCGACGCGTAGCCGGCCGTGGCGATCCTTGTTCGCATTCGGATACTGGCGTCGCTTGTGAATGTCCTTGACCGTGATCAGGCCTTTGAGCCGCCCCTGGTCATCCACCACCGGAAGCTTTTCGATGCGATAGCGACCGAGGATCGCCTCCGCTTCGTCGAGCGTCGTTCCGATCGGCGCGGTGCGGAGATTTTCCTTCGTCATCACCTCGCGCACGGGACGGTCGAGAACGCGCTCGAATTGCAGATCTCGATTGGTGATTATTCCGACCAGTCGTCCTTCGCGATCGACGATCGGCACGCCCGAGATCTTGAAGCGCGTCATCAGGTTCGTCGCTTCGCGCAGCGTCGCGTCAGGCGATAGCGTGATCGGATTGAGAATCATTCCGCTCTCGGAGCGTTTCACCCGATCGACTTCGGCGGCCTGGCGATCGATGGACATGTTCTTGTGGATGACACCGATGCCGCCGGCGCGCGCCATGGCAATGCCCATCTCGGATTCGGTGACGGTGTCCATCGCCGCCGACACGAGCGGAACGTTGAGCGCGATGCCGCGCGTGAAGCGTGTGGCGGTGGAGACGTCCTTCGGATGCGTGCGAGCATGTCGCGGCACCAGCAAAACATCGTCGAACGTGAGCGCATGCTCGAGACGAACGCGAGCGGCGACGGTGGCGCTCTGCTCCGTGTCCTCCCCAATACGCGAAGGCCCGCCCTCTGCGTTGGCAGAGCCGGCGGGCCGAAGAGTCGATCTTGTTCTGGTAGCCATAGTGAAATGTAGACGCGGTATTCCGGAGCGTCCAGTGGCTCAGCGCGAGCGCACGCTCATCGGCGCAGGACGGCGCGCAATCGCCGCCGCGAGCGACGCGGAAGGAAGAACACGGCGGCTGCCAACACCGTTCGAAGATTCGCGGCGCTCAGCTGCTTGAGACTTCCTGTCCAATGCTCGCGCACGACGCGGCTTCCCGCGTTCTTGAGCAGGCGGCGAACGGCGAGCACGAGCACGTAAACGTCGTCCACTTCGCCGAAGAACGGGATGTAATCTGGAATGAGATCGAGCGGCATCACGACGTACGCCAGCGCGGCGCCGACGAGCAGCTTGTCGACGACGGCGACGCGACGGTCGGTGAGCAGACCCCACAGCAGCTGACCGTACTGCGGGAAGAGCCGGACCGTATCGAGAATCGTGCGCTTCGCGCCCTGTGCCTGACGAGTGATCTTGCGCTTCGCGCGACGTGCGCGCTTTTCGAGCATCGCCTGAATTCGCTCGGCGCCTCCGGGACGTGCGGTCTCGGTCATGCGGCGGCCCCTCCGGTTTCCGATGTCGTTCCGGCCGTCGGCGGTGAGGCTGCCGGCGGAGATGGAGGCGCCGTCGAGCTTGGCGGCGCGGGCGGTGGCGGAGCCGAAGGTGGAGGAGTCGGTGGCGCTGGAGCCGCACGCTCGGCGGCGCGCGATGCGGCGCTCACCATGTCGTTCGCCACCGACTTTCCAGCCGCGGCGACGCCTGACAAGACTCCCATTGCCTTGTTGAGCAGACCCATCGTTTCGGCGACGGTCGACGCCGAAATGCGACCGGCGCGCAGCGTATCTTCCACGCCTTCGGTGAAGCGCGTGAACACGTTCGAGCTCGGTGCCTGCCGCTGCGCGTACTTGGACTCGAGAAAGTCGACGTAGTCGAGCACCTGATAGATGCGCTCGTCGGAAAGCGTCTCCAGCTTTCGGAGAACGCGGTCGCGCAGATACTCGTTCATCGGATCGCCTCGCTCAGTGCTCGATCAGCCGCGCCAGCGGGCACGCTGCCCGCGCGCATCGATGTGCACATAAGGATGGCGAATCCGACGGCTGGCATACACCCCCATCCCGCCGACGAGATCGGGGTACTTGGCTTCGACCGCGTCTACGGCACGCGCAACGAGTCGCGCGTCGCGCAACGTAAACCGGCCGTCGCCATTGGCGTCGATGGCGACGTCGACGGCGTCGCCGTACTGGTGGCGCGAATCGCGCGCCGCGCTCCGAACGACGCGATTGTACGAGGGCGAGCGATACGCCGAGTGGACGTCGACTTCGATGCCAACGGGCGTGCTGTCGCCGCGCCAGGACGCGAGCTCGGCCAATACCAGCTCGAGCTTGTCGAGCACGCGCGGGCTGACCGCGGCATAACGCGGCCACGTAGTCTGTCCATCCTGGGTGAGGAAGTCAGCCATGCGCAGGTGCTTCGAGATGGAGAGCGCCTCGTCGGCGGGTGTGACCTTCACGAAACCGGCTGGGCGATCGTTGCCGCTGCCGCCCACCATCTCGGCCACGTACGTGCCGATCCGATATCCGTCGATCGTTGCGCCGCGCTTCTCCTCGAAGGGGAGCATGACGGCAACAGTGAGATCGTTCAGGATGCGACGGACGCCGTCGCGCACCAGCGCCAGGTGATAGAAGCCGGGCTCGCGCGGCGCGGTGACAGTGTCGCCCGCCAGCGGACGCGGGATCTCGATCGACGTCGCGTCGGCAATGCGTACCCACTCGTAGGCGAGCGCGGTCGGGTCACCGCTCAGACGAATGGGATACTCGACCGGAGCGCCGGGCATGGCGAAGCGCACTTGAACGGCGCCACTCCGGCCGAACGCGTGAGACGACGGCTCGGCGATCGGCAACGGGCGCGCCGGCGCATGCTGCTCGAGCCGGTGCGAATGTCGAGGGTTCAGGAAGCCGATCGTCGCCAGAACGCCGAGGAGGAAAAGCGCGGGCGTCCGTACCGAGAGTAGCGCCTTCAGCTTTCGCGTCGCGTGGCTTGGTCGGCCCCGGTGCCGCGCACTGCCCGTATCGCCGGCGCGGCTCGCGGAGTCGAAGTGTGTCACACGCGACCCCACCGCGCGCGCGAGCCGCGCACGTCGATGTGGGTGAACGGTCCGTGCGCCTTGGTCGACTTGTAGACGCCGGCGCCACCGATCAGCTCGGGGTGCGCCTGCTCCACACGCTCGGCGGCGCGAAGGAGAACCTGCGCGTCACGATAGTCCACTCGGCGGTCGCCGTTCAGATCGTCCATCCAGCCGTCGTTGTCGTTGTCGACGAAGACGTCAGCGGCGTCGCCATACTGGTGACGGCTGTCGCTCGCGCGGCCGCCCTTCGCCCCAACGCCCTTGATGTTGTACTGGGGCGTGCGGAAGCCGGACATGACAGCGAGACGCTGCGCGTTCACGCCCATCGCCTGGAGCTCGACGATCACGAGCTCGAGCTTGTCGATGAGACGCTCATCGAGCACGAGGTACTTGGGCCAGACGTCGGTCTGGTCCTTGGTCAGGAAGTCGCGCAGCCGGAAGTGCTCCGAGACGTAGGTGTCCACGTTTTCTGGCGTGACTTCGATGAAGCCGGCCGGCAGATCGTAGCGACCCATGCCACCGCCCCGACGCTCGTTCGGCCAAAAACCGATCCGGTAACGGCCGATTCGGCCCGCGACCTTGTCGCTGAACGGGCGGAGCGTGATGAAGGCGAACGACGCCGGACGCGCCGAATCCGCGACGGTGTACACGCCGGCGTGCGACTCGGCGGTGTCACCGAAGAGGCGCGTGAGGACAGGGACCTCGAGCGTACCGGTAGCGGCCACCGGGCGCACGAAGCGCGCGCGGAGCTTACCGCTCTTCCCGGACAGCGAGTCGAGGAAGGCGAAGCTGGGGGTGGTCGCATCGACTGCGGCCGCCACGACCGGCATGACCGGAACGGGTGCTGGGCGCGCGTCGAGGGAAACGACGGCACCAGCGGCCAAGCCGGCGGTAGCTATCGTCCCTGCGAAACCGGTAATGCGCCGCAACATGGGCGCACGATTGGACTTACGAACCACGGGAGCCTCCCTGGCAACCAGACGGGTGCTGAAGAACCAGCACCTCATGGCTTTGCGCGTCGGCCTTCCGACCGACTTGCCTTTTTCAAGGGGCCCTCGCACCTGCGAGGAGCTGCGCATGAACACGGGCGGCGGATGTTTCACCGCCCGCATTCAATTCTACCACTATAGAGGGACGACGACTACCGCTTTGGGAGGCAAAAACTTGGGCTGACTGACCGGATGGTCAGTATATGAAGACGGGTGTTCCTAGGGGTACGATATTGTACAGATAGTCAATGTCCTCGTTCCTAAGTCTTATGCAGCCATGACTTACGGCCTGGCCGATGGACTCGGGTTTGTTGGTGCCGTGGAGCGCATAGCCGTCGCCCAAATTGAGACGGTGCGTGCCCAGCACCCCCTGGAATTTTCGCTGATTCGTGCCAAATGGCGGGATGATTATGTTACCGCCGCTCACGATCTCACGCTCCTCGCCGGACTCGAACGGGATGCTCCTGCCGTCGTCGGTACGCCGGACGACATCATTGCCCACCACCGTGATCTCGCTCCCGTCGCCAGCCTCGACGGCGTCACCACGCTTGAGCTGAACCACCCCTAGCCCCTTTTTCTTCGCCTGCTCGATGTAGTGCCAGTCGGGCGGCACCCAGACCGGTGCAGCCTCCTTGCTCTGCACCAAGAGCCGCCCGCGGGGAGTATCGAACTTGTACTCCTCGCGACTCCCGCTCTTCACCAGTGTCTTGCCGCTGCCGACGGCAACCTGGGTGGTGAAGATCGTCTCGTCCCCCTGCTTGTACCACAGCCTCCGGTCGGCGATGCTCACCACGATGTACGGGCTGTTGGCGGGACGCTCGGGGCTCCCGGCCAGCGCGGTCTCCAGCGAATCGCTCACCATCCCGAGCTGCCTGGTGATGTCATCGAGCAGCTCGAAGTTCCGATTGAACACGATGCGGCTGATGTCCCGCTCGTATCGCAGATCGGCGGTGGATGCCAGCAGCGCGGTGCTGGCCGCGAGCACGAGCAGAATGCCCCCGAGCAGCGCTAATGCGATCTTGGCGTTATCACGAATTGCTTGAACGAAGCTCATGATGGATCAGTAGAAATAGACCGCGGTACCGCGTTTCAAGTTAGGCACGATCGCCTTGAGGTCCCCCGCCCGGGCCCGCACGCCCCCGGGCAGCACGTACGACGAATCGTTCAGCGGACCGGTGCTCGGCATTGAATACACCACAGTGCCGCCTTCGAGCACTATGGCCACCGGCCCCAGCGCCCCCTTCACTACCCGGTCGTCAGGCGCCGGAATGTTTCGGTCGGCATACACCCAGGCTGGAACCTCCCAGCCGTTTTTCGCGTCGAGGATTCGCGCGACGCTGCGGGCGCCGCGCGGGATTGCCATGTGAACGGTGTCCGGGGAAATGCCGACCCGGCGCTCGGGCCCGATCTCCACTGGAATCTCTCGGAGCAACGCGCCCTCGCGCTCCAGGTACATCTGCGCGCTGTCGATCGACACGGCGAGGTGAATCTCCGGGTCGATCTTCGCCTGTCGCCTGATGAGCTGCAGCATGACCTGCATCTTGTGCTCTTCAGAGGCGAGGATCGCATCCGTTCGCCGGCGCTCGAATTCGGTCATCCCCGAGCGGAGCCGAGCGATTTCGCGCTCGTAGCGTAATCGCTTGGTGATGAACCAAACGTCGAGAGCCAGCAAACCAATCAGAATGATCGCCGCCGCGGCTACGTAGCCGGGGTGGCGGCGCCTAAACGCCCGAAAGTCCATTCAGTGTCGATTCGAAGTGACAGCTAGCGCGGCCGCGCAGCGTGTGGAAAGCCGTTCTGGCACCCTGGTATTGGCAAATGCGGTGCCGACTCGAGGCTGCCGAAAGGCCTCACTTTTGTGTGATCGAAAGCACGTCCAGAATCGGAATCCCGGCCGGCTCGCTTCGCCCGGAGCGTACCCGGCCGGTGATGATGATCTGACTCAGTGACGGTATCGCCTGCGCTCGCTCCACCAGCGACGGCGGCAGCGCGAGATAGAGCAGCGCATTCTCGTTCCCCGGACCGCGCGCGAGCAGGTAAGGCTCGTTCTGCTCCATGTCTTTTCGCAGCGCATCGGCGACCTGATACGAGATCTTCTGCACCTCCCATCGCACGGCCCGACCTCGCGCCGCGACGGGATCGGCGCGAATGTCGGCGGCGCTCAGCGATGCACCGAGCGTGTCCGCAGGCACCAGCGACGTATCGCGCACCCACCCTTCGAGTCGGACTCGCACCCAGCCGCGGTCGCGTGCGATCGGCTGTAGCCGCGCACCAGGCTCCGCGGTCCCGATGGCGCGGTCACCAGGCGCGCCCGCGATCTGAATCGTGCGACGAGCGGTCAGCAGATCGAGGGAGTCAGTGCGGGACTCGGAGCTCGGGGCTCGCGGCTCGGCACTCGCGCGAGCGTCCGCGTCTCCACGAGCCGAGTCACGAGTTCCGACTCCCGAGTCCCGCCTAATCACTCCTCGCGATTCCTGCACTTGCGGTGAGCTGAGCGCTCTCGTCCGAATCCATCCCGTTCGACGAACGCGCACCCACTGACCGCGTCGCGTCACTTCGCGCAGCCCCATCCCGTTCCGCAGCCGCGCGACCACGCGCGAGCTCGCGTCATCATCCACGCGAAGCACGGCGTTGTCACGCCTGACCGAGATCGGAAACGTGTCGCGTCGACCACCGAGTGCGCTGCGATGAATCCACCCGTCGACAGTCACCTGCGTCGCGCCGCGACGCGACGTGGACGTCGTCGCCACTCTGACGCCAGCACGAACAGTGGCCAGTGTGCGCCCGTCAGGTGCGGTCAGCAGCGAAGTCTCGCGCGAGACGATCGTCTGCGCGAACGCAATCGCGGGGAGCAGAGACAAGATGAAGAGCAGCAGCGGAATACGTCGCATCGCTGGCTGGTGGGTGATGGCCCGCATACATTTCGACCGCGCGTGCGCAGTATACAGTCGTACACTTACCGAGCAAAGATGGCGCATCCCGGCAAGCGGTCGGTCGTTTTAGTGGTGCTCGACGGATGGGGGTACCGGCCGCATCGCAACGGGAACGCGATTGCACTGGCCAGAACACCTACCTGGGATGCGCTCTGGAAGCGATCCGAGCGCACACTCCTCGACGCTTCGGGCCTTCCCGTCGGACTCCCGGACGGGCAGATGGGCAACAGCGAGGTCGGCCACCTCAACCTGGGCGCCGGCCGTGTAGTGCCGCAGGACATCGTTCGCATTAGCAGCGCGATCGCGGACGGCGCGTTCTTTCAGATCGATGCCCTCACGCATCTGTATCGCTCGGTGAGATCGCGCAACGGCACCTTGCATCTCTGCGGGCTCATCGGAAATGGCGGAGTGCACGCGCTCGATCGGCATCTCTTCGCGTTGATCGACATGGCGGAGCGCGAGCAGATGCCTCGCGTCGCCATACACGCGTTGCTCGACGGACGTGACACCATGCCGCGTTCCGCGCTCGAGTTCATGCGCGAGCTCGTCGACCATGCTCGCGGGCGTGCCGCCATCGCGTCGCTCGGTGGCCGCTACTACGGGATGGACCGAGACAGGCGATGGCAGCGGACCGAGCTCTGGTATCGCGCGATGGTCGAGGGCGGCGCGCCCGCCGTGCTCGATCCGGTCGATGCGATTCGTCAGGCATACGAGCGCGGCGAGTCCGACGAGTTCATCAAGCCCGTCGTGGTCGTGCGCCCGGATGGCGCTCCAGTCGCACCGGTGCGCGATGGCGACGGGATCGTCTTCTTCAACTTCCGCAGCGACCGCATGCGTCAAATCGTGCGCGCGCTCACGGAGGAAGGTTTCTCCGGCTTCGATGTCGGCGGTCGTCCGCGCGTGGACGTCGTGACGATGACGATGTACGACGAGACATTCTCCCTTCCCGTCGCGTTTCCGCCGTTCACGCTTTCTCGCATCGTCGCCGAGGTGGTGTCCGAACGGTCCATGACGATGTTCCGCACGGCGGAGACCGAGAAGTATCCGCACGTGACCTACTTCTTCAACGGGGGGTATGAAGTTCCCTACCCGGGCGAAGTACGCGAGCTGGTGCCGAGCCAGAAGGTGGCGACGTACGATCTCGCGCCCGAGATGAGCGCGCCGGGTGTCACCGACGTTCTCTGCCGCGCGATCGAGTCACGCGACTTCGATTTCATCCTCTGCAACTACGCCAACGGCGACATGGTAGGACATTCGGGTGTGCTCGAGGCGACGATCAAAGCCGTCGAATGCGTGGACACCTGCTTGGCGCGCGTATTGACGTCGGCTGAGCGCGCTGACGCCCGCTTGATCGTGACTGCCGATCACGGTAATTGCGAGCTCATGATCGATCCCGACACCGGCGGGCCGCACACGGCGCACACCACCAACCCGGTGCCGCTGGTGGTGGTGGACAGCGATCCGGTGCCGCCGCTCCGCGGCGGCGGAGCACTGAAGGACGTGGGGCCCACCGTGCTCGCAATGCTGGGCATCGAGCAGCCGCGCGAGATGACCGGTGTCGACCTGCGCTTGACCCCAGACTGAAGGAGATTCCGTGAACGTTAGGCTCGTCGGAGCGTTGATCTTCGCCGTGAGCTGCTCGCTTCCCGCATCTTTGACCGCACAGGTAGGAAATCCTCCGGGAGACAGTCCGTATCGAGACGTGCCGCAGCGCCACAGCCTGACGCCGTTCACGGGCTACATGGACGGCGACGTGGGGCGCGCCGGCGTCGGACCCGAAGGCGGCCCGGCCATCGGACTGCAGTACGATCTGCGAATCGCCGGACCCGTGTGGCTCACGGCACGCGTCACCGGCGTCGCCACCGAGCGGTTGGTTCTCGATCCGGAGGAGGAGGATCCCGCGGATCGTGTGCGCGGCAAGATCAAGCTGCCGGTGTTGGTGAGCAACGTGGGCTTCACGATGGCGGTGACTGGGCAGAAAAGCTGGCATCGCTTGCAGCCGCTGATCACCGCCGGCGCTGGGCTCTACTCCGATCTTGGGCGGGAGGTCGACGACGGCGGCTTCAATATCGGCACTCCCTTTGCACTTTCCGTCGGCGCCGGAGTGCGTTACGTGCCGGGAGGTAGGCTCGCTATTCGGCTGGACCTGACCGACCATCTGTACAAGCTTCGCTATCCGACGGCGTACTTCGTTGCACCGTCGGAGGACAGCGAGCCGGTGCTGCCAGCGAATTCGAGCCGATCGGAATGGACGCATAACCCGACGCTCACCATCGGCCTTTCGTACCTCTTCGGTCGCTGACGCGAGGTGTCTCATGCCCGCCGATTTCGAAGATCGTTTCAATCCTGACAACCTGTCCGACGATGAGCTTCGGCGAGTCGTTAGGCAGGAGCTCGAGGCGACCGACACTGTGGATGCCGACAACATCCTGGTGACCGTCCGCGAAGGCGTCGTCATCCTGGGTGGTCGGGTCGGCACGGAAGCAGAGCGTCGCGTCGCGGAGCGCGTGGTCAGCGACGTCATTGGCGCCGAGGTCGACAACCAATTGTTGCTCGATGAGATACGCCGGGACGAGGAGCCTGAAGCGATCGATGACCACCTGGCTCGTCGCGACGACACCGACGAGGAGCCCCTCGGACGCACGCTCGACGACACCAGCGACACCGCCGAGAGCACGCGGGAAGATCTCGATGCCCGGCTCTTCGGGACGCACAACGTTGGCCGTGCGATCGCCGACGCCACCCCGTGGGAGCCGCCTGACAACCCGACGCCCGAGGGCTTCGACGGCGAGATCCTCGATCCGGACGACGACACGCTCGGGGGTCGCCCCTAGCTTCGCGCGTCTCCGATAATGGCAACCGCGCTGCTCACTCGCCGCGTCGCCTTCGCCGCGGCGCACCGTTATCGTCGACCGGATTGGTCAGAGGAGCGCAACCGCACCGTCTTCGGGGCCTGTGCAAATCCGCACTTTCACGGACACGGATATCGATGCGACGTGACCGTACGCGGCGAGATCGATCCCGAGACTGGAATGATTCTCGATCTGGGCGAGCTCGACGCGCTGCTCGACCGGGAGGTGCGAGACAGGCTCGATCATCGGAATCTCAACCTCGAGGTTCCCGAGTTCGCGGACGGCGCACTCATCCCCACGGGCGAGAACGTCGCGCGGCTGATCTTCGAGCGCGTCGTCGCGCATCTGCCGGAAAGGGTGACGTTGGTGAGCGTCGTGGTACATGAGGATGACGCGCTCTCGGTCGAGTACCGCGGCGACTGATTGCGCGGTAGTCGGCCGCCTCGCCATCCTTCGTTCATGTCAGTGACACCGCAGTCGGCCGACACGACAGCGCCGCGCACGGCGCCGCTCGACGCCGTGGAGGAAGCGCCGGTGTGGCTCGAGGTCAACGGCGTGCCGGCCGTGACGTGGATGTGCACGCCCGATCGTCTGGAGGAGCTGGTCGCGGGGTGGCTGCACGGCGAGGGCTACATCGAGAGCGCGGCCGACATTCTCCGGATGCGCCCATGCACCAAGGAGCTCGGCTTCTGGGTGGACGTGCCCGCGGCGCGCTTCGACACGGTGGAAGGCGCGGATCGCCGGCGCGTGCTGGCGTCGGGATGCGGCGCGGTCACGACCATACTCGGCTCGCTGGCATCACTGCCGCGCCGGACGGCGGCCGCACCGCAGATCGACCTCACGCGCATGCGCGCTC
>DATFBY010000087.1:0-15751 GCA_035253585.1 Gemmatimonadaceae bacterium | reverse complement strand
GCTGCTGCCCGCGCGGCGGCTGCGCGCCAACGAGCGTACGCTCGGCCATGACCAGGTCGGGGCGGAGCGCGAAGTGGTTGCGGTCGATGAGGAAGTATTCCTGCTCCGGTCCCAGCGTCGTGTAGACGCGGATCACGTTCTTGTCGCCTAACAGCTGAAGCAGCTCGATCGCTCGCTCGGAGAGTACGTCGCTCGAGCAGAGGAGCGGCGTCATCTCGTCTAGTGCTTCGCCGTTGTAGCCGATGAATACCGACGGGATGCAGAGCGTGCGTGTGCCGCCCGACTCGACGATGAATACCGGGCTGGCAGGGTTCCATGCGGTGTAGCCACGCGCTTCCCAGGTCGCGCGCAGGCCGCCTGATGGGAAGCTCGACGCGTCCGGCTCGCTCTGAATGAGCTGACTTCCGGAGAACGACTCCATCGGCTGCTTGTTGTCGTCGAAGGAGAGGAAGGCGTCGTGCTTCTCGGCGGTGAGCCCCGTCTGCGGCTGGAACCAATGCGTGAAGTGGGTCGCGCCGTGTGCTATCGCCCATTCCTTGATCACCTGCGCAACGGTGGGCGCGATCTCGAGGTCGAGCTTTTTCCCATGCCGGATGGCGTCGACCAGCTTGCGGTAGACCTCTTTCGGAAGCTTCGCCTTCATCTGCTTGGCGCCGAAGGTGTTGCAGCCGAAGTAGTCGGAGGTGGGATGCGGGCCGGCGCCGTTGGAGGCGGCCATGGGCGCGAGCGATGGGATTCGGATCGGGCGCTTGGTGATCTCCTGCAAGGCGGCCCGGCGAGACGTAGGCATTGGCGGCGGCTGGGGTTTGGGTCGGGTGGGCGTAATGAAGGGCAGAATGTACGTAGTTTCTTGTTGATTTTGCAAGTTTACCGGTGCAATCCGGCGCCCACCTAGCCGGATTTTGCCATTCTGTACGGCAAAGATTGCAAGTTTTGCACTAGCGACGCTCTTGGGCCGGTCAGCCCTTCGCGTACGAATCCGCGCCCGTGAAATGGAGCGAGACGTAGGGCTCGTCGCCGATGACCCAGCTGTCGTGACCGGGGGCGACGTAAAAAAAGTCCCCGGCCGACAGCTCGAAGACGCGTCCGTCGTCCATTGCGACCGCCACCCGGCCTTTCAGCACTTGCCCTACGTGCTCTACCTGGCAGCTCTTGGTGCCTGACAAGGGGCCAACGTGCACCGACCACTTCCACCCCGGCTCGTAGCTCGCGCGGCCGATCGTCATCGCGCCTAGGTGAACCAGCTCCAGCTTCCCCTTCTCGAAGACGCGCGTCTCATCAGGGCGATCGAAGCGCTTGAGGAGTACCGGGTCGGTCATTGTACGCATGGGGCGTCGGGGTCTTTGTTGTACGGTTTGTCCACCACCGGTCGCTGATCGCGGTTGGCGATGCGCAGCGTCACGTCGTGCACGAAGCTGGTGATGCGGGCAAAATGCGGGAAGTCGATGTAGCGCACCTCGTCCGTCACCTGATGATAGTCGCCGTGGAGCCCGGTGGTGAAGAACGCGATTGGAATGCCGTAGCGAGCATAATGGTAGTGATCGCTGCGACAGTAGATGCGCTCGGGGTGCCCATCGGCATCGTACGTGTAGTCGAAGACGAAGGGCGGCGAGAGAGCACGATTCGCCGTGTCGATGATCTCGCCGAGCTGCGTCGACAGACGACGCGCGCCAATGATCTGCAGGTAGCGCTCGCCGCCGTTTGGGCGCTCGTCGGCGCGTCCGCGGCCGATCATGTCGATGTTGAGCTGCGCGACGATCGAATCGCGCGGAACGGTGGGATGATCGGTGAACCACCGTGCGCCTACGAGGCCGATCTCTTCCGCGTCGTGCCAAACAAAGAGCAGGGAACGCCGCGGCTTCTCCCTCGCGCGGGCGATGGCTTCGGCGATCTCGAGGACCGCGACGGAGCCCGACCCGTCATCATCCGCGCCATTGCTGATGGAATCGCGGCGCGGCGGACGACCTTCACGAGCGCTGTCGACGTTCACGCGGAGCGCCGCTCGCTGCTCGGATGTCGCCACACGATCGCCGTTCGCCATGCGGATGGCAAAAAGCGCGGCGTTGGTGACTTTCATGGAGTCATGGTCGACTGCCGTGGCGCGAATGCCGACGTGATCGCTGTGCGCGCCGATGGCGACGTATTGACCACGGAGTGCGGGATCACTCCCGCGCAGGATCGCTACGACGTTGCGCCCCGGAGCGGGCGTCGTGACGTAGCCTACGCGGCCCTTGACGATCTTCCCCGGCACGCCGTTGGCCGCTGACGCCGACATTCTCGAGGCCATCTCGCGCGCGACTATCAGAACCGAAGGCACGGCCGCCGATGCGGGTCCGCGGCTGGCGGTGGTGCTCGGGGCGCGGTAAGCAACCACGGTCCTCGCTGCCTCTTCCAGTCCCGGCAGCACGATCGCGGCGGCGGTGCCGAGTCTTCCGGTCGCGGTGAATCGCGGGGCACGTGGCTCGACACCGGCGGGAACATCGAGCACCACTACTTTTCCCGCCGCGCGCTCATTGGAGATCCACGTGGTCGAATCGGCCAACGCGCCGCCCAACACGATCTCGGCACCGTCCACATCGCGCGGCGTGCCACGCACCGGAACGGGCACATACTCATTCCAGACGCGGTACGTCCGATCGTCGATGGCGATCGTGGCGGTCGAATCGATCGATCGCCTAACGAGTGGGATCCGTTGGAAGTAGGTTCCGCTGTCTCCCGCCGGCTCGAGGCCGAGCCGCTGTAGCTCCGCCGCGATGTAGGCCGTTCCCTTGTACGCCCCCTCGGTCCCAGCCTGACGGCCCATCATTGAATCGTCAGCGAAGATCGTCAGGCGCGTACGAAGATCCGCGGCGGTGATGGGTGCCTGAGTGGGACCAGCGCCGTCGGTATGAGACGCCGAGGCACAGGCGCCGAGCGTCAGGACCGTCGTCAGGCAGATCGTGGATCGAATCAGCATCCCACGAGGTGTCATGTCGCGATGTCGAGTCAGATGTGATTCATAATTTAGCGCATTAGCCGAGGCTAATGTGACAGCCAGTTTTCAGTCTCGGTCTAACCAGTGACGCATTCGTCGCGTCGACCGAGAGAATGCAGTGCGCGCGTCCGGCGAGGGGGCGCGTGAGCGAGAGGGTCGGCGAGCCGTTTGGCGCCGGCCCTTCTTGCTGATGGCTTGCTGCGGGTGTGCGATGGCCACACTCTTCGGTCATGACCGCGCTCGGCATCGCGCTCGTACTCACTTCGGCGGTGCTGCACGCGTTGTGGAATTTCCTCGTGAAGAGGTCCGGCGCGTCGGGTGTGGCATTCACCTGGCTCTTCCGACTTCCGGCCGTCATCCTCTTGGCGCCCGTGGCCATTCTCCTCTCGCGACGTGATGGCTTCTCGCTCTCCCTGACGACGCTCCTCTGGCTGCTGGGAAGCGCGGTCATCCACATCGGGTACTTCATGGTGCTCCAGCGCGGGTATCAGCGCGGAGATCTTTCGGTGGTGTACCCCGTCGCACGCGGTTCTGGCCCATTGCTGGCGACGATCGCGGCCGTGGTGCTGCTCGGCGAGCGCCCGACGTTTCTGGCGTCGCTCGGCGCGCTGGTGATCGTGGGCGGAACGCTGTGGCTAGCGATTCAAACGCTGCGCACCGGTGCGAGCTCGCCGAAGCACCACGTACCGGAGTCCATCGCGTACGGACTGGCTGTCGGCGCATTCATCGGGGTCTACACGATCTGGGACAAGCACATCGTGACGACGCTGCAGGTTCCGCCCGTCACCCTCGAGTGGGCGCTCAGCGTCTCCATCGCGGCGCTGCTGACGCCTGCCGCGTTAGCCGATCGCCGCGGCCTCGCGGATACGTGGAGGCGTCATCGCTGGATCGCCGTGATCATCGCGCTGCTCAGCTCCGCGTCTTACATCCTCTTTCTCACCGCGCTACGCGTGCTGCCGGTGAGCCGTGCCGCGCCGCTGCGCGAGTCGAGCGTGCTCGTCGGCACTTTGCTCGGCGTGCATCTACTCGCGGAGGGGAATCTCGCTTCACGTATCGCCGCCGCGACGGCGATCTTGCTCGGGATCGTGTTGCTCAGTGTCGGTTAGCGTGGTGACCAGACCGACATCGACGACATGTGAATCACCCGCGCGACGGTGACTTCCACGGAGACAAACGGCCACTTCATGCTTGATCGCTACTGATTCCGGCCGACGTGCTCAATGCGCGCGCTTCTCGTATCAACCAGATGCCGATGATGAGGCGGTGCACCGTGAGCGCCGGTGAGTAGGCCCATCGGATGATCGGCTCCGTCCAGCGTGCCTGACCGGCGTACTGACCGGCGATCATGAGGAGCGTGAGCGCGATCATCACCGCTGCCGTCGCCACGATCCACTTCTCGAGACCGACGCGGGCACTCAACGCCGACGCGAACAGCGCGGTCGAGACGATGAACATGGCCCACAGCAGGAAGTAGATGCCTCCGAGGATGTCGCCAAAGGTCTCGATCTGAGCGCGGAGCGGCGCCGCGACGGCGGCGTCGGGCGCGGCCAGATACCGCGCCTTCCACATACCGTTGACGACGAAGAGAATGATCGTGCCGAGCCAGAACTCGGTCATCTTCTCGACGAATGCGAAGAGCAACCCGGTGGCGGAGCGGCCGGGAGCTCGTTGCCAGAGCGCCATTGCCAGGCCGAGCGCCGCCAACAACGTGAAGGCCGGGTGGACCAGCAGCACCCATTGTCGCAACGCGTAGAACGGGTTGTGGATGAGCGCCATGCGCTCGTCGAATCCAGTCGCGGAGTAGAAGCGCGGCAGGATCGTATTGAGGAAGGTCGTTCCCGCGCCGATGAGCGCGCAGATGCCAAGCCCGTGCAGCGCCGGCGCGAGCCGCCTACGCGCAATCGTGGATTCCATGGGTAGCGTCGCTCCTGCTGGGTCGTCGGAGGCGGAACGTCTTGCGAGCGGAGACGCATTAGAATCGCACACACGCATCGATTCGAAGCGCCTTGGCCGGACGTCTTTGCAGGTCTCTGACTAGGGCGCGGAGCGATCGCGTACGCCACGCGCGCGGTTAGATTCACCGCGTAGCCCAAGCGTCGTGCACCAGCTTTGTCGAGGACAGTCGTGGCCCCACAGTTCATCTACGTCATGAAGGATCTCCGAAAGGTCGTCCCGCCATCGCGGGTGATCCTGGATGGGATCTGGCTCTCGTTTTATCCCGGCGCGAAGATCGGCGTGCTCGGCGCGAACGGCGCGGGGAAGTCATCCGTGCTCAAGATCATGGCCGGCGTCGATCAGGAATTTCAGGGGGAGGCATGGCCTGCTGCCGGCACCAAAGTCGCCTACCTTCCTCAGGAACCGCGTCTCGATTCGGCGAAGGACGTCCGCGGCAACGTCGAGGAAGGCGTGAAGGAGATCCGCGCGCTGCTCACGCGCTTCGAGGAGATCTCCTCGAAGTTCGCCGAGCCGATGTCGGATGACGAGATGACCGCGCTGCTCGAGGAGCAGGGCCGCGTGCAGGAGCGGATCGACGCGACCGATGCGTGGAATCTCGACAACAAGATCGAGATCGCGATGGATGCGTTGCGTCTTCCGCCCGCTGACGCCGACGTGAGCACGTTGTCGGGCGGCGAGCGTCGTCGCGTAGCCTTGTGCAAGGTGCTGCTCGAGCAACCGGATTTACTGTTGCTCGACGAGCCGACGAATCACCTCGACGCCGAGTCCGTCGCCTGGCTCGAGCACCACCTCGAACAATTTCCGGGAACCGTGGTCGCCGTCACTCACGACCGCTATTTCCTCGACAACGTGGCGAAGTGGATCCTGGAGCTGGACCGCGGCCGCGGTATCCCGTGGGAAGGGAACTACTCCAGCTGGCTCGAGCAGAAGAGGACGCGACTCTCGCAGGAAGAGAAGCAGGCGTCGGCTCGACAGCGCACGCTCGAGCGCGAGCTGGAGTGGGTGCGAATGGCGCCGCGGGCTCGTCAGGCAAAGAGCAAGGCGCGCATCCAGAAGTACGAGGAGCTGGCCAGCGAGAAGCAGCAGGAGCGCGTCGCACAGAACGAGATCGTGATCCCGCCGCCCCCTCGGTTGGGGAACGACGTCGTGATCGCCGATGGCTTGCGTAAGGCGTACGGAGACAAGCTGCTGTTCGACGATGTCACGTTCTCCCTGCCACGCGGCGGAATCGTCGGCGTGATCGGACCCAACGGCGCCGGCAAGACGACGTTGTTCCGCATGATCGTCGGCACCGAGCAGCCGGACGCGGGGACGTTGAAGATCGGCGAGACGGTGGTCCTGTCGTACGTGGATCAGTCGCGCGAGTTGTCAGGCGCACGTACCGTGTACGACGAGGTGAGCGGCGGCCAAGACACGATCATGGTTGGAAAGCGCGAGCTCAACTCGCGCGCCTATGTGTCGAGCTTCGGATTCCGCGGGCCGGATCAGCAAAAGCTGGTGGCGAACTTGTCAGGCGGCGAGCGCAACCGATTGCATCTGGCCAAGCTGCTCAAGGCGGGCGGAAACGTGCTGCTGCTCGACGAGCCGACGAACGATCTCGATGTCGACACGCTGCGGGCGCTCGAAGAGGCACTGCTCGACTTCGCCGGGTGCGCCGTTGTGATCTCGCACGACCGCTGGTTCCTCGATCGCATCGCCACGCACATTCTGGCGTTCGAGGGGAACAGCGAAGTCGTGTGGCACGAGGGGAACTACCAGGCGTACATCGAGGATCTGCGGAAGCGAAAGGGTCCGGACGCGGACCAGCCGCACCGGGTTGCCTACCGGAAGCTGGTGCGCGCGTAGAGCACTCCTCGCGCGGAACATTAACGAGCTGCCGGCGGCGCTCGCCCGCTTCTTCAACCGGCGCTGAGAGCTCCCGCTTTCGCCATCTCCGCCGTGAGCGCGTAGTTCAGCGTCGCCGCCGCACGAGTTCCGGCCGCCGCTGCCAATACCGCGGCTTGAACGGACGTGGTGAGATCGCCGGCGGCGTAAATGCCGGGAATCGACGTCTCACGCGTCGCCTCGTCCACCTGGACGAAGCCTTTGTCATCGAGCGTGAGATCGAGCGCCCGCACGAGGTCGACCTGGCGTTGAGGAGGATGGACGAACACGATGTCGCGCTCCAGCACCGCGCCATCGCTGAACGCGATCTGCGCCAGCCGACCGTCTCGGACCAGCAATCGCTCGATTGAACGCTCCTCGATGCTGACGCCAGCCTCGGCTAGGCTGCTGCGAAGCTCGTCGGGAACGACAAAGGTCGCGCCGGTCAAAGCCACCACATCGCTGGTCCATCCCCGCAGAAGGAGTGCAAATGACATCGCTTCGGGATTGGCGGCGAGATATGCAAACCGCTGATCCTGTATCTCCCACCCGTGGCAGTACGGGCACTGGAAGATCGAAATCCCCCACAGTTCGCGGAAGCCTGCGATTTCCGGAAGCTCATCGATCATTCCGGTGCAGAGGAGAATGCGACGGGCCTGCACGGTGCCTGTCTCGAGCCGAATTTCAAACGCGCCCAACGCTCCGTTGATCTCTTGTACCAGTTCGTCCCGCGTTTCGACTCGCGAGTAGGCGCCAAGCTGTTCGCGTGCGATGCGGCGGAACTCGTTAGGCGGGACACCATCACGAGTGACGAAGTTGTGGACGTGTACTGCCGCTGCATTGCGACGCGATCCTGAGTCGCAGAGCAGCACGCTCTTGCGCGCTCTCCCGAAAGCGAGGGCGGCGGCAAGGCCTGCAGGGCCACCACCTACGATGACGACGTCGTACGCCATTTCGTCTGTCTCCTCAATGCGAAAGTCGCCGGATCTCGGGATGCCTTTCGGTCAAAGCGTCGCAGCGGCTCGCGGTTCCCAGATGCTCTCACGCGGCTCGCGTCTGCGTCGGCGCGATCCGTGCGGGCCGCGAGGCTGAATACACTCGAGTACTACCGTAACCACCCAATCGGGAGATAGTCGATGACGTCAGTACCGGAGAAAGGTGGATCCGACGCGAGCCTCGGTGGGCCTGAGCCGATCGAATCACGCCGGGACAGCGGACTGGAGGCGCAGGGCGGCCGCCGACTCTTTCCCTACAACGCCGTCGTCGGCGTGATCGACGATACGGCGCAGCTCGAATCGGCCGTGCAAGCGCTCGATGCCAACGGTTTCGGCGAAGACAAGGTCAGTGTGCTGTCGGGCGAGGCTGGCGTGCGGATGATCGACGCCAAGGGACAAAGGAAGGGACTTCTCGCCAGAATCTTCCGAGTCATCGACGCGCTCGGCACGGAGCGCGAGCACACGGCCCGGCACGTGAAGGCACTCGAGGACGGACACTTCATCGTCGTAGTCGACGCGCCCGACGAAGCCGCGATCTCACGTGCGCGTGATACGCTCGCCGCGCACGGCGGACATTTCATCAACTACTACGGCCGCTGGACCGAAGAAGATCTCGTACCGTAGCTCGGCTCCCAATGAGCGCTATCTGAGGTAGACCGCGGCGAAGCGGGCGAGCTCTCCCGGCTCTCCCGACAGCATCAACGTGTCGCCCGCCACCTTCCATTTGCGCGTCGCGTTCAACGCATCGACGAAGATCTTTTCCTGGCGGCTCATCTCCTCATTCACGCACGCGCGGCGCGTGAGACCGACCTGCGTGAAGCGCAGCGAGTCGCCACTCAACAGGTACGATCCGGTGAGGCTGTTGCATCCGCTGTTGCCACGCAGACGCTGCGACGGGTCGAGTCGGACGTTCGGTTCCGGGAAGTTGTCGACCACGATCCGGGGGCGGCCTCCAAGCACGATGAGCTTCCAGTACGTATTCTCGAGCGACACCGTGGCGCGCGCCGAGGCGTCGTCGCCCTGCGAGCTCTGTCGTACGCGCTCGAGCACGAGGTTGACGCGCCGCGGATTCCCTTGCGTGATCACGGGGTGTGCGGAGGTCGTCGAGAAGAGCAGCTCGCCGCCGCTCCTGATGGCAGCCCGCACCTGATATGTACGGGTCGGCTCAATGTCGGAGGCGTCGTACGGCAGCTCGAAGGAGGTCGGAGCCTGGCGGGCCGGATTGTTCAGCGTCCTCTGCGCAATCACGGGCGCGGCTGCGTCTTGCGGCGTTGCATCGATGAGCCGCACGTCGATCACCGCGTCGTCAGGCAGCGCCTCGCGGTAGCTGATCGTGCCGCTCACCACCGCGGCCTCCACACCGGGCGCCTCGGGGGTGCGCGAGGAAGCGCACGCAGTGATCAATGCCGCGGCGAGCGTGCCGAGCACGATGGCCACGGTTCGATCCCGTACTGTCGAAGCTTCGCGCGACACTCTCGTGCCGGGCGTCTCGCCGTCCGAGTACGCGATCCGCATGCTGTGCATCTGCTCCTCCGGTTCGGGACGAGCGAGAACAACGCCTGGTAGACGATGCTATCGCCTTTTGAGGAGCGATACCCTCAATGGTACGTCGGTTGCACATCGAACCGAGCGCGAATTGCTCTAAGTTGAACTCAGGGCCACACATCGGGAGAGCGAGCGAGGCGGCCGCGAGTCGCCACCTCCCGGGCCGATTGGGGCGGCCTCCCAGGTCGCCGGCACGGTGTGGAAGCGGAAAGCGCCGAGCCCACGGGCGGCTGACCCTTTCCGCGACAGCCTCACCGCCGCCACCGCGCTACCAAGGTGAATCGATGCGCATCGCCATGATCTCCACACCATTCCTCGCCGTACCGCCGAGAGACTACGGCGGAACGGAGCGGGTCGTGTACGAGCTCATTGAAGGACTCACTGATCACGGTCATGATGTCACGGTGTTCGCCACAGGCGACTCGACCACCTCGGCCGAGCTGCAGGCGCTCTACGACGAAGCGCAGTGGCCGCCGGGAATAATGACGGACCTCAATCACGTCTCCTGGGCCATGCAGCAAGTCGCTCAGGGAGACTTCGATCTGGTGCATGCTCACTCCGCGGTCGCGCTGGGCCTCAAGCGATTGGTCCCTGACCTGCCCATGGTCTACACGCTCCACCACGAGCGTGACGAGCAGCTCTCCGAGTTCTACCGGCACCATCTCGACGCGCACTACATCGCCATCTCGGCGGATCAGAAGCAGCGTGAGATCTCGCTTCCCAACTGCGCGGTGATCCATCATGGTATCGATCCAAAGCAATTCAGGTGCGTAATCGCACCCGCGGACTACGTTGCGTTCATCGGACGCTTCGCGGAGATCAAGGGGCCGCACATCGCGATCGATGTGGCGGGTGAGGCAGGTGTCCCGCTCCGCATAGCGGGTGACGTGCACGACGTCGACCGAGAATTCGGCGATCGCGAAGTGCTGCCGCGGCTGTCGCAGCCGCACGTGACGTATCTCGGAAGCATCGGCATGGAGGCGAAGGTGCCGCTCCTGTGCGAAGCGAGGGCACTGCTGATGCCGATCGACTGGAACGAGCCGTTCGGCTTGGTGATGATCGAAGCAATGCTGTCGGGTTGCCCGGTGGTTGCCTTTCCGCGAGGCAGCGTACCGGAGCTGGTGGATGAGGGGGTTACGGGCTTCGTCGTCAATGACGCTGTCCAGATGCGCGACGTGATCCGTCCCGGCGGAGCGCTCGATCATTTCGATCGTGGCCGTTGCCGGGCGCGAGCGGCGGAGCGGTTCAGTCGGATGCGCATGGTAGACGACCACGTGCGGTACTACGAGCGCGTGCTCGGACGCGATGCCGAGCAGCGGCGGTCACGGCTCGTCGTCGCCTGACGAGCGCGATCTTTTGCGCCGATTGGCGCCTAACGAGTAAGACATCATGACCGACGTCAAGGTTCGAGCTGCCCCAGACGATGTGTCGGAAGAGCTCGCGCCGATCTCGATGGTTGACGCCGTCGGCTACGCCGGCATCGAGTGCGCGCACGAGACACCGGTGGCCGGCGCGCTGGTGCTCAAGCACGACCGCGATTTTCTGCTCGTGAATCAGCGAGGCGACGTGGTGCCTCCGGGACGCTGCGGTCTCGGACTCTTTCACGACGACACGCGCGTCCTGAGTCACTACGCGCTGCGCGTGTCCGGCGCGCCACCGCTGCTCCTCTCCTCGCAGGTCCCGGGCTCGTATCGCGCGCAGATCGACCTGGCGATCAACGATCTGGAATTCGGTGGCAATTCTTGGGACCCCAAGAACTGCATTCACATTCGCCGAGAGCTACTGCTGGAAGACCGGCTGTACGAGACCCTCACGCTGACGAACTACCTCAACACGCCGGTCGATCTCTGGACGGAGCTTCTGCTCGCAGCCGACTTCGCCGATCTGTTCGAGGTACGCGGTTGGAGACGCGAGGGACGCGGGCAGTACTACGCAGCGCAGGTCGAAAAGCGGATCGTCCGCTTTTCCTACCGTGGCCGCGATGGGGCTTTGGTACAAACCGCGGTCGAGTTCGCCGAGCGCCCGGGTGAGCTCCGGCCCGATGGAGCGCGGTGGACATTTCGGCTCGATCCCGACTCTCGGCTACAGCTCGAATGGCAGGTGCGCGCCGAACGTACCGGAGGGAAAAGAGAGTTCTTCCCATCGGCGCGACTGGACGATCGTCGCGTGCCGATGGAAGCGACCTATCAGAAGTGGCGCGCGTCGTGTGCAACGTGGCGATCGAACGTCGAGACGTTGGACGACACGCTTCGACACGCCGTCGACGATCTCCGCGCCCTGTATCTCGAGGGTGGGCAGGAAGGCGGCGGCGGACCGATCATCACCGCGGGTATTCCGTGGTACTCGACGGCGTTCGGCCGCGACTCCGTGATCACGTCTCTGCAAACGCTGCCGCTCAACTCGCGCGTTGCCGTCGACACGCTGCGCTACCTGGCGCGGCATCAGGGCAAACGCGAGAACCCATTCACGGAGGAGCAGCCGGGGAAGATCATGCACGAGCTGAGACGCGGCGAGATGGCGCGCTCCGGCGAGATCCCGCACATACCGTATTACGGCACGATCGACGCAACACCGCTCTGGCTGGTGCTGCTGCACGAGACGTGGCGCTGGACGGGAGACGACGATCTGGTGCGCGAGCTGCTGCCTCACGCTCGTCAGGCACTGGAGTGGATCGATCGCTACGGCGATCTCGACGGCGATGGATTCGTCGAGTACGCACGTACGTCGGCCAAGGGTTTGGTGAATCAGGGTTGGAAAGACTCGAGCGACGGCGTGCCGTGGCCGGATGGTCGCCTTCCCACTGGTCCGATCGCGCTGGTCGAGGTGCAGGGATACGTCGCCGACGCGAAGTTTCGCATGGGAGCGCTGTTCGAAGCGTTCGGCGACGCCGAGTCAGGCGCGAGGCTACGCGAGGAAGCGACGCAGCTCCGCGATGCGATTCGAGAGCGCTTCTGGCTCGACGAGTTAGGCATCTTCGCGCTGGCGCTCGACGGTGCGAAGCAGCCGATCCCGACGATCACGTCGAACGCGGGGCATTTGCTGTGGAGTCGTGTCCCGACCGAGAGACAAGCAGCGCGCATGGCGGAAGTGCTCACCGCGCCGCAAATGGTGTCGGGATGGGGGCTGCGGACGCTGAGCGCCGTGCATCCCGTCTTCAATCCAATGAGCTATCACAACGGCTCCGTGTGGCCGCACGACAACGCGCTGGTAGTGCTCGGGCTCGCCTTCAACGGCCACATTCGCGCGGCGCTGCCCATACTCACCGCACTGCACGAAGCCGCGATCGAGATGCCGTTCCGTCGACTGCCCGAGCTCTTCTGCGGAATGCAGCGAGCGCACGGCATGCGACCGGTGCTGTACCCCGTAAGCTGCTCGCCACAGGCGTGGGCGTCGGGCGCGATGTTCATGCTGCTGCAGGCGGTCACCGGCATCCTACCAGAGGCGCCGGCGCGCGTGCTGCACGTCCGCAATCCCCAGCTACCCACATTTCTCGACGAGCTCACCATCAACGGCCTGCGAGTCGGCGGGTCACGCGTCTCGCTCCGATTCCATCGCCATGGAGCGCGCACACTGGCGAGCTTGCTCGGCGTCGAGGGTGACCCATTGCAGGTGCGCATCGAGCTGTCGGGCTGAGACGCGCACGCCCTTCGACTGTAGTGTTGACAACCGTGTCGCCTCCGGCGACGATCCACCCTCCTACCGATGCGGAGTACATCATGGGAACGCTGGTGCAGGATCTCAGCGCTCACCTTCAAGGTGATACGCTTTCCCAGTTGAGCCGGCAGCTAGGCACCGACGAAGCGAAAACCTCGCAGGCAATCGCCATGGCGCTTCCAATGCTCCTCGGCGGTCTGGCGCACGAGGTCGAGACGCCGGCCGGCGCTCAGTCGCTCAACCGAGCGCTGGACGAAGATCACGATGGCTCCGTGCTCGACAACGTCTCGGCGATCTTTGGCGCCCCGACGAGCGGCGCCGCGGACGTCGGCGTCCCGCGCGCGCTCAATGGCGCCGGAATTCTCGGACACATCCTTGGTGGGCGACGCGAACCGGTTCAGCAGGGCATCGGCAAAGCGACCGGGTTGAACAGCCAGCAGGTCGGTCGATTGCTGATGATGTTGGCGCCGATGGTCATGGCGTATCTCGGTCGTCGAAAGCGCCAAGGGGGCGCGACGGACATCAGCGCCGATCTGCGAGCGGAGCGTCAGCAAGTGGGGCGCAACGCTCCGGGGCTCGACAGCATTCTCGGACAGATCTTCAGCGCAGGCGGCCAGGACCGCCCCGGGATCGCCGACGATCTGGCGCGAATGGCGCCCGACGTTCTGGGAAGAATGTTCGGCGGCAGCCGCTGAGCGTGTGCAACGCGCAGCGCTCGGAGAGCGCTGCGCTCGCGCCAGTGCGTGTGGGGAATTTGTCAGGGGGGAAGCAAGAGCGCGTGTCGAGCGCCATGCTTCTAGCATGAGCTCCGAGACATCAGGCATCACGGACGAGCTGGATAGACGAGCGATGTTGGCGCGGCTCTCGGCCGCGGCCGCCGCGCTCTTGCTCCGCCCGCTCGACTTTCTTGCCCAGCAAACCGCGCCGATCACGCGACCGATCCCATCGACCGGAGAACGGCTGCCGGTCGTAGGACTCGGGAGCTGGATCACCTTCAACGTCGGTAACGATCGCCAGCTCCGCGACGAGTGCACGGCGGTGATGCGCGCGTTCTTCGAAGGTGGTGGCCGCGTGATCGATTCCTCGCCGATGTACGGCTCAGCGCAGGAAGTGATCGGCTACGGCCTGGCAAAGCTCGGTAAGCCACGCGCGCTCTTCTCGGCCGACAAGGTGTGGATCAATTCGGGATCGCGCGGGCCGGCGCAGATCGAGGAATCACGATCGCAGTGGGGCGTGCCGCGATTCGATCTGCTCCAGGTGCACAATCTGGTGGCGTGGGAGGAACATCTCCGCACGCTCTTCGCCATGAAGCGCGCGGGCCAGCTTCGCTACGTCGGGATCACCACGTCGGAAGGGCGGCGCCACGGGGAGATCGAGCAGATCATGGCCAGTCAGCCGATCGACTTCGTGCAGGTGACCTACAACGTGGTCGACCGCGAGGTCGAGCGGCGAATACTGCCGCTGGCCCGCGAGCGCGGCATCGCGGTCTTGATCAATCGCCCGTTCCGACAGGGCTCGCTCATCGACCACGTAGAGCGGCATCGGCTTCCACCGTGGGCGGCGGAGATCGGCGCGGCGAACTGGGCGCAATTTCTCCTCAAGTTCATCATCGCGCATCCGGCGGTGACCTGCGTCATTCCGGCGACCAGTCAGGTCGCGCACGTGCGCGAGAATCTCGGCGCCGCAGCCGGTCATCTGCCTAACGAGGCGATGCGGCGGCGCATGATCGCCCACGTCGAGGACCTCTGATGTCGGAGTGGTGGACATATTCACCCTCCGACTTCCTGCTCTTTTCGGCGCGCACCTACTACCGGCTCCTCGAGATTCACAACGCCGAGTCTTGGCCGGCGCACGCACTCACTCTGGCCGTAGGGTTGGTCATCCTCGTGCTCGTGCATCGAGATGCGGCCTGGCGTGGGCGTGCGATCAGCGGCGCGATGGCAGCGCTCTGGGCTTGGGTCGCGTGGTCTTTTCTCTGGAATCGCTACTCGACGATAAACTGGGCGGCTAGGTATGCGGCGCTGGTCTTCGGGATCGAAGCGCTGCTGCTCGTGTGGCAGGGAGTGGTGCGCGGGCGACTCGACTTCCGTGTCGATGCCAGCCGACGGAGCGTCGTGGCGATGACGCTCTTCGCCACGTCGCTGGCCTATCCGTTACTGCTCAAACTCTTCGGCCGCGATTGGCGTGAGGTCGAGGTCTTCGGGATAACGGCTGATCCCACGGTCGTCGCTACGCTTGGTCTGCTGCTGGTGCCGGCGCGCCGACGATGGAGCACGCTCATCATCCCGATGCTCTGGTGCGCGCTGAGCGCGGGGACGCTTTGGCTACTAGACGCCCCTGAGAGCTGGCTTCTGATCGCGGTACTGCTGGTGACCATCATCGGGTTGTCGCTCAAGAGTCCCGACTTACGAAACCAGCAGCAGCCGCTGCGCGACCACGCCGCTGCTCAGTAGCTTCGCCAGCTCGCGGAGAATTCCAGCGCGTTCCTGAAGCAGCGACGCGAGCCGGTGGAGCACGAAGTCGGGTACACGCCGATCTCCGCCTGAGTATCCCCACAAGACTTCGAGATCGATGCCCAGCGCCGCGGCGATCTCGGCTGGTGTGATTTGAAGTGCCGCCAGCGATGCGTAGATCGCTTCGTCCTGGCGGTAGTCTTCAGCGTCTGACATGTTGTCCTCGTCGTTGTGATTTCCTTCGCGTCATCGCGAAGGCAACGTCGAGACCAGGCGATGAAGGACAGCTTCCCGCTCAGGTCATCTTGCTG
>DATFBY010000086.1:0-2015 GCA_035253585.1 Gemmatimonadaceae bacterium | reverse complement strand
GAACTGCATGCGCGGGTTGGCGCGATCGATCCAGTCCTTGAAGGTGAGCCACGCCTCCGACGGCTGCAGCGTGCGCTGGGCCCGCGACCAGACCGAGAGTCCCTGCGGCGCGAGCAATTCCTCGCGGACGTCGCGCACCAGTGTGGAGAGCTTGCGCACCATCGGCTGAAGCGCCGCGGCCGTCTCCGAGTCAGCGAAGCCGAACGCGTCGATGGCGATCACGAGGCGCGTCGGGAGCGCCGTCGCCATCGGCTCACCGAGCATCACCTCGGAGACGCGCGCGAACGTCGTCGCATCGCGCGCGAACCATCCGGTGGTGTCGGACGTCGGCGCCTGCGGCAGCATGCCGGTCACGTCGATCCGGCCGTGCGTCGGCCGGATGCCGTACAGACCGCAGAAGCTCGCCGGCACCCGGACCGATCCGCCGGTGTCGGTGCCGAGCGCCGTATCGCAAAGTCTCTGCGCGACCGCGGACGCGGAGCCGGACGACGAGCCGCCGGGCACGCGGTCGGGCGCTTTCGGATTGAGCGCGGTGCCATCGAACGGGTTCTCGCCGAGGATGCCGAGCGACACTTCGTCGGTGATCGTCTTGCCGATCAGCGTGCAGCCCGCGTCGAGCAGCCGCTGCACGGCCCACGCGTGCTTCCCGGGAACGGGGTGGTGCGGCGCCCAGTCCGGATTGCCGCCGGCGGTCGGATATCCGGCGACATCGAAGAGATCCTTTGCTGCGAACGTCAGGCCCGCGAGCGGACCACTGGGCGCGCCGGTGATGCGAATCTGCGGACCCGAGACGAAGGGGCTGGTCGTATTCAGGCCTTCATTTCGCGCTTCAACTCTCGCAAGAATCGCCAGTTGGTCGCGCGGTCGATGATCTTTCGAGGGCTCGATTTGATGAGACCGGATTCGTGCAGCCGAAGCGCATAGTAGCGAACGGTGTCCTCAGGTTCGTATTCCCGCCACTTGGCGTACGGCAGCGTGCGAAGCATCCGCTCTGCGAGGTCGAGCCGCTTGGTGTAGGCACGGCCCACGATCCAGCGGGCAACCCGTTCGGGTTCGCGGGCACAGATATCAGTCGCTTTGAGAACGGCCCGTAGTGCGCGCTTCGTCGCGACCGGATGCTTCTCCACGAACTCTCGCCGGGCGGCCACCATGCAGCAGAAGTATTGCGACCATGGTCGATCGCTGGCAGTGGTGAGTAACACACGCCCGATCTTCTTCTCCCGCACCTCGAGGGAGTGCGGCGGCCAGGAGAGAAAAGCATCGACCTTGCCGTTGGCCAGGAGCGCAGGCCACTCCAGCAATGGCGCGTCCACCCACCGAACATCTCGGCGCGGATCGATGCCGACGTGCGCCAAAATAGACGCGAAGAAGAGGTCTGTCCCGGCGATCGCTTTGTCCGTCGCCAGACGCTGGCCCTTCAGTTCGCGTACCGAGCGTATGTCCTCCCGAACGAAGAGATCGATGCAGCCCACGTGGACGCCGCTCAAAAAGACGACCGGCAGTCCCTCGTCGATGAGCCCGATCAGCGGAGCCGAGAACCGCATCGCGATGTCGATTTCACCGGCGGCGAGCGCCTTGTCGACATTCTGAGTTTCCACGTACTTCACATCGGTGAACCCCTCGGCCGCGAAGAATTCTTCGGCCAGGGACTGTGGCGCCTCGCACATGACCGCGCCATGAGCCGTTCTGAGTCTTGTGGTTTCGAGAGATGGCTCCGCAACGCTCTGGTCGACCCACCCGCCGAGAAGCCCACTCGCTGCGACGAGACCTCCCCCATGCATGAACTCCCTGCGGCTCCAGCGCTCGAGCATGGAACGCTCTAACGCCCGCTCGCGAGTGGCAATCCCTCGCGACGGCGCACGTCGTTGATCACTTCGAGCACGCGCGTGTGCAGGCCCGGATACTCGATCCCGAACTCCTTCGCGAGCCGGCTCCAGTCGACGAGGTAGTTGCCCGACTCCTCGCGTCCGCCTTCCTCCGCGAACGTGATCTGCGCGTCGGGGATGAACGTTCGC
>DATFBY010000085.1:0-10471 GCA_035253585.1 Gemmatimonadaceae bacterium | reverse complement strand
GTGGCGAAGACGAAGAACGGCTCCTCGAGCGTGTACGTGCGACCCTGAATGGTGACGCGATGCTCCTGCATCGCCTCGAGCAGCGCCGACTGCGTCTTCGGCGGCGTGCGGTTGATCTCGTCGGCGAGCACGACGTTGGCGAAGATCGGACCAGGCATGAAGACCATCTGCCGCCGCCCCGTCGCCGAATCTTCCTGAATGAGATCGGTGCCGGTGATGTCCGACGGCATGAGGTCGGGGGTGAACTGAATGCGCGAAAACTTCAGATCCAGCGCCTGAGCGATGGTGTGGATGAGGAGCGTCTTCGCCAGTCCCGGCACGCCGACGATGAGACAGTTCCCGCCGGCGAACAGCGCCGTGAGCACCTGCTCGATCACGGCTTCCTGGCCGATGATCCGCTTGCGGAGCTCGGTGATGATGTGGTCGCGCCCAGATTTCAGACGAGAGGCAAGCTCGATATCTGGCGTTGTGGTGAGCTCCGGGGATTGAACGGCTGTCATTTCTTCAATGGTTGTAGGGTGAAGGGAACACCCGAAGACGTCAGATGTCAGACGTCAGACTCAGAGGACAGAGAACCCGTACTCGGAGACCGCTGTCTCTGATATCTGATATCTGACGTCTGACATCTGACGTCTTCGGGTGTGGCCTCATCGTGTCATGCCATAAATGATGTAATTCACCGCCAGCTTGTACGCGTCGTTCGTGATGTTCACCGGCCACCACCCGTGGCCCGACCACTCCATGTAGTCCCCGATGTCGTTGTTGTAGTTGATCACGACCATCAGCGGCTTCGACGGGTCGTTGTCCTCGTGAATGCCCAGGAACTCGGCGTTGAGGTTCACGTTGTGCGGATACTTCATGTCGAGCGACGGAATACGGAAAAAGACGTCGAAGATCGGATGCGAGACGTCGAGGCGATCGATGCGCGCCTCGGGGAGCACCCGGCGGATCTGCGCCTCGAAGTTCAGCCACTCGCTGCGCATGAAATCGTCGACGATGAGAAAGCCGCCTTTCATTAGATACCGACGCAGCCCCTCGACCTCCGCATCCGACGGGTGCCAGTAGCCGGGCTCCGAGAGATAGGCGACCGGGTAGCGTAGCAGCTCCGGGTCGTCGAGCGTGTGAATGTTGCTCCCCTCGATGTGCGCGCCCAGCGTCGTGAGCTCGCGCATCATCGTGAGCAGGTTGCGCTCCATCTGCGGATAATCGAACTCCCATCCACTCCTCCCGTACACCGTGTAGCGAATGCGGGCGAAGGTGAACCGCCCGTCGTACGGCACGTTGGGTTCGAGCTCGATCCCGAATCCACCGTTGCGCCACCGGCCGCGCTGTGCGTGCGCGCACGGAACGGTCAGCACGGCAAGCGCGAGCACGAGTCCAAACCGCGTCTTCCTCACTCCTCGTTCCTCGTCCCTCGTTCGCCTAATGCGTCAGCGCGTACATCAAATAGTTGACGCCCAGCTTGTACGCCTCGTTCGACAGCTCGATGGGCACGAAGCCCGCGTCCGACCACTCCCAGTAATCGCCAATGTCGTTGTTGTAGTTCACGATCACCATCAGCCGCTTCGACGGATCGTTGTCCTCGAAGATGCCGTAGAACTCCGAGGGATGGCCGAAGTAAGGATGCCGGTAGTCGAGCGACGTGATGTGAAAGAACGAGTCGAAGATCGGGTGCGACGGGTCCAGCCGAACGATGCGCGCCTGGGGCAAAACCTTGAGCATCTGGGACTCGAAGTTGAACCAGTGCTCGCCGAAGAAGTCATCGAAGATGAGGAAGCCGCCCTTCTGCAGATACGTGCGGAGCCCCAACGCTTCGGCATCCGACAGTGTCCAGAAGCCGGGCTCCGAGAGATAAGCGATCGGGAACCGGTGCAGCTCGGGGTCGTCGGCAGAAAAGACGTTGCCGCCGTTCATGAACGGCTCGATCGAGCTCAGCTCCTTCAGAATCTTCATCAGATTCCGTTCGGCGCGTGGAAAATCGTGATCCCACTTGAGGTCACGACGCCATCCACCCTCACCGCCCAGCGGCTCGAACTTGATGCGGGCAAAGATGAACCGTCCGCTGTAAGGCGTATTGCCCTCGAAGGGAGCCTCGTCGCGGTCGCGCCGCCCACCGCCGCGCATCTCCTGCGCCGCGAGTGTTGCGGCGGAGAGCAGAGCGATCGCGAATGCGCATCTCGACAATCTGCTCATGGCTTCGTTCCCGCGGGTCGCTGCAGCTCCAGCAGCAGCGCTTGCGCCCGCTCGAAGCTCGGCGCTTCCTCCAGCGCCATCAGCACCTCGCGACGTGCCGCTGTACGATCGCCCGCATCCGCGAGCGCGCGCGCCAGCTGGTATCGCGCCTCCGCACGATCCACTGGGTCGAGCGCCACGACGGCCCTCCGCTCACGGACGGCCTTGGCGTGATTTCCTGTCGCGGTGAGGTGCTCGGCGAGGCGAGTGTGGACCGCCGGATCGTATGGTGAAATCCAGATCGCGCGCTCGAGCGCGGCCGCGGCGCCCGCGCGATCGCCGAGCTGCTCGAGCATGTCGGCCAGCGCAACGTTGGACGCGTAATCGGACTCGTTGAGCAGCGTGTGCGCCTGCAGCTCGGCCGCTGCACGCTTGAGGTCGCCCGTCGCCTTGTACGCGGCCGAGAGATGCCGGTACGGACTCTCGTCCTCGGCGTATTCGGGGAAGAGCGCCTTCGCGCGCTCGAAAACCGGAATCGCCTCGGCGTGCTGACCACGCTCCATGAGAGCGCGACCCTCGGCAATGAGTGCCACGAACTGCCCGCGCGGGGGCGCATCGGCTGCTTCGCTAGCGCCGACTCCAAGGGCCGCGAGCTGGCGCGCGAATCGCTCGCGCACGTAGGTATCGAGCAGCTTGTCCAGCTGCTCAGCAGAGGCTTTGAGCGTTCGCTGAATGACTGGCCCCGTCGCGTCGGCCCGATACGCCTTGAGGATGTCGGCCATCGCGCCTGGCCCGAAACGCTCCTCGATCATCTCGACGACCAGCGACGCCTGGTAGTAGGCGAGCGCCGTCTGCTCCGGAAATGCCGGTCGCGTGAACGCGTCGTTCATGCGACTCACTGGGGGCATGCGGCCGCGTGCGTACGCGACGAGAAATCCCAAAGGCGTGTCGGCGCCCCAGCCTGGCCGCGCGCGTCGCTCCTCGCGCACCGAGATCCCTTCCGAGAGCCACCGCGGAATCCGGTGCTCGGTCATGCCGAGCGTGAACGCGTGGGCCAGCTCGTGCCAGACGGTCGATCCCCAGTTGTATTCGCCGATCTGTCTCGCCGACGGCGAATGCATTGCGAGCACGCTGCCGAAGCTGACCCCAAGAGCGCCCAGCCCAGGCAGACCGACGGTGCGCACCGAGAAGTCGCCGTGGCTTCGATAGACCTCGAGGCGAATTGGGGTTGGTGGCTCGTACCCATACCGAGCCGCGAGCTTCTCGTAGCCCTCGTCGAGCAGCTCGAGAAGGTACGGCGACAACAATGCAGCTTCGCGCCCGTGGACGATCAGATGAAAGCGCTTCGTTTTCGTCTCGCGATACTCGCCGAAGGTGTCGAGCAGATCGAGGGTATTCTTGATCCACACGTGATAGGGATCGCGCGCGAACGCACGGTCGAGGTGTACGCGAGCGGTGTCGAACTGCCCCACACGCAGAGCGTTCATCCCAAGTGCCCCCTGCGCTTGCGCCGAGGTCGTATCCTGCACCACTGCGCGCCGCGAGAAGGTCACTGCTTCTTGATAGCGCCGGTTGCGGCTCGCCACGTCGGCCAACGTCGTGTGGAGAATCACCGAGCGAGGGTCGCGCTCGAGCGCGCGCCGGCTGGCCTCTTCGAATCCCTTGCGGTCCTCGCGCATGTACCGGCTGGCCGCGATCAACGCATGAGCGGCGGGACTCCCGGGGTCGGTATCGAGGGCGCGCGTCGCCTCACGCTCGGCGTCTTCGTACTCCTCGCTGTCGAGCCGCAGACGGGCGAGCATCAACCGAGCGTCCACCAGGCGCTCGTTGACGGCGAGGCTCCGCTTCACGAGTGAGTCGGCGCCCGGCGAGCCATCGAAGACCAGCGCGCGCGCCATGCCGAGCAGTGCCCGCGGCTGCGATGGGTTCTCGCTCAGCACACGAGCGAACATCTGACGAGCGTCGGGCCCGTTGTATTTCTCGAGGAACATCTCACCGAGCTCGACGCGAGCATCGACGTTGCCCGAGTCGGCCGCGATCGCCGCGTCGTAGGCGCGCAGCGCATCCTTGAAGAGCTGCGGATCGGTGGCCCCCAGGTGACGACAAGCGCGTGCCACGGCGAGCAGCTCGGCCGAGGTGAGACGCTGTTGCCGGTCGTTGTAGATGTCGATGAAGCGGTCGAAGATGCGGGTGGCGCCTGCCCGGTCGCCACGATCGAGGCGAAGCTCGCCAAGGCGCAGCGTCGCCGTTAGGCTGTCCGGCGTCCGTGCCGCAGCCGCGCGCGTATACGCGCTCTCCGCCTCGGCGAGCCGGCCTCGCGTTCGGTGAAGGTCGCCCAGTGGGACGAGGAGGGTGACCCCGCCGTATCGGCGCGCCGCGGCTTCGGCATCGTCGTAGCGTCCGCGCTCCGCAAGCGCTCGAATGTGATTGCGTCGAGCGACGAGAGCGATCGTCGTGTCGCGAGCGGACGCCAGCTCACCGAACGCGGTCGCTGCGCTGTCGTACGCGCCGCGACGAAGCTGCGCACGCGCCTGCGCGAGCCGCGCCGCATCATCCTGCGGTGCCGCTGCGGCACACGCGACGAGCGTGGTGAGCAGGAGTCCAGTCCATTGCGCGCGAATCATGGCGATTTTCCGTCGCGGATGGCCTGGCTCACCTGGGCCAGCTCGACGAGAAGTCGCTCGAGCTCGCGCTCGTACGCATCGGTGGCCATCGTCTCCTTGCGGCGCCGGAGCGAATCGACCTGGGCCTCGAGCTGCGCCTTCTTCGCGACAAGGGCGCCGCCGCCGGCCGCAGTGCTGGCCACTGATGACGTCATCGCTCTTCCGACAATGAACCGCCGCGCGAGCGAGCCATCGCCGGCGCGGGGATCCGGTTCGCCCGATCCCCGGCGATCGCCGTCGTCATCGAGCATCGCGTGCTCAGTGGGAAGCCGCGTGTCCGTCTCGTATGCACGGCCCACTTCGCGCTTGGCGTAGACGAATGCTTCGAGCAGTGAGACCCGCTCGTCCTTGTCGGTATCGGCGCCGGGAGTCGTGAAGGCCGCCACGAAAAATCGTGGGAAGAGCGTCTCGTTCCGCTCGTACGATGACTTCGTGGCGGTAATGACGATGCGATTCTTCGCCGAGAGGGCCGCGACGAAGTCGCCACTGGCGCTTGCCGCGTTGACGACGGCGACCTGCATCGCCTTGAGCGGGTCCAGCATGACGCCGAGCTCGGCGGCAGTGAGGTCGGGCCCGGGAAGGTTGAATCGTGAGGCGCTCCCCGCGTGGCTGCCATGGCCAATGAGCACGAGCAGCACCCGATCGCCCGCCCGCGCGCGGCTGGCCACTCGAGAGAGCGTCTGCGCCAGCTCCTGCTTGGTCGACTTTCCATCGATGTGCTTCGGATCCTTCGCCGGATCCTCGGCGAGATAGACCACGTCGTCAGCCTCGAGGCCGTGCTTCGTAACGAGCGCGTCGACGAGCGCCGATCCGGCGGCGTGAAAGGACGTCGCATACTTCGGCTCGCCACTGGCGCCGGTGACGATGATGACGTGCGTCTGGGCGCTGAGCGCCGCGACGCTCACGAGCAATCCGCAACCCGCCCAGCCCAGAGGGCGCCCGAGGAGTCTCACGCCAGCCCCCGTTTACGTCGGAGCAGCCACTCCGCCGCGATCAACCCGAGCAGCGCGACGAACATGGCGGGCGTATCCCACAGGTCGAGCTGTTCGGTCACCGTCGTCCCGCTGCTCGTGTACATCATGTCGCGCGCGAGCGCCTCGGCGGTCTCGGGCGTGTAATAGCGGCCGCCGGTCTCGCGCGCGACGCGCTCGAGAAGGGCCGCGCGCTGCGCCGCGCCGAACATCTCCTGCTGAATGTCTTGAGCGATGATGTAGTCGTCGCCGCCGGTGATGACGCTGTCGCCAACCCTCGCACTCATGCGCACGCGATACAGGCCCGGGTCGTTCGCGGTGAAGCTCCCGCGATACTCGCCGTCCTTGTCCACGATCCACTCGAATGGCACATCCAGCGGCTCGCCGTTCGGACCGAGGACGCTCGCGCTTACCGCTGCCCCATTCACGGCGAGAAAACTCTCGTTGTTCACCTGCGCGCGAACCGCGACGACCTCACCGGGACCGACGTGATCGGGTGCGGTCATCGTCACACGCTCGGGGACCTCGCTCACGAGCCAGCGCAGCATCTGACGCCAGAACGTCTCGTGGGTCGCGTCGTCGACCGCGATCGACGCGTGCATCTGCCATACCCACGAGTCCTGCACGGGGAAGGCGATGGCCTTTCCGCGACCGTAGCGCTGATGCGCGAGCACGATCTGTCGCTCTCCACCGCCTCCCGAGATCGCTTGGCCGACGAGCAGCGCGGTTGCACCCGGTTTCGCCCGGCCGATGCGATTCACCGTCGTGAGCGCCGGCATCGTCTTCCAGCGCTCGAGCGAAGCCTGCTCGCTCGCCCCCAGCTGCGTCGCCGGATGCATGGCGCCGGCCGGTGTCGGTGAGATCTGAACTTCGGCGAAGTACTCCTCGCCATTCTCCTCGGACCGCGTGACTTCCACCGGCATCACATCGGCGAGCGGCGTGTCGGCGTATCCCCCTTCCGCGAACGCGCGCCGTCCCCCGAGCAGGAGGAGCCCACCACCGCGCTCGCCCACGAAATCGGCGAGCATGCGCATCTGCTCCAGAGTAAAAAACGCCGCCTCGACGCTGCCGAGGATGACGGCGCGATAGGTGAAGAGCTCCTCGCGCGTCTTCGGAAAGCCGGCGACGAGCTCCAGGCTGTCCTGGACACCCAGGCGCAGAAACTTGTTCTCGGCGGTTCTCTGCAACGCGACGAGCCGAATATTCTGGTCGTCGCGCACGGCTCGCCGCAGGAACTTCAGCTCGAAGCGCGGCTCCCCCTCCACGTACAGCACCTTCTCGGCCCGATCCGTCACCGTCACGAGCGCTTCTCGCGCGTTGTTTTCGGCGATGAGCTCGCCGTCCTCGCGCGCGATGCGGAATCGCAGCTGTCGCGGCCCCGTTTCCTGCGTCACGACGCGCAGCCGCACCGGCGATTCCTCGCCATCGCCGCGCAGCGTCACCTCCTGTGACGCGATGATGCGGCCCCCATCTTCCGCGAGGAGCTTCACCTTCCGGCCCGCGAATCCCCGCTGCGCGACGACGACGTTCGCCACGAGTGCCGTCCCGCGCAGCGCCGTATGAGGAACCTCGACGCGCGTGATCTCGATGTCACGCTCGAAGCGCGGAGCACCAACGCCGACGGTGTACACCGGAAGCCCGCGCGCCTTGAGCGCCAGCAACGGCTCCGCGAGGGCACTGGCCGAGTTGTCCGCACCGTCGGTGATGACGACAAGCCCCGCGAGGGGAACGGTCGAGAGCTCCTGCCGCGCGCGGTCGAGCGCGGCACCGAGATGAGTGCGTCCACCCGCAAACGTCATCCCCCGCGCATCGGGCATCGGGTCCGCGCCGGAGGAGAAGCGGAAGTAGCGAAGCTGAAAACGATCCCCGAGCGCGCGGGCGAGGACGCTATCTCGAGTGCCGAACAGCTGTTGGGCGACATCGGCGCGGGCACGACCGCCGGCATCGGCAATCCGCATGCTCCGCGAATCGTCGATCAGGATGGCTACGGCGTTCTTCTGTGGTACCGCGGTCGAGACGAGCAGCGTCGGGCGCAGCAGCGCGAAGCCGGCGATGATGACGATCGCGATGCGCACGCCCGTCAGCACGACACGATCGCGCGGCGTACTCTTACCGCGAGCGCGCCGGTACGCCCATGCCAAGACGATGCCGATCGCGCCGACGGCGACAACGATCAGCATCGGCCACGGCGCGGCGAGCACGAACTCGCCGCGCTCGAAGACCACCGGGCGATACTTGAAGAGGGCCTCGACGAATGCATCCATCAGCGTCGCGCGTCCTTACCGAGGAAACGCCGAGGCATCGAGCCCCGGGATGATGCGAAGTGCGTTCTTGTAGTAGATCTTCTTGAGAACCTCGTCAGGCAGGTCGAGGCCGTACATCTTCCAGAACGCGTGCCGCCGCCGGTAATAGTCGAAGTACTCGTCGGCGGTCTCGAGCACGCGAAAGTAGGTGTGATACTCCGTCGGCTCGTAGCTGTCCTTGCCGAAGAGCACGCGGTCCTGGTACTTCGTCAGAAACTGCCTGGCGAACCGGGGCTGGCGGCCGAGCTCGGCCAGCACCGCGCCGATCTCGGTGTACATGTTGGGCAGCGAATCCATCAGGGCGCCGAGATGGGCGAGATCGCCCCCCAACCATCCGAGATGCGCGTTGATGAACGTGGTACGCGGATGCTTCCGGAACATGCGATGCTGCTCGGCGATGATCGTCGCCCACGGCGGATACTCGCCGGCGGGACGCGCGCGCTCCGGGCGCTCCTTGAGCTCGAGCCAGCGTTCGTTGTTCTTGTCGTGAGGCTCGAAAAACTGACGAGGCTCCGCCGTGTGGATGAGCACGGGAATGCGCAGCTCTCCCGCCTTGCGCCATACGGGGTCGAGTCGCGGATCGTCGACCGGGACGCGCTTGCCTGAGCGATCCTTCAGGTCGAGCCCCAGGTTTTTGAAGATCTTGAGGCCGCGAGCGCCTGCTTTGACGTCGCGCTCGAGCTGCGCCGCGGCGTTCGCTCCCCATTGCGGGTCATCGATCCCGGAGAACTGCAGATTGGCGAAGAACACGAAGCGGCCGGGTGACGTGCTCTGCGCGTTGCGCACGGCGGTCGCGAGCGCGTCACCACTCCGCCCACTGAGGTTCACCATCGTGCGCATGTTCATCGCATCCATCTCGCGGGACAGGCGCTGATAGTCGGCGGATAGTGATTGATGGCTATGGACGTCGATGAACGGATACTTCGCGCGCGTCACGCGATGGGCCGGTACCACGAGCGAGGACGGGGGGTCGTACTCCTCGAACGACATGGTTTGCCCGTTCGAGGAGGTAGCGACTACCACCAGCACGCCGGCGACGAGCGAGGCCGTGCGTCCCACAGCGATCATCGTGTGGATCTCCAGGAGAAGCTGTCGAAATCTTACGCCGGGGACCGAGGTGCCGCACCCGGTATCCATGGACGTATTGTAAGAAACCGGTGGGACTTCCGCGCTCTCAGCGCATCGGACCCCTCGTGCGTAGAATACTGTTTGGACATCCCGGTGAACGCCTGCGACCTGCGACCTGCGACCTGCGAGCTGCGAGCTGCGAGTTGCGAGTTGTGTCAGCCTTGCAAGCTCGATCGGGATTCGCAGGTCGCAATTCCTGTCCTCGGGCCGTGGAGGTACTTCATGCGTCATCTCGCACTTCTCGTCGCCGCACCCCTCCTTCTCTCGATGACGCCTGCGGGCGACGCGCTCGCACAGCAGGCGGTCGAGATCCGCGAATGGGCGGTTCCGTGGGCCGATTCCCGACCGCGCGATCCGTATGTGGATTCGCAGGGCCGCGTCTGGTTCGTCGGCCAGGTCGGCGACTACGTGGCGATGCTGGATCCCCAAACGGGGCAGTTCACGAAGTACGACCTCGACAAAGGCGCCGGGCCGCACAACCTGATCGTCGACAAGAGCGGGATCGTGTGGTACGCCGGCAACCGGGCGTCTCACATCGGCCGGCTCGATCCGTCGACGAAGGCAATCCGAAAGATCGCCATGCCCGACGCGGGTGCCCGGGATCCCCACACGCTGGTGTTCGACCCCAAAGGCGACATCTGGTTCACCGTGCAGGGGGGCGGATACGTCGGGAAGCTCACGATGGCCGATGAATCGGTGAAGCTGGTGAAGATCCCCGGCTCGGGCACGCGCCCATACGGGATCGTCGTCGATCCGGAGGGCCGCCCGTGGTTCAACGAGTTCGGAACCAACAAGATCGGCACTATCGACCCCGCGACGATGACGCTGAAGGAGTACGATCTCACCCATGCCGGTGCGCGCGGGCGTCGCATCGAGCGGACTTCGGATGGAGCGGTCTGGTACGTGGACCACGCGCGCGGCTTCCTTGGTCGTCTCGATCCGACGACGGGCCGGGCAGAGGAGTGGGCGAGCCCTGGGGGCGCCGAGTCGCGTCCCTATGCGATGACCGTCGATGAACGCGACCGCATTTGGTACGTCGAGACCGGCACGGCTCCGAACGTGCTGGTCGCCTTCGACACGAAGGCAAAGAAGGTCGTGAGCACGACGCCGATCCCGAGCAATGGCGCCAGCCGCAACACCGTACGGCACATGATCTATCACGCCCCGACGAAGTCGATCTGGTTCGGCACGGACGCGGGCACGATCGGATGGGCGCGCCTCGGCTCGTGAGGCA
>DATFBY010000084.1:0-6348 GCA_035253585.1 Gemmatimonadaceae bacterium | reverse complement strand
CGTACGGCCCCTTCACCTCGATCTCGGCGTCGCCGCGCAGCCGCCCCTGGCGGTTGTCCATCACCAATGCGTTGTCGGCTACTATGGCGAGATTGAACCCGATCTTGTTCAGATCGGCGGTTGCCAAGCCACCCTTTACCGTCACGCGTCCGCCACCAGCGCGACCCGCGAGCGAATCGATGACTACCGTGTCGCCACGCATCCGGATGGCGCCGAAGAGATCGCGCAACGTCACGCCCATCGGTACGACGCGGAACGACGCGAAGTCGACCGCGGCCGCGCCGGCGATCCGCGGCTGCCGCGGCGTGCCCCGCGCCGAGACGATGCCGATCAATCTGCCGCGCACTTCGCTCACCGCGTCGGTGAACTTGGGCAGCACATCGAGCGGCATGCTGTCGGCGCGCACATCGAGCTGCATGTCGCGATTTTCTTCCAGTCGCGATCCGACCACGCCACTCATCGCCAGATTGAGCGGAAGCACCGCGCGCGCCGTGAGGAGTGGAGCGGCGCGTCCCCGGACGAATTGCGCGTCACTCTCGAACGTTGCGTTCGCGTATTGGAAGCTCGTCCGCAGATCGGGTACAGCCGTGCCGTCGTAAACCGGGTTGGAGAGTCCGACCGCGCCTCGGAACATCGGACTACGCTGCGTCCCCTGAATTCGCGCTTGAACCTGCAACACACCGCTCAGCGGAACGTCGCTCTGGAGCAGCGTCGTCAGGTGCCCGACCTCGAGGCCCTCGACCGCGATCTGCATGTTGCCTAACGAGCCCTCGGCCGGCATGCGGCCGTTCACGAAGATCCGGCCGTTTTCGCCGCTGCGCAGGTCGAGCGTGTCGATCTCGAGGCCGCGCCGTCCCCACTGAATGGTACCGGGACGTACCGAGCGCCACGTGGTGGTGTCGATGCGGAGCGCGACACTTTGGAGGTGGAGCTCGCTGTGCTCGGGATGGAAGACGACGTCGGCGCGGAGCCGCATGTCCCGGAGCGAGTCTTCCACGATGTTCAGCTCGACATTGGCGCGCGGACTCTCGTAGGCCATGCGTGTCTCCACGCTGTCGAGGGCAAAGCCAGCGGTCTGCACCGAACCGAGCGCGGCACCAACGACCACGCGCATCTTGGCGGTGCCTCCCTCCGCGACCGCGTAGTCGATGCGTCCTTGACGAACGGCGTTGCCGGCGTAAAGCACGTTCTCCGCCGCGGCGCGTCCACGGATGTCGAACGAGCGAATGCTCCCGCGTACGGTGCCCGCGGCGTAAACCGAACCCGTCAGCGTGTCACGACGAATCGCCAGGCCCGCGGTGTCCGCTCGAAGCACGGGCGTTGGGCCTCCGATGGCCGCACGCTCGACCTCGGTCGCCATTGCCAGACGCGCCGAGTCGGCCCGGGCGCGCTCGAGCGCCGCGGCGATGCGTCCCGGACGCGGCCGGACCGTCGTGGTGTCCGTGACGCCGAGCCAGCGGCGAAGCGAGCCCAGCGAGTCGACCTGCACGTTGTAGGCGAGCTGGCCTTGGTGATTCGCCGTGAGCCCGATCGTGCCGTCGACGTGCGCCCGCGCGAACGACGTGAGGAGCTGGAGCGAGTCGATGCGCGCCATTCCGTCGGCCGCCGCTACGCGTACGTGCATCGAGTCGAATCCCACGCTGTCGATCTGTGAGCGCGACATGTCCGCCGCGAGCGATGCACGCATCGTCGCCGGATCGACGCCGCGTCCACGCACGCTCACGAGCGCCGTGAGACTGGTGCGGGGACCGAACTCGGTGACCGATCGGACGTCGAAGAGCTGCAGGGTCGTCGTGAGATCGTATCCCGGATCCCGGCTTGCGATGTCGAGCGTGCCGTTGGTGAGGAAGACGCCGCCGTCGGGAAGACGCAGGTCGGCGTTCACGGCGAGATCGCGGAACGGACCACGCGCGCGCACATGTCCCGTCGCGCTCCCATGCAGGCGCGCCGCCGGCACGAAGCGGCCGACGGTAGTGAGGGACAGTGGGCGCGCGCGAAGGTCGACGTCCATCCAGCGCTCACCGCCGAGGGCGAGCGCGGCATTGCCGATGAGATGCGAGCGCGCTCCACGGTCGTCGTGCACCACGTCGGTGCGCGCGTAGAAGCGCGACGCGGTCGATCCGTTCAGCGTTGCCTCGCCGCGGATCGTCCCACCGATCGGCAGCGTCGGCGCGAAGCTGCGCACCAGTGCTACCTGCACCGGCAGAAGATCCAGCTCGAGATCGCGCGCGCGGAATGCACGTCCGGCGAATCCCATCTCTCCCACCGCGACGACGCGACTCGTGCCATCGCTCGCATCGGCGAAGGTGACGTCGGCGTCGATGCGCAGCGCGTCGAGCTTCCCCGCCACCGCCGCTCGTCCACTGAAGACGCCGCGGCGCGGAATATCGAGCGTCGGCGCCACCTCCTCGAGCAGCCGTGTGTCGACCGAGGAGAAGCGCAGGTCGGTACTGTGGAACTCGTAGACGTCGCTCATCTTCACGCCGAAGTTGCCATCGACGCGCGCGTCGCCGATCGTCATCTGCGCGTTCCGGCCGATGAATTCGGTGGTGTCGGCGCGCACGTTCATGACGAAGTCCAGCGTCCCCTGTCCCTGCGACGGAAAGTGCGGATAGACCCAGCGCAGATCGGCGAGCGCCGCGGGCTCTCCACGAATCCGCAGTGTCATGTCGCCCTTTTGGAACCCGGCGGTGTCGTCGAGCACGTACATGCCGCTCCCCGACACGCGTGAGTTGGGCAGCGCGGCGCGAACGTTGTTCCACCAGAGCGAGTCCTTGCCAACCCAGAACCGGCCCGTGAGATCACGGACGTCGGCGGCCGGCGGCACGAACGGCTCGGCGATCATCTTCAGGTGCGCGATGTCGAAGATCATCGTCGCGCTGTCCGGGTCTTCGATCCGCGAGTACGGGATCTCGGCGTCGATCTGACGAAACTCCATCACGCGCTGATAACCGCCGGGAATCTCCTCCACGCGATAGCGCCCGTCGCCGGCCAGCGCCGCACGAATGAGACTGTCGCGCACCGCCGCCACCGTCGTGTCGGGCTCCCATTGCGTGCGCACCTGGAGATGCCCGTCGACGATCGCCAGATCGCGGATCGAAACCCAGTCACCGAATCCGGAGGTCGTATCGGTGTCGGGCGTCGTGTCGCCGGGGAAGATGTGCTCGTAGTTCCACTCGCCGTTGCGCTCGTCGAGAATCACGATGGGACGAACGAGCCGAGCGTCGGAGATCGAGACCCGCTTGTTGAAGAAGTCGAGCAGACGATAGCGCGCCTGGACCGAGTCGACCGTGAAGAACGGTCGCCCGGAGCTATCCGATACGCTGATGTCCTCTACCGTGATGCCGGTGAGAAGATTGCCGCTGATCCGGCCGGCACGGACCACACCGATCGCTTCGTCCTCGAGGATGCCTAACGCGAACTGCCTGACGCGCTCCCGTCCCCAGGTGGTCTGCGTCATCACCAGGATGGCGATCGTGAAGGCGATGATCGTCCCGCCGATGATGATCGCGAGTGCCTTCAGGGCGATGCGGAGCGCGCGCATCAGAAGGCCTGCCCGATGGAGAGGTGCAGTACCATGCGATTCAACACCTGACGGAATCCCGAAGCGCCCTCGAGTGGATCGTACTGCTTGGGCGTTGTCAGCCTGACGATGCTCCGCACGTTCGTCACCGGATCACGCTGCTCGGTGATTACCGAGAGCTCCTCCCGCACCGTCGGACGGATGCCGATGTCGACGCGGATCGGGCCGACCGGGGAGAGATATCGTGCGCCGAACCCCGGCGTGAACGCGCCGGTGCCCTTCGTCACGTCCTGGAATGGGCCCTGGCCGACGAATCCGCCATCCACGAACACCGCGCCCGAGATCTTCTTCCATACCGGGAAGCGGAGCTCGACGCTGCCTTCGAGCAGCGACGTGCCGCCGGTGGGACGCGGCTGATATTCCTCCGAGGCGACGGCATTCGGATCACACGTGCCGGTGGCAATGTCGGCGTCGGTGCAGCCCGCGTCCTTCAGTGTTTCGGGGTCGATCGTCAAGATCCGCGGTCCGAGCTGATTCTCTCCGTAACCACGCACCGACTGCGAACCGCCGGCGTAGAACCGCTTTCGCGGATGCAGCACGACGTCGCCATCGGCATCGCCGGTGCGCGTGGCCGCGGCCGTGCTGGCCAGCGACTTCACCCATCCGCCACGCAGGTGCGCCGCCAGCACCATCCTTTTCCGAACCGGCCAGTAATGCGCCCACTCGGCGAACGCGCGGTTGTAGCGGAAATCCGACGCGGTGAACGCCGAGGCGTGCTCCAGGTCGAGGCGCGTCATGGATCCGCTGCTGGGATTCAGCGCGTCATCGGTGCGATCGCGGAACGCGCTCAAGGATATCGGCGAGAGCGCCTGACGATCGCTCAGCGCGCGAATGGTCGGCGGCTCGCAGACACCGTAGTTGATGCAGAAGTAGAGATCGCCAGCCTCCACCTCGGTGAGCTCGAAACGGTAGCTCAAGCTCGCCGGGAACCGGAGTGCCATGCTGCGCGTGAACGACGCGCTGGCGCCGAAGCCGCGGTCGATGAAGATCGCCGGCTCGCTTCGCCGGTGCGCGAACGCCGACACGCCTAACGAGTTGCGGGCCGACCCGACCCACGGCTGGGTGATCTCGATACTGCCCTGATATTCGGGGCGCAGGAAGACGCGCTCTTCCGCGCCGCTGATGCTTTCCGGTGTGATGTCGCGGAAGATGAACGCGCCGTTCAGCTGCGGGGCGAGGATGTTCCCAATGACGCCGCGGATGTCGAGACGCCGGGCGCCGCCAAACCAGTTGTAGTGCGTGAATCGCGCTTCCGCCTGGAGGAAGTCGATCGTGTTGAATCCAGCGCTGGTGCGGATCTGACGGAGCGGCGCCTCGGTGACCGTCACCTCGATCAGCTTGGCGCTGTCGCCCTGCGGCGGCACGATGATCGACGCGTGCAGGAAAAGATTCGAGGAGTAGAGCTGACGCTGACTCTCGATCAGATCGGAGCGCCTGTACGCCTGTCCGGGCTTCAAGAGGAGTGAGTTCCGGATCGTTCGCTCCGATACCTTCTCGTTCCCGCTGATCGTGATCGACTGCACCGTCGCGCGCCAACGCGGCTGCACTTCGATGGCGACATCGGCGGTGCGCTGCTCCGGACGGACCAGAATCGTATCGACCTGGACGATCGCGTCGGAGTGTCCCTTCTCCCAGAGCTCGTTTCGGAGATTGGTGATGCTCGAGTCGAGCGCGATCAGATTCAACGGATCGCCGGCGCGCAACCGCATTGCGCGCGCGATCTCCTTGTCGGAAAGGACAGGAGGCGGCGCCTCCCGCACGCGCACCGTCGACACGCGCGTCGGGTCTTTCTCGTCGATCTTGAGCGTTACGAAGGCGTCGTTCTCGTCGCCTTCCACGGTGGTGTCGACGGTCGCTTCGCGATAGCCGCGCTTCCAGTACAGCACGCGAATGCGGAGCACATCGCGCCGCAGCTCTTCGGTGTCGAGATAGTTGCGCTCGTAAAACGTCGGTGACTTGCTGAAGGCGCAGAACGCGAGGAGGAGGAAACTCTTGCACCGCGACTTCTCGGTGGCGATGCTCTCCTTGATCTCGTCGCTGTCGACCGCCTTCGCGCCGACGATCTTCAGCTTCTCGACCTCCTTGCGCTCCGGATCATCGCGCTCGCTCTGCTGGGCGTGAGCAGACGCTCCCACCAGCAGGAGGGAGAGAGCCGGCGCCAGGAGGGCTGGGGGCCTCATGGCCGACCTAAGTGCAAGCGGTGGGCCGGGGAAGAGGGTTCCGCCTAGGGGTTAGGCGGCCTTAACGGGACTCGGGACTCGAGACTCGGGACTCGGCATGAACAAAAGGAAGCGCCGGTCGGCAGAGCCGGCCGGCGCATTCAGTTTCCCCGCCGAGTCCCGAGTCCCGAGTCCCGGTCCTACAATCCCGCCAGCAACGCGTCGTTATTCTGCGTCGACGCGATCCGCTTGATCAGCCACTCCATACCCGCTTGCGGCGGCATCTGCTGCAATCCACGCCGCAGTGTGTACACGGCGTCGAGCTGATCTGGACGGAACAGCTTGTCCTCGCGCCGCGTTCCGCTCGTCCCGATGTCGATCGCCGGATAAATGCGTCGCTCGGCGAGCTGTCGGTCGAGCTTGATCTCCGAGTTACCGGTTCCCTTGAACTCCTCGAAGATCACATCGTCCATGCGCGAGCCGGTCTCGACCAGCGCCGTCGCGATGATCGTGAGCGAGCCGCCGCCGTGCTGCGGAGCAACCGCGCGCGCCGACCCGAAGAACGCCTTCGGCTTCGCCATCGCCGTCGCATCGAGTCCGCCTGAC
>DATFBY010000083.1:0-7572 GCA_035253585.1 Gemmatimonadaceae bacterium | reverse complement strand
AGGTTGGCGAGCTGGAAGTAGGGTCGAGATTCGAGATTCGAGATTCGAGATTCGGGGGAAAGTGAAGGCCGGCGATGCGCCGGCCTTTTTCGCGTTGGAATCTCTTCGAATCTCGAATCTCGAATCTCGAATCTCGATGCTCTATTGCTGCCCTTCCAGCGCCGCCCTCACCTCCGCCTCATGCTCGAGCACGAAATCGATGTTCGCTTTCAGTACGCCAGGCGGTACTTCGGTGAGGCGCATCGGACTCGTGGGCTTCATCATCTGCGCGATCATCATCGACTGCGCCAGCGCGCCAGCCGTGCCGATGTAGTCCGGCACGGTCATCCCTGCCCGCTCGATCGCCTCGCGCATCTTCGGCTCCGCACTCACCACCGACTGAATGTCGTTCGCGTTCCCCATCCCGCGTGCGCTCATCCTGCTGCTCAGCTCGGCATCCTTTTCCTGAAGCTCGCGGAGATTTCGGGCCGCCTGAGCGAACTTGCGCACGTCGCTCATCGTCAGCTCCCGCTTCGTCCACTCGGTAGCGCCGAGTGCGGAGCTGATCCCCTTCATGCTCTGCTCCGCTAGCATCTTCGCCATCGCTTCATTGCTTGGCGTACCAGGTTGCATGACCGCGGCGGGATCGATCGGCGGCGGTACGTTCGCCCCAGGCGCGGCAGCCTGTGCATTTGCCTTTGCCTGAGCGTCGGCCAAGGTCTGTTCTGCGGCTTCTTCAGGGCTAGGCTTGTCTCCACCACATCCGACTGCCGCCGCAACCGCGAAGACGAGCAAAACCAACGGGCGGATCATCGAGGCCTCCGGGAGGAGTCACAACATTGCGGCGTTCGGAGCGCCGAATCCAGACCAGGAATTGGAAGCCACCCGACGGCCGCGGGTGCGTCGTATATTCTCCGCATGCCCCGCATCACCGAGCGTGCCTTTTGGAAAGGCGTTCAGACGGGTAAGTACCTGCCCGCGTATTACCTGCACGGTGAAGACGACTACCTGAAAGACCAGGCGGCCCGCCAGCTGATCCAGAAGGCGGTCGATCCCGCCACCCGAGACTTCAATCTCGACGTGCGGTCGGGCAGTGATCTGAACGCCGAGACGCTCGGATCACTCGTAGGAACACCGCCGATGATGGCGGAGCGGAGAGTGGTGGTGATCCGAGATGTAGGTAATCTGCGGAAGGAGGCCAGAGCTGCGCTCGACCAATACCTCGAGTCACCAGCGGCCGACGTCATTCTCGTGCTGATCGCCAGCGGTGGAGAAAGGTCAAAGCCTGACAAGGCGCTCGAGGCGCGCGTCGCCTCGGTCGCGTTCGACGCGCTCTCAGGTGATCGCATACCGCGTTGGATCTCGCACGTCGCCACCAACGATCTTGGCGTGTCGATCACGCCCGAAGCGGTGGAGCTGCTCGAGCGCGCCGTGGGCAACGACCTTCCGGCACTCGCTACCGAGCTCGAGAAGCTCGCCAGCTACGCGCGGGGCGGCACGATCGACGAGACCGCTGTCGCCCATGTCGTCGGAGTAAGACGCGGGGAGACGCTCGCCGATCTGCTCGATGCGGTGGCGCAGCGCAACGCCGCTCGCGCGCTCGACCTGGTTCCGCACGTTCTCGAGCAGCCGAAGACGACTGCCGTCTCGATCGTCATGGCGCTCACAGTGCAAACGTTGGCCATCGCGTGGGGCGTCGCCAAGCGCGACCAGGGACAGCGCCCCGACTTCTTCGAGTTCCTGCGGGGCGCGTCAGGCTCGTTCACCGGACGCGCGTGGGGCGACGCGGCTCGGGCCTGGACCGACGCGATGAGCTACTGGAACGCCAGTTCGCTCGATGCCGCGCTCGATGCGCTGCTGTGCACCGACATTGCGCTCAAGGAGACCCGCCTCTCCTCCGACGAGCAGCTGCTCGCTAGCTTGGTCCTCTCTCTCTGCCTGGACGCTCCATCCCCGGCCAGCGCCGCTGCCTAACTAGTACGCCGATGATGTCTTCACGCTTCACGCCGCCCTGTCTCGCTCTCGTCGCCGCGCTTTGGTCACCCGCCGCAGCTCCCGCCCAGAGCGCCGACAGCATCTTCCTTCGCGCACAGCGCATGGTCACCGAGGGGCAGGGCGAAGCGGGGCGGGCACTGGTACAGCGCGAGCTCGACACCGCACCGGCCGGATCGCCACGCTTCGTCGAAGCGCTCTTCTGGCGCGCATCGCTGGCGGCGACAGCCGCCGAAGCAGAGCGCGATTATCGCCGGATCATCATCGAGTTTCCGCTCGCGCCGCGCGCGGGAGATGCACTCCTCCGCATGGGCCAGCTCGAGATGGCGCGTGGCGAGCGCGACAAGGCGATGGAGCATTTCCGTCGCCTGGTGCTCGAGCACCCGATGCACGCCCAACGCGCTCGTGCGAGCTACTGGAATGCTCAGCTCCTTTTCCAAGCCGGCGCCGACCGACGGGCCTGTGCCACGCTCGCCGACGCCCAACGCATTGTGCCCGAGAGTGACGTCGAGCTTCGCAACCAGATCGAGTACTATGCGCCGCGATGCGCAATGGCGTCGCGGGACTCGGCCATCGGGACTCGGGACTCGGCCGTTGTTACTGCGACGCGGACGGCACCCGCCCCCACAGAGCCGGTCCCTGGCGCGCCGAGCACGACGCCAACTACAGCGCCAACGACAGCACCAACCACGCCCCCAGCGACACCACCTCCCGTCGCTCCGAGCAGCGCGACGAGGGCCGGGGCGTACACGGTTCAGGTGGCGGCATTTCGGACGCGGGAGTCGGCCGAGAAGCTCAGGACCGAGCTCGCGGCGCGTGGCTTCCAGGTACGAGCGGTGCAGCTCGCCGGGCTCTGGCTCGTGCGCATCGGCCAGTACTCCACTCGTCAGGCAGCCGAAGCGGCCCGGGTACGGATGCGTGCGTCAAATGTTCGCGGCTTCGTCGCCGACATGGAGCCGCGGTGAGCCGCGAGAGCGCGACGCCGCTCATGCAGCAGTATCGGGAGATCAAGGCGCAGCATCAGGACGCGCTCTTGTTCTTCAGGATGGGCGACTTCTACGAAATGTTCTACGATGACGCGGAAGTCGCCTCGCGCGCGCTCGGACTGACGCTCACCTCCCGCAACAACGGCGGCGCGGCCGATGTGCCGCTGGCCGGCGTGCCTGTCAAGGCGCTCAACGAGTATCTGCGCCGTCTGGTCCAGCAAGGATTCCGCGTCGCCATCTGCGAGCAAGTCGAAGATCCAAAGCTCGCCAGGGGAATCGTCAGGCGCGAAGTGATCGAAACGATCACCCCCGGCGCCGCGTTCTCCGATGACTTGCTCGACGGCGTCCGCAACAACTTTCTCTGCGCCATCCACCGGCGTGGCGATGAGTACGGGCTCGCCGCGGCCGATCTCTCGACAGGAGAGCTGCGGCTGATCCGTGCCGCGCTGGCCGAGCGAGAAGCGGTGCTGGCGCGCTTGGCACCGAGCGAGATTCTGGTGCCTCGCGGATCGCGAGAAGGCGGACCGCAGGTGGGAGGTGGGGAGAACGCGCTGGTCACCGAGCGCGACGAGTGGGAGTTCGACGCTGCCATGGCTCGCGATGAGCTCACTCGGCAATTCGGCGTCGCGTCGCTCGACGGCTTCGGCTTGGAGCGCGTGGATGACGTCGCCATCGGCGCCGCCGGCGCGCTGCTGCGCTATCTGCGTGATCTCCAGCCAGCAGGGGTTCCGCACCTCGCGCGACCGATCGTCGAGCGTCCCGGTACGACGATGCCGCTCGACGAGATGACCCGTCGCAACCTCGAGCTGGTGGAATCACTGCGCGGTGGCTCTACCGATGGAACACTGCTGGCCGTCATCGACCGCACCATCACACCGATGGGCGCGCGTCTTCTTCGACAATGGGTGCTGACGCCACTCGTAGACAGTGCACCGATCGAAGCTCGCCTCGACGCGGTGGAGGCGCTGGCAGTGGATGCGCTGGCGCGCGGCGCACTGCGCGAGGCGCTGGACGGAGTGCGGGATGTCGAGCGGCTGGCGGGGAAGATCGCCGCGAATCGGGCGACCCCGCGTGAAGCGGGAGCGTTAGGCAACTCGCTCGCACGTCTTCCCGCCGTCGAGAGCGCTGCTCGCCGGCTCAAGAGCGCCGGACTCCTCGGTCCGCTGCTCGAGGCTTGGGATTCCTGTGCGGACATCGTAGACGACATTGCCGGGCAATTGGTCGACCGTCCGCCGGCGATGATCGGCGACGAAGCGACGATCCGCTCCGGTGCCGACGTACAGCTCGACGAATTGCGCGCGCTCCGCGATGGCGGCAAGGACGCAATCGCGCACATCCAGGCTGCCGAGCGCTCGAGCACCGGTATTCAGTCGCTCAAGGTCGGCTACAACAAGGTGTTCGGTTACTACATCGCAATTACCAACGCCAACAAGCATCTCGTACCTCCGCACTATCAGCGGCGGCAGACGTTGGCTGGCGAAGAGCGGTACGTTACTCCCGAGCTCAAGGACTACGAGGAGCGCGTACTCGGCGCCTCCGAGCGAATCGAGGCGAGGGAGCGCGAGCTGTTCGAGATGCTGCGCGGTCGAATCGGCGCTCACATTGCGCGACTCCAATGCGCGGCTGGAATTCTGGCGCAGCTCGACGTCCTGGCGACGCTGGCCGAGGTGGCAGAGCGCGAGGGGTACGTCCGTCCGGAGATCACCGGGGAGTATGACCTCGAGATCGCTAGCGGCCGGCATCCGGTCGTGGAGCGCATGATGCCCCGCGACAAGTTCATCCCGAACGACGTCACACTCACCGAAGATGCCCGCGTCATCATTCTGACGGGCCCGAACATGGCGGGGAAGTCGACGATTCTGCGGCAAGTCGGCCTCATCGTGCTGTTGGCGCAGATCGGGAGCTTCGTACCCGCGGCGCGCGCGAGAATCGGTCTGTGCGATCGCGTGTTCACGCGCGTCGGCGCGAGCGACAACCTGGTCCGTGGCCAGTCGACGTTCATGGTCGAGATGGCGGAGACGAGCGCGATCCTGCACACCGCCACGCGTCGCAGCTTGGTGCTGTTGGACGAGATCGGGCGCGGAACGTCGACCTACGACGGCGTGTCGATCGCCTGGGCGGTGAGCGAGCATCTTCACGAGCGCACGGGCTGCAAGACGATCTTCGCCACGCACTACCACGAGCTGACGCAGCTCGCGGACGAATTAGTAGCAGTACGAAACTATAACGTGGCGGTGCGCGAGGTGGGCGACGAAGTGCTCTTCCTGCACCGATTGCAGCCCGGTGGCGCCGACCGATCCTACGGGATCGAGGTTGGACGTCTCGCTGGTTTGCCGCGAGAAGTGCTGAAGAGAGCCCGGCAGGTATTGCGGCTGCTGGAGGGCGGACACCTCGTCGCCGAGGGAGGAAGGAGGAAGGAGGAGGGAGGCGAGCCCGCGGAACAGCTCGCGCTGTTCGTCGCGGGACCCGACCCGATCGTCGACCGTTTGCGCGCGGTCGACGTGAACGCGCTCACGCCGTTGAAGGCGCTGGAGCTGTTGGCTGAGCTGAGTGAAGAGGTGAAGAGGCGCTGAGCGCGGTCGACACCTCGGCGTCGGCCAGCACATTCCGCAGCCACTCCTCTTCCGCGGGATAACGCACGAGCTCGTTGCGCTCGAGTCTCGCCAGCTCCTCGAGTCCCTCCCGTGCCCTGGCCGCGGCGCTGTGGCGATCGCCTTCGAGCAGAAGAACAGCCGCTTCAGTCCGAAGACGCGCGAAGCGAGGAACGCCCGGCACGTCGCTCTTGCCTAACGAGTCACGGGCCGAGCGAAGGTCGCCGCGGATGCGCGCATCGTAGAAGGCCGTGTCCAGGTGCACGAGCGCGCGGAGAAGCGGTGGGAGCGTCTCGAGCAGCTCGTGAGCGCGAGTGAGGTGCGCGAGGGCGAGCGTCGAGTTCCCCTGATCCAGCGCCCAGTAGAATGCGCCGAGCTGTCCGAGGGCCTCTTGCGCACTGTCGTCGCGGGGCGTCGTGACGCGCGCTATCCAGTTCGGATCCCAGTCGCGCGGCCGCACGCCACCTCGTGCGGCCGCGGTGATCATGATCTGACTGCACCAGCGGTCGGCTTCGGCGCCGCCGCGCGCGAGGAGGCGGAGCTGCGCCCCGTCGGTGAAGAGCAGCCCGCGTCGCGTCGGAATCAAGCTGGCGACCGCCGCGATGAACGACACGACGCTCACCGTCGGGAGTAGCGAGACCCACCAGACGGTACCGATGGGACCGATGGTACCGGCGATGGCGACGATCGCCTTCTCGTCAAAGCCGAATGGCGGTGCGACCAGCCACCCACCGAATGCCAGCAGCAAACTGAACGCCGGTCCGGCGGCGACGGTGCACATCCACCGGGCGCGCAGGTTGGTTTCGTGTCGCGGAAGACAGACCAACATTCCGCCACCCAGCTGCCAGCTTTCAGCCGATCGTATGCGCACGCCGTTCGCCGTCTTCACGAACCGAACGGGTCCGACAGTCACCGAGATCGTCCGGAAGCCGGCCAGGCGGCTGACGAGGAAGTGTCCGAATTCGTGCACACCGATCACGATGAGGCCGGTCGCGATCATGAGCAGGGTGATCGTAGCGACCAGACCTGCCGTGGCGAACGGCGTGTCGGTGAGTGCCACCCAGGCCGCTACCACGACGACCGCTGACGTCACGCCGAGCGGCGTGAAGCCGAGTCGGGTGAGTCGTGTGATCAGGCTCGTGGCGTGTGTGCTGGATGACATCCTAAAGAGGACGCGCCAATCGAGCCTGCCTTCACACCTGGCGTGCAGGCGGGACCGTCATCACCTGATGCGACGCTCCAGCATCGTCGCGGCGCGCTCGACGCGGTCGGTGTAGGCAGCTACGGTCTCGTCGTCGCGGCGGCGGGGAAGGACGAAATCGGGATCGTCGGGCGCCGGTGAGCTCTGGTCGTCGACCATGCGGTCGCCGCCGAGGCTGCTGACCGCGGCCTCGAATCGCTCGACAGCTTCGAGGAGCTGGACGAGCTGTTCGCTGTTTTCGCTCCCATCCACGCGCGCTCCGCGGGCGCCGAGAGTGGCGGCGACCTGTTCGGTGTTGCGCTGCTCGTCTTCGTCGCGGTGAGGATTGAGCTCGCGGTCGTACTCTGGCGATCCTGGGGCTGCCATACGTCGAGCCTCCGCCTTCGTTTCCGTGTCGTCGTGTGGGCCGTGACGTCGTGCGATCAGCGTGCCATGAGGTACTGGAGCACGTCGGAGCGCGTGATGATGCCGCCGATCGTGCCGTTGGCGCGAACGAGGACGGCCGGGTTCGCCTTAGTTAGTAGCTTTGTGATACTATCTATCGCCTGGCCAGCGTCGACGATCGGGAAGGGAGGGTCCATCACCTCGCTCACCGTCACATCGAGCAGTTTCGTGTCTTCCAGGCTGCGGGCAGACAGGCTGTTTTCGGCGACCGAACCTACGCAACTCGCGCCGTCCATCACCGGAAGCTGCGACACGTCGTGGAGGGACATGAGTCGCAGCGCCTGTCGGACGGTGGTGCCCGGCGCAACGCTCACGACCGACGGTCCTTCGCCCCCCTTCGCGGCCAGCAGCTGACCGACGGCCAGGCGATCGGCGTCGA
>DATFBY010000082.1:0-23383 GCA_035253585.1 Gemmatimonadaceae bacterium | reverse complement strand
AACTCCACTGCGTCGACGGTCGAATCCCACGCCGTCACCCATGCGATCCCCTCGCCACGCGGAGTTTCCAACACCACGTACCGGTCGCCATCCCAGCCGGCAGCAATGCGCACCGCATCCGGCTGATTGCGAAGATGCTCGTAGAGGAAGACGCGCATCGGAAACTCACCGACTTCGTTCTGGTACGTGCCGGTCGCACCAGTCAGTGTGGGAAGCGTGATGCGGGCCGGCGCGTCAGGCGCGCTCAGATACTTGTCGGGATGCAGAATCTGCTCGGTAGACTTCGGGAATTCGGCGCCGTATGGATGCTTTCCGGGCCGCTCGGCCTCGACGCGGCGCATGAACTCGAGACCGCTCAGGTATGGAAAGATCGAAGTCTCTATGAGAATGTTCGGCGCCGACGCCAGCACCGGATACTGCTTCTGCATCTGCTCGCGCACCATCTGCCGCACCTGATCCCAACCACCCGGCAGGTTCATGGCGGCACCGCCCATGGCCTTGATCGGGACCAGCATGGCCTGCCCTTCTACCACGGCTTGGGCGGCCATCACCTGATCGTCCGCGCCCTTGACCTTCAGAAGCGAATCGAGGTTCGCGTACTGATCCTGGAGCGCATGAACCAGCTCGTGCGACACCGTGAAAGAGACAAACTCGGGTGACGTCCCCTTCACGATGTAGAGCTTCTTGGTGGCGGGGTCGTAGTAGCCCGCCACCTGCTCGGTGTACAGCTCTACCAGGAACTCGCCGAGTTTGAGCGAGTCGGGGATGAGTCCCAGGCGTCGGAGCAGGATCTCCTGCTGCTTGACGTCTTCCGCCGCTCTCGTTCGGAACTGCTCGACGAGATAAGCGCGCAGCTCGTCCTTTGTCTTCTCTTCGACCACCGGCCGCTGCTTGAACTCGAGACCGGTTCCCCGCTCGATGACCGGAATCGCGTCGTTCACCTGACGCGCGTACGGCCCCTGCGCGCCCGCGTTCTCGCCGCCGCAGGCGGCGATGGTCGCGACCACGGCCGCGGCCAGGAGAGATCTCATCGTCGTTCGGGCAGTTGTTAGGCAGACGGGCATGCAGCGATTCAGGGCGTCCATTCGATCTGGCGGCCGGAAGCGACGCTCACCACGCGGGCGACATCGTGACCACGGACGACCAGTCCTTCCTCGACCAGCCGTCGATGCAGCTCGGCGTCGAGCTCGGCTAGCCGGGAGCTCCTTGGACGACGCGCCGTGGCATGCTCGCCATTGGTTCGAATCGGCTCGGCGCGCGTGGGCTCGACGGGGGCCTCGGCCGGCGCGGCGACCGGCTGTCCCGACAGCATCGCCTCGATCCCTGCGCCAAAGCGCTCGAGCGCCGCGAACCCTTCACGCGCCATCCGCTCGAGCGGATCGTCGAGCTGCGGGGCCTCGGTCTCGACCTCCGTCGGCTGCGAGACGGTTTCTCCGTGCGGCTCTCCGCGTGCGCCACCACGCATCAGCTCCCGTCGCTCGGCAATCAGCGCCTCGACGCCAGGCGAGTAGGTGGCGGTCGCCTGCGTGTGCGCGCACGCTTCGTCGAGCGCGTCGATCGCCCGATCGGGGCGCGCCCGGTCAGTGATGAAGAGATCGGTGAGCCGGACCGCAGCCAGCATTGCATCATCGGCGATGGCGACGTTGTGGTGACGCTCCAACCGCTCCTTCCGCGCCGCGAGGATCTCCAGCGTCTGCTCCGCGCTCAGCTCCCGCACCGGCACCTTCTGAAAGCGGCGCTCGAGCGCGGGGTCACCACAGATCCATCGCTCGTATTCGTCATCGGTGGTTGCGCCGATCACGCGAAATTCGCCGCGCACCAACGACGGCTTGAGCATGTTGGCGGCGTCCATCGCCACGCCCATGGCGGTGCCCTGCCCGATCAGGTTGTGGAGCTCATCGACGAAGAGGATGATGTCTGGATCCGCCGACACTTCGCGCACGAGAGCGTGCATGCGCTCCTCGTATTGCCCGCGGTACATCGTTCCGGCGAGCAGCGACACATGATCGAGCGCGAGCAATCGCACCGAACGAAGTACGAGTGGCACCGCGCCTGACGCGATGCGCTGCGCCAGACCTTCGGCGATCGCGGTCTTGCCGACGCCCGCCGGTCCGACCAGCACGGGGTTGTTCTTCCCCTGGCGTAGGAGGATGTCGATGACGCGCGCAATGTCGTCCTCGCGGCAGCGCACTGGCTCGAGTCGGCCAGCGCGCGCCTCAGACGTCAGATCGCGCGTCAGCCGTGCAAGCGTGCCCCCGGACCGCCAGAGATCTTCTCCAAACATCACAGTCCCATCACTCCGTGCAGATACCAGTCGATGAGCGCCCGGCCCCAGAGGAGCGTCACGATGGCCGCCGGTGCAAGAAACACCCCGAACGGCACCAGCGGAAGCTCCACCGGCGTTCCGCGCCGCTTGCTGCGTACCCACTCGATCGGAAAGACGATGCCGAGGAAGGTGACGGCGCCCAGCAGCGCACCGATGAAAACGGTGAGCAGCGTGCGCTCGGCGCCGATATGAGCGCCGACCATCGCCATCAGCGTCACGTCGCCGAATCCCATCGCCTCCTTCTTGAAGGCGATCTCGCCAAGCCAGCCCGCGATCGCAATCGCGCCCGCGCCGACGCACGCACCGATCAACCCATCGTACAGTGTCGAGAACGGAGAAGTTTCACCGAGAAAAGCGGCGATCGTGGCGGCGATGAACGCCCACACCATGCCGAACGCGGTGAAGCCGTCGGGAATGATGTAGTGCGTCGCGTCGGTGAGCATGATGCCGAGCAGAAGCGTGGCAAAGATTGCGACGCGCAACGCGGTAAACGTGGGGCCAAACTGCAGCACTGCCGCCAGCCAGGAGAGCGCGACGACGAGCTCGACGAGCGGATAGACAGTGGAGATCGGCTCACCGCATCCACGACACCTTCCGCGAAGCAGGAGCCAGCTCAACATGGGAACGTTGTCGTACCACACGATCTGCTTGCCACAACGCGGGCACTTGGAGCGCGGCGACACGACCGATTGTCCGGCCGGCCATCGCGCGATGCAGACGTTGAGAAACGATCCGACGATGGCACCCATCGCGATCGCAAAGGCGCCGAAAATCCAAGCGGGAAGGAAGATCAGTGCATCGCTCACGAGTGTTTCGCTTTCGGCCGTAAATGGTGGAGGATGATTCCGGCGGCCACCGCGACGTTGAGTGACTCGACGTCTTCGGAGATGGGGATCGACACCGTGCGCTCGAGCAGTGCACGCGCCTCGTCGGAGAGGCCACTCCCTTCATTGCCCACGACGAGCGCCAGCCGCTGTGGTGCATCGCGCGCGTCGATATGATCGATCGGCTCGCCTTCCGCGCTGGCGCCCCAAGCTACGACTTGGTTCTCGCGCAGGAACCGTCCGAGCTCGTCCCAGGTACAACTGAGTGCGGAACGATGGAAGAGTGCCCCCATCGCGCTACGGACGACTTTGGGATTCCAGAGGTCAACCGTGCCCGGGAGCGCGAGCGTCGCGTGCGCGGCGAGCGCGGCGGCAGTGCGAAGGAGCGTACCCGCATTCCCGGGATCCTGTACGCCATCGAGGACGAGCAGGCGAGCCAGCGAAGGGACACCCAGCGACTCGAGCGAGCGGCGCGGCACCTCAGCGATGGCCAGCACGCCTTGCGGGGATTCGGTTCCAGCCGCGGAAGCGAAGTCGCGTTCGGTGACCTCGAGCAGCTCGATCTGACGGGTGGCCAGCGTGCCGCGCAGCGTTTTGCCACGTGGCGCTGTTGCCAGCTCGGGTGATACGAGCGCGCCACGTACGTGCAGGGTGGAGCGAAGCAGCTCCTCGACCGCGCGAATTCCTTCGGCGACGAAAAGCTCCTGTCGTTCTCTTGCCTTGCGACGCTGGAGGTCGCGGGCTAAGGTCAGCAGTTTCACAGGGTTAGAGATGTGCGTAGTGGAATGGGACTTGCCTCCCGTACTCGGCACGGCACGCACACCCAGAGGAAGAAATGAGACGCTTTTTTACGGTAATGGCGCTCGGTTTCACGATGACGGCCTGCGGCGTTTCGACGCAGCAGGAAGTGCAGATCGGAACTGAGTATGCTCAGCAAATCAACGCGCAGCTTCCGATCATCGGTGATCCCGAGATCAATCGCTACATCAACGTCCTCGGAGACTCCATCGCGAAGCTGTCCGATGAGCGGAATCTGGAGTGGACGTTCTTCGTCGTAGACAGCAAGCAGGTCAACGCGTTCGCGGTGCCCGGCGGCTACATCTACGTCAATCGCGGCTTGATCGAGCGCGCAGACAATCTCTCGATGCTGGCGGGCGTGCTCGGCCACGAGATCGCCCACGTGACGGAGCGCCATTCTATCCAGCAGATGGAGAAAGCGCAAACGGCCAACATCGGTGTCGGATTGGCGTGCGTGCTGACGCGTATCTGCGATAGCCAGACGTCGCAGGCGCTGATCAACGTTGCCGGCGCGGCGGTGTTCGCGCGCTTCAGTCGTCAGGATGAGATCGAATCGGACGCCAAGGCGATTCCGTACGTCGCGCGCGCGGGTATCTCGCCGGTCGGAATTCCGGCGATGTTCCGCAAGCTCCTCGAGGAGCGTCAGCGCTCCCCGGGCGGTGTAGACGCGTTCTTCTCGACACACCCGCTGGAAGAGGATCGCATTGCGAACACCGAGGCGCTGATCCGTCAGATCGATCCGGACATCCTTCGGTCGCTCACCACGGACACGCGCAACTTCCAGGAGTTCAAGGCGCGCGTGCAGTCGTTGCCCGCGCCAAGAGCGTGATCAGCTGACTGGTCGGCGGCGCTCGTCGGAGAGCGCCATTGCGGCTCGGGCGAGGAGCTCTTCTATAGAAGGCGACTCGTCCGGGCCGCATCGCGTGTGACCCATCCGCATCGCGAGCGTGAACGGCGCGCGTATCTGCGCGTTGTGCTGGGCCACACGATCCCGCAGCCGCGGAGCAATGATGCTCGAGGTCTCATCAGCTGCGTCGAGCACCAGTATCGCGAACTCGTCTCCCGCGAGACGCGCAACGACGTCGGACATACGGAAGCTCGCGCGGAGCACCTCGGCGGCCGATTGAAGCGCCTTGTCGCCGATCTCGTAGCCGAACTGAGTGTTGATCGAGCGAAGCCCGACGATGTTCGCTCTCGCGAGCAGGAAGCCGCGTGTGCGACGGGCGAGCTTCAGGTGGTGATCGCAGAGCGTGAGGAATCCGCGGCGATTGTACAGGCCGGTCAGATCGTCGGTGAGCGACAGCTCGCGCAGCGTACGCTGGAGACGATGCCGCTCGATCGCGTAGCGGAGTGCTCGCGTCAGCTGGGTACCTTCCGCCTGCGTGGTGGCGAGCCAGTCCTGCGCTCCGTGCTGCATCGCGTCGGGACCGAGCACCTCGTCGTCAGGCGCCGTGAGCACGACGACTGGAACGTCAGGCACGCGGTCGTGCAGCGTGCTGAGCGCCTCGAGCGCGTCGGAACGCCGCGCCGGTTCGAGCAAAATCACGTCGATACCGCCGTCGGCCAGCGTCATGAGGCCGGCTGCGAGCTCGTGCGTGCGCAAAACCTCGACGCTCGTGGGCGTATTCGCGCCGAGAATCGTTTGAGCGCCGCCGGCTCCGTTACCGCCGATCCAGAGTGCTCTGACCGATCGAGATTCCATTGGTGTCGTGCTGGTGGCCGTGTCTTGCGTGCCGTATCAATGCGTTCGACTCAGGAGCCCGGATCGCTCCCGTGAGGTAGACGGCGCTCCCAAGCAGTCGTCACGCTGCGTTGTCCTCAGGTCAGGGACGAAACATCATTCGCCATGCGGACGAGGGAATCATGCGTATCGCACTGACGATTGCGGGCTCGGATTCGGGGGGTGGCGCCGGAATACAGGCCGACCTCAAGACCTTTCATCGCTTCGGCGTTTTCGGAACGTCGGTCATCACGGCAATCACCGCGCAGAACACGATTGGCGTCGACGCGTGGCAGGCGGTCCCCCTTACGCTCATCCGCCAGCAGCTCGACGCGGTGGCGCGCGACCTTCGCCCACATGCGGTCAAGAGCGGAATGCTCCCGGATGCGGCGGTCGTGCGCACCGTTGCCGACGGGCTCCGCGAGCACGCGTTGGCGCCGTACGTCCTCGATCCGGTCATGGTCGCCACGTCGGGCGATCCATTGGTCGAGCCCGACGCGATCGCTGCGATCCGTGATCAGCTGCTCCCGCTCTCGACCGTGGTCACGCCGAATCTGGACGAGGCATCGATCCTGGTCGGCGAGGCGGTGCGGGACGTGGACGCCATGGCCGACGCGGCACGCCGTCTTGTCTCGTTAGGCGCACGAGCAGCACTGGTGAAAGGAGGCCATCTCGAGGGGAGCGAGACGATGGACGTGCTGTTCGACGGCGAGGACGTGCACGTGTATCGGCACGAGAAACTCGCCACGCGGAACCTGCATGGGACGGGATGCACCCTCTCGTCCGCGATCGCAGCCAACCTCGCGTCAGGCGCCGCGCTGGAAAGCGCTGTCAGAAAGGGGCTCGAATTCGTTCACAAGGCAATTGCCTCGGCGCCTGGTCTCGGTCAGGGGCATGGACCCTTGAACCACTGGGCATGAGACATCGCGGATGTCTCATGCCAGCCGGCGAATCCACTCCCTGACCAACGCCCCAAAACTCTCGGCCACACGCGCCGCGACGGCCAGCACCTCGTCGTGCGAGACTTTCTCGGACGTGTACCCAGCGGCGACGTTCGTGACGCAACTGACGCCAGCGACGCGCATACCTAACGCGCGCGCGGCCAACACTTCTGGAACCGTCGACATCCCCACCGCGTCAGCGCCGATGAGCTCGAGCATCCGCACCTCGGCTGGCGTCTCGTAGGTCGGACCGAGCAGACCGCAGTAGACTCCTTCCACTGCCGGTACCCCTACCGCCAACGCGCTCTCGCGCATCAACGCGAGTAGCTCAGGATCGAACGGCGAAGACATGTCCGGAAACCGCTCTTCCCCACGTTGCACCGGCCCGATCAACGGATTACGCCACATCAAATTGATCTGATCGCGGATCAGCATCAGATCGCCCGCGCGAAAGGTGCGACGAATGCCGCCCGATGCGTTGGACACGAACAGCGTACGGGCGCCCAGTGCGTGCGCCATGCGCACCGGAAAGACCGTCGTGTCTGCCGCGTGTCCCTCGTATAGATGGAAGCGGCCCGCTTGCACGATGACCTGTACGCCTTCCACGGCTCCAGCGACGAGACGGCCGCCATGGCCGTGCACCGTCGTCGCCGGGAAGCCAGGGATCTCGTCGAAGGGAATCGACACCGCGTTCTCGACCGCATCCGCGAAGTGCCCCAGCCCCGAACCGAGAATGAGCATCACGCGCGGTGCCCGACGATCGAGCCGTCCGCGCACGGCCTCGGCAGCTTTCGCTGGTCCGTCGGCGACCGACGACGAGGTCACGTGCCCGCTCCCAAGCCGGCAATCTCGGTCCGCATCTCCTCGATCATCGCTTTCCGCTCCTGCCACGGAAGGAAGGAATTGGCAAAGGAGTCGAGCGCGATGCGCGACAGCTCCTCGAACGTGAATCCCAGATGCCGCGCGGCGAGCCAATACTCCTCCGTCAACGTGGTGCCGCTCATCAGTCGATTGTCCGTGTTCAACACGACGTTCAGACCCTGATCGAAGTATTCACGGAGCGGATGCGCCTCGTAGCTCGGCGCCGCATGCGTCTGCACGTTACTCGTCAGGCAGATCTCGAGCGCGATACGGCGGTCGTTGACGTATTGCGTGAGCGCGGGATCCTCTATCAGATGCGTCGCGTGCCCAAGCCGGTGGGCGCAGCAGGCGTGCACGGCCTGTCGCACCGAATCGGCGCCGTCCCCTTCCCCGGCGTGCACCGTCACCGCCAGGTCGTGCTGACGCGCGAACGCGAAAGCCGGGGCATGACGGGTGGCCGGGTTCCCTTTCTCCCCGCCGGCCAGATCGAATCCCACCACGCCGCGATCCTTGTACGCTACCGCGAGCCGCGCCAGCTCCATCGATATGTCGGGCGCCAGGTGACGCAAAGCGCATACAATGACGCGCGCCCGCACCCCAAATTCCTTCTCCGCGCGCGCGATTCCACGAAGCGGCTCTTCGACCGCTTCGCCTAACGAGAGCCCTTCGCCGACGTTGAGTACGGGAGCGTAGCGCATCTCGATGTACCGGACTCCGTCGCGCGCGGCGTCCTCCACCAGCTCGTAGGCAATCCGCTCGAGCGCTTCCGGGCGCTGCATCACCGAAAGAGTGATCTCGAAGCGCTCCAGGTAGTCCTCGAGCGATCGCGCGTCGCGGACGATCATGTAATCGGCCAGCGCTTCAGCGTCATCGGCCGGCATGGGCTTGCCGTATTCGCGCGCGAGCTCGAGGAGCGTGCTCGGCCGCACCGACCCGTCCAGGTGGCAATGAAGCTCCGCTTTCGGGAGCTTGGCGAGCAGCTCTCGGGTGACCACCGGTGTCATTGTGTGCTTTTATCGGTCGAGAGAGGCGTCGCTGCTGCCGCGCCGTCTGGCGGCAATCACTCGGAAAATCGCGCCGCCGTGTACCCCGGCGTCCGCGCTGATCGGCAGTCCGCGGCTGTCGGTCACCACTCGATCTCCGGCGCTCACCGCATCGGCGATCGCGGCGTCGGCCACTCGCACCGCCTCCAGCACCGTCGCATCACGCGCCACTTCCACCCGCCGAGAATCCACGAAGACTACGACTCGCTCCGTGCCACCTTCGGTCATGGCGTCACCGCGACGATCCGCTTCTCCTCTGGCGGAATCAGCCGATCGCCACGCGTGCGAAGGTACGAAATGAGAGCGTCGAGATCGAGGATCCCCGTGGGGTCGCTCTGCAGCGCCGCGTCTCCCAACCCGAGCCCATCCCCTCCGGCCACCATGAAATCGTTCAGAACTATGGTGTACGTGGCGGTGTTGTTGATCGGACGCCCCTCACTTGTCATCGCCGACACGACACGCGATCCGGCGGGCTTCGCCGGGTCATAACGGATCTCGAGCCCGCTCACGTGAACGTCGATGCGATCTCCGTCCACCAGCTTTTCCAGATACTGCTTGAGGTCACTCCCTCGCACGGTCAAGCGATAGAGCGAGTTCCCGAACGGGTGAATCTCGTACAGCGAACCGTAGGTCGCCGGCCCCTCGCGTAGATCGGTTCGAATACCGCCGTTGTTCATCACCGCGACGTCGCCTTTCCCCGCCCAACGTTGGGCGTCGGCGATCAGGTTGCCTAACGGGTACTGTCCGCGCCCACGAGCCAAGGTCGTGGGAATGCGCGCCACGATGGCATTCACCCGCGTAGACGTACGCGCCACCGCGCTCTTGACGAGTGAATCGACTCGAGCCGACGGTGGCACGGAGTCAGACAGAATTTCACGGACGCTCACCGTCGGAGCTCCGCCGAGCGGAATGTCGATGAGTCCGAGCGCCCTCCCACCGGTCCGCGCCTGCACTATGGGAATGCCCTTCACCACCGTTTGCAGGCGCGAGTGGGTGTGACCGCTCACGATCGCGTCGATTTTCTCGGTGACGTTGTTGGCGAGGTCGATGATCGCACCGGAGCAGCCGGTCGAATAGCTGCCGGTGGAATCACAGAACGCGCCGATGTGGGCGAGGACGATGATCGCCTCCGCGCCGCGCGCGCGGAGCACTTTGGCATGCGCGTCGACGACCGGCGCCGGTGGATCGAAGCGGAGTCCCCGCACGTTCTGCGGACGCGTCGTCAGAGGCGTTGCCTCGAGCGCCAGGCCGATGAGGCCGATCTTGATCCCGTTCTTCTCTACCAGCGTGTCGTCGGGAATCCAGGGCACGTCGCTGCCATTCTCGAAGCGCACGTTCGCTGCCATGATGCGGAAGCGAGCCTCGCGCATCCGCGCGCGAAGCGTATCGACGGTCCAGTCGAATTCGTGATTGCCGAGCGCGGCGGCGGTGTAGCCCAGCATGTTGTACAAATCTACGATCGGTTTGCCGTACTGGAGATTCGACGCCGGGGTCCCCTGGAACATGTCGCCGCCATCGAGCAGGAGCACGGCGCAGGACGCCGTACAGTTTCGCATCTCCTGCTCGATCGCCGTGGCAAGGTGCGCGGCTCCGCCGCGTCGTATCCCACGTGCATCGGGTCGCGGCTCGAGCGCACCGTGGAAGTCGTTGGTGGCGAGCACACGAATACGCCGCACAGTGGCGTCGCCGCTCGCCGCCGCTGGTGTCGACGCGAATCGTCGGTCGAGCCGATTGATCGCCTCGTACGCGGGCTCGATCGCCGCCACGGGCACGAGCCGCCAATTTTCCTTGTGCACGTCCGCCGCATCGACTTTTCCGAGCCGCTTCACTTCGTCGATCACCAGCTGCCGGATCTCCGTTTGGCCGTGATCGTAGATCACCGGTGCGGTGGCCAACATCGAGAAGCCGCCCCCACCCGACTGCCGATAGTTGTTGAGCGCCAGCGTGAACGAGTCGGTGTCGGCGACCGGCTTGCCGTTGCGAGTCAGCGATGTGATGCGAGAGCCGATCGGTTTGGAAACGTCGATGGTGTAGTCGACGCCGGAGACCACATCGTAGTTGTAGCCTGGAATTTCGGGATCGACCGGTGGATCGCCCGACCCGACTGTGCCGAAGTAGCGTGCGCTGTACTCGAGGTACTCACGGAGCTGGCGCCCCTTGATGCGCACCATTTTCAGGGTGTTCTCGTAGGGGTAGAGCTTCGCCAGCTGCGCGACGGTGATCGCGCCGGGTCCGAACCGCACGTCCGTCGAGAACGCCGAGCCGGAGGAGAGGTCGGCGCCGGTAGTGCGTCGCTGTACTTCGAGGATGAGATCGACGATCGGAGTGTCGCGCACGCGCGCCGAATCCGAGCGCCAGAGCGACGACGTCGTGCCAACGGTGCTCTGCACGTACGCCACCGTCGCGTCGTGCGCCGGCGCGATGGCGTCGAGCACCTTCTGACTTTCCGCGCGACCCGCAACCGGAATCAGCTGGCCGTATAGCTCGGTCACCCGCAGCTTGCCAGCGGTACGCTGAAGCTTCACCGTAGCGACCGCGACACTCTGCGCCCAGTTCTTGGGTTGCATCAGAGTCGTCGTTCCGATCGTCGTGTCAGTCATCTGCCGGTGCGAGTGACCGTAGATGATGAGATCGATCCCGGGCACCTCGTGGGCGACGCGTGCGGCGACGTTCTCGCTCGGCACTCGACTGCTCACCGTATCGTAGCTCGAGGCCTCGTTCAGTCCCGAGTGCATGACGACGACGATCACGTCGGCATTGGTGCGCTTCACTTCTTCGACTGCGGCACGCACGTCGGGGACGATATCTCGGACCTCGACTCTTCCCTTCAGATTGTCGCGATCCCACAGGTTCGCGCCGGGCGTGGTCGCGCCGATGACTCCGATCCGCACACCCGCGCGATCGATGATCTTCGTCGCCGGAAAGGCGCGGTTGCCTGACGGGGCATATGCATTCGCGGCGAGAAACGGGAACTGCGCTTTCGACGTCGCCACAGCCAGCGTCGTCAGCCCGTAGTTGAACTCGTGGTTCCCGATCGCCGCCGCGTCGTACGCCATCGCGTTCATCGCCGCGATCACCGGATGCACGGGCTGCGGCCTGACGCGAGCCGCCACGTACGTGAGCGGATTGCCCTGGAGGAGATCGCCGGCGTCGAGCAGCACGACACGTCCGGGAGCGGCCGCCCGCAGGCTGTCGACGACCGTCGCGGCACGTGCCAGACCGCGAACAGTATCCGGCGCGTTCTCGTAATAATCCCACCCACGAAGACGCCCGTGCACATCCGTGGTGGCGGCGATCAGCAGCTCGACCTGGTCCGGCGCAACGGGTTCGTCGACCCCAACGAGCACGGGTTGGCGCGCCGCCGGAGCGACGCACGCGGCTAGCACGACGATCAGGCCGAGACAGGCGAAGCGATTCATGGGCAACAAGCTAGCGTGGCTCCGGCGCGACTGGGAGGCCGTTGACCCCTGGTTCGACGGTCGTCAACTTCGCTCTGATGCGACGTGTCAGAGGCGCTGTCGTAACCCCCGCGCTGGCTTTCGCTGCAACCTTTCTTGCCAGCGCGTGCAAGGGTGAGCGGAGCCGAACCGTCGACGTTCGCGACCATGCTGGCGTCGTCGCGCCAGCGGTCGCGTCCTCGCTCACGCTGCGGTTGATCGACGTCAGCGATAGCCGCGTCGGCGGTCTCGCCGTACTGGTCAGCGACTCGAGCGCCGATCGCGCGCGACACATTCTCATCGACGGTGGCGACGACCCTGAAACTGCCGCTCGCGCGCTCCGAACCCTTGGCGTCGACTCGTTGGCGCTCGTCGTCCTCACGCATGCGCACACCGATCACTACAACGGCCTGCACCAGGTGCTGCGCCGCCACCCGGTCGGTGCCTTCGCGTGGAACGGCGACGCCCGCACGTTGGACAGCTATCGACGTCTGCTACGGCAAGTGGATGCGTCGCGCGCCAACCCGATCGTCGTCAGCGAGGCGGATCGAGATATTACCATTGTGACGGCCACCGACACGCTTCGGATCACGCTGCTCGCTCCGCCGCGCGCGGTCACACCTCGCGGCGCCCGCCCCGGAGGAAGCAGCGAGCTCAACAACCGTTCGGTAGGAGTGCTCTTGCGTTACGGCGCGTTCTCGGCCCTCGTTCCAGGCGACGCCGAGCATTACGAGCAGCGTCAGTGGGCGCGACGGCTCGGTTCAGCGCTCGACGTCGACGTCTTGGTGGCGAGTCACCACGGGGCTCGTGACGCCAACTCGACGGCTCGAAATCCTGACTGGTACAAGATCGTGACACCGCGCGCGCTTCTCATCGCCGCCAACGGGCGCCAGCATCCATATGCCGATGTCCTCGGGCACGCGCGGTCGCTCCGCATTCCGGTGTATTGCACGCATACAAACGGCTCCGTCGCCGCGCGCGCGACGCGCGACGGCGCGTTCGTCGTACGCACCGATCGTGTGGGCCAGTGTGCGCCCGGCATCGAGCTCCCTCGCTAACGCCCATGAGGCCGCTCATCATGGGCATCGCCGGCGGCTCCGGCTCGGGAAAGACCACGGTGGCGCGGAAGGTCGCCGAGCAGATGCGTGGCTCGTCGGTCGCGTTCATCGACATGGACGCGTATTACAAGAATCTGACGCACCTCACCTACGAGGAGCGTCGGCACGTCAACTGGGATCACCCGGAAGCGTTCGACCTCGACCTTTTCGTGGCGCAGCTGAGCGAGCTCGCCGCGGGACGTGCGATCGACAAGCCGGTGTACGACTTCGTAACCCACGCGCGCGCGCCGCACACCGAGCGCGTGGAGCCGACACAAGTGGTGATCGTCGATGGCATTCTTCTCTTCGTCGATGCGCGGGTGCGTGATCTATGCGACGTGAAAGTTTTCGTGGACGCGGATTCGGACATTCGGGTCCTACGCCGGATTCGACGAGACATGCGCAAGCGTGGACGGCCGCTGGAGGAGATCATCGACCAGTATCTGAACACGGTCCGGCCGATGCACCTGGAGTTCGTGGAGCCGACCAAACGCTACGCCGATCTGATCGTGCCGCGAGGTGGGCGCAACCCGATCGCCATCGAGATGATCGTCGCCAAGATCCGACAGCGGCTGCAAGCGGGCGACGGAGTACTGGCGTGACCGCGCCGGCCGCTGGCGAACGCGTGTTGGTCGTCGATGACGAGCCGGACATCGTCGCCCTGGTCACCTACCATCTCGCCAAGGCCGGGTATCGCGTGTCGACGGCCGCGTCGGGCACCGAGGCGCTCCAGGCGGCGCGTGATGAGCGTCCCGCTCTCATCGTCCTCGATCTCATGCTTCCCGGAATTTCCGGCTACGATGTGCTCGAGCAGCTGCGAGGCGTCGACGCGACCTCCGGCGTCGCCGTGCTGATGCTCACGGCGCGCCGCGAGGAACAAGATCGCATCCGCGGTCTCTCGTTAGGCGCCGACGATTATCTCACCAAGCCATTCAGTCCGCAGGAGCTGGTGCTGCGCGTGGGCGCCATCCTGCGGCGCGTGACGTCGGCCGGCGCGCCACCCGGCGACGTCATCACCATCGGACCCATACAGATCGATCGCACCGCGCACCGCGTGACGAGCGACGGCCGCGAGCTCGATCTGACACCCACTGAGTTCAAGCTTCTCTTGACGCTGGTGGAGCGGCGCGGCCGCGTGCAGGGTCGTGCCCATCTCCTGGAAACGGTGTGGGACGCCGCGCCCGACATTCAGACACGAACGGTCGACATGCACATCCAACGGTTGCGCGCCAAGCTGGGCGCAGCGGGTGAAATGATCGAGACCGTTCGCGGCTTCGGCTACCGCTTTCGTGCTCCCGGAGGGAGCGCGCGGAGCTCGTGAGGCTTTCGCACCGGCTGCTGCTCAGTACGCTGTTCGTCGTCGGCGTTCTCGTTCTCATTGTTGTCGCGGTCAGTGGCCGGCGCCTCAGCGCCGAGCTCAACCGCCTGACGGTCGATCAACTCTCTCGCGAAGCGCGACTCATCGCGGCCGAATGGCGTGACGAGGCGAGCGCCGACTCTGTGGCCGATGTCGCTGGCCTGGCGCTCGGCCACCGCGTCACCCTGATCGACAGCGCGGGGCGGGTCGTCGGGGATTCCCACTTCGACGGCGATGCGTTGGCGCGTCTCGAGAACCACGCTGGGCGACCGGAGGTTCGCGCCATTCGCGATGGTGCCGATCGCGGCGTGGCCACGCGCGTGAGCGCGTCGGCCGGAGACAACGAGCTGTACGTCGCGGTTCCAGCCGCGCGTGGTGTGTCGCGCGTGGCGATCGGTACGCGTCAGCTGGACACCATCGTCGCGCAAGCTCGCCGTGACGTCCTTTTGTCAGGCGCCCTGGCCATTCTCGTCGCGCTAGTTCTCGCCATCGCAATTTCGCGCGATGTCTCGCGGCCGATCGAGGAGCTGCGCGACGTGACCCAGGCGCTGGCGGCCGGAGATCTCTCGCGACGGCCGGCGCTGTCGGCGCCCGGGGAAGTGGGCGACCTGGCCGCCGCCATCCATCGAATGGCGGAGCAGCTCGGTGCCCGCTTGCGCGCCCTCCAGGCCGACGACGAGCTCATGGGCGCGTTGGTCGATGCGCTGCACGAGGGCGTGGTCGCGGTCAATGACCGGCGCGACGTCGTACGCATCAACGAAGTAGGCCGTCAGTTGTTAGGCAGCCGCCACCCGACGCCATTTTCGGTCGATCTCCTGCCGCGCGAGCGTGCATTGCGCGAGGCGCTGGCCATCGCCTTGGCCGGCGGCGATGTCGAGCGCGATGAGGTGACGATAGGCGGGCGCACGCTGGCGCTCACCGCGCTTCCGCTGGCCAACGGCGGAGCCGTCGTCGCCTTGTACGACCTCACCGAGACGAGGCGGCTGGAGCTCGTCAGGCGCGACTTCGTGGCCAACGTCTCGCACGAGCTCAAGACCCCGCTGACCGTGATCGGGGGATTCGCCGAGACACTCGAATCGGAAGAGCTCACCGATACGCAACGCCGTCAATTCGTCGACGCGATCCTCACCAACGCGCGGCGCATGCAGCGAATCGTCGATGACTTACTGGACCTGTCGCGCATCGAGTCGGGCGGCTGGCGGCCGAATCCTGCCGTGGTGGACGTGCGGGGGTTGGCGGGCGAGCTGATCGCCGCATCGGTGCCCGAGGCGAAACGAAAGAACATTTCGTTGAAGATTGACATGCCGGACGCGGCCGAGATCACTGCCGATCCCACGGCGTTGCGACAGATCCTATCGAACCTCGTCGACAACGCGCTGCGCTACACGGGCGAAGGTGGCACGATGACGATCTTCAGCGCAGCGGAGCCGAACGGCGTTCGTGTTGGAGTTCGTGACACTGGTGTGGGGATCGCACCGGAGCATCTGCCGCGCATTTTCGAGCGTTTCTATCGTGTCGACACCGGTCGCTCGCGCAATGCCGGCGGCACCGGCTTGGGGCTCGCAATCGTACGACATCTCTGCGACGCACACGGCGCTCGGGTCAGCGCCGACAGCGTACTCGGAAAGGGCACGACAGTCTCGGTGTTCTTCCCCAAGAACTCGGCCGCGCTCTGATCGCTGCCACGTCGCGAAAGCGGCGCAATGTGAGCAAAGGGTAACGATCGATCGGCCGATGGCCGAGGATCTCCTTTACCCGTTGTCGCACCGAGATTTCCGTCGCGCAAAAACGTCATCCGGCTCTCGCGATCGACGAGGGGCTCGTGACACGTTCGTTGCGTCGCCGTGCCACTATCGCAACGTCGGTGAGAGAGGTTTCTAAGCGCCGGCACGCGCCGGCCGACGGCAGGCCCTGTGTCTGCCGCGACCACTCGAACCGTGGCGATACATGAATCAACGATCCGCGTGGTTGTTGGCGACCGCGCTGTGCACGCTCGGTCCGCTGACGGGAAGCACACTGGAAGCGCAGGCGACGGGAAGGATTACGGGCCGGGTCATCGATGGATCGACCGGTCGTGGATTGTCGAACGCGGGAATCCAAGTCGTCGGAACGACACTTGGCACGCAGTCGCAGCTCGACGGCCTCTACAACGTCGCGGGCATTCCATCGGGCACCGTGTCGCTGCACGTGCGCCTTCTCGGTTATCAGCCAAAGACCGTCACCGGGATCGTGCTCCCAACGGGTGCCGTGATCGAGCAGAACATCACGCTCGAGGTGGCGACCGTACAGCTCGCGGCGGTCGAAGTAACCGCCGCGGCCGAGCGCGGAACGGTGAGCGAAGCGCTCGATCAACAGCGTAACGCAAGCGGTATCGTGAATGCCGTCACGGCCGAGCAGATCTCTCGGAGCCCAGACTCCGATGCCGCCGCTGCCGTGCAGCGCGTGAGCGGCGTGTCCGTGCAGGATGGACGCTACGTTTTCGTGCGCGGCCTCGGCGAGCGATACACCACGACGTCGCTCAATGGCTCGCGTATCCCGAGCCCCGAGCCCGAGCGCAAGGTAGTCCCACTCGACCTCTTCCCCGCCGGTCTCCTCCACTCGGTGACGACGTCGAAAACGTTTACCCCCGATCAGCCCGGCGATTTCAGCGGCGCGCAGGTGGACCTGCAGACGCGCGATTTCCCGGGCCAGCGCTTAGTCGCGTATTCGACTTCGATCGGCTACAACGATCGAGCCACCGCGCAGACAGTCTTCGCCGCGCCGCGTGCCGGTCTCGACTGGCTGGCGTTCGGTGTCGACAAACGATCACTCCCCGCGGCCATCGCCGCGGCAGAGGACTTCGTGCCGGCGCCGACACAAGAGGCGTACAACACCATGATGCGGTCGTTCCGCGATGCGTGGACGGCTAATTCGCGGTCCGGCATGCCTAACAGCTCGGCGGCGCTCTCGGTAGGAGGCAGCGATCTGATCTTCGGCCGTCGCTTTGGTTACATCGGCTCTTTGACCTACGGCTACAGCCAGGAGATTCGCGCCGACGAAGTGCGCGCGTATCCGATCCCGGTCACTAATGATGGTGAGGTAGGAACTGCCGAGGTGGACCGTTACGACGGCGAGACTGGGCGAGCCAGCGTGCTCTGGGGCGGTTTGCTCAACTTCTCGACGCTCCTTGGAACGCATTCTCGCCTGAGCCTGAACAACACCTACTCCCGCAGCGCCGACAACGAAGCGCGCGTGGAGTTCGGGCTCGACGAAAACACCGCATTTCCATTTCAGATTCAACGCCTGCGCTATGTCGAGCGCTCCGTCTGGTCGTCGCAGCTGGCCGGCGAGCATCAGCTCGGCGATCGGCATCGCGTGGATTGGTCCGGAACGTATTCGCGCGTCAAGCGTGACGAGCCTGACCGCTCGGAGCTGGTGTACGCGACCGACCCGCAAGGCGGCACACCATTCCTATTCGGTGGCAGCGAAGGCGCGGTTCGCACCTTTGCCGATTTGCGCGAGCAGAGCGTAAACGGCTCGGGCTCGTATTCCCTCCGCTTCGGTGAGCCTGGACGCGAACACTTGCTGAAGGTTGGCGGCCTCGGGCGATACACTGAACGCGATGCGAACGCCAACTCGTACTCCATCCTCGCCAACTTGTCGCGGGAGGATCGCGAGCGCCCGCCGGAGCAGATTTTCTCCGGAGCGTTCGTCGCGCCAGGTGCCAACGTCTTTCGCCTGACGCCGTTGACGCAGGGCGGATCCTATCGGGCCGAAGAAGCGATCGGAGCGGGTTTCGCGATGTTGGAGTACCAGCTCACGGATCGACTCCGGTTCATCGGCGGAGCGCGAGTCGAGCGTTGGGCACTCGGCGTGACGGCCCGCGAAACCTTCGGTCGCCGAACGATCCCGATCGCCAAGGAAGAGACCGACATTCTTCCCTCGGCTGCCTTCACCTTCCGCCTGACGCCGGATCAGAATCTTCGCGTGTCCGTTTCGCAAACGCTGGCGCGTCCGGAGTACCGCGAAGTCGTTCCAATCAACCAGCGCGATGTCATCGCCGGCGAGCAGTTCCGCGGCAACGAAGATCTGCAGCGCACGCTCATTCGGAACGCCGACGTCCGTTGGGAATGGTATCCGTCGACTGGTGAAGTGCTGAGCGTCGCGGTGTTCGCCAAGCACTTCATCGACCCAATCGAACGTATCTACCGTGGTACGTCCGGAACGCGCGTCACCACGTTCGAGAACGCGAAGTCGGCCGACAATTACGGCGTCGAGCTGGAAGCGAGAAAGGGCCTCGGATTCCTGTCATCGGGGTTGCGGCCGTTCTCGATCTTCAGCAACGCCACGCTCATGAAGAGCAAGATCGAGATCGGTGAGCTCGGCGCCGGCACCACCGACGATTCGCGCGCCATGGTTGGTCAGGCGCCTTACGTGGTGAACGCCGGAATCACGTACGCGGACGAAAGCGGCCGCACGAGCGTGACCACGCTCTACAACATCGTGGGGCGCCGTATCTACAGCGCGAGCCTCCTCCCTCTGCCGAACGTGTTCGAGGAATCGCGCAACATGCTCGACCTCTCGGTGCGCTTCCCCGTATGGCGAGGCGTCAGCGGAAAGTTCGACGCCAAGAACCTGCTCGATGAGCCATACGAGGTGACGCAGGGCACGGTCACCCGTGAGTCGTACCGCGCGGGGCGGGTGTTCACCGCCGGTCTCACCTGGCGGCGCTGATGATCTCTCCAACGACCCAATCGCGACCAAACGCCAACTGGCCCCTTTACCGAATCGGTCTACTCATGCCTCGCATACTACAATCCTCGCTCGTTCGCCTGACGAGCCTGATTGCACTGGCCGCTGCCCTCACCGCGTGCATTGAAGTCACCGCCACCGATGACGACTTCGTCGCGCCGGGTGCGGCCGACATCAGCACCGACATTACGGAAAACCGCACTTTCTTCGCCGAGACGACGTACACCCTTACCAACTACATCCATGTCCAGCCCGGAGCCACGCTGACGATCATGCCGGGAACGGTGATTCAGGGTGCACGTGGCTCGGCCCTCTTCGTTATGCGGGGCGCCCGAATCGTGGCCGAGGGTCGCGCCGATGCACCGATCGTGTTCACGTCGAGCCGTCCCGTTGGGTCTCGCCTACCTGGCGATTGGGGCGGGCTGATCATCATCGGCAACGGTGTCATCAACCGAACCGGCACGATCGAGCTCGAGGGAACAGGAACGCCAGCGTCGAATCCGGCGATCAATTATGGCGGCGGCACAGTGAACGCCGACAATAGTGGCGTCTTGAGCTACGTTCGCGTGGAGTTCGCGGGCTTTGGCGTGGCGGCAAATCAGGAGCTAAACAGCTTCACCTTTGCGGCGGTTGGCAGCGGCACTCGGATGGACCACCTGCAGGCGCTGGCCGGTCTGGACGATTCTTTCGAGTGGTTCGGTGGCGCGGTCGACGCGAAGTATCTCGTGTCGTACGAAGCAGGAGACGATCACTTCGACGCTGCCGAAGGCTACGTCGGGCGTAATCAGCATCTGATCGCTTTTCAGAGCACCGTCCTCGACCCCGATCCGCAGTCCGGCATTCTCTCCTCCGATCCACAAGGGTTCGAAATCGACGGCTGCGGCTCGGCGTCGGGAAGCGGGTGCACGCTTGGCTTCAACTCGACGCCGCTGAACATTCCGGTGTTTGCGAACTGGACGTTGGTAGGTACCGGACCGATCGCACGCGTCACGAGCACCTCGGGCGGCATTGGAATGGTCCTTCGCCGCGGTACTGGCGGGTTCTTCGTGAACGGAATCTTGGCCCGTTGGCCGCGCGCGGCGATCAGCCTCCGCGACCCCGACACGCAGACCCGATTCAACGAAGGCAATGCGATGGTTCGGAACGTCTCCGTGGTTGAAAGTGGGGGGACGGCCGGCACCAACGCGCCGCTCTTCGAGGGCGGAAGTGGTCGGTTCACGATCGATGCGGCGGCAAACAATCTGGTACTCGATCCGGGAACCGTCACCGCGACTTCATTCTTCTCCGATCTTCCCGCGACACCCGGGGCCGGTGGCCAGCTCGATTGGAGCTTGACGGCAAACGCGTCCGCGCGGACCGGCGGAACTGGTGCGTTCAGCGGCAATCTTGCGACGCGCGCTGGGACCGCCGTGACCGGTACGAGCTACCGCGGTGCGTGGGATCCGCAAGCAGCGGACGGCGGAAAGTGGTGGATGGGTTGGACCACGTACGCGCAGCGATGATTGGAGGGGTCCCCGCGATCGGCGTATGCAGCGAGCCGACCGCGGTGCTCGGTAGACGTCGTCATTTGATCGCGCTGCTCCTCTTCATCGCACCGATTGTGGTGGCATGCGGCGATCGGGCGGAGGCGTCCTCGAAGTCGACCGCTGCACACACGGCGACTCCATCGCTCGAGGCAGGTCTCGCGCAGTTCCGTCGAGACCTGCCCGTCGCCGTGGAGTTGCGTGGCGGGGAGACGAGTCGCGAGGCACTCGTGCGCCGCTTCCTGACGGCCGTCGCGCGAAACGATACGAACGACGTTCGCGCGATGCTCATGTCGCGGTCAGAGTTTGCCTACCTGTACTATCCGACCAGCCCGTTCGCGACGCGTCAGCAGGCGGGGCTCTGGTGGTTCCTCAACATCGAGAACAGTCGGACCGGCATCACGCGGGCGTTTGCGAGACTGGCCGCCCAGCCGCTTCGCTATGTCGGCCACGAGTGTGCCGCGTCGGTTCCCGATGGCAAGAGCTTCACTCACGATCATTGTCAGGTGACGTTCGCCGTCGGGCGCGATACCACCACTCTAAGATTGTTCGGGAGCATCCTGGAGCATGGTGGCCGCTACAAGTTCATGGGCTACGGGAACGACTTTTGAGCGGGCTGCGCTTGTGTCAGCGCCGACACCTTGCCAGCCTCGAGTCCGATCGACCTTCCTGAGCGTTTAACCAAACGACCTCGATCAAAGGCGTGACCCCATGCGCTTCGCCCTCATCTCCGACATTCACGCGAACGTCCCCGCTCTCACCGCGGTCTTGGCAGACATCAGCATGACGCCGGACGTCGTGGCGACCTACCATCTCGGCGATTTGGTAGGCTACGCGCCATGGCCCAACGAAACCATCGAGCTGCTCTGGGACTCTCACGTTGCTGGTGTGTCCGGTAACTACGACTCGACCGTGGCGTGGGATTACAAACACTGTGGTTGCAAGTACGAGGATCCGCGTCAGGAAGAGCTGTCGCACGTCAGCTACGAGTGGACTCGTGTTCGCATCTCGGCGACCGCAAAGCGGAAGCTCGCTGCCCTGCCATTCCGAATCGATATCCGGCCGCTCGGTGGGCACCTGTCCGGGCCTACACTCGTGCTCGTGCACGCCACGCCAACGCTCAACACCGTGTACTGGACGGAAGACCGATCAGACAGCTTCTGTCTGAAAATGGCCCAGCACGCTGCCGCCCGCGCTGGCGACCTCATCTGCTTTGGTCATACGCACGTGCCATGGCACCGTCTCGTCGACGGCATTCATTTCGTCAATACCGGCAGCGTGGGACGCCCGAAGGATGGGGATTGGCGAGCGGGCTGGGTCCTGATCGAGGTTGGCGACGATGGCACAGTGCGGCCCGCATTCCGTCGGACGGCGTACGATCTCGACGCAGCGATGAATGGCATTCGGGAGAGCGAGCTCCCCGACGACTTCGCAGATCACCTCCGGACAGGTGGGGCGATGACGGGGATTTCGGCGGAGCAGTCAACGACTCCACCAGAGAGTTGAAGAAGCTGCCTCAGCTTTCGTGACCGGAACGTTACGTTCGGCTAGCCGTGCCTCGTTACGGAAACGATACGTTTGGCGCGACCCAACCGGGCGACCTCGCCATCGACATGCGAAAGCACGCTTTCTGGCTCACGCTCGCACTCGTTTTGCTCTCGCCTCCCTCACTCTTGGGCCAGCAACAACCCGCGTACCCCCCGAGCAGCTCGGCGTCCGACACGCCAAAGATCGACTTCTCCGGCATTCTGTTCGCAAACTTTCAATATCGAACGGATCCGGCGGCCAAGGATCAAAATAGGTTCGATCTGGAGCGCGCCTACCTTACCGCGCGCGCCGCGATCAGCGAGCGCGTCGGCGCTCGCGTCACGATCGACGTGTTCCAGCAAACGAACCCGAACAACGACGGGTTCTACCGTGGTTGGGTCGTTCGCGCGAAGTACGCCTTCCTCCAGTACGATGCCGTGAAGGCCGAATCGCCTGACGACTGGAGTGCACTCGCTCGCTTCGGCATGCTCCACACCGTGATGGTAGAGCATCTCGAGACGTTCTGGCCGCGCTGGCTCGGGAACGCCGCCGAGGAGCGTTTCGGATATTTCTCGTCGGCCGACATGGGCGGCGCCGCGCAACTCGCACTGCCTAACAAACTCGGCGAACTGTACACGACGATAACGAACGGACCCGGGTACACATCGCGCGAGACCGACCGATTCAAGGACTACGCCGCGCGCCTTTCGCTCACGCCGCTCTCGAAGAGCGAATCGGCAATGTTGAAGACGCTCACGCTCACTGCGTGGGGCTACAAGGGCGCCCTTGCCAGCCGGTTCGTCTCCGGCGGACCAGGGCAGATCGGGCCGGTTGGCTCTGGACTCCGGCGCGATAGGTGGGGTGGATTCGCGGGTCTCCGCGACCCCCGCCTAACCGCCGTGGTGAGCTATTCGAATCGCATCGACGAGAGCGAGCTCGGCAACAACACCTTGGCGTCTCCGCGCCTCGTGGTGGAGGCCACCGGCAAGCTCTTCTCGACCTTCGCGCTCGTTCGTCCGCTGCAACTCGTCGATGACAACTACAAGACGCCCCTACGGCTCGTCGGGCGCTACGATCGATTCCGCCCGGACGATTCAGCGGACGGGCGTACACGCTTCATCGTCGCCGGAGTGATCTGGGACCTCGCGCGCACGACGTCGGTGTCGGTCGACTACCAGGAGCAGACCGCGAGCAATCC
>DATFBY010000081.1:0-7145 GCA_035253585.1 Gemmatimonadaceae bacterium | reverse complement strand
TCATCACCAAGCTGCTCATGGAGCCGAACGCGATCGCCGCGTTGGAGTCGGGAAGCAAGCTCGGTGAGTCTCAAAGAGAGAAATTTGGACAGCGGGAGAAAGTGTAAGAAAGGAACTCGGCCATCGGCCCTCGGCCCTCGGCTTGAACACAGGGAAGCGCCGGTCAGCTCTGCTGACCGGCGCATATTCCATCCAATGTCCTTCGCCGAGTCCCGAAGTGTGATCTGGCCCGCGACGATGAGCTGATCCACCTGCCTTGGCGTTCACGATTGCTTGAACCGGCGTCAACGCCGTCACTATCTGGCGCCTGGTCGACGTCGCATCGTCGTCGGAGATCCCGACAGTCACTGTGAAGCTGCAATCCGAATACGCACCGACTTTGGTCCAGAAGGTGGGAGGCCGGCGAGCACGAAAAGGTGGGCAGTCGAACTACTCGCGCCAGCCGGACCATGGGAAATGCATTTTGCCATGGAGTATCGACTTCGAAACGACCACCCGTCGCTTGCCCCATCCGTGTGCCACGGCCATGTTTGCGCGACTATGGCCGCTGTCGGCAACAATGTCCCGCGCAAGGACGGAATCGGGAAAGCGACCGGGAAGGCGCGCTACGCCGATGACTTGGCGTTCCCAGGCATGCTCTACGGTCGAACGGTGCGCTCCACGATCGCCAAAGGACGCGTTCGGTCGGTCAAAGTCGAAGGCGATACCACCGGCCTAACGATCGCCGACCACCGTGACATCCCCGGCCGCAACGTCTGCGATCTCATCGAGCAGGACCAGCCCTTTCTCGTCGAGAAAGACGTCAGGCATGCGGCCGAGCCGATCCTGCTGCTGGCGCACGAGAGCCGGGAGCGGCTCAACGCGGTCACGGTCGCCATCGATTACGAAGAGCAGAAGCCGCTCTACGATCCGGAACAGTCGGACGGCATCTTCAAGCACATCGACATCGTCAAGGGAAACGTCGACCGCGGATTTGCCGAGGCCGATCACATCATCGAAGGCACGTATCGCACCGGGCATCAGGAGCACGTCTACATCGAGCCGAACGGCGTAATCGCCGTCCCCGAGAATGGTGGCGTGGCGGTGTACGGCTCGGTGCAATGCCCCTTCTACGTGATCAAGGCGCTGAAGAGCCTCCTCGGCGCGAACATTCCGGTGCGCGTCATTCAGACCGAGACCGGCGGTGGCTTCGGCGGAAAGGAAGAATACCCGTCCATGATCGCCGGGCACGCGACGATCCTCGCGCTCAAATCCGGCCGCCCGGTGAAGATCATCTACGATCGGGTCGAGGACATGGTGGCCACCACCAAACGCCATCCGTCGATCGTCAGGCATCGCACCGGCGTGATGCGTGACGGGCGTCTCGTCGCGATGGATGTCGACGTCCTCCTCGATGGAGGCGCGTACGTCACGTTGAGCCCGGTCGTGCTCTCTCGCGGATGCATCCACGCCGCTGGACCCTATCGCTGCGAGAATGTCCGCATCCGCGGGCGCGCCGTTGCGACCAACACGCCGCCTAACGGGGCATTCCGCGGATTCGGCGCGCCGCAGACGCAATTCGCGGTCGAAGTTCACATGGAGCGCATCGCCGAGGAATTGGGACTCGACCCCGTGACGGTGAGGGAGATGAATGCGCTGCGCCCTGGCGACGCGACGGCCACCGGACAGATCATGCGCGACGATTGCAGTGCGCTCATGGTGCTCGACGAGGCGGTGCGCCGTACGGACTTCCGGCGGAAGCGCGAAGAATACCGCGGAACCAATCGCGCCATCGGACTGTCGCTCTTCTATCACGGTGCGGGTTTCACCGGCAGCGGTGAGCGGCATCTCAATTCGAAGGCGCGCCTCGATCTCACCGAGCGTGGCGTGCGCATCGCCGTCGGCAGCACCGAGATCGGTCAGGGGACGCGCACGATGCACGCGCAGATCGTGGCCGACGCACTCGGCATCCCGTACGACGACGTGGAGGTCGCACAACCGGACACGAGTGTGGTCGCGGACAGCGGGCCAACGGTGGCGTCGCGCACGTGCATGGTGGTCGGAAAGATCCTGCAGGAATGCGCCGTCGAGATGAAGCAAAAGTTGAACGGCCTCGCTCCCGCCGAGTACTTCGCGCGTCACGGGGAGTTCTCCGTCCTCCAAAAGTACGAGCCGCCCGACTGGATTCAGTGGGATGACCACACCTATCGTGGTGACGCGTACGCTTCCTACGGGTGGGGATGCGACGTCGCGGAGGTCGAGCTCGACCGCGATACGTTCGAGGTTAAGCCGATCCAGCTCACGGCGGTGCAGGAGTTCGGCCGCCCGATTCACCCGGCGCTCGCGCGCGGACAGATCGAGGGAGGGACGGCACAGGGGCTCGGCTACGCTCTCCTCGAGCGAGTGGTGATGCGCGATGGAGTCATGGCCAATGCGCAGCTGACCAACTACGTCATTCCGACCACCCTCGACACGCCGGACCTCGACGTGGTGATGCTCGAGAATCCGTATCCGGGTGGACCGTTCGGCGCCAAGGGGCTCGGCGAGCTCCCCATGGACGGCCCCGCGCCTGCTGTCGTGAATGCACTTCGACACGCCGGTCTCGACGTGCGCGAAGTGCCGGCCACTCCCGAAATTCTGGCGACGTGCGCTTCACGCTGAACGGTAGGCCAACCGAAGTGCATGCGCATCCGATGTCGCGTCTGCTCGACGTGCTGCGCGAGGAGTGCGCCCTCACGGGAACAAAGGAAGGATGTGGAGAGGGCGAGTGTGGTGCGTGCACCGTGCTCGTGAACGGCGATCCGGTGTGCTCCTGCATCGTTCCCGTCTCACAGGTCGACGGCGCAGACGTCGTGACAATCGAAGGACTCGGCGACGATCATGCACTCCAGCACCTCTTCATGAACGAAGTAGGTGCTCAGTGCGGCATCTGCACGCCCGGAATGATAATGGCGGCGATGGTGCTGCAGCCGAATCCGTCGCTCGACGACGTAAAAGTCGCGCTGGCCGGCAATCTCTGCCGGTGCACGGGCTACTCGGCCATCTATCGCGCGATCATGAAGGCGAAGCAGGCGTGAAGACCGCCATCTCCCAGCTCGAGATGCGCTCTCCCTCGTCGCTCGACGAGGCGCTGTCGATCCTGCGCGACGAGGAGCGCATGCCGATCGCCGGCGCGACCGACGTCTACGTGAGTCTCAATTTCGGCACGCTCAGCGCAAGGCGATTTCTCGACATCTGGAAGCTCGATGAGCTTCGCGGGATCAGCGTGCGCGACGACACGCTCGTGCTCGGCGCGCTCACGACGTACACATCGCTGATTCGGTCGCGCGATGTCGTAGAGCGCCTACCGATGCTGGTCGAAGCTTCGCGCCTCGTGGGCGGAGCGCAGATCCAGAACCGCGGTACGATCGGGGGCAACATTGCCAACGCCTCGCCCGCTGGAGACACCCTGCCGGTGCTGGCGGCGGCCGATGCCATCGTGGTGCTTCGAAGCACGGCCGGCGAGCGTCGCATCGGAATCAATCACTTTTTCACTGGCTATCGCGCAACGCAGCGGCGGCCCGATGAGCTGATCGCGGCGGTCGAGATCCCGCGGATCGTCGGTCGGCAATGGTTTCGGAAGGTGGGAACACGAGCGGCGCAGGCAATCTCGAAGGTCGTCATCGCGGCCATACGCGCGCCGGAGCCGCGCATCGCGTTAGGCAGCGTGGCGCCGACGGTCGTTCGTCTCCCCAAGACAGAGCGCGCGCTGGCTTCCGGCGCCGACATCGAACAAGCGGCCGAGATCCTGGGCGCCGAGATCGCGCCGATCGATGATGTTCGGTCGACGGGTGAGTATCGCCGGCGAGTGGCGATGAATCTGCTGCGCCGCTTCTGGAGCGACACCGCCTGAGCGACTCCGATCTCGTCATTCGGTCGCGCCGTGTGCTGACGTCGGCGGCTGTGCGCGCGGCCGCCGTACACGTCGTCGGTGGCAGCATCGCTCGCGTATCCGATTGGAGCGACGTCCAGCGCGCGCGCACCGTGGCCGATGCTGGGAATGCGCTGGTCATGCCTGGGGTCGTCGACACGCATGTGCACGTGAACGAACCCGGGCGCACGGAGTGGGAGGGTTTCGAGAGCGCGACACTGTCCGCGGCCGCCGGCGGCGTCACGACGATCCTCGACATGCCACTGAACTCGATTCCGGCGACCACCACTCGTCAGGCGCTCGACGCCAAGCGGGAGGCGGCACGGGGAAAATCGCTCGTGGACGTCCAGTTCATCGGCGGTGTGGTTCCGGGCAACACCGGCGAGCTGGAGGGCCTACGTGACGGCGGCGTTCTCGCCTTCAAGTGCTTCATCTCGCCCTCCGGCGTCGATGAGTTTCCGGCCGTGACCGAGAGCGACCTGCGCGAAGCATTTCCCGTCCTGGAGAATCTTGGCCTTCCGCTCATGGTGCACGCGGAGGATCCAGCCTTGCTGCGAGACTCGCCGGCGGGCGGGTCACGGCGGTATGCCGACTATCTCGCATCCCGGCCGCCGGAGGCGGAGCATTCGGCGATCGAGCTGTTGGTGCGTCTCATGGATTCCTGGCCGACGCCCGTCCACATCGTTCACCTGTCGTCGCCACGCTCGATCGACATCATCCGCGATGCGCGCCGGCGCGGGCTGCCGCTAACCGTGGAAACGTGCCCGCACTACCTGACATTCGCGGCCGAGGATGTTTCCGATGGAGCAACCGATCACAAGTGTGCACCGCCCATTCGGGGTCATCTCGAGCGCGAGCAGCTGTGGCGAGCGCTCGTGGGTGGGCAGCTCGACCTGGTGGCATCCGATCATTCACCATGTCCGCCGGAGATGAAGCAGACGGATGGTGATTTCTTCGGCGCGTGGGGCGGGATCGCGTCGTTGCAGCTCTCGCTGTCGGCTGTCTGGACTGGCGCTCGCGCTCGAGGAGTGGGTGTCGACCGCATTGCAAAGTGGATGTGTGAAGGCCCGGCACGGCTGGTCGGACTCGAGAAGAAAAAGGGGAAGCTCGCTCCGGGATTCGACGCGGACATCACCGTATGGGATCCGGATGCCAGTTTCATCGTCGACCCGATGGCGCTGCACCATCGTCACAAGCTGACACCATACGCCGGTCTCAAGCTCGATGGCGTCGTGCGCGCCACCTTCGTCGGTGGCCGCAAGGTCTTTGGGAGCGTATGATGTCCGACGTGTTCACCGACCTGATCGATCTGGCGGCCGAGCGGTTTGGCGGCTCGGTGGTGGCGGCGAACGATGAGTTCTTCGCGCCGCGTGAGAATCTCATCAAGCCTGGCGCGCCCGAATGGCGCGAGGGAGTGTACACCGAGCGCGGAAAGTGGATGGATGGCTGGGAGACGCGGCGGCGGCGTACGCCCGGCCACGATTGGGCGATCATTCGACTCGGTTTGCCGGGCATCGTGCGTGGCGTGGTGATCGACACCACCTACTTCACCGGGAACTATCCCGAGCGTGCGAGCATCGAGGCGGCATCGCTCGACGGGACGCCGTCGCTCGCGCGCCTAACGAGTGACGAGGTCCGCTGGGAGCCGTTGCTCAAGTCTTCCGCGCTGGAAGGGAACCGCGTCAATCTCTTCTCGATCGACGACCACACGCATCGGGTGACTCACCTTCGCTTGAACATCTTTCCCGACGGCGGTGTGGCGCGCCTAAGGGTGCACGGCGAAGTGGCGCCAGACGATCGCATGCTGCGCCCGGGTGCACGAGCCGATCTGGCGGCGATCGAGAACGGTGGATTCGTCGTGTCGTGCAGCGACATGCACTATGGACACCGCCAGAATCTCATCATGCCCGGCCGGTCGACGCACATGGGTGATGGGTGGGAGACGAAGCGCCGCCGCGGCCCCGGCCACGACTGGTCGATCGTTCGTTTGGCACGACGCGGGCGAATCGAGCGAGTGGAGCTCGACACCGATCATTTCAAGGGAAATGCACCCGGCGCGTGCATGCTGGAGTGGTGTGATGTCGGCGACGCATTCGCCGCCGATCGCGCAAGCTGGGAGACGCTAGTCGACGAGACGCCGCTCGAGCCTCACACGCGTCATTGTTGGGATGTGTCGTGCGAGCCGGCCACGCATGTGCGACTCAACATCTATCCGGACGGCGGCGTGGCGCGGCTTCGTCTCTTCGGCGCCGTCGTCGCGTGAATGTCTCCGTCGAGGAGCTCGACCGAATGCCGGCGGCACGGGCGGCCGAGCTACTGTCGTCGTGCTGTGGCGCCTCACGCTGGGTGGAGCGAATGGTGGCGCGCCGGCCGTTCGGCTCGCTCGGGGCACTGCGCACCGCGGCGGACGAGATCTGGCGCTCCCTCGAACCGCGCGACTGGCGCGAGGCTTTCTCGCATCACCCACGCATCGGCGAACGTGTCGGCGCGATTCCGCAGGGAGAGCGTGGGAGCTCCTGGTCGGCAAAGGAGCAATCGGGCGTGGACGACGCGGCGGCGGAGGTGCGCCGTGCGCTGACGCAGGCGAACCGCGAGTACGAGCAGCGATTCGGCTACGTGTACATCGTCTTTGCAACGGGAAAGACGGCCGAGGAGTTGCTCGACATCTGTCGTCGGCGGTTGATGAACGAGCCCAACGACGAGATCGCCGTGGCGGCGGAGGAGCAACGAAAGATCATGCAGCTTCGGCTCGCACGCCTGACGGAGGGCATGGAGGGCGAGACGCGGGCATGAGCACGCTGAGCACGCACGTTCTCGACACTGCTTTGGGTCGCCCCGCTCAAGGAGTTCGTATCGAGCTCGAGCGCGATGGCGAGATGCTGGGCTCCGGCACCACCGATGCTGACGGCCGCGTACGCGACTTCCGCTCCGGATCACTCGGTGAAGGGAACTATCGCCTGACCTTTCACGTCGGCGAGTACTTCGCCGCGGCCAATCGCGCGTCGTTCTACACCACCATCGCCATCGACTTTCGAATCGGGACCGGGAGCGAGCACTATCACGTGCCGCTGTTGTTGAGTCCGTTCGGGTATGCGACGTATAGGGGGAGCTGAGGCGGGAAGCGGGAAGCGGGAAGCGGGAAGCGACTGCCCGACACACCTGATGAGTACCGTCTCCGCCCGCGCTTCCCGCTTCCCGCTTCCCGCTTCCCGTCCACCCAATCCCTCGCCGCCAACGTCCGGCTCGCATCCACGTA
>DATFBY010000080.1:0-14894 GCA_035253585.1 Gemmatimonadaceae bacterium | reverse complement strand
CATCATGATCGCTACGACACCGACGCCGCCCACCATCAGGCCGATGCCGGACAGCACGATCATGATCACGAAGAAGATTCCGGTCAGGCGATTCCAGAACTCGAACAGCTTCTCCTGCGGTGTCACGAAGAACGTGTTCGCCTGACCAGGCTTGAGTCCGCGCATTCCGCGCAGCGCCGCCGTGACTTCATCCATCGCCAGATCGCGCGGTACGCCGTCGTGCGGCTTGATCGTGATGTCGGCCCACTCGACTCTGACACCGAGGTGACGTCGGCCCGACTCGAACGGGATCACGGCGCGCGGCCGATCACCGCCCTCGCGCCCCGGAGTCCCGAGGAAACTCGCCTTGTAGTGGTAGAGTCCGATGACCTTGAACGGCGTGCCGTTGATGTAGATCGTCTTGTCCATCGGATCGACATCGGCGAAGAGCGCCTCCGCCATCTTGTCGTTGATCAATGCCAGCCGCGCGGCGGTCTCGTTCTCGGCGTACGTGAAGCTGCGTCCCGGGGAGATGTCGCCGCCATCGACGTCCGTCCAGTCAGGCGTGTAGAGATCGATCAGCCCCGACGCGAGCCGCCGATCCTTGTGCCGGAACGCCGCCGAGGTACCGATGTGGATCGTTGCCCCTCGGATCGTCGGGAGCGCCTTGATGGCGCGCGCTTCGTCGGTGGTGAGCGGCGGATAATGGATCCACGGACACGTCTCGTCGGTACCGTCGCAGGCATTGAACTCGATCGGATACTTGTAGATGAAGAACGAGGTCGGGCCCGCAGCCTCGAAGTCGCTGGCCACGCTCTTGTTGATGCCGTAGATCGCCGCCGAGATGGCGACGACTACGAATACGCCGACGGCCACGCCGGCGATCGTGAGTGCCGCGCGCGCCTTGTTGGCGCGAATGGAGTCGAACGCAATGCCCACCCCCTCGAACAGGGCGAGCGCGCGCGTGACGAACGGTGTGAGGCTCACGCTCACTCCTGGCGAAGAGCGACGACCGGATCCAGCCGCGACGCGCGCGCGGCCGGATAGAGACCAGACACGATGCCCACGCCGGCGCCTAACGCGACGGCGACGATGATCGACCAGGGAGATACCGCCGCCGGCATCGGTGTCGCTGCTTCGACGACGAAGGCAATGCCGATTCCGAGCGCGATCCCGGCCAGCGCCCCGACGCTGCTGAGCGTCGCCGCTTCTACCAGGAACTGGCCGAGAATGTCGCGGCGTCGCGCGCCGAGCGCTTTGCGAATGCCGATCTCGCGTGTCCGCTGCGAGACCGCCATGAGCATCACGTTCATGATCACGATCGCGCCGACCAAGAGACCGATGGCCGGAAGCACCACGCCCGCCACCACCAGCACCTGCTCGATGTTGGCCCAGAAGGACAGTGCCGACTCCGTGGTCTCGATGGCGAAGTCGTCAGGCTCACTCGGGCGAAGCTTGTGCCGCCCGCGCATGACCTGACGGACACGCTCCATCCCGTCGCGCATCCCCGACATCGTACTCGATTGTAATACGATGCCGTCGATGACCCCGGGACGGCGATTGAGCAAGCGGGCCATCTGCGAGTTCATGGGGCCGACGACGAACTTGTCGACGGAGAAGCCAAAGACGCTCCCTTGCTTCTCCATCACGCCAATGATGCGGTACGGGAGACCTCCGACCTTGAGCTCCTTGCCGAGTGGATCGACGTTGGCGAAGAAGCGCTCCTTCACGTCCTGGCCGATCACCACCACGTTCGTGCCGACGAGAAACTCCTGCGGCGCGATGAGCCGCCCGGCCGCAACGTTCAGCTTCTTGATCTCGAAGTAGTCGCCGTCGACGGCGAACGCCTCGACGGTGCGGGGCCGCTGATCGCGCGTTGCGACCGGGATGTTGTCGCGGCTCTCGATCGACCACTTCACATCCTCGGGGAGCGCGGCCACCACGGGCTCGACGTCGTGCAGCATGATGCGAGGGCGCCGGCGCCACTGCCGATACTCCTCCTCGGTGGTGTTCATGTCGAAGTACGGGCGATGCCGCAGCGTGAAGGTGTTGATTCCCATCAGCTTCCCGGCAAACTCGACTTCCATGTAGCGGCTCATGCCGTTGATGACGGCGACCACCGCGATCAGGAACATCACACCGATCATCACGCCGATCAGCGTGAAGAAGCTCTTCAGCTTCTGCACGCGGATCTGCTGGAGCGCGAGTCGTACGGCTTCGAGGAAATTCACGTTAGATCGTGATGCGGCCGGCGAAGCTCTCGCGCCGCTCGTCGGAGGAGATGCGGCCGTCGCGGAGCGTGACCACACGCCGCGCGTGCGCCGCGATGTCCGCTTCGTGCGTCACCATGATCACCGTCTGCCCGTGTCGGGCCAGATCCTCGAACACGCGCATGATCTCCTCGGAGGTCGTGGAGTCGAGGTTTCCCGTCGGCTCGTCGGCCAGGAGGATTGCCGGGTCGTTCACCAGCGCGCGAGCGATGGCCACGCGCTGGCGCTGACCGCCCGACAGCTCGTTCGGCCGGTGATCCATGCGGTCGCTGAGCTGCACCCGGGTGAGCGCCTCGGTCGCGCGCCGCTTCCGCTCGGCCGCCGGTACGCCCGCGTATACGAGTGGCAGCTCTACGTTGTGGAGCGCGGTAGCGCGGGGAAGCAGGTTGAAGGTTTGGAAGACGAACCCGATCTGCTTGTTGCGCACGCGAGCGAGCTGGTCATCGCTCATGTCCGACACCAGCTCGCCATTGAGCCAATACTCCCCCTGCGTCGGCGTATCGAGGCAGCCGATGAGATTCATGAGGGTCGACTTGCCGGAGCCCGACGGGCCCATGATCGCAAGGTATTCGTTCCGACGGACGGCGATGTCGACGCCACGCAGTGCGTGCACGACTTCGCCACCCATGTCGTAATCGCGAGTGAGCCCTCGGGTCACGATCACCCATTCCTGCGAGGGCGTCGCGCCCATCGTGCCGACGACAGCTTCACGCTCCGCCGTCGTGCTGATCGCGGTCTCGCGCGTGTCGGGGCTCACGTCTTCGCTCCAGCCTTCGCGCCGTCCTTCTTCGCGTCGGCCTTCTTCGTCTCGCGCACCACGGTTCCTTCCTTCAGCTCACGAATCGCCTGATAGCTGCCGGCCACGATCTTTTCGCCGTCGGTCAGCCCGCTCATGACCTCGAAGTATTCCTCACCGGCGATACCGATCTTCACCGGGCGGAAGGTGACCTTGCTGTCGGCTCCCACGACGAACACGCCTTCCACGTCGCGCTGCCCGACCTCCTTGGTGTTGCGACGGCCCAGCGCCACCTGCGCCGAGTCACGGTTCTCGTTCGGCTCGTGCTCGCGTACCGTGAGCGCGATGATCGGGATAGACAGCACTGCCTGACGAGTCGCGGTGATGATCTTGGCCGTGGTCGAGAAGTCGGGACGGGTCTCGGCCGGCGGATCCATGAGCTGCACGCGGACTTCGTAATCCACCGCCTGGTCCGTTGCCGGCTGGCCGGTCGTCGGGCTGATCACCGAGCTGTTGCTGATCTCGACCACTTTGCCGACGAACGTCGTATCCGGAAACGCGTCGATCTCGACGATCGCCGAATCGCCGACCGAGATCCGCGCGACGTCGGTCTCGTCGACCTTCACCTTCGTCTCGAGCACGCTCATGTCGCTGATGGTGAGCAGCGTCGCGGCATCCTTGTTGAGCGTTCCCATGATCGCCGTCTCGCCCAGCTCCACGTTGAGGCGCGTCACGCGTCCGGCCATGGGCGCGACGATCACCGTCTTCGCCAGGTTGGAGCGCGCGTCGCGGACCGTGGCTTCCGTCTGCGCCACGTTGTGTCGAGCCGCTTCGTACGCTGCGTGGTTGACGTCGGCCGTCGTCCGCACGCGCTCGATCTCCTCGTCGGCGATGAGCGTCGGGTTCGACTTCTTGATCTCGTTCAAGCGGTTGTACTGGCTCGCCGCGTTGTCGTAGCTCGCCTTCGCGCGCACTGCTTCGGCGCGCGCGGCGGCCAGGGCAGCACCCTGACGCTCGACCGCCGCCTGATACACGGCCGGGTCGATCTCGAGCAGGAACTGTCCCTTGGCGACCATCTGTCCTTCCTTCACGGAGAGTCGCACGATGCGTCCGGTGATGTCGGCGCTGAGGTCGACCTTGGTGCGCGGCTCGACCTTGCCACTGGCGGTGACGGAGGCAACGAGGTCGCGCTTCTGCACCGGCTCGATGCGTACCTCGACGGCCTTGTTGCCTCCTCGTGCCGCCGTGAGACCAACGACCCCCACGATCAAGAGGAGGGCGATGATTCCAATCGACCACTTCGTCCGTCGGCTCATGTCTTCGTCCTCGCGTTATCGCAGGGGGCGACCAACCGCGCTCTCGAGCGCGGCGAACGCCTTGTGGAACTCGTAAATCGCTGTGATTCGCTCACTCTCGGCGCGCTCCAGCGAGGATCGCGCTTCGGTCACATCCAGGAACGTTCCCGCGCCTACGCGATAGCGCTCCTCGGCCAATCGCTGCTCCTCGCGCGCTTTCAGCGCGTTCTGCTCCTGGAGCGCGACGGCGCGCGCTTGCGCGGTCAGCGTGAGATAGGCGGCCGTCACATCCGCCGTGAGCTGCAGCTCCCTCGCGCGCACTCGATAGCGCGCGTCTTCACGCTCGGCGCGCGCTTCCTCCACGCGCTGCTCGCGCGTCAGACCGTCGAATAGTGGAAGCGACAGCGTGGCGCTGATGGTCATCGGTTGCCTGGTGAAGTCGAACGGGAATTGATCGTTTGCCCGTCGAAGTGCAGCCGCCCGCTCCGGCGTGACGTCGAGCCCCGAGCAGTCGAGACCCGGCAGCCCCGCGCCGCGGCGCAGGGAGTCGCTCGTCATGCAGCTTCCGAAGTTGGCGATGGCCTGTTGGACGGGGAAGTTCCGGTTGCTGTATTGATACGTGTAGCCACCCCAACCCGTGGCAACGTTGAGGCTTGGCAGGTAGGCGGAGCGTGCGATCTTCACGTTCACATTTGCGACGCGATCCCGAGAGCGCAACGCATTGAGCGTCGGATTCTGGGCGCGCGCGAGCGCCTGCAGCGAATCGAGGGAAAAGCCGGGGTCGGCAACGCTAAAGCTCGATGTCAACTGAACGTTCGCAGGCTGTTCTACGCCAATGGCTTGGAAGAGTCGCAGCTTGTCGATCTCGGCTGTGTTGTGCGCCTGGATCGCAGCCACCTGCTGCTGCCCATGGGTGACTTCGGCGCGACTCACGTCGAGCGATGTACCCGAGCCCACGGCGAGGCGCGCGCGAGCGAGCTGAAGCTGCGCCGCGGCGGTGACGACAAGCGAATCCTGAAGCTCGGCGCGGGCCTTCGACTGAAGCGCTTGCAGGTAGAGCTGGGCGACGTTCGCGCGAACGTTCTCCGTCGACCCTCTGATGTCTGCGTCGACCGCCCGTTCGTTTGCGGTCTGGAGTCGCGGGTTCAGAAAGGTGGACGCACTCAGGTCGTAGTTGAGCCCGAGCCAGTATGCCGACTGGTAGACGTTCGAGCCCGTCGAGAACGTGACCCCGTTAATTGGTGCCGCGCCCTCTTTTCGGTATTCGCTCTGGAAGCGCGCGTCGGCGCGCGGCAGCAGCTGGCCGAACGCGCTGCGCTTTGCAGCGGCCGCGGTGCGGGCGTTGTTGAGCACCTGGCGATGGTCGGGATTATTTCGAACGGCAAGCTGGATCGCCTCGTCGAGCGTCAGCGAAGGCCCCGGAGCTGTCGTATCCGGTGCCTGCGCCGCCGCCTGGCGGCCAGTGAGCGCGAGCCCACCGAGCAGGGCGATGAGCAGCAGTTTTCGCATCGTGAATCGTCCTCGTGGGAGTCTGGTGGGCCGTACGGGAGGCGAGGGAAAGCGGTTTCATACGTAACGACAGGGGAAGCGGGAAGCGGAAGCGGGAAGCGACTGCCTGGCACACCTGATGAGTACCATCTCCGCCGGCGCTTCCCGCTTCCCGCTTCCCGCTTCCCCTGAAAACGAAAACGCCCCGCCAGTCAGGCGGGGCGTTTCGTTCTCACTCCATTTACCTCGGTGGCTCGTCTCGAACCGCGGTGATGTCACCCACTCTCACTTGCAGCACTCGACCGTCCGCGTCCGCCCAGATGTGCCGTTCATCGCCGCCGGGCGCCCGAAGAATCAGGTGGCGAGCGCTGATCTCGCGGCCGCCGACGGTGACATTCTCGTTGCCGCTCTGCGCGAGCTGCACCGTCACTTGGACGTTGCGGCGCGGGATCACCACGGGGAGTGTCCCGCTGTCGGTGCGACGCGCGACGAAGTAGTACTGATGGAACACATCGTCGTCGAGCACCAGCGCGCCGTTCGACACGATGTATTCTTTCGCCGATTCGCCCTGAGGCGTGCGCAATCGTGCACTGAAGCGACCGCGTCCGACCTGTCCCACGAGTCGCTCGGCGATGTCGGCGCCACTGCGCACTTCCACTTGATAGGCGAGCGGCGCCCCGGTGGAATCCGCGCGAAGCGCGGGCGACAACCGGCGTCCGTTGTAGGAAACCGTGGCACTCGCCACGAGCACATCGCCACCCGGGCTCGACGTACGCCGAATGATGAAATCCTCGCGCCCAATCCGGTCGCGACCACGGGAGACGGTGAAGCTCCCCTCGTCAACGACGACGGATTGCGCCGCCGCTGTCGTAGCGGCGAAGAGAAGCGCGAACGGCAACATTGCGTAGCGCATGGCGTGCATGTTGATACCCGGCGTAGTGATGCGTGTTCCTAATCGACCGCCGCGGGGGAGAGGAAGATTCGCGTGCTGATGCGGTCGCGAATACGCTCGTAAATGGCGTGACCTTTCGCCGCTGTGGCAAGTGTCGGACGTCCGATCGACCCCGCGCTCTGTCTGGGGACGCGAAGCCAACCACGCCGGTAACGACGCAACTCCTCACGCGACATCATCTCATCGTGTGCCAGCTCCATGTGAACGAGATGCGGCGCGAGGTAGAGCATCAGCGACGTGTCGACCTCATCACCGTGCATGTGCTCGTGCTGTCCTTCGAGGAGATCGCTGATGTTCACGGCGAACAGATCCACCATCCGCACGCGCGACACCTTCGTGATGACCGTCGCCATCGCCTCCTGGTGCGGGTCGTGATCGTGGGCGGTGAGCAGGATAAATTCCCGGAAGCCCGATGCCTCCCACGACGCGAGCAAATCGTTGAGCTGCCGGTGCAGCGTCTTGCGCCGCACCGATGCGTTGCCGGGGAAGTCACGCTCGGACTGCACGTTCACGCCGTACTCGACCGTAGGTGCGCGAATGACGCCGAACTGGGCCGACAGGTCGTCCGCCAGACGCTCGGCGATTATCGTCGCTGTGCCGAGCGGGAGATGCGGTCCATGCTGTTCGCAGGTGCCGACGGGTACGATCAATCGCGGATCGCCGGCGACCACCGACGCGACGGCGGCGGGATGCATGTCCTTCAACAGTCGCGGCGCGCGCGCGTCGTCAGGCTCGAGAGCCGGGAGGGGCTGAGTCATCACTGATCGCGGTGAGGTTCAACCGATGCGCGGGCGACGAGAGGGAAGCGTGCGCGCGTCCACCGCCGTGCACGCGGCGCACGTGGCGCTTGGCGTCGCGCTGCTGAGCGGCGCGCTCTGGCTTCGTACACCGGCCTTACGCTACCTCCTCCTCACCGCTGGCGCTACCGCGGTCGCCGTCATCCTCGGACTGCGCAACCGCTCGCGCGGGCATGCGTGGACGCTGGGGGCCTGGATTTCGATGATGCTGTTCGTGCTCGCCGCATCGCTCACCGCGCGCACGTTGTCGAGTATCGAGCACGACTGGCCCGCATACGAGCGCGAGATCGTACGCGGCAGCGCCTCGTCGCTCACCCGCGCCTTCGAAACAACGGAGGCGTCGCTCCGAACGCTGGCGACCCGCGCGCTCGATGCGCCGCCGGATGACGACGATGCCTTCCGCGCGCTCGCCGGGCTGCTGCCGCGTCCTAGGGAGCGAGCGGTCGTTCTCACGCGTAGCGGAGTGCCGCGCGCATGGGTCGGCCAGATGTACGTTCCACTCGACTCACTCCGTGACTCGCTCGGCGTCGCGGTGACGCCGTTCTACACGACGCTCTACGTTGCGGCCGAGCGGGGAGATCAGCGTGCGATCGCAATGGCAGTCGTGCATGCCGAGCCGCCGGCCGATGAGCTTGCTCACACGATGTCGGAGCGAGTGGCGTCGGCCACTCGCGTCAGGCGGTTCGAGCGCCTCCCGAACGACACCGTCGATGCAGATTCGGTGATGTCCTACGCGCCGGGCGGACGCGTGCTGTTCCGCGCCGTCGCCATGCCGCCCTCGAGAGAAGAGGCGCGGCTCCAATCGCTGATCATGGCACGCGAGACGCTCGCCGCGGTGCTCGCTGTCGCGTTCGTCCTCCTCCTCACGGCGGTGTGGCGAACGACGCGTCGAGTCGGGCTTCGGCTCCTGCCGCTGGGCTTCGGTCTCGCTGCGCTCGCGTTCCTTCCGCTGAGCACTTTTTCCAGCGCCTCGCCGCTGTTCGACCCCACCGTCTACTTCGCCAGAATCGGCGGCGCATTCACCGCCACTGTCGGGGCGCTGGCGATCGCGGGCGTCTTGCTGCTGCTCGCGCTGCTACTGCTGCTGCGCGCGCGGGTGCGCGTTCGCTCGCGGTGGGCGGCACTGGGGATCGTGCTCGCGCTCATGGTCGCTGGGCCATTCTTGCTGCGCGACCTGGCGCGCGGTGTGGCGTCACCGCCGGGCGGAGTGACTCCCGGGCTATGGCTCGGCTGGGAGATCGCCCTCTTTCTCGCGGCGACAGCCTTGCTGCTGGCCGCGGCGGCGGTCGGCGGTGCCGCCTTGGGCCCATCGCGCGGCGCTCCCTCGTGGCTGGCGCCCGTTTTGGCAGCGCTCGCCGCGCTCATTGGCCCGATGGCGCTCGATTCCGCCGGACGATGGCCGGCTTGGTACACCGTGATGTGGATCGTGGTGATAGGCGTGCTGGCGCTGACGCGCCGACACCGCGCGATCATTCTCACGGCCGGAAGCGTGGCCGCGTTAGGCGCGACGACACTCACCTGGAATGCCGGCGTACGCGGACGTGTCGCGCTTGCCGAGCGTGACGTCGCCGCGCTCAACCTGGAGGACCCGAGCGTCTGCGATGCACTCCAGCGATTCAGCGACGCGCTCAGAGCGTCTCCGCCTCCGCGCACCGAGGGCGACCTGCTTCGACAGTTTGTGCGCTCGGATCTCGTCGGCACTGGCTATCCGATGGAGCTCATGAGCTGGGGCGCGGGTGGACCACCGCGTGCCGATCTATCGCTGGCCGAATTCGAATCGCCGTCGGGTGAAGTGAGCGGTCTGGTTGCCGAGGCGCTCAACCGTGGTCGGCCGGTCATCGCGCCGATCATGGGGACACCGGGACTCTTTCACGTACTCGCGGTGCCGCACGAAGACAGCAGCGTCACCACCGTCGTGGTCGCGCCTCGCACCAGGTTGATTCCCGACGACCCGTTCATCACGCTGCTCGGCCTGGAGTCGCGCGATGCCGGTGAGCCGCCATACGCGATGTCGCTGGTCGAGCTCGATCCGACGCGACCGGTGCGCGAAGGTGTAACGCATTGGTATCGCGAAGGTACGGAGCTTCACGGCGATCGCATCGTGACCACGGCACGAGGCGCGGCGCGGGCGCACATCGAAGTGGAGATTCGCACGCTGGACGTTCTGGTCGAGCGCGGCGCGCTCGTGGTCTTGCTCGACCTGTTGATCCTGATTGGACTCTGGACGTTCACCGTGCTCGCCGATGACTCGTTCGGCCGTTGGCTGCGTGGCCGCCTAACGAGATGGACCTCGAGCTTCCGGTCCCGGCTCACCGTCGCGCTCTTTGCCTTCTTCGTGGTCCCGGCGGCGATCTTCGCGCTGTGGAGCTACCGCCGGCTCCAGCAGGAAGACCGTCAGTCACGCGAGCTGCTGGTCCGTGAGCTTCTCCGAACCGTAGCGGTGGGTGGTGACACCGAGAGGCTGGAGAACACCGGTGGCCGACTCGACACGCCGCTCCTCATATACCGCACGGGCGTGTTGACGCAGTCGTCGAATCCGGTGTTCGAGGAGCTGGCGCCGACGGGTCGACTGCTCGAGCCGCGGGTGCATTCCGCTCTCGAGGCGGGTCGCGAAGTGAACGTGAGTGGCGTCGAGCGCGTGGGCGACGTCGACGCGCTCTTCGGATTTCGTGCAATCGCCGAGAGTGGAGAGGAGCGGCTGGTTTTGGCGGCGCCGGCGCGCGGTAGTGAGTACGCACTCCAACAGCGGCGGCGCGACCTCGGCGTCCTGGTCCTCTTTGCGACGGTGCTCGGCGGGTTCGGCGCGCTGGTGTTGAGTGGAGTCGCCGCTCGATCGCTGGCCGAGCCGATTGGCCGGCTCCGGAGGGCCGCGCTGGCGATCGCCGGTGGCGAGCGCGAGCCGCGACTGGCGGGAACGCCGCCGGCGGAATTCGTTCCTGTATTTTCCGCGTTTCGACGGATGGCCTCGGACCTGGGTGAAAGTCAGGCAGCACTCGAGGCGGCGCAGCGCCGTACGTCCACCGTCCTTCGAAACGTCGCCAGCGGCGTGATCGCAATCGGCAACGAAGGCGAGGTGACGCTCGCCAATCCACAGGCCGAGCTTCTGCTCGGAACGGAGGTGGCGCCGGGGACGTCGCTGGATGCCGTTCTGGCACCGGAGTTGGCCGAACGCGCGCGCAATTTTCTCGCAGGGAGCGAGGATGAGGAGGAGTTCGACCTGGTGATCGACGGGCGGCAGCACCACGCACGCCTGACGCGGTTGTCAGGCGGTAGCCGCGGCGCGGTCATCACCCTCGATGACGTGAGCGAATTGGCCCGTGCGCAGCGCGTCCTCGCGTGGGGGGAAATGGCACGGCAGGTCGCGCACGAGATCAAGAATCCGCTTACGCCAATTCGACTCGGTGTCCAGCACCTCAAGCGCGCGCATGCGGACGCGCGGCCGGACTTCGACGCGATCCTGGAGCAGAACGTCTCTCGCATTCTGGCGGAGATCGACAGGTTGGATGAGATCGCGCGCGGCTTCAGCCGCTACGGTACCGCGCCGGCCGAACGGTTGCCCGCTCAGCCGACAGACGTCGCGGCCGTCGCTCGTGACGTGGTCGAGTTGGAGCGCATGGGACGCGACGGCGTGGCGTGGCACGTGAGCGGCGTCGAGAGCTCCCTCCCAGCCATGGCTCGCAAGGAGGAGCTGCACGAGGTGCTGCTCAATCTGCTCGAGAACGCGCGTCACGCGTCGGCGCGGCGCGTGGACCTCCGCGGCTCGCGCGTGGACGACCACGTCGTGATCGAAGTGCAGGACGACGGGCACGGGATCGCCGCCACCGTGTTACCACGCATCTTCGAGCCGCACTTTTCCACACGCACCAGCGGTAGCGGGCTAGGACTAGCAATCAGCCGGCAGCTCGTCGAAGGTTGGGGCGGAGACATTTCAATCGACAGCACTCAGGGGCGCGGTACGACGGTGAGAGTCCGGCTTCGCGCCGCTCCGTAGGTCATTCGAGGCGTGATGGGCGACCGAGTGATGAGCGAGTTCGCCGCGCTGCAGGCAGCGATCGGCGGACAGTACACCATCGAGCGCGAGCTTGGCCGTGGGGGGATGGGCGTCGTGCTTCTCGCGCGCGACGTGCGGCTCGACCGGCCGGTCGCCATCAAGGTTTTGCCGCCGCAGCTCAGCGCACAGCCGGAGATTCGCGAGCGCTTCCTGCGCGAGGCGCGTACCGCGGCCAATCTCTCGCATCCCAACATCGTTCCGATCTACCGTGCCGATGAGGCCGATGGCCACGCCTTCTTCGTCATGGCCTATGTGGACGGCGAGTCGCTTGGAGAGCGCGTTCGTGACCGCGGTCCGCTCCCGGTTGCCGATACGGTGCGACACCTACGCGAGGCAGCTTGGGCACTGGCCTACGCGCACGCACGCGGCGTGGTGCACCGCGACGTCAAACCGGAGAACATCCTGGTCGAGCGCGCCACCGGGCGCACGATGGTAACCGATTTCGGCATCGCTCGAGTCGAGGCCAACCCGCGCCTGACGCAGGACGGCTCGGTTCTCGGGACCGTGCACTACATGAGCCCCGAGCAGGTCGCCGGGGAGCACCTGGATGGGCGGAGCGATCTGTACTCGTTAGGCGTCGTCGGATTTTATCTATTGAGCGGCCGACTTCCGTTCGACGAGAGCAACGTTTCCGCCGTATTGGTGGCCCACGCCACGCGGCCCGCTCCCGAGCTTCGTGCCATTGCCGCCGACGTTCCACGCGCGGTGGCCGCCGTCATCGACCGCTGCCTGCTCAAATCACCTAACGAGCGTCATCCCAACGGCGAGGCATTGGCGGACGCACTCGGCAAGGCGCTGCTGGCGGCCGAGGTCGAAGTCGCCACCGGCAACTCCGGCGCCTACGCCATGCTCACCGAGGAGCAAGCCGCCGGCGTTTGGCAGCGTGCGGCGCAGCTGCAAGCCGATGCCGCACAGAAGCTGGAGGCGCGCACTCGACGCGGTGCAAACGACGGTATGGCGACCGCCGCGGTTCCCACCGGTGGCTATCGGGTGCGCGACGTCGAAGAGGCCGCGGTCGAGGCGGGGATCTCGCGGCAGTTCGTCGCGCTTGCACTGGCCGAGATGAAGCGACCCGAGACCGTCGCGGCCCGCAGTGATTTACCGGAGTGGGAAGAGCACACGGCGAAGCGACTGCTCGGACAGACCGATCGCACCCTCACGGTCACGCGTGTGATCAAGGGCGACAAGAAGCGCGTGCTCCAGGCAATCGGAAGAGTGCTGCAGGGTCAACCGTTCAGCGCCGCGTTCAACGGGACAATGGGCGCGCATCCGCTCGATGGCGGCGTGATGCTGTTCGAGATCCCGTCGATGGTCGATTACCCGTACGCGTGGACGTACACGCGCTACAACTGCTACGCGAAGCAGCTGCGCGCGACGCTGCGCGCCGCGCCACTCGATCCCCAGGCCTGCGAAGTGGAGCTGTCACTCGACCTTCGTCGGAGCGTCCGCATCAATTGGCGAACGGCCGCCGGATTTGGAGGCGGATTCGGAGTCGGCGGAGGGGCAGCCGGAGCCGTGCTCGCCGGAAAGTTGTTGGCGATCAGCGGCCTCGCGCTGGCGGTTCCCGCAATTGCGGCGGCCGTGATCGCCGGTGGCGCCACCATGTTCGGCTACGGCTTCGTGTACCGTTGGGGCGTCGGCAAAGCGCGCGAAGAGCTCGAGCGCGTGCTCGGCGCGATCGATGCCGACGTTCGATCGGAGGAGCTTTTCGGCGCTGCCTTGCCGACGCCCGTGTCAGGGCGCGCAGGAAGCTGGTTCGGATACTGAGTCGCGCGACTACTCGCCCGCGGCCGGCCCGAGCATCATCCGACGTGCCAGCGCCCCGTGCTTCCGCTCGGCGGCCGGCTCTCGCCTAACGAGTGACACGAGAATCCCGGTAGCGAAGGCCAGCGGGATGGTGACCAGCGCCGGATTCTTGAGCGGGAAGGCGGCGCTCGTGCGTTGCAGGACGTCGACCTGAATTGCCGGCGAAATGTAGATCAGCAGCAGCGTCGACAGCGTACCCACGGTAATGCTGCTAACCGCGCCGGCCGTCGTGAATCGCGGCCAAAAGATCGAGAGCAGGAGAGCAGGGAAGTTGCCACTCGCCGCGATGGCGAAGGCCAGCGACACCATGAAGGCGACGTTCTGCCCCTTGAAGGTGATTCCCAACAGCACCGCCGCCACGCCGAGGAGCAACGTTGCGGCGCGCGCCACGCGCAGCTGCTCGCTCGCGTCGACATGACCGCGCCTGACGACGTTCACCCAGAGGTCGTGCGAAAGCGCGGCCGCGCCTGACAGCGTGAGCCCCGCAACCACCGCCAGGATGGTGGCGAACGCCACGGCCGCGATGAAGCCGAGGAACGGCGTGCCGCCGAGCATCTCGGCCAACAGCGGCGCGGCCATGTTCCCGCCGCGGTCGACCGCGCGGATCGTATCTGGTCCCACGAGCACCATCGCACCGAAGCCGAGCACGAAGGTCATCAGGTAGAAGAACCCGATGAGTCCCGTCGCGTAGAACACCGAGGTGCGCGCCGCCCGGGCGTCCGGCACCGTGTAGAAGCGCATGAGAATGTGCGGCAATCCAGCCGTGCCGAACATCAGGGCCATGCCTAACGAGATGGCGTCCAGCGGATTCGACACCAGCTTCCCGGGAGCCAAGACGCCGGCGCCGTAGCGTTCGGCCGCCGCGCCGAAGAGCGCCGCGGGGCTCATGCCGAATCGCGCCAACACCAGCACCGCGAGCAGAAACGCGCCGGTCAACAGGAGTCCGGCCTTGACGATCTGCACCCACGTCGTGGCGATCATCCCGCCGAACAGCACGTAGGCGATCATGACCGCGCCGACGATCACCACCGCCTGCTCGTAGTCGATGCCGAACATCAGGCGGATCAACCCGCCCGCGCCGACCATTTGCGCGATCAGATAAAAGATCACCGTCGCCAGCGTTCCCGTCGCCGCGGCAATGCGGACCGGTGCCTGGTTGAGACGCGCCGCGACGACATCGGCGAAGGTGTAGCGACCGAGATTTCGAAGCGGCTCGGCGATGAGGAAGAGCACCACAGGCCAGCCGCCGAGCCATCCGGTCGAGTAGATCAGGCCGTCGAAGCCGGTTGTAGAAACGAGGCCCGCGATCCCCAGGAAGGACGCAGCACTCATGTAATCCCCCGCCAACGCGAATCCGTTTTGGCCCGCGCTCACGGAGCGGCCAGCTGCGTAGAAGTGCTCGGTCGTCTTCGTCCGCCGGGCCGCCCAATAAGTGATGCCCAGCGTCACGGCGATGAAGGCGAAGAAGAACGCCATGGCCACCACGTTCGGCTCGCCGATGCGCGTTCCTGGGGCGGCCG